>CAMLDW010000108.1 GCA_946479035.1 uncultured Chthonomonadaceae bacterium | reverse complement strand
GTTGTCGAGCTCTTGCTGGCTCACGAATCCGCGCTGGGCCAGTGGAGTGTAGCGGCCGACGTTGAGCTCGGTCCGCCGCTGATCGGCCGCGGTCTTCGTGACCTCGGCGTCGGTTTGGGCGACCTTCGCGAGCGCCTGCTCGACCTGGGCCTGACTCGCGCTGACCTGCGCCTTGGCCTGGCTCAGCTGCGACTGCGCCTGAAGGAGCTGGGCCCCCGCCTGGTCGAACGCCACTTGGTACGGCCGCGGATCGACCTGGAACAAGAGATCGCCAGCCTTCACCACGGTCCCCTCCTTATAGTTCTGGCTCACGAGGTGGCCGCTGACGCGAGGACGGATCTGCGCGTTGATGGAGCCGACGAGCGTCCCCACCCACTCGGCGGAGACCGGGACGTCCTGCTCGACCACCACTTCGGCCCGGACCACCGGCGGCGGTGGCGGCGCGTCGGCGCGAGAAACATTGCCACATCCGGCGAGCAATCCACCGAGCACCACACTCATCACGAATCGCTGATCGATCATCACGCGTACCTCCTGGCCGCGGGCTCAGTGCACGGGACGAGCCAAGGTCGAGCCGCGCGAGATTCTCGCGAGTTGCGCGTCACGGTGCGCTCGACGGTTCCCGGATGCACGTCGGCGTGCGGATTCACACGTCGACGTGCGAAGTCGCACCAAAGAGGGCCCATTCAGCCCCGAAACCGTTGGTCCGATCCTTGCGAGCCCTGGGGAACCGAGGACAAGGAAATGAGCCAACGGGACGTGGAACGGGCACTCGGGCGCATGCTGACGGACACCTCGTTCCGGCGCGACTTTTTCCGGAACCCCGCTCGCGCGTGTATCGAGCTCGGAGTGAAGCTCGCTCCGCACGAGGTCGACGCGCTGCTTCGCGTGCCGCCGCGACCGCTGGCCAGCCTGGCGGAGGAGCTTGATGGCCGGATCTGCCGGTTTCATCTCGAGGACTCGGATGCCGACAACTGCTCGATGGAGGACCCTTCATGAATACAAAGCTCACGATTCCTGGACTGAAGGAGCTCATGTTCCCGGTGGGCGCCGGCGCCGGTTCGGCGGCGCCCATGTCGGTTATCGGTGCAGCGCGGGCGCTGTTCCGCGTGCCGGATGCCAGCGTGACCGGACGACGCCGAAGCCTGGTCGACTTCCTCACGCAGGTCAGCCTCTTCGAGAACCTCGCCCGGCGAGACCTCGCGCAGGTCGCCCGCATCGTGCACGAACGCGACTACGGTGACGGCGAATATATCTGCGAAGAAGGGCGGCCCGGCGCGGCGCTGTACATCGTGCGGCGCGGGGTGGTCGAGGTCGTCAGGCGCGGCGCCGGCACCGGGGTAAGGCCCATCGCCCTGCTGGAGCCGCCGGCCTCATTCGAGGAATCGGCCGCCATCAGGACGGGGGTGATCCGCTGGTTCTCCGTGAGGGCGCGCGGGCCGGTCTCGCTGCTCGCGCTCGGCCGATCCGACGTCGACGCGTTGATCGCGAACTTCCCGGTACTGGCGAACAAGATCCTCATCAGCCTGGCCGGCATCATGGCCATGCGACTCGAGATCTTGACCGAGGCTCGGACGCTCGGGGACTCCGAGGATGAGTCGGAGGCCCCGTCGTGATCCGGGTCGTCCGCGCGAAGCCTGCCGCGGTCGTGGTGAAGTGTGCCGCTGCTGTGGCGGCGCTCGCCCTCACCGTCTACCTGGTCTGGGGATTGAGGAACCTGATCGTGCCGGCGTCGGTGGGCGGCCTCCTCGCGTACATCTGTCGACCCCTCGTTGCCCGCTTGGAACGCTGGCGGATCCCGCGCGCTCTGGCCGTCACGCTGCCGCTGCTCGTCCTCGCGCTGGTCGCACTCGTCGGCCTGAACAGCATCCGCGCTATCGTGCCGAACGAGATGGCGGTGCTCGAGCTCCGCGTTCGCGCGCTGTACGCGCTGCACCACCGCTACCAGGCCGTGATGGGCCTGGACCCGTCGTGGACGCGGGGCAATCGGCTCTACCGGTTGGCCTACCGCGATCTCGACCCCTTGGTGGATCGTGTAAGTGAGCTGCTGACCCTGACACCGGATGAGCGCGCTCAGTTCGTCGACTCGGACCAGTCAAGCAGCCGGCCGGCATCGATCGGATCCGGGCGGATTTTCGAGTACGAGCGAGCCAACGCACGTGTACTCGAGATCCGGGCACGCCGGGCCGCACGCGCCGAGTCGGCGCCGCGCTCCACCGCGGTCGCGACGACCTCGCCGGAGAAGACGGCGAGCAGTGCGCCGGACACTGTCGTGTCGACCTGGATGATCGCACCACTGATCTTCCTGTTCCTCTTGGCGGATACCGGAAGCATCAAGCGTGGTCTGCTCCGGGTCGTCCCCAATCGCCTCTTCGAGCCGACGCTCGCCGTGCTCGCCGACGTCGACGAGGCACTTGGCAATTACGTGCGCGGCATGTTCCTCGAGTGTTGCTTGCTCGGCGCGACCGTTATCGTATTCATCGCCATCGTTGGCGTCCCGCTGCGATGGGCGATCGCAATCGGCATCTTCACGGGTGC
>CAMLDW010000107.1 GCA_946479035.1 uncultured Chthonomonadaceae bacterium | reverse complement strand
CGCGAGCGAGGGATCTGCTGTTGAGAAACAGATCCCTCGTGTTGAGAAGCAGATCTCTCGCGCCTGCGGCGCTCGACCAACCAGCAGATCCCTCGCGCCTGCGGCGCTCGACCAACCAGCAGATCCCTCGCGCCTACGGCGCTCGGGATGACAAGCTGCCTGCGTCCCTTTGAATAAAAGAAATGGGGAGGGTGGATAGAGAGGAGTTACCAGTCTTTTGCCAAGTCCTCCCAGGTCGGGTTCCGTGCTTCTATCAGACTAGTTCTCCGCGATCGCTTCCAATCTTTGACCTGTTTCTCACGCGCAATAGCGTCGCGAATGTCCGCGAATTCCTCGAAATAGACGAGGCGGGTGACGCGGTACCTGCTCGTGAACCCGGCGTTGAGACGCCTTTTGTGCTCGTCCACGCGTCGCGCCAGGTCGTTGGTGACGCCGGTATACAGCACCCGGGAGCGACTCGCCATGATGTATACGTAGTAGGTCCGCACGATGCAGCAGGATACCAGAGCCGGTTCCTGGCCCTGCCATCATTTTGCCGCAGGCACAGCCACTTCTATTCCCTTCCCCTCTCTATCCTTCTCACGAACGTGAGCGAGCCTGTCATCCCGAGCGAGCGCGCGGCACGCGCGCGAGCGAGGGATCTGCTGTTGAGAAACAGATCCCTCGTGTTGAGAAGCAGATCTCTCGCGCCTGCGGCGCTCGGGATGACAGGCTGCGCGCCTCGCTTTGCAAGAAAGTGGTGACGTGGAAGGGAGGGAGTTACAATGGGACCCTCCTCTTCACGGGAGCAGACCGATGGCTGCAGCATTTAGTCGTGAGCGCGTGCGCACGGTCGTCTTGGGGTTCCTAGGCCTGGTCTTCTTCGCGACCGCGATCGTCCCGGTCGTCGGCAACATCCTGCACGCACCGCGTTGTACCGCCGCGCCGATGTTGAACTCCGTACTGGCGACGCTCGGCGTGTTCGTGTTCATGGCCGCGCGGAATCCGGCCGCGCACCGCAGTCTCCTCCTGTTCGCGATCTGGTCGAGCTATGCCCACGCCGCGATCATGCTCGTGACGTCGTTCCAGCTGCCGGCCCAGCGGACGGTGCTGCTGGCCTCCGCAGCGGTGACCGCCCTCGGTGGGGCCTTGCTCATGGTCTTCGCTCCGTCTCGGAGCGATCAGATTTCAGCACGATGACGCCACTGGCGTTTACATGGCCCTACTGGCCCGTGTTTGGGGCCGTGAGCATTTGGGCGTATGTACCCGAATTCAAGATCGTCCGCGCCGCGCGCACGGCCGTCATGCGTGGCGGATCGCGGGATGCCGGCTCCTTCCAGGTGATCATCTACGCGGGCGGCGTTGCGTCGGCGATCGCGGTGGTCATGGGATGGATGCCGTTCTTGCGCATGGCCGACGCGGTCAGGCCACTGGCGCTCGGACTGGGAATCGTCGCCATCGTCCTGGGCAGTCTCTTGCGGCGTCATTGTTTCCGCGCCCTGGGAGGGTCGTTCACGGGCGATGTGCGCGCGGCTCCCGATCAACGCATCATCACCAGCGGCGCGTACCGGCTGCTGCGGCACCCATCCTACACTGCCGGCACGCTCATGAACATCGGCTTTGGGTTGGCGCTCGGAAACTGGGCCAGCCTCGCGTTGCTCACGCTCGCGGCGTTTGGCGTGTACAGCTATCGCATCGCCGTGGAGGAACGCGCCTTGCTCGCGGTGGTGGGCGAGCCGTATCGCGAATTCATGCGCACGCGACGGCGGTTGATTCCGTTCATCTACTGACCTTCACCGCCTCCACATCAAGGGCAGGTCCTCCTCCCCACCACCACGCGGAGGCTGTATGTTCTCGCGCGTGCGTATCAGCGACATGAATTGGATGCAGGTCGAGGCCTACCTGCGACACGATGACCGCGCGGTGCTGCCGCTTGGCAGCACCGAACAGCACAGCTACCTGCGGCTCACCGTGGACTGCATTCTGCCCGAACGGGTCGCCGCGGAAGCGGCCGAGCCGCTGGGCATCCCGGTATTCCCCGTCCTGTCCTACGGGGTCACGCCGTACTTCCGCGAGTTCCCGGGATCCATCTCGCTCCGGGTGGACACGCACCTCAGCGTCGTGCGCGACATTCTCGACAGCATGGCGCACAGCGGCTTCAAGCGCATCATGATCTGCAACGGGCACGGCGGCAACGGCGCCGTGCAGCAGTTCGCGCAAGAGTGGGCCGCCGACCACCCCGGTTGCCGTGTGCTCTTCCACAACTGGTGGAACGCGCCGAAGACCTGGGCGAAGGTGCAGGCGATAGATCCGGTGGCCTCGCACGGATCGTGGATGGAGAACTTTCCCTGGACTCGGCTGCTGAACGTCGAGCTGCCCAAGGCGCAGAAGCCGATGGTAGACATGGAGAAGGTGCGCATGCTCGATCCGGTCGCGATGCGCGGCTACATCCCCGACGGCAACTATGGCGGCCTCTACCAGCGCTCCGACGAGGACGTGCTGGCGCTCTGGCAGATCGCCGTCGAGGAAACGCGGGCACTGCTCGACGGTTCGTGGGGCGGCGCCTGACGACGCGCTG
>CAMLDW010000106.1 GCA_946479035.1 uncultured Chthonomonadaceae bacterium | reverse complement strand
GGCCGAACCGGCGTCCATGCCGCACCCGTCGTCGGCGACCTGGATGAGCCTGCGTCCGGCCTCCTCCAGGTGAACCTGGACCCGCCTCGCGCCCGCGTCGAGCGAGTTCTCCACAAGCTCCTTGACCGCCGAGGCCGGCCTCTCGACGACCTCGCCCGCCGCGATCTGGTTGACCGTGTGGGGGTCGAGGAGCCGAATCTGCCTGAGAACGGTCTGCATCCGTGAGTATCCGAGCTACAAAAGCCGACAATCTCCTCTAAGTACGGACGTCGCGGCCTAGCCCAGGGCTGTGGCGCCCGCGCACGTTGCAACGATGTTCGCATTCATAGGAATCATCGCCGGCGTTATCTGTGTGCTCCTTGGCTTCATTTTGCACGGGGGGCAGTTCATGGTCCTCGTCCAACCGACCGAATTTATCATCATTTTCGGCGGAGCGTTCGGCATCTTCCTGGGCTCCAACGGCGTGAAGGTCCTCAAGCAGTCGATCAAGGCGACAACCGCCCTGCTCAAGCCCGAGCCCACCAAGCAACAGTACATCGACCTCCTCAAGATGATGTACCAGCTCTTTTCCGTCGCGCGAAAGGAAGGGCTCCTCGGGCTCGAGTCGCACGTCGAGTACCCCGAAAAGAGCAACATCGTCAGCAAGTACCCCAGCTTTATGGGCAACCACCACGCCGTCGCGTTCTTCGCGGACACGATGAAGGTCGTTCTCACCGGCGCCGTCGGGCCGCACGACCTCAGCGAGATGATGGAGATCGACCTCGAGACCGCGCACCAGGAGGAGAGCCTCCCCGGAGAGGCGATGCAGAACGTCGCCGACGCCATGCCCGCGATGGGCATCGTCGCGGCCGTGCTCGGCGTCATCATGACGATGTCCAAGATCGGCGGCGACGCCGCCGAGATCGGCATGTCGGTCGCTGTCGCGCTCGTCGGCACCTTCCTCGGCATCTTCGTCGCGTACCTCATCTTCGGCCCGATCAGCCGCGCCCTCCTCAACCGCGTCCGCATCGACGCTCAGTACCTCCACTGCATCCGCGACGCGCTCTTCAGCTTCGCCCGCGGAGAGTCCCCCATCACCTGCGTCGAGTTCGCCCGACGCAACATCGACCCCAGCGTCCGGCCCGGGTTCGTCGAGCTCGAAAGGGCCGTCAAGGACAAGGCCGCGGCCTAAGAGAGGGAGATGCAAGAAGGCACCCCGATCATCATCAAGCGCAAGAAGGCGCACCACGCCGCCCACCACGGCGGCGCCTGGAAGGTCGCGTACGCCGACTTCGTCACCGCGATGATGGCCTTCTTCATGGTCATGTGGATCATGTCGCTCAACCAGAACGACCGCCAGCTTGTCCAAGCCTACTTCGAGGACCCCGTCGGCTTCAGCAAGAACTACCCCAAGAACGACGCCCACGTCCTTCCCTTCAAGCCGAGCTCTAAAATGCTCGACCAGAAGAACGAGGGGAACGCCGAGATCCACAAGGACGTGCAGGCAAAGGAGGACATGCAAAAGGTCCGCGAGCAGGTCCTGGAGGAGATCAAACAGGACCCGAAGCTGAAAGAGCTGCTGGAACAGAAGTCCATCGAGACCATCTTTACCGAGCGCGGGCTCGAGATCGAGCTGATCGAGAGCGACATGAACGGCGAGGTCTTCTTCAAGGTCGGCTCCGCCATCGTCCAGCCCAAGGCCGTCGAGGTGATGTCAAAGATCGCGCCCGTGCTCGCGCGCACCAACCACCCGCTCGTCTTCGAGGGGCACACCGACTCCCGGCCGTTCCAGAACCCGAACTACGACAACTTCGACCTCTCGCACGACCGCGCCAACTCCGTGCGGCACCTCATGGAGCAGTTCGGCGTTCCTGTCAGCCAGGTCGCCAGCGTCGAGGGCTACGCCGACACCAGGCCGCGCATCGCCACCGATCCATCGCACTTCAGCAACCGGCGCGTCACGATCCTGCTCCCTTACGCGGTGCAGAAGTCGCGCTCGATCACCGAGCTGCCCACCAAGGACCTCAAGGAGTCGACCGAGGGCGTGTTCTGGAACCCGACCGGCCGCTAAAGCGCCCGGCGCCGCCAAAGCTCGATCCCCGGCTTCATCTCCTCCGTGAACAGCTCGAAGCTCGGCTCGTCGTTCAAAAACTGCAAGAAGTCCCCGACCACCGCCGCCTGCCCTTTCGTGAACAGCGCGCACGTGCTCGCGTCGAACGTGTCAAAGCTCCCGAGTGGGCAGAGCGCGTACATCGCGTACGTCGCCGCGTCCCCTTCCGGGTTCGCCACCGCCGCGCACATGAACGCGGGTATGTAGTAAACGAACGCCTCCACCGTGAGCGCGACGATGTCCTTCGCGCAGTCCTCAAGCGCGCGCTGCTGCGCCTCCGTCCACGCCCGGCCCCGCAGCGCCCCATCGATCTGGCCCGAGCCCGCGTGGACCTCGCGCGCCAGATCGCTCACGACCTGCGCGGGCGCGCCCGTCGCCGGGAACGCGCCTAGGGCCAGCTCGCGGAACCGCTTGGCGTCCATGGCGGCATTATGGGCCATCGGGGCGTTGGGGGAGCAGAGCGGTGTCTGAACTGCTGCTGAACAATGGCCTAACAATCGCTGAACAAT
>CAMLDW010000105.1 GCA_946479035.1 uncultured Chthonomonadaceae bacterium | reverse complement strand
ACCATGAGACGGGCTGCGATAATCCTGACCCTTTTCGCGTGTGCGCTGGCGCACGCGCAGACCTCGCCCAAGCAGCAGTTCGGGCACGACATCGGCGACGACTACTTCCTCGCCGACTACGCACAGCTCACCGACTACTGGAAGAGGCTCGACGCGGAGTCCGACCGCTTCACCCTCACCGAGATCGGCAAGACAGAGGAAGGGCGCACGCAGTACATGGCCGTGGTCACCGACCCGGCCAACATGCGCCAGCTCGACAAATACAAGGGCATCGCGGAAAAGCTCGCAAGAGGAAGGATCACAGAAGAAGAGGCGAAGAGGCTCGCGCACGACGGCAAGAGCGTCGTGTGGATCGACGGCGGGCTGCACGCGAGCGAGGTGCTCTGCGCGCAGGCGCTCATGGAGATCGGGTGGCAGCTCGTCAGCAAGAACGACGACGAGACCAAGCGCGTCCTCAAAGACTGCATCGTGCTGCTCGTGCACGCAAACCCCGACGGAATGGACCTGTGCGCCGACTGGTACATGCGCAAACAGGACCCGAAGGAGAGGTCGCTCAGTGGACTGCCGCGCCTCTACCAAAAGTACATCGGCCACGACGACAACCGCGACTTCTTCACCGCCTCGATGAAGGAGACAAAGAACATGAACCGCGTGATGTACCGCGAGTGGTACCCGCAGATCGTCTACAACCACCACCAGGCCGGGCCGGCGGGCACCGTCATGTTCGCGCCGCCGTTCCGCGACCCGTTCGCCTACGACGTCGACCCGATGGTCCGCAGCGGGCTCGACCTCGTCAGCTCGGCGATGATGAACCGGTTCCTCGCCGAGCACAAGCCCGGCGTCACCGTGCGAAGCGGTTCGAGCTACTCCGGATGGTGGAACGGCGGCCTGCGAACGATGGCCTACTTCCACAACATGATCGGCATCCTCACCGAGACGATCGGCAGCCCGACGCCCATGCGGATCCCGTTCGTCGCGAACAAGCAGGTACCCAACATGGACCTGCCGAGCCCGATCGAGCCGCAAGAGTGGCACCTGCGGCAGTCGGTCGACTATTCGGTCACCGCCGACTACGCGATCCTCGACTACGCTTCGCGATACCGAGAGACCCTGCTCACCAACATCTGGCGCATGGGGCGCAACTCTATCGAGCGCGGCGAAAAGGACTCGTGGACCGCCAACCCGCGCAAGATCGAGGCCGCCAAGTCTCTCGACGAACTAAGAAAGCCCGAGGACCGCGACCCGCGCGCGTTCATCGTTCCATCCGACCAGCCCGACTTCGCCACTGCGACCAAGTTCATCAACGCGCTGATCGAGGGCGGCGTCGAAGTCCAGCAGGCAGACAAAGCGTTCGACGTCAGCGGCAAGTCGTACCCGGCCGGCTCCTACCTCGTGCGCTGCGACCAGGCGTTCCGTCCGCACGTGATGAGCATGTTCGAGCCGCAGGTCCACCCCGACGACATCCCATACCCTGGCGCTCCGCCCACTCCGCCGTACGACAACGCCGGATGGACGCTAGCCTTTTCGATGGGCGTCCAGTTCGACCGCGTTCTCGAGAAGTGCGACCTGCAGTTCCCATCGCTCAAAGAAGTTGCGGCTCCCACCGTGCCGTGCGACATCAGCGGCGACGCGGGAGGATACGTCATCGACTGCAGAGTCAACGACGCCTTCACCGCGGTCAATGAGCTGCAAAAGGCAGGCGAGCAGGTCTATCGCATGTTCGGTGAAGGGCCGGACAAAGGCAAGTTCTTCGTCGCGCAGTCGCCGCGGGCGCGAGCGATCCTGCAAGACCTGGCGCGCACGCACGGCGTGCGCAGCGCAGACGCGAGGCGCGCGCCAGGAAACCTGCAACCGCTTCCCAGGCCGCACATCGCGCTGCTCGACGTCTATGGCGGCTCGATGCCATCCGGATGGACCCGGTGGGTGCTCGAGCAGTTCGAGTTCCCCTTCACCGTCCTGTACCCGCCCGACATCGACGCCGGGGTCCTGAGCAACTACGACTCGCTCATCCTCGTCGACGGCATGACGTTCGGCGGCGGTGGAAGGGGCGGCAGTGCGGACCTGCGCACCGACTCGACCATTCCGGCCGAGTGGCGCGCGCGCATCGGCTCGCTCACGACCGAGACTTCGCTGCCAAAAGTTAAGGAGTTCGTCGAAAGCGGCGGCACGGTCGCCGCGATTGGCAGCGCGACGCGCGTCGGCGAACAGCTCGGACTGCCAGTGACCAGCGCTCTCACAGAAACGGTCGACGGACAAACGCGACCGCTATCGCGCACGAAGTTCTACGTCCCCGGCTCGATCCTGCGAGCGAAAACCTTGACCGGCAACGAACTGACGTTCGGGATGAGTGAAGACACCGACGTCTTCTTCGATTCGAGCCCCGCCTTCAAGCTGACCGGCGACGGCGAAAAGCTGCTCTGGTACGACACGGACGCGCCGTTGCGCAGCGGATGGGCCTGGGGCCAGTCTGCGCTCAAGGACTCGGTCGCCGCAGCAGCGTTCAAGCTCGGACTGGGGCAGGTCGTGCTCTACGGCCCAGAGATCCTCTTCCGCTCGCAGCCGCACGGGTGCTTCAAGCTCCTCTTCAACGCGCTGATGGTGCGGCGCGTGGACGTGGACTGAACCAATAGACGCGGGCGGCGCATATGCGCCACCCGCGTCCGGCCCGCCTCACCGGGCCCGTCGTTTGTCAAAGGACCGTGGAGCGTCAGCGGACGGTGAACCAGACTTGCGCCTTGTCGCCGTCATAGG
>CAMLDW010000104.1 GCA_946479035.1 uncultured Chthonomonadaceae bacterium | reverse complement strand
GGGCTGGAGCCTGGATCGTCCACTCGCGGGCACCAGTCAGGGCTCTGGAGGGGCAGTGGTAGGGAGGGGTGCGCGGTCGGAAATGGAGCTTTTCCCAGACGCGCCAGAGCCCGGACTGGAGCCACACATGCTCCACACAAATCCGCCCCACCCGCCGGGGCGATGCGGCGTCTCGCAGCGTCCACCCGACGGCTCCTTTGAACCCTATCGAGCATTCAGGGCACACAAGGGTAGGCATGCGCAGGTGGTATCTGGCCGTTGGAGCCGTGATGGCGTTTTGGCTGACATTCATGGCTTGGGAGGTCTGGCCGACCCCCTGGGAGCATTGGATCGAGCGCCGCGAGAGCATGTTGCTACGGCCAGACGGCATCTTTTTGAAGTATGAGGTCGAGGTACGCAGGAACCGGATCACCGGCGAACGACAGATTGAGCGCGGTGACGGATCATGGGTGCCGTACTACGTGGAGTAGGCGGCGGAAGGCCGGGATCAGCCCCTGCATCACCCCGGTCCGGCAGGACACGGCTCCCTCTCCATCACGTCAGGCAACAGCAGGCTCGCTCAAGGTGACGGTCACTGAGGTTCGGACCCAAGGGTGATAAAATGGAGGCATCTAGGATGACAGCCTTTCTCATCGCTTCCTTGGTCAGCATGGCGCCGCAGGCGGAGGCGCCTGAATTGTTCGTACTGGTGCACGCGGGCGACAAGCTGGCGACGGAGCGCGTGCTTGGCAAGACCGGATATGAGGCGGCTAGGTTGGAGGCGGCCAAGCTCGGCTACGAGCCGGTCGTGGAGGGCAAGATCGCCTACTTCTTTCCGATCCCGGCCTGGTCGTCGGGCCGGGGCCAAGCAATGGTCGGCCTGATCAACGAAGCGATGCGGAACGGATTCGAGTCACCGATAGACGTCAAGAGGCTGCCAGCGTACCAACAGCAGCAACTGCGGCGTTTCTTGGCGACGATCCCTGTAGGCGGCGAGCTCGGGGAGACGGCGCACAAGACAGACCCGAAGTCGGTGAGGCTGAGTCGGACGGTGGATTTCACTTTCGAGAAGGACGGGAGAAAGGTCACAGTTCCGGTGGACGCCAACGAGCTGTCGAGGATGTATCCGAACAAGGGCGCCGAGGAACCGCGCGATGTGGAGCAGCCCCCGGACTACCCGGACCGCGAGGAGCTCTACGGTCTGGGAGACAGTTCGTTCGCCATCAGCCTGAGCCGGCCCGTCGGCCACGAGAACTTCGAGAGGTTTGTGGACCGGGTGAAGTTTCTTTGGTCTGAGAGGAGGAAGGCGGCCAAGAAGGAGGTGGATGCGGCGATCCGCGATGCGTTCGACCAAGCGCTGGGTTCGGAGGCGTTGAAAGAGATGCGCGATGGCAAGTCGATGTCGTTTCGCGACTTGCCGACTGGAGTTCAAGTGATGCTCCTGCAACTGGCAGAGCGGTCTCCGCAGGCTTTCGGTCTTTCGCAGGGCGGCGACCTGAGCGCCCTCAAGTCGGCGGCCGTGTCGGTGCTTCCTGCTGGGTATCGGATGTCGCTCAGCTTCATGCTCGACGGGACTCGGCAGGCCTCCGACGGTTCGCCGATCGGCTACGCGATCGGTTGGGACGCCCTTGGGTTCGTGAACGGCTCCTAGCCGGCGTGCGGACGTTGCAGGCCGTGGGGCTGGCGTGACGTCCGCCTTTCTGCCAAGTGCGGCGGAGGCGGGGGTGATACAATTGAAGCTGCCCTGAGCCAATGGCGACCAGCCTCCCCCAGACCGATATGCAGAGCCCTCTGACCGACAGGTTCGGCCGAAGGCACACGTACCTGCGCGTCAGCGTCACCGACCGCTGCAACCTGCGGTGCCGGTACTGCATGCCCGCCGAGGGGATCCAGTGGATCGAGCGCAAGGACCTGCTGAGCTTTGAAGAGATCGAACGGATCGTGCGCGCGCTCGCGGGAGCCGGGGTCAACAAGGTGCGCATCACTGGCGGGGAGCCGACGGTGCGGCGGGGGATCGAGGGCCTGATCGCGGCGCTGGCGAAGATCGAAGGGATCGAGGAGCTGGCGATGACCACGAACGGCACGACGCTGCCCAAGATGGCGCAGACGTACCGCGACGCCGGCCTCACGCACCTCAACGTCAGCCTCGACTCGCTCGACGCTGCGAAGTACAAGGAGATCACGCTGCACGACAAGTTCGATGTTGTGATCAACGGCATCGAACGGGCCATCGAGGTCGGCTTTGCGCCGCTCAAGGTCAACGTCGTTGCGATGAAGGGAGTGAACGACGATGAGATCCCGGCGTTTGTCGAGTTTGCAAGGCACCGGCCCGTCAACGTGCGGTTTATCGAGTTCATGCCGTTCGACGGCAACGAGTGGACGCAGGGCCGGATGCTCTCTTACCGGGAAATGGTCGCGATCGTCGGGGAGCACTGCGCGATCGAGCCGCTCCCGCACCGCCCGAACCAGGTCGCCAAGGACTTCAGAATCGTGGGAGGAGCGGGCACGATCAGTTTTGTCACATCGATGACAGACGACTTTTGCAGCGAGTGCAACCGCATCCGTCTGACGGCGACGGGCGAGTTCAAGCCGTGCCTCTTCATGCTGCCGAACGTGAGCGTGCGCGACGTCTTGCGGAACGGAGGCGGTGAAGAGGAGGTCCTCGCGGCGGCACATGCATCGCTAGACGACAAGTGGGCCGGACATCCAGGGCCCCAGAACCTCATCCGGCTCAAGAACGCGAGCATGATCCAGATCGGAGGATGAGGGAGCAGGA
>CAMLDW010000103.1 GCA_946479035.1 uncultured Chthonomonadaceae bacterium | reverse complement strand
AGGCCGCCCGGGAGGTCGGCCCTCCATTTTTGGTGCCGCGGAGCGGCGCGCTTCCCGGTGCGGGGACACGCGCGAAGAAGACGCGAACTGGAGCGAAGACTGCGTCAATGGCGAGTGCCCGCTGGTATACAGGCCGCATGCGAAGGAAGGCGTTCTTGGCGGCAGTAGTGGCGGCGGTCCCGGTGCTTGCGGTGCTGGCACAGCAGCAAGGGCCGGAAAGGGTCGACGAGCAGTTGCTCACGACCTATCAAAGGCTCCAGCCGGCGGGGAAGACGCTGGTGTTCAACGGCCGGCCGGTCGCGATGGCGCTGAGCCAGGACGGGCAGAGCCTGTGGGTCAAGGACAACACCGGGCTGCGTCTGGTCGACACCAAGACGTGGGTGGTGAAGGCGAGCGCGGGCAGCCAGGGCGGCGCATCGCCCAACGGGCTATTCGAAAGGGAGGGCAAGGTGTACTTCACGAGCGCGGAGAACGAGCTGCACACTTTCGCGCTCAAGGACGGAAAGATCGAAAAGCTCCAGACGGTCAAGCTCCCCGGGCCTAAGGGGGTCGGCGAGTCGTTCCCTTGCGGGCTGGCGCTCGACGGCGGGACCGCCTACGTGTGCCTGAGCCGCAACAACACCCTGGGCGTGGTCGACCTCGCGCAGGGGAAGCTGACGAAGGAGATCCCGGTCGGCGTTGCGCCTTACGAGGTCGCGCTGCTGCCTGGCGGGCTCGCCGCCGTGAGCAACCAGGGCGGGCGCAGGCCGGTCGCGGGCGCGAAGACGGCGAAGAGCGCTGGCACCGAGACTGAGGTCGACGAGCGCGGGGTAGCGAGCACGGGCACGGTCAGCATCGTCGACCTGAAGTCGGGAAGGACGGTGCGCGAGGTCGCGGTCGGGCTGCAGCCGTGCGGGCTGGCGGTCGGCCAGGGGTGGTTCGCTGTGGCGAACGCGAACTCGGACACCGTTTCGTTGGTTTCGACCACTACTTGGAAGGTGGAGAGCGAGCTGGTCGTGAAGACGACGCGCGGGCAGCTCTTCGGCTCGATGCCGAACGCCCTGGCGCTGGGCGGCGACGGGAAGACGATGTTTGTGGCACTGGCTGGGAACAACGCCGTTGCGATCGTGGACACGAGCGTTGCGCGCACCCCGGTCGTGCGCGGGTTCGTGCCGACGGGGTGGTACCCCGGCGCGGTGATCGCCCGCGGTGGCGCGGTGTACGTCGCGAACATCAAGGGGGTGGGAAGCAGGACGCAGCGGCGAGAGCCGGGGAAGGGCTGGAACAGCCACGACCACGCGGGGACCGTGCAGCGGTTCGCGTATCCGGACCCCGCTCAGCTCGCGGAGTACACGGCGCAGGTCAGGGACCTTGGAAAGGTGCCGAGCCTGCTCTCGATGCTGGAGCGGAAGGGCTCGAGCGCCACCAAGCCGGTGCCGGTGCCGAAGAACCTAGGCGACCCTAGCACGATCGAGCACGTGATCTACGTGATCAAGGAGAACCGCTCGTACGACCAGGTGCTCGGCGACATGGCGAAGGGAAGCGGCGAGCCTGCGCTGTGCGTCTTTGGCGAGAAGGTGACGCCGAACCAGCACGCTTTGGCCGACCAGTTCGTGCTGCTGGACAACTACTACTGCGAGGGCGTGCTATCGGCGGACGGGCACTCCTGGGCGACGGAGGGGAACGTGACGCCTTATTTGGAGCGGGCGTTTGGCGGCTTCAACCGCTCGTACACGTTCGGCAACGACCCGATCACCTACTCATCGTCGGGGTTCGTGTGGGACCGGATCCTTGCGGGCGGGCTGAGCTTCCGCAACTTCGGCGAGATGGACGACGCGGGCCTGCCAGCCGGGTGGAAGATGGAGCAGGTGTGGCGCGACTACGCAGAGGGCGAGGGGGCCGTTTTCAAGCAGGACATGCAGATCGAGAAGCTGCGGCGCTACTCTTGCCGCGACTACCCGGGCTGGAACACGGGCATCCCCGACTCGCTGCGTGCGCACCGGTTCTTGCGGGAGCTCAAGCAGATGGAGCTGGACGGCTCGATGCCGGACTTCATGATCGTCTACCTGCCGCAGGACCACACGGCTGGCACGACGCCGGGCTACCCGACGGTGGCGAGCTACGTGGCGGACAACGACAGGGCACTGGGGCGGATCGTGGACGCGGTGTCGCACTCGCAGTTCTGGCCGACGACGGCGATCTTCGTGAACGAGGACGACCCCCAAGCGGGGTTCGACCATGTGGACGGTCACCGCTCGCTGTGTTTGGTCGTCTCGCCTTGGACTCGGGGCGGGAAGGTGGACTCGCACTTTTACAACCAGAACTCGGTGCTGCACACGGTGCTGCGGATTTTTGGGATGCCGCCGCTGAACGAGCAGAACGCGCGCTCGCCCCTGATGTTCGACTGTTTTGGCCCGGTCGCGGACGTGACGCCGTATGACGCGCGCGACCCGCAGGTGGACATCGGCGCGCTGAACCCGCCGTTGTCGGAGCTGCGCGGCGACGCGCTGCGGTTTGCTCGGCTGAGCCTCCGGCAGAACTTTGATGAGCCGGACGCGGCGGACGAGGACTCGCTGAACCGGATCGTGTGGTTCGCGATGAAGGGCTCTGCGCCTTACCCAGCGGATTGGGCTGGCGCGCACGGTCGCGGCCTCGCAGCTCGGGGGTTGAAGTCCGGCGGGTAGAGAGGGTGCCTGGCTCAGGCTGCCCCTGACGACGTCGCAGTCATCACTAGCGCGAGTTAGGACATCCTGATTGGCGTTAGGGATGCCCCTGCTCGGGTTAGCGGTGCCCT
>CAMLDW010000102.1 GCA_946479035.1 uncultured Chthonomonadaceae bacterium | reverse complement strand
CGCTCCGCGGCACCGAAAATGGAGGGCCGACCTCCTGGGCGGCCTCCGGACCCGCGGCACCGAAAATGGAGGGCCGACCTCCTGGGCGGCCTCCGGACCCCCGCCGGGGAGGGTGCCGCGCACAGTTCCCTCCCCCTTGGGGGAGGGTTAGGGTGGGGGTTCGCTAGAATCAACCCCGAACCGCAGTGACAAACCCCGGCGAGTCCTCCGCGGTGCCGCGCACATCGCACGGGAAGCGCCTCGTCAAGAGTCGCCCAAAAGCAACGAGACGTCGCCGTGCCCGAGCACAGCCCGGCAGAACAGGTCCGGACGAGCCTCCCGCGTCAGTCTCAGCTGCTCCCCGCGCCGCCACTTCGAGATCTCCCCATGGTTCCCAGAGAGCAGCACCGAGGGCACGCTCAAACCCATAAAGCTCTCCGGCTTCGTATAGAGCGGAAAGCCCAGCAGCCCCGACGAAAAGCTGTCGTCCAAGTGGCTCGCCGGGTCGCCCAGCACCCCCGGCAGCAGCCGCACCACCGCGTCCGCCATCGCCAAGGCCGGAAGCTCCCCCCCGGTCATCACGAAGTCCCCGATCGAATAGCAGTGCGTCGCCAGTCTCGTCCGCACCCGCTCGTCCATCCCCTCGTAGTGCCCGCACAAGAACACAACGTGCCCGCGCCCCGAAAGCGCACGCGCAGCCGCCTGGTCGAACCGCTCCCCGCCCGCGTCGCAAAGCACCACAGCCGTCTCGGGCCCTGGCCCGAGCGCCGCCAGCGCAGCCCCGACCAGCGGAGCCATCATCACCATCCCTGGCCCCCCGCCGTAGCTCGTATCGTCCACCGACCTGTGCGGGTCCGTCGCGAAGTCCCGCGGGTTCGAGCACCGAAATGCCACCGCCCCGCTCGACTGCGCGCGACCCATCATGCTGTGCGAGAGCGCGCCCAGCACCATCTCCGGAAAAAGGGTCACAAAGTCCGCGCGCAGCATAGTCCGCAAGGTACCCCGCGCCCGAAAAACGAGGGGTAACATCGCCGCCGAGTTGAACGTCCCGAAAGACCTCAAGTACACTAAGACCCACGAGTGGGTCCGCGTCGAGGGCGGAACCGCGACGATCGGCATCACCGACCACGCGCAGTCCGAGCTCGGCGACATCGTCTTCGTCGAACTGCCGGTTCCAGGCCGAGCGCTTGGCGAAGGAGACGCCTTCGGCACCGTCGAGAGCGTCAAGACCGTCTCCGACCTCTACGCGCCACTCGCCGGAGAGGTGATCGAGACCAACCCCGCGCTCACCGCGCAGTCCGAGCTCGTCAACACCGACCCCTACGGCAAGGGGTGGATGCTCAAGATCAAGCTCGCAGACCCGTCACAGGCGAGCTCGCTCCTCGGCGCCGAAGCCTACGGCGCATCGCTCAGCGACTGACGCACACAGATGCCATACATCCCGCACACCGAAGAGGACCGGCGCGCCATGCTCGCGACCATCGGCGTCCGCTCGATCGAGGACCTCTTCGTCGAGATCCCCAAGGACCTGCGCATCGACAGCCTCAACGTCCCCGCCGCCCTCGACGAGCATGCGCTCTACAGCCACCTTAAGGCCCTGAGCGAAAAGAACGTCGACCTCAGCCGCACCGTCTGCTTCCTCGGCGCGGGCATCTACGACCGCTTCATCCCCGCAAGCGTCGGCACTGTCATTTCGCGCGGAGAGTTCCTCACCTCCTACACGCCCTATCAGCCCGAGGCCTCGCAGGGCTACCTCCAGACCATCTACGAGTTCCAGACCATGGTCGCAGAGATATTCGACATGGACCTCGCCAACGCGTCCATGTACGACGGCGGCACCGCGATGGCTGAGGCCGCGATCATGTCGCACAGCATTACCGACCGAAACGTCGTCTGCGTCTCGCGCGCCGTCCATCCCCACTACCGGCAGATCCTTGAGACCTACTGCTGGTCTATGGGCCTCGAAGTGCGCGAGATCGCTGTGACCGACGGCGAGACGAAGGACTTTAACGCCGTCAACGACCAGGCCGCCTGCGTCATCGTCCAGTACCCCAACTTCTTCGGAGTGATCGAAGACCTCGGCGCAGCGCGCGACGCCGCGCGCAAGAACGGAGCGCAGTTCGTCGTCGTCGCTGACCCCACCGCGATGGGCATCCTCCCGCCGCCAGGCCAGTTCGACGCCGACGTCGTCGTCGGCGAAGGGCAGCCGCTCGGCATCGCGATGGGCTTCGGCGGCCCGCTTCTCGGCCTCTTCGCGACGAAAAAGGAGCACGCGCGCCGCATCCCTGGCCGCATCGTCGGACGCACCACCGACGAGCAAGGCCGCACCGGCTACGTGATGACGCTGCGCACGCGAGAGCAGGACATCCGCCGCGAAAAAGCGACCTCGAACATCTGCACCAACGAGGCGCTCATGGCCCTCGCCGCGACCGTCTACACCGCGGCAGTGGGGAAGAACGGCCTGCGCCAGATCGCCGAGACCACCGTCCGCAACACGCAGTACGCGATCCAGGAGCTCACCAAGGCCGGCGCAAAGAAAAAGTTCCCCGGAAAGGTCTTCGGAGAGTTCGTTCTCGAACTACCCAAGAACGCCGCAGAGGTCCAGAAAAAGCTCCTCGAGAAGGGCATCCTCGCCGGCCTCCCGCTCGGCCGCTTCGAAAAAACGCTCGAGAACTGCCTCCTCACCGCCGTCACCGAAGTCCGCACAAAAGACCAGATCGACGACTTCGCCGCAAAACTGAAGTCCGTCCTCTGACCCTTCCCTCCGCCGCGGAGCGGCACGAAAAATGGAGGGCCGACCTCCTGGGCGGCCTCCGGACCCGCAACACCAAGAATGGAGG
>CAMLDW010000101.1 GCA_946479035.1 uncultured Chthonomonadaceae bacterium | reverse complement strand
CCGCGAGCCAGTAGAGCCCGTGGAAGCCGAGCAGCGCGAACTCCGGCAGGACATCGAGCGGCGCGAGCGCGGCGCCGGCGATCAAGACGATGGTCAGGCACTTCCACACGGCGCTCATCGCGGTCGCCTTGCCGCTTCGCATTCCGCCGAGGTTGCGCAGCACCGTGAACGCCGCGATCAGCGTCACCACCGCGTACATCAGCAGCGCGTACTCGCCGAGGTGGTATGTGTAGTCCTGCACCGCATTTGCCGCCCACGCAGTCCGAGCGAGCAGCACGAGCGGGAAGACCATGTTCGCGGCACCTGTAAAGAACACCGTGAAGCAGACCAGGTTGATGCTGAAGATCGATCCGCTCGGGATCGACACCGAATAGAACAGCGTGGCCGCGAGCGCCACGATCGCGCCGAGCGCGATGCGGACCCTCCCCGCACTGGCAGCCGAAGGGTTGTGCGCATAGTCCTCGCTCGTCTGTTGCGGGTGCAAGCCCGCGACGTACATCGCGAACGTAGTCGGACTTGGAAGGACGACCGCACCAGCGGGCACGCCTGTGAGGCTCTGCTCGTGCCAGGTCTTGAACTCGTCGTAAGAGAACCACGCCCACGCTCCGAGCATGAGCAGCGCTATCAGCGCGACGGCGAACTTGGCCATGAGGACTCCTTCTCCATTGTAGTGCGGCGCAGGCGGGGCGTGTTGCGGCACAAAGGCAAAAGGCGAAACTGCTCACACGGTCCGGTCCGGCATCGAAAGGCGCGAATAGCGCACGACCTCCACTTCGGCGGAAGGGCGCAGCGCGGCGACGATGTAGCGCAGCGCGTCGAGCCGGTGGTACTTTGCGCGGTCGCGGATCCGTTCGAGCGGCTCGCCGCGGTCGTCCACATCGCGCGAGTACGACTCGATCTCGCCCGCGAGCTTTTCGCACGTGTCGAACAGCTTCAGCCGCCCTTCTTTGATCTGGCGGTAGAGGCGCTGGATGCCGACCTCGACCTCGCGCACCGGCGGGCGCGTGAGCGGAAGGCCCGCGGTGATGTAGTCCCTGCGCCACTCGTCCTCGCCCCACGATCCGCCGACCGCGAGGCTCAGCTCTCCGCCCAGCTTTCGCTCCATCGCGCGCACGTGCTCTTCCACCGTGCGCCCGCCCGCGTGGTAAGTCGCGTAGACATAGAGCTCCAGCGAGTCCGGGTCAGTGGCGACGAACGCCGCGGCGGTGTTGTTCTCGCCGAAGTCCACGCCGACGTGGCGCGGCCAGTGCGGCGGAATCGCGAAGGCGCGCACCATGTTGCGCGAGCGGTCGAAGACGTCGAACACCGCGCCAGCCGGGCGCGTGAACTCGCCTTCGTAGTACATCTTGAAGCGCCACTCGGGGATCTCGCGCCGCGCGCGCTCGTACTCGCCGACCGGGTAGATCGGGTTTTCGATCGAGCGGAACCGGACGACCTCGACGTCGTCGCGCCGTTCGGCGAGCGCGTCCTCGCACAGGTCGCGCAGCCACCCGGTCACGACGTACGGAGTCGTGGTGAGGAACACGCGGCCCTGTGCGACCGCGGCGCGGCGCAGCAGCGCCTCCCACGACTCTCGCAGGAAGGAGGCCTGGCCGCACTCGTCGGCCCAGATCGCGCGGTAGGTCGCAGCCTCGAGCGAGTCGGGGTCGTGCCCGTAGCCGATGAACACCCGCGCGTTGTCGGCGTTGCGAGTGAGCCGCGCCACGCCTTCCGGCGTGAACACGACGCACTTGTCGCCGCTGCGGTATTCGGCCATCCCCTTCGTGAGGTCCAAGAACGCCGGCAGCGCTTTTTTCTTGAGCAGCTCGGTGTTCGGCCCGACGATCAGGTAATCGTTGGACTCACCGCCCTTGGCGGTGCGCTGGATCTCGCGCAGGAGCATGCGCGCGCCGACGACGGACTTTCCGCTCTGCGTACCGGCGACGAGCGCGACGAAGCGCTTGGTGCTCTCCCACGCTTGCTTCTGGCCCTTGTGGAACCAGTCCTGCGCGCTCTCGGCGTCGATCGGCTCATGAGCGAGCAGAAGGCTGATCTCTTCGCGAGTCGATTCGCTCAAAGATCCTATCGAGGGCTGCCACGAGTTCATCATCGTTAAGCCTCCTGGTCGGCGCCTCTTGTTTCTTGGGCGGTTCGACGAGCTCGACGACCATCTTCATGGCCGTGGTGTTCTTATCAATCGCGGCGGCGATCATGGCGTCGGCGAAGAGGTCGGCCTTCTCCTCGTCGTTCGCCTTCAGCCGCACCTTGAGCTTTGTTGCGATGCTGAGGTCTTCGTTCATGCGGCCTTGATGTTGACGAAGAGCCGCACGCCGACGAGGTCGAAGAGCGAGCCGAGACGGTGGTCGGTGGGCGGCTGCGCGGCTAGGATCTGCGCGAGCGCGGTGGCCGCGGCGGTGACCTCTTGTTCGTCCTTGTCGCTGATCGCGACGTCGATGGGAGTCATGCGGACGGGGCCGGAGCCGAACACTCGGCGCCATAGCCCCCTGCCTTGGTAGCGGCCGGTGAAGCCGATTTGGAGTCGTTTCATGTTTGGTTTGGTTTGTTTGGTTTGGTTTGCTACGGGTGCGATCGGACGGATCGGTCCTGACAGACCGATCCGCACGTTTTCGGGCTAGCCTTGACTTCCCTTCACGTGCTCCGTGAGCGTCGTGATCGCTTCGGTGAGCTTGTCGAGGCGCTTGCTGAAGTTGCCGAGCATCCACCACACGACCATGACGGCGATGGCGGCGACGCCCGCTCGGTCGGCGACCTCGGCGCCGGGGATGTCCTGCGCGGCTAGCACCGCGCCGGAAAAGAGGCTGATGAATAGGATGGAGAGTTGGTTGGTCATTTTCGGGAGCGTTTCCAGGTCGTCGCCAAGAGGTCGCCATATTGTCGCCAACTGGAGTCAACAAGGCGAC
>CAMLDW010000100.1 GCA_946479035.1 uncultured Chthonomonadaceae bacterium | reverse complement strand
GAGCCGCTCGGCCTGTTCACCGGGCAGTACAAGGGCGACAAGATCGTCGAGCTTGAATCGATGATGTGGAAGTACAACCTGCTGCCGTTCTGCATGTACAGCGCAGAGGTGCTGACGAAGGGCCTTGCGACCCCGCACTCGCAAAACTTGGAAATCTCCTACGACGTCTCCGGAATCGACGCTCTGCGGACGATGGAGCTACAACAGATGCGAACGGACGTTGCACGCATGATAACCGGGCGCAACACGCCAAACGAGGTGCGCACCTCCGCCGGAGAAGAGCCATACGGGCCCGAGCACGCGGACTTCGGCGATATGCCAAGGCCGAAGTACGACGCCGCCAACGCGAAGGCCGCCGCCGACGCCAGGCTCTCGCAGAACAGCCCGAGCACATCGATGCCCCTGCCGGAGGACCCCGCCAGGGACCAAAGCGGGACCGGCGAGGCGCAGCAGGTGGACACTACGGGGCAGAAGGACATGCTCGGCTTTCTGAGGGACTTTGTATCGGGGGGCGAAAAAGGTGGATAATAGCAGCGATGTCCGCGCCTAAAGTGCACTCAGACGGCGAGATCGCGCTCCTGATCGCGAGCCACGAAAAAAAGCTGCGTCTCCTAGACGCGCCGTTCGAGGTCAAGAACGCGGGAGCAAAGGACCTGCCCGTGATGAGCGGTTACGTCTCGACCTCGTCGCCCGACCTCGCCAACGACATCGTAGAACCAACGGCCTTCAAGGACTTCCTCTACCGGTACAAGAACAACCCGGTCTACCTCTTCCAGCACGACGCCTACATGCCGATCGGCAAAGTCGGTTCCGTATCGCTGGACAGCAAGGGGCTGTACCTGGACGACATTACTTTGTCGGACATTCCGATCGTGCGCGACTATATCTCCATCCTCGTGCGCGACGGCGTCATCAAGCAGCAGTCCATCGGGTTCCTCAGCCTCGATGGGGAGTTCGACGCTAAGACCGGCATCTACCACCACAACGAGGTCTACCTGCTTGAGTGCTCTCTCGTTACGGTCGCGTGCAACCCGGAAGCAGGCTTGGACGGCATCAAGTCCATCCCCGGTTTCGAGGCCGTCAAGGACATGAACGACCTCGTGCGGCTGTACAAGCGCGGCGCGCTTCCTCCGTTGTCGAAGTTCAAGGGCGGCCTGTTGGTGCCCGACCTGGACCGCTCGCCGAGGGCGGGCGTGGAAGAGCCTCCTAAGAAAGAAGGGAAGGAGCTTTCGGACGGGCAAGGGATCAAGGCAGTGGCCGCTGGCGAAGCGCCTTGTGAGTACGTCGAGCAGGGGGACAACGCGATCGTTGTACTGCCACCGCGCTGGCACAAGGACTGGCGGCCAGCGCACGAGGCGTGCTTTGCGGCCATTAAGACCGTCGGCGAAAAAGAGTCCTTCATACTTCAAAAGGCAGTCTTGACCGAAAAAGGCCCTGCGCTGTCTTGGCCGCACGTCGCGGTCTCGATGTACCGGGTGATGGGCGCAAAGAGCGACTTTGAGATCGATCCGGTGCAGAAGGCCGCGATCGTGCGCACCCTTTCTGCCGCCTATGCAACGCTTGGAAAGGCGCTGCCGACCGTCGCGAAGTGCGACGGGGCCGCAGTGAGCGACATAGACTGGGCCCACGCCGAGGTCGAGTTCAAGGACGTCGAGGGGCACGAGGGCGAGGACACCCTGTTCGAACTGAAGAGCCTGATCGACGACGGCGACCGGATGGTGGCGCTGCTCAACCACTATCGAAAGGACGGGATGTCGGACTCCGTCAAGAGCGTCGTCAGAGGGGTCAATCGGAAGTTCATGGGCGCCTATCTGGACGTGTTCCTCTTCATCGAGGACGCAGAGGACGCCGACAAGGCGAAGGTGCTGTTGGACGCGATGCTCCCCGCCGTCGAGCCCACGGACGTCGAAGAGGACCCACAGGGCGCTTACACGCCGGACCCGGCTGCCGCCGCCGCGCCGACAGCGGAAAGCACCAAGGCGCTCCTAGGCGCGTTGGCGATGTTCCAGCGGGCTGCGCGCCCTGCGCGCGGCTCCGAATAGGCCAGCGCCGTCCCTACGTCGGGAGTTTTTTTCCGAAATTTTGAAACTGCACCCCTGCGGTATGGATAATCGTACACATCCGCTTGGAACAGGAGACCGGTCCAATGCAAATACAAGAGCGGGCGTTCCGAGGTTAAAACAACAATGTCCGAAAAAGACAAGAAGAAGAAAGAACTCGACGAGCAGCCCGAGGGCCAGGCGCCCAAGGACTATACCGTCTCCATCGCCGAACTCAAGGCCGCAGGCATTGAGGTCGAGAACGTCCAGCAGCTTACCGCGCTCGTCAAGAACGCGGCGATGATCGGCAAGGACGGCGAGATCGTGCAGCGCATGGCCGCCGATCTGAACTCAAGCATGACGCAGCTTAATTCTGCGATCAATCTGCTCAACGAGGGCAAGAGGGCCAAGGACGAGTCCGAGGGCTTCGAGGCAGCGGACGCGGCCAAGCTGTCCAAATACTTCTCCGGCCTCGATCCAGAGTCCGAGCAGTACAAGGCGCTGCGCCAGACGTTCGACCGCGAGTACGGCCCGCGGAACACCTCGATCCTCCTCGACACCAAGACGGACCTGACAAAGGCGCTACAGCGCCCGCTCACCAAGGACCACACCAAGTACGGCGAGTACAAGGACGTGCGCGACGCTTGGGACAACCTGTACATGCTCACAGCCATGTTCGGCGGCGTCCGAATGCAGCAAGGAGCGCAGAAGGGCGGCCAGACCGTCGTCGATCGAGAAGTGATGAAGCAGGCGTTCGACTTCCTTGTGAAGGCCGGACAGCCGGGCATCGAGCTTCTCGGCTCTTACTTCAAGGCGACTAGATCGGAAGAGCGTCGTGTAGGGAAAGAGTGTAGATCTCGGTG
>CAMLDW010000099.1 GCA_946479035.1 uncultured Chthonomonadaceae bacterium | reverse complement strand
TTTAATCCGTATTGCCGCCGTTCCCTCCCCATTGGGGGAGGGTTAGGGTGGGGGTACACGCGCAAGACCTCCGCCACAACGTCGGGCAGGGCCCCGCTCCGCGACACCGAAAATGGAGGGCCGACCTCCTGGGCGGCCTAGCCCAGCTTCGCCTTCAACCAAGCCGCGATCTTCTCCAGCGCCGCAGGCACGATCGGTCCGACGAAAGCCGAGCCGGGCTCGGAGGTCAAAGTCTTCAGGCAGTGGCTCGCCCCAGGCACCACAAAGAGCTCCTGCGCCCCGCCCTTCCGCCGCTTCAGCGCCTCAAAGAGCCGCGGCGCGTCCACCGTCGCCCGCACCTGCGCGTCTTTCTCCCCGTTCAGCACCAGCACAGGCCCCTGGTACTGCGCCAACGGCACCGTCGGGTCGATCGTCATGTAGCTCCGCAGCAGCTTCAGCGCAGACGCGTTGTAAAGGCTCTTGAGCACCGGGTCGACGTCCTCAGGCACCTTGCCCGAGTCCACGATCGTCTTCATCGCCTTCTCGTTCGAGTCGATGATCGCCTTCTTCCGCTCTTCCGGCAGCGCAGAGGCGCCGATGTTCTGCCCGATTTGGAACCGCAGAACGTCCACCATGCTCGTCCCCGCCGTCCCCACCAGCACCACAGCCCTCGGATTCAGCAAGTGCGCCTCCCAGCAGGCGAAGAGCCCGCCCTCGCTGTGCCCCAGGATCGCGAGCCGCTTTGGGTCGACCTTCGGCTGTGCCGCCATCGCCTTGTAGGCGGCCGCAACGTCCGCGACGTGGTTCTCGAACGAGAAGTACTCCGAAAGCGCCCCCATGTCCGTCAACGGCGGCCACTGCTTCGCGTTCACGTGCGCCGGGCGCTTGTCGAACCGGAACGTAGCGACCCCGTTCTTGGCCAAGTGCTCCGCGATCTGCTTGAGCACGTCCGTGATCAATTGCGGCGGCTGGTTCCCGTTCCGGTCCGTCGGCCCGCTCCCGGGCAGGAGCAGCGCGCAAGGGAACAGCCCCGCGCCCTCCGGCAGCATCAGCTCCCCGCTCAGCGTGGTCTCCGTCGCCCCCTTGAACGTCAGTTCGTGCGTGCTTTCCTGTCCGAAGGCCATCGTCGCTGCTATGAGTGCAAGTACTGTCATTTGACGCCTCAGAAACGTAATCGGCCCGACTTGTCAGAATAGACCGATAAGTCCGATCAACCCTCGCTACACCGGCCCGCGCTTCGCCAGCACCGCGTCCGCCAGCTCGTCCACGTGACCCGAAGAGGGCGGAGGGAGCGAGACCCCTTCTCCAGTCGCCACGCGAAAAGCCTCCGCGGCCCGCACGTTCGCCCAGTCCGCAAACCGCTCGTACGCCGCGACCGCAAGACCACCGACCTGCCGGGCACGCAGCCGCGCCGACTGCTCGCCATAAGCCAGCGTCGCCAGGTCGGACAATGCGCCAACCCGCACCTGGTCATCCTTGTCGAACCGCGCAAACGCAGCGCCGGCAAGTTCACTCACAAAAGAGTCGCCGCAAGACTTCAAGCGCGCAGTCCCCTCCTGCGAACGGCGAATAAGCCGCGAGGAGATAAACGTCCGGTTGATCTCGTTCGTCCCCTCATAGATCCGGCTGATTCGCGAGTCGCGATAGATCCGCGCGAGAGGGAACTCCTCGGTGTACCCATAGCCGCCATAGATCTGCAGCGCCTCGTCGGCGATCATCGCCTGCGCCTCTGAACAGAACACCTTCACCGCGCTGCACTCGACCGAGAACGCCTCGGTCGCCCTCATGTTCCCCTCGACGCTGCCAGAAAACTCTGCAAACGCGCGATCGATGTTTGCGCCGGTGCGATAAATCACCGCCTCGCAGGCAAAGTACCGCGCCGCCATGTCCGCGAGCTTCTGCCGGACCAGCCCGAAAGAGCCGATCGTCTGCCCGAACTGCTTCCGCTCCTGCGCGTACCCCGCGCAAAGGTACATCGCCTCCCGCGCTGGGCCCAGCGACATCGCCGCCAGCTTGTACCGCCCAAGGTTCAGCGCGTTGAACGCGACCTGGTGCCCTTTTCCGATCGTGTGCAGCAAGCAGTCCTTCGGCACCTCGGCCTCATCAAGGACCAGCCGCGCCGTCGAAGAGCCGAGCAGCCCGAGCTTGTGCTCCTCGCGCGAAACGCTCACCCCCGGCCGGTCCCGCTCGACCAAGAACGCAGTCACCTGGTCTCCGTCCACCTTCGCCATCACCAGGAACAGCCGAGCCCAAGCCGCGTTGCTGATCCACATCTTCGTGCCGTTCAGGGCCCACTTGTCCCCGCGGTCCTCCGCGCGCGTCACTATCGAAAGCGCGTCGCTGCCGCTGTTCGGCTCGCTCAGCGCGTAGGCGCCGATCCACTCGCCGCTCGTCAACTGCGGCAAGAACCGCCGCTTCTGCTCTTCAGTACCGAACAAAGACAGCCCGACCTGCCCGATCCCGCCCGTCACGCCGATCGTCACGCTGAACGAGGCGTTGAGCGAAAGGAACTCCAAGATCCGCGCGCCGAGGCACTTGCCCAGGCCCAGCCCGCCATACTCCTCCGGCGCGTCCACTCCGCAAAAACCGAGCGCTCCGGCCTTCGCGATCAAAGAAACCATCAGCCCCTCCTCCTTCGCGTCGAGCCGGTCCTGCAACGGAAGAACCTCCTTGCGCGAGAACTGCTCCGCCGTCTCGATCATCAGCCGCTCGTCGCCCGTGAACTCTTCGGGCACGAAGATGCGCTCGGGCGTCTTGCTGAAAAACGAGCATCCCTGCTCCGTGCCGCCTAATGGCTTCGTCGCCACTCCAAGTGCTCCAAGCGCCAGGGGGGCGCACACCGATTATACAGTCCGCAAAGGTACAATTCTGGCCCGGCGGGCCTGTAGCTCAGGGGTTAGAGCGTGCGGCTCATAACCGCTTGGTCTCGGGTTCGAATCCCGACAGGCCCACCAACCG
>CAMLDW010000098.1 GCA_946479035.1 uncultured Chthonomonadaceae bacterium | reverse complement strand
CAGCCTTTTCACGAAGGAATTGCTCGGCCCCCTTCGATCCCAGGTCCTTCGTCGGGTCGGTGACGCCCTGGTTGAATGTGACGTAAACACCCGACGCATCCTCGCGGAACAGGTACACGCAATACACGCCTCGTTGAGTGCTCGTCGTCTCCCGCTCGTCGAGGAACGCGATCCAAGGCACTGTCGCCCAGTTGCCTGCTCCTGCCGACGCTTTGACCCGCAACTCGGGTCGCTCACGCACGGGCGCAGTCGCTTCGAATGACTTTTGCAGGCGTTTGAACCGCTGGAACATTGGAGAGTTACTGCCGAACGCCTCTCTGCTTCTTGCCTGCGCGTAACCGGATAGGACTGCCTCAAGCTCCGCCTGGAGCGACACCCCATCAGGATGCCAACGAGAGCGGAGAGGTGGCTCGTAGAAGTCAAGAACAGCTCCCGGAGACTCTGACTCCAGCTTCGATCGCAGTCTGAAGAGTGCCTCGTCGAGCTCTCGATCCTTCATCTCCCTGACTTCGTCATGCGATGCTACGCCGAACGACTCTAGGATTTGGCGCCGATCGTCATTCGACGAACTCCGCTCAACGCGGTCTGGGAATACAGCAAAGCGGAGCATGTGACGAAATTGACGACGTCCTTCGCGGGGCACGGCATCAATCCACACCATGAATGAGTCGTAGTCTGAGAAGATCTTCCGTCTGTCGGGTGTGCTCCTTCGCGCCACGTCCTCTGCGATCGAGATTAGGTACGCCAGTTCACGCCACCGATGCGTATTGAACCCCGGTCCACCAGATCCTATCCCAGAAAGAACCTCATCGCTTAGGAGGGGAAGGTCGGACCGAAGTTGCTGACCTGACTGCGCCCACAGACTCTGTACGGGCTCACGCTTGGTCGCCGGTCGGAGTCTCGAGGGGAAGAGCAACAGCGCCCACAACATTTCAGCCATCAATTGTTGAGCGCTTGGCGAAGCATTCGCCATCTGTCTCTTCAGTTTGGTGTTGAAATCATCCCTACCCAAGTCCGGATGGTCGACAAAGGCCTTGCGTACTTCATCAACAATTGGCGAGGTCCAAAGAGTGGCACTCGAGAAGACAGACCCGCCTTCGATCAGGCAGCGGTTAATCCACTGTTGGAATGCGTCGAGGACTGGTGCGAGGTTTTCTTTGTTCGTTTGGCGAGCCATCTAGTACCTCCGCAACCTGGCGAAGCGCAGTTGAACGCGCGTCAAAAACTACCGTGGTCATTCCTGACCGCCAGCACTGCCGCTCGCACTGGCATTGACCTGGCGGCTCGTGCGCGGACGCTCGAAGAGGACTCTGGAACTCGGCCGTTGCAGCCCGAGCAGCCCTGCGCCCTTTCTAGGACCACACGCGTGCGGAACTTGCATCATAGAAATCGACTTTCCTTTTTCCCTTGCCTCCGTGCAACGCGAGGCCACGCTGAATTAGTGCTGCGTTCAGAGTGCTGTTAGGGTCACCATGAACGCTCATAAAAATGTGCTTACAGGGCCCACGTTCGATTAGACGGAGGATGTGTTCGTCCTTGTCCGCCAGCGAGTGACCGAAGATGAACACCGCGCCGCCGATCTTGGCGAGACTGCGGTATGCTCTGGCTAGATAGTTGCTATGCATGATTTTCGCCTTCTTTTGCTGCGAGGTTCCCTCCGCAACAATCAGCGGAAAGAGACCATCATTGAGCGCCTGCCGAACCTGGTCGATCAAGCGGATCTTTGTATTGACCCAAGTGAATTTCTTTAGCTCAGCTCCGGCGTCGAAGAGGTGGAGGGCGCCGTGCAAGTAGAAAACGTTCTGGTTGTCCGTCCGCTCCACGTCCCACGTAACATAGGTCGCTGGCCCCTCGTCCGGAGTTCGAAAACCATCATCATGCGTCAATGACGGTGTGATCTCCTTTTGCATCAGGGCCCAGTAAAGAAGTAGATCGTAACTGAGGGTATAGATAAGATCGAAGTTGGACAGGAACGCCCTCGCCGCAGCGTAGGCAGCAGTTTGCACCTCGGCTGGAAACTCTGGATGCTGGCGAGCAATCGTCGTTACCAGAATTTCTTTCAGCTCATTAACAGCACTTGCGAATCCATCGGCCAGCGCCCCCTGCCCCGACCCGAAGGTCCGAATGAGTTTCGACGCGTCCCGGAGCGCCTTCATCACTTCCTCAAAGTCCCTGGTGCCCAAGACGTCGAACGCTTCGCGAGCCATGGGATTACTTGCATCGAAGGCAGCTTGCTCAAACAAGGCTCGGTACGAAAAGATATCTGGCTTACATGCGATGCTAAAGCCGTTTCCCAGGATGAGATGACGCTTTGAGTACTCCTTGGAGCGTTTGAGGGCATCTGAGAAGGTGATGACGTCCATGACGACTAGACTGTCCGTTGAGGAATGGTCACAGTGCCGAAAGCGTAACATCGACGCAAGGCGCCTCGAGTCCCGGCATCCCTTGGTCGCGAGGAAAACGTACTGCAGGCGACGGGAGGCCCGCTGGTCAGTGCGCTTTAACTCACACGTCGCGTCGCCACGTCAAACAGTCGACGGGAGGGAACCCCTCGTACAACGGACGTTCGGACGCGTTCTGACTCGCGAGCAACAAGCCCCGCGCCTAGATTAATGGCCTCGGAGCGGCCGGTCCTTGAGGGGATGCCCATGCTAAGTGAGATAATCATCGCCGCCGTCATCGGCGCTGGCGGTGCCGTAATCGCGGCCATTACTAGTCGCAGACGTCGGAAGGCTAACGCAGTGCGCGTGACGTAGGCGCCGGGCACCGGTGAGCCGGCGGCGTCGACGACCTTGCCGGACACCGCGGCGCCCTTGTGCATGATCAGCGTGAGCTCGACGTTGTTGCCGCCGTTGACCAGCGTGCCGCCGTCGGCCGCGGCGTAACCCGACGCGGTCGCGATCACCTGGGTCCAGCCCGGACGCACGCCGTGCAGCGTCGCGACGCCGTCGGCGCCGGTGGTCTCCGAGCGCGA
>CAMLDW010000097.1 GCA_946479035.1 uncultured Chthonomonadaceae bacterium | reverse complement strand
TGAAAGGACGTGCAGGCGCCGCCTGAGGCTCTCATGCTCGGTCAGCAGTGGCCCGGTACAGCACGTGCGGGCGCAGGCGGTGGCCCTCCGGAAGCAGGGGGTGGTCGAAATCGTCTGCGGGGTCGTGGCGCATCCCCAGCCGCCGCATGACCCTCTGCGACCGGACGTTGACGACCGCCGTCGTCGAAACGATCTCGCTGAGTCCTGCCTCTCCGAAGCCGTACGACAGCGACGCGCTCGCGGCCTCGGTCGCGTAACCGTGGCCCCAGTGGCGAGCCGCAAGGCGCCAGCCGACCTCGGTGCAAGGAGTGAACGGCGCCTCGTACCGCAGCGTCCAGAGGCCGACGTACCCGATGAACGGCTCGCCGCTCTTCAGCTCCACTGCCCAAAGGCCGAAACCTCTCTCGTCGAAGCGCGCGCGGATGCGACCGGCGAACTCGTCGCTCTCCTCGGCCGTGAGCGGCTTGGGATAGAACTCCATGACGGCCGGATCGGCGTTCATCTCGCGGAACGGCGCAAGGTCGTCCGCGCGCCAGCGGCGGAGGACCAGTCGCTCAGTCTCGATCATCGCGCGGCCCGCTGCCCTTCTGCTGTATGAACAGGAACACGCCGTTCTTGTTCGCCGTCACGATGTCCGCCAGGCCGTCGCCGTCCACGTCCTGCACCACGAACTGCGTGCCGACGCCGGAGTCTTCGTCGATCAAGTGCCGGATCCACGCGCCGCCGCGCAGCTCGTAGCGCACGAGCCACGAGGGCTCCTCCGATCCCACGTCCACGCCCGGAGGGTGCGCCCACTTGCGCTTGCCGGTAATCAAGTTCGGCTGACCGCCGAGCGTCGCAAGGCACGCGGCGTGCGTCTCCGAGACCGTCTCGTCGATCGTCGTGCTCGTGAATCCGGGCGTAGCCGGCCGGTGCCACCAGACGCCTCGCGCGTGCGCCGAGGTCGAGAGCACGCCGTGCTCGAATACGAGCATCTGCGCGCAGTCCGGCCCCAGGTCCGCACTGACGAACGTCCACAGTCCGCCCTTCGGATCGCGCGGCGCGACGTAGTAGCCGCCCGTCGTCAGGATCTCGTTTCGCCCGTCGCCATCGAGGTCCCCCACGCCCAGGCCGTGCGAATACCTTTGCGAGCCCGCGCCCTTAAGCTCGCTCACGTCGTGGCAGACCCACGGCGCATACGGGTCAGAAGAAGGCTCGAACCACGCGAGCCGCTCGTCGTCGTAGCCCATGATCAAGACGCGCTTGCCGTTGCTGAAGAGGTCTTCGTAGAGCGGGCTCTCGTTGCCGGCGCTGCGCCAGATCAAATGCTCCTTCCATGGCCCTCCCCCTCTCCCTTCCCCGAACGGAGAGGGGGCTGGGGGGTGAGGGTCAGAGCCAGGGTTCTCGCGCCATACCGCCTTCTCGCCGGGCATCCCGATCACGATCTGGTCCACCCATCCGTCGCCGTTCAGGTCCGCGGCCCAGTTGTGGAAGCTGTTGCTCCACGCAGTCTTTGGCTCGACAAAAACAAACGGCGCGATCTCGTGCGGGTTCCACGTCGGCGCTTGGTACCAGGCGTTCCCGGCGATGATGTCGAGCTTTCCGTCACTGTCGACGTCCGCCACCGCGACGCCCTCGCTGACGAACCGCGTGTCGACCACGGCCTTCTTGAACCGGACCTCCCCTTGCACCGGCACGGCGGCAATCAACGCGACAATCGACGCGATCATCGCCGCAGAGTACCGTCGTTGCCGTTTCACCCGTCCCCGCGGCTCTTCTTGACCCTTGGCCCTTGACCCTTAAACCCCTGCTCCCTGCTCCCTGCTCCCTGCTCCTGCTCCTTGTCCCCTCCTTCGCCCCCGCCACCCGTCATGAGCTGGTCACGACAATGTAGGTGCCCGACCGCTGCCCCTGAGATAGCATCGTGCAATGAAAGCGATCGCAGAGCGGCACGGTGCCTGGCTTTACTTCGCGGTGACCTTCGCGGTCTCGTGGACGATGGTGTTCCTCGCGGTCGGGCCGGGCGGGTTTCCAGGGACCGAGGCGGACTTCGCGCGGCTCCTCACGCCGGTCGTCGCTGCGATGCTCCTAGGGCCGAGCGTCGCGGGACTCGCCCTCGCTGCGCTTGCCGGTCGAATGGACGACTACAAGCGAAGGCTCAAAGTGTGGCGCGTATCCGGGCGCTGGTACGCCTACGCTTTGCTGATCGCGCCCGTGTGCATCGCTGGCGCGCTGCTCGTGTTGTCGCAAGGCTCGAGCGTCTACACGCCCGGAGTGGCGGCCGCGAGCGACCCGCTGGTGCACACGCTGATCGGTCTGATGACCGGCGTCGCCGCAGGGCTGTTCGAGGAGCTCGGCTGGACCGGCGTCGCGGTCCCCGCTCTCAGGAAGAAGCACTCGTGGTTCGCCACCGGCCTCATCGTCGGTGTCTTTTGGGGCGCGTGGCACCTGCTGGTGACGTGGTGGGGGAGTGCGCCGACGGTGGGCGACGTGCCAATGTGGCTCTTTCTGGTGGTGATGGACTTCGCGTTCCTCGTTCCTTACCGCATCCTGATGGTGCGGATGTACGACGGCACGCCCAGCATCCCGATGGCGATGCTGATGCACTTCGCGCTGACCGCGAGCGTGCGCGTGTTCGACCCGCTCGGGATCAAGGGTATGGCGATCATCGTGTACACGCTCTCGCACAGCGCGCTGATGTGGGTCGTGATCGCGGTGATCGCGATGCGGGATCGGCGGCAGCGGGCCGTGTCGCACACCGAGTCAGGATGACCGAGATCGGGTGGGGCGGGGAGACTCCGGAGCCCCCTCTCCGCAGGTGGGGAGGGGGTTGGGGGTGGGGCAAGCCGCACTCAAGAAAAACTCCCCCGGACCCTCACCGGGCGTCCCCGGGACGAGTCAGAGAGCCCCCGGCACCGTCCAGGGCGGCCCGGGACGGTCCAGCGCGTCCTCCAGGCCATCCAGGACTCGCCCGGGACCGCTCAGAACCCTCCCGGGACCAGTCCAGGCGCTCCCGGAGGCACCCAGGCCGCGACCGGGGCCACGCCGGGCGCTCCCTGCGAGGGTCCGGGCGTC
>CAMLDW010000096.1 GCA_946479035.1 uncultured Chthonomonadaceae bacterium | reverse complement strand
GCGTCGCTGGTGCGCGGGTTCTTGAAGGGGTTTGCTCCAAGGGAGGGCGAGAACATCGTGGAGGCGAAGGCGCAAGAGACGCAAAAGGCGGCATGGCTCTTGTTGAAAGAGTGGGGGATGTAGCCGCCCGCCTGGCCGTTTGCCGGGGCTGAAGGTCGAGGGACGACGTGGGGAGCCAAAGCGCGGTCGAGCCCGCGCGCTCGCAAAGGGAACTCCGCACGAGACCTTGGAAGTAAGACCCGGTATGAACTTCGCGGCCCTACCGATCCTCGTCTGCCTCATCGCTGCACCGCAGCAGGCCCAGCACGGCAAGGAGTACAAGCTCAAGGTCAAGGGGGACCGCGTCGTGCTCATCGACCGGACTCCTGGTCACCAGTTCGTCCGCGCGGAGCTCCAAAAGACGTTCGAGGAGCGCGCAAGAGTCGTCAAGGCGCTCGACGCCGAGGGCCAGATCGCGCAGGTCTCGCCCGACTACCTCGGCCAGAAGGACGACGGCATCCCGCTCAGCTACCAAGAGCTCGTCGCCTACATGCGGGCGGGCACCGCGCAATGGGTGGAGGCGCTGAGCGTCAGCTTCACGATCGACGGGTTCACGCTTTCGGGGAACGAGGCGGCCGTGGACGCGCGGCAGCACCACTTGCGGAGGCAGCGGCTGGCGGACGGCCAGGTTCACCTCGTCGAGACCGGCGTGCTGCAAAGGGAGGTTTGGGTCCGCAGGGCCGACGGTTGGAAGCTGCGGAGCACGGACAGCTTCCGCGAGATGTACGTGAAGGTGGACGGGCGGTTGGTCAAGGGCGGCTAGGGTCGGCTAAGCGCCGCCCCGGAGTTCGAGGGACCAGCCTCAAACCCCGGGGCGTCCGCGGTCTGCGCCCTCTACTCGCCGAGCTGGATCTTGACCGAGCGGCCCGAAGACTGCTGGTCCTTGATCACAAACGAGTTCGCCTTTGCACTGAGGTCAGCTTTGAAGATCACCCGGACGTGGGCTTTCGCTCCAGGGTCGAGATTGGCATTGAACTGTGTACTGTAGTCGTACTTGAGCATCTGCCACGCGTAGGGAATGTCGTTGTTGTCGGCGTCGTTCATCTTGTACGCCATGATCGAGCTGTGCATCGGGTACTGGACCATGGAGGCGTTCTCGATCAGGAGCGTCGCGATCACGAACTTACCGCCGCCGTCCGGTTCCAAATCGCCGATCTTGTCCGACCTGTCTTCGACGCTTTCGACCGTGATGTTCCACGGTCCGATGTCGAACATCTGACCGAGCTTTCCGACGCCGACCTCGATGGCGTCTAGTCCGTCATTGTCGGCGAACGCGCCCTTCAGTGGCGCGACCTTGCCCTTCAGGTCGTAGCGCAGGACGGGCGTGCCTTTTCCGCGCTGGACGATCAGCTTGTTGATCGGGCCCTTCTGGTGGATCTGGACGACGACCTGCGCCTTGACCTTTTGCGCGGGCTTGAGCATCATGCCGAGCTTGTCGCGCCGTTCCGGATGGATTGCCTGCCAGCCGTTGGCCTTCAGTCCGTCGCACTCGAAGTTCTCGTCGTCCGGAGAGACGACGGTGAACGAGAAGGACTGGTTGAAGAACTGCCGATCGGCCTTGCTCGGGTTCTGCACGGAGTAAGTCAGGACGACGAGCCGCTGTCCCTCCTCCGCATACCCGGTCTGGTCCTTCATAAAGTAGCGGTTCGCAAACTCCGCCTTTTCCAGGGTGAACACGAGCTCCTCACCCTTCTTGCCGAGCGAGTACTGCGTGCCGATCTTGCCGTTGTCGCCCGGCATCTGCACGGCGCCAGTCTGACCACCTTGTTGCGCGAAGACGATGACCGAAAGGAGGGCCGTTGCGACCCCGATGGACCTGCCAGTTCTCATTGGTTTCTCTCAGCTGGAACCGCGCGAGGATACCCATCGGACAGTGGGGTCCAGCGCACCGGAGCGAGGAGGAGGTTCGTCCGGGGCCTGGGCTTGGCCCGCTGATATGGACGCACTCTGGCAGGTCGTGCCGGCCCGTCGCAGGAGAGGGAGTTCCTGCCGCCGTGGAAGGAGGCCGCTCCGCCACGGAGGGATCGCCCCTCGCCACGCGTCGGTTGGGCGTAGCCTTGCGGCGCGTCGGGCGGAGCCGCTGGCAACTACCGCAGCGACTCGATAAGGCTCTTGCCAAGGCCGCTGCTGGCCAAGGGCACTGCGATCGCAATCGCAAAGATGTACGCGGCGATGCCCCAGCCCGTCGCTCGGTGCACTTTCCCGCGCGTCACCTTGTCGTACACGAGGATCGCGCCCATTAGAACGAGCTGTGGAACGATGACGGAGAGCGGAACCGCTGCTTCGGCGCCCGGCCACCGCGCCAGCGCAGGCGCGGTCATCGAGATCGTCGCGATAAGCATGAGGCGCTTGTGGACGGCCGGTTCGTTGCGAGACCGTATGCCCAGAGACACGAGCACGGCAAAGAGGATGAGAAGCGCAAAGTCTCCCAGGACGGGCAGCGGCCCGAGCCCGGATCGCGAGACAGAGCGAGCGATCACGAACCCATCGAGAGGGACAAGGATCGCCGCCAGCACAGCGCCAGCGACTCCGAGGCGCCGGTGCAGTCCGACCCTGCCGTTTGCGACGAGCGTCGCCTGGGTGAGATAGAGCAAGAACCAGCACGTCATGGCGACGCCGTGTATAAAGATGTAGGCGGGCGCATGCTCGTTGACGCGCGCGGCCTCTGGTGGGCCGTAGGCACCGGGCCAGTAGAAGGAGGGCGTGAATCCGACGGCGACGATCAGGAGGATCACGGACGCCATACCGATGAAGAAGAATCGCCCGCTGCGCACAGCGGTGTCAGGAGACGCGACCTGTGCGACGGAACTTTGCATTGCCGGGCGATTATACGATTGGGCCGGGGCGAGCCCGCAATGGGGGCTGTGGCCGCCGCCACGGACGGGTGGCGAGGCTCCTTGGACTGGTCGGGCCGCTCCTAGGAACGGGCCGTCGCCGCCTGGGAATAGCGGGACGCCGCCTTGGCGGGGCCGGGGGATTCCTTGGAATAGGTCGGCTATTCCAAGGAACAGGCGACCTGC
>CAMLDW010000095.1 GCA_946479035.1 uncultured Chthonomonadaceae bacterium | reverse complement strand
CACCCGCCCCAGCGACTGGATAACGGTATTTGTGGTATTCCTCGCCTCTGGTGTACGTCCTGGTGCTCGACCCGCAGTCGATGTAGGTCTCTGGTGCGTCCGAGTAGAACGAGACGTTGATGAGGCGGGATGCTTTGTCGATGTTGTTGATGACGTAGAAGCCCCTACTGAGTTGCGCGACGAGCCGATCCCACACTACGTCCGACGATCCTTTTACGTCGACTTCGTTGGCGACATGCTGCGATTGGGCCGGAACGAGGTCGTACGTTTGGGTACCTGCTGTCGCACATGCCGACGCCACCGCCACTAAGCTCGTTACCCCAAGCTGCGTTCGCATCGCGACGACTCTCCGTTTCGGTTTCCTGACTTGCAAAATTGCTCCCCACAGGAAAGATGGTTAGGGCGTTTTTGCTGCATGGTAGGGCGGATTTGCGGCACGGGCAGGGACCTATAGCTTGAGATGCGGTCGGAAGATATCGACCATCTCGGTTTCGAACTTCAGGATCGCGGTGGCAGCCTCGTGGTTGATATCGACCTGCTTTTTGCGTCCTTCCGCCGTGAGCACAGTGCTGTATTCCAGGACTCGATTCGTCACATCGAAGTTCACGACTGCATGGATGAGAGTTAGTATGCGCTCCACGATATCCGCTGGAAACCGGTACTCGGCGTCGTGTCGTACATCATGCAACGCGCTTACTTGCTCAATAGATACCTTCCCGTCGCGCGTGATTTCTCGGACCGTACGACGTAACCGATCGTAGATTTCGCGTCGATCCTTAACCACCTCCGGGCGGTTCTTAAGCTGCTCGACTTCCAGGACGAGCTTTTGACGTTCTAGTCCTACGTTCTTCAGTGCTTGACGGTCACGTTCGGCCGAGAGTGTCTTCTGAATAAGTGCAACAAGCGTTCCTATCAACGCCAGAATCACGCCGACCAAAGCCCATGACGCCTTGAACCAGTCCATCCTACGAGTGCATCCAGTTTATCCGACCCAGTTCCGGCGTCTTCCGCAGCAGTTTGATTGGCCAGGATTCTTTTTGGTGTGCCATGACGATGCTCGTGGCAGTGCTCGCGGTGCGACGATTCAGCTTCCAGACAGTCACGCGATCCGCAGGCAGGAACGCCAGCTCGCCGCCCGTGATCCGTTGGTAGCAGCAATGGAGGCAGTGAGTCGGTGACAGCGGGAAGGAAACCTCTGCGTGGTCTTTGGCCATTCCGATCGATTCGAAAAAGAACGCAGGATTGTCGCTCGTGATGAACACCTCCGGCAGACTAGCGACGGCAACCCTCCACTGCATCCCGAATATGAGCCTGATCACTATCTCGTGTGGCCAAGGGCTTCTCACTTCCTCGATTACGGACGCGGGCGTCTCGACGCTCCACTTCTGCTCGACGATGCTGACGTTGTTGAGCCATTTCCTAAGCCGCTCGGGTGGAGTTCCACGCAAAGCCGCACGTATCCTGAGCGCCTTTCTGGCCTGCTCAAGTGTCTCGCGTTGAGCCGCTGGAATCAGCGCCTCTCCACGTTCCCGCTGTCGAGGTACTCGGCTTACCATCGTCGCGACGTAGATAGCAACGCGCTCGCGCTCTTCTCTACTGATCGTTTCCCCCCGTCGGAGTTTATCGAGGATCGGATTCGCTGGCGCTTCGATATACGTATGGAGGTCACTCTCCTGGTCCGGCGTGTAGAAGCCGCTCGCCTGCGCCACGTTCTTGATGGGCACAAGACGAGGCTCCGCATCACGGGGGTACACCCAAATCATCCCCGGAGCTTCAGGTGCCTCGAAGGGACGGAGGTACGCCTGGGGATTGTAGTGCTGACCCATCAGTCGATTCCCTTCCTGCTCTGCTGACAGGCCTCCCGAAGAATCTCAGCCGCGCGACCGGGCTCCTTCTTGCTCTGCTGGCAGGCGTGGTGAAAAACCTCAGCGCTGTGCAGATCAACCACCAACGACCCAGCGCCGCCTGCATGAATCACGTCGTCATAGAACGTCGTGCCCAAGTCGAACAGCCGGGAGACGTCATTCATAATCCCGGCCGTCGCCTCCAGCGCAGTGTCCACCGTGGCCATCGTCACGCCGGGCAACCCCATCGCGTCTTTGCTCGCGATCGCTATCGGCTTGTCAGAGTGCGCGAGCGTCTTGTTCCGATGCGTCCGGATCGACTTGCAGAGCGTGACCAGATCATCAGCCTTCTGAGCAAGCTCCTTCCCCACCATCTGGTCAATGTGCGGCTGCAGGTCGTTGATAAGCGTGGAGATCGTCGCATTCTCTTGGCCTCCTCCAGTCACGGACGTATCCGTCATCCTGGCAATCGCTAGCATCACGTCGCGACGCAGAGTCTCCTGGATAACCAGAAAGAGCGTGCCAGCCGCCCGGTTGAGCAGAGCAACCCGCTCCGGTGACTTCGCGAACAAATCCTTGAAGATGATCCAGGACAGATACGTCGTGGTGAGGGAGTTATGGAGCGCGTGAAACAGCGCCCCTATTTCAGCGGGGAGAGCTTTGACGTGTCTGTTACGGACCTGCTCGGCGGAAAGATTCTCAGCCATGCTACCCTCAATCGTATGTGCCCATCAGAACTGGAATGATGCAGGGCTCATGGCATAGGGCGTAACGTCCTTGTCCAACCGAACTGCCTCATAGAGAGCCCGAAACCTGCGTTCTTGCCTCAGGTAGTACGCGTCCAAGCCCCAGAAGGTGAGCGCAGCGTAGAAGGCCACGACCGCGAACCTCGCGTTGGAGTCCTTCGCAGCAAGACCGAGGAGAGCAGCCGTCACCGTCACGCTCCAGCCCTTGAGCGCGAACGAATTTGCCGCCAAGCGCGCGATTGCCGATTGCCGTAGCTCCAGGTGTTTCACGCGGTCGTATTGCACACCCTAAAACCTGCTGCACGTCGCGCTTGTTAACTAGGGCACACGAGAGGAAGGTGCCAATGACGAGGCGGGTCACGTTCATGCCCCAACGCATGGCCATTGAACGCGAGTCGCAGAGTGATTGGACGGATTGATGAAGCGAGGTACGAAAAGAAGAAAGAAGGAGGAGTAGTCAGCGCGCCCGTACGTTTGCTCTTTCCCCCGTTTGCAAAGACCCAATGTGCTCCACCACTATGATTCCACGTCGGCGGCGGTCACGATGACTCCTGGCAGGGAGACAACGCAAAGATGCTGATGGTCGTGTTTGGAGCTGGCGCATCCTACGACTCCTGTCCGACACACGCCGCGCCGCTCAGCAAACAACACGGGGACGGCTTTGGCTATTGTCGCTTGCCGCTCGGTGATGCCTTGTTCGAGGAGCGCGATCTGTTCTACGCGATTCT
>CAMLDW010000094.1 GCA_946479035.1 uncultured Chthonomonadaceae bacterium | reverse complement strand
CGTCCTTTTGTGACGGAAAGCCCTCGACGCCCTCGAACTCGGGCATGGACTTGAAAGTGCCGTCCAGGCTGAACCGCCGGCCGTGGTACCGGCATCGGAACGAGCCCAGGTTCGCCGCACCTTCGCACACGATGTTCCCTCTGTGCGTACAGACGTTGCTCAGACAGTGCACAGCGTCGTCCATGTCGCGCGAGAGCATGAGCGGCTCGTCCAGGCACCCCTCGAGCAGCGTGAACGGAAAGACCTGGCCCGGTACTTTGACGTTGTCCAGGTGGGTTGCGAACTGCCACGAGCGCGCGAAGATCCTCTCTCTGGCTTGCTCGAACGCCTCCTGCGAGACGTAGAACGAAGAGGGGATCGTCGAAGCCTTGCACACGTCCTCGTTCATCTCGTACCGCGGCATGGCGAGAGCGTACCCATCGCGCAGCCAGGAGAGAGGTCGAGGGCCGCAGTCCTAGCGGCCTTCGTCCGACGAGCACCTGGTGGCACGAAGTCAGGTAACTTTTCGCAAAGTGCCCCCCGAGAAAGACGGCGAGCCCGCCGAAGGTTCCTTAGACCCCGGGCAAAATAGCGAAGTCGCCTACAAGCGCGAGCAGCGCTCTCGGCGCGTTATGAGCGAGCGCCGAAACGTGCAGTTCGCACGCGCGGCCATTATCGGCATTGTCGCGGGACTCTTGGCTGTCGCGTTTCAATACTCGATCTACTTTGCCGAGGTCTTGCGCGACGCGTTCCGTTCCCGCCTAATCGAGATCCACTGGCCGGGGTGGGCGATTCTGCCACTGATCGGAGGGACCGTTGGGCTCTTCTCAGGCTGGATCGTCCAAAAGTTCGCTCCGGAGACCAGCGGCTCGGGCATCCCGCATGTCAAAGCGGTGCTACTGCAGATGCGCGAGATGCGCTGGGTCCGTGTGATCGTCGTCAAGTTTATCGGTGGGGTCGCCGCCCTTGGAGCCGGGCTCTCGCTGGGCCGCGAGGGCCCGACGGTGCAGATGGGGGCCGCCGTCGGCAAGGGCCTGGCGACTGCCCTAAAGGTTCCAAAGCGGCAGGAATCGCAGCTAATCGCAGGCGGCGCGGGCGCAGGGCTCGCCGCCGCATTCAACGCGCCGCTTGCGGGCTTTCTCTTCGTCATCGAGGAGCTCCAGCGAGAGCTCTCGCCGTTGACCTACGGAACAGCACTCATCGCCAGCGTGACGGCAAGCATTATCACGCGGCTCATGACCGGTCAGCTCCCCAGCTTCTTGATCAAGAAGTACGAGGCGCCACCCCTCACCTCGCTCCCGCTCGTCGTCGTGATCGGACTTCTCGTCGGTGTGCTTGGCGCCTTGTTCAACAAGGGGATCATGGTCTCGCTCGACCTCTTCAGACGATCGCCAAAGCTTAAGCCGAAGTTCAGGCCAGCGGTGATGGGCGTTGCCGCAGGACTGATCGGGTGGTTCTTCCCAATCGTCGTCGGAGGCGGACATGCGACCGCTCAAGCGCTCCTTGCCGGCAAGTGGAACGCGCTGGAGTTCCTGCCAATGATCACAGGACTCGTCATCGCAAAGTTCCTACTGACGATCTCCAGCTATGGATCCGGAGCGCCCGGGGGCATCTTCGCACCCATGCTTCTAATCGGTGCGAGCGCCGGGCTGGTCGTCGGTCAATTGGGCACGGCGTGGCTTCCCGCAATCGCCGGTACTCCGTCGGCGTTCGCGGTCATTGGGATGGCCGCGTTCTTCGCCGCATCCGTGCGTGCGCCGCTCACTGGAGCGGTACTCATCATCGAAATGACCGCGAACTACGACCAGCTACTCGCGCTGCTGCTCGCGTGCTTTTCGGCGTACTGGGTCGCGGAGCACCTCGGAAGCAAGCCGATTTACGAAGACCTGCTCGCCAGAGACCTCAAGCGCGAAGACAATGTCGTGCTTGAGCAGGGCGAACCGATCTTAATCGACTTCGTCGTCGAAAGCGGATCAGAGATGGACGGCAAGCTACTCAAGGACTGCGCGCTGCCAAAAGGGAGCTTGATCGTCACCGTAAAGCGAGCCGGGCACGAGATGGTCCCCGGCGGCATGACCCGCCTGCAACCGAGCGACGAGATCACTGTTGTCGTCGCGGGATCGGCACTAAGCAAGGTTCACGAGTTAGAGTCGCTCGCCCGCAGCCGGCACTGATCGTTCAGCAACGCTCGATTCCAAACACTTCCACGTCCACTCCCGGGCTATAAACTGCCACGGGCGCTTTGTCCGGCCGAGCGATCCCCGCGGCGTGCAAAAGAGTCTCATCAAGGTACGCGCACTTCGCTCGGGTCAGCCGATAAGGCTCGTGGAACACCCGCCCCGCATAGAGCCGCCCGCGCGAAAAAGCGTACAACAGGTACCGCTCGACAGCAAAGAACTCGAAAGAACCTGGCGCGGCGAGGAACTCTTCCCCACTCTTCTCTGTGGTCATCAAGCAGCGCACCGATTCACTGTGAAACGCGTCGCGCACCGAGCAGTACCGCGTGACCGGCCCGTGCGTTTCCACCGACATTGCCGCGTGGACGTACGGCAGCCTGTACCACGCGCGCGCGACCTGGACCATCAGCCAGTTCGCGGCATCGAGGCTGAAGAACCAGACGCCCGGCACGCCGCGCTCGTCCACTACGTAGGTGCGCACGTTCGTCTCGTGCGAATTGCAAGTGCCCGGCACCGCAGGCAGCCATGAGAGGCGGATCCCGTGCATCGTGAACGGCACGAGCCCGACGTAGGCGCTCCCTTCGTGCGTGTCGACGGTCAGCCCAGGCGGCAAGAGCCTTTGTAGCGCCTCTGTCGGCACCGGCCAGTGCAAGAAAGAGAGCGACCGCCAGGAGTGGAACATCTTCGGGCGGCCTTGCGGCCTCTCGCGCTGGGCAAGGCGCATCTCGATCGTGGTCAACGCGCTTCCTCCGCCGAAGCTGCGATCTGGAGGAGCCTTGCTCTCTTCATGGCCTCTTCACTAATGAACGCCGCGGTCGCGGCGGCGAGAGAGACGCACTCGAAACGCACAGAGTCGCCCGGAGCGAGCTGCCCCAAGCGATCGAGGTCCGCGCGCACCACGCACCCGAGCTTTCGATAGCCGCCGACCGTGGGCCCGTCCGGCCCGTGCACGATCAGCGACCGGTCCTCGGTGACTTGCACCGCGCCAAAGACCGAGGGCTCGCTCGTACCGGCCCCCGCGTCGACCATCGGCTTTGCGCCCTCGAGGCGGAGCCCCGCGCGGTCGATGCTGCGCCCAACCGCGTACTCCGCCGCCGCCCACGCGCCGTCGTCGCAAGCGACGACCCGCAGTGGGCGCGAGGTCAGGCTTGTGGGAGGTGTTCTCAAGAGTTCCTTGCGCGCACTGCGCCCGTCGCCGATGGACTCGAGCACGTCGTCCCGGTCGACGACCGCGCCAGAGACGCT
>CAMLDW010000093.1 GCA_946479035.1 uncultured Chthonomonadaceae bacterium | reverse complement strand
CCACACCACCAGTCCCAGGCCATAGTCGTGCGGGGTTCCGTCACTCAATGTTCCCGGCGTCTTCATCAGGCGGTAGGAAGCCGAATCGAGCACCCGGCCCTCGAGGAGGGCGCGCTGCCACGTCAGAAGATCGCTGACGTTGGAGCACAAGCCCGAGTTGCCCAGCGCAGCGATCGGCGTGACATAGGGCGCCGGCACGACGCCCATAGGCGCAGAATCGTTGGCGAGGTATCCCCGGGCGCGGTGCTTCATCACCACTGCCGGATCGCACCGGGCCGTGGACGTCATTCCGAGCGGGACGAAGAGCCGTTCCCGGAACACGTCCCACAGCGTGCGCCCGGCGATCTTCTCGACGACCATCCCGAGGATCATGTAGTTGATGTCGCGATAGGCCTACCACGTCCCGGGGGCGAACTCCTGATCGTGCGTCCGGTACGCCTCGCCGAGCAAGCGCAGCCATTCTTCGCGCGTGTAGTCGCGGCGGCTCCAGTATTGGTCGCCGAGCGGGCCGGAACCTGGAATGCCGGAGGTGTGATGCAGCAATTGCCGGATGGTCAGCGGGGTGCGCACCATCGGCAGCCCCGGGAGGTACTGCGAGACATCGTCGTCGAGCTGAACCCGTTGCTCCCGGACGAGCTGCAGGATCGTCGCGGCGGTGAACTGTTTCGTGATCGACGCGATCGCATACACCGTTTCGATGGACGCCGGCGCGCCGTCGTCCAGATCCACCACGCCGTATCCCTTCGCCAGGAGCGGGCGGGCGCCCTGCGCGATCAGCACCGTGATTCCGGGGACGTGCCTGCCTGCTCGCGTCGCCTCGACGAGCGAGTCGACCACCCTGGTCAGGTTCCGCCGATTGAGCTGCTGTGCGGGGGATGGGGAGGCGAGCGTCAGCAGCAGCCCTAATGCGAGCGGTGCACGGAGCATGGCCACTATGATATCTCCGCGCCTGACATCGGCAAGCGGTCGGTTTCTTCACGAACGCTGCGTTGCCGAAATGAGCCGGAGAATCGCGTTCACGTAGCGGATGGCCTCGTCCCGGCTCATCTGCGTCGCGACTTTCGAAGGATACGACACGTACTGATAGACGTAGACGTCGTTCACGGTCTGCTCTGCCTGTAGCCCGACTCTGACGAGTTGCAGCACGACAATCCATTCCCCTTCATACTGAACAAAGACGATCTGCTTCACCTTGAGAGCGTCGAACTGGCCTTCGAACTCCACGAATTCGGCGTTGATGGCGACCGGACCGCTCCCCACGACGATCGCGCGCAGCGGCGGAATGACGCTCGATTGGATGCGCACCGTCAACGTCCCGGTTTCTCGAATGGAAAGCTGGTGCAACAGATCGAGATGCACGATGACCTGGCGCTGCGGATCGCCCAGGTCATCGAGCGTGCTCACGCTCACTCCCTCGAGGATACCAGTGTAGGTGCCGGCCACGTCGTTCGCCGTGACTATGTCGAGCTGCGTCACGAGCGCCGGATCGCAGCTCGCGCAGGCGAGGAGAATTAGAAGTGTGCGCATCACACTTCGACTGGCGACGCAAGATTCAATCCCCGCTGCGCGAGCACGATCAGGAGCGTCGACCGTAGGAGATCGACACGAGGATGTGGCAAGAGGACACGATCCCTATGGGAAAGCAGGTCCTTCGCGCTTCGCGCTCAGGATGACAACGTCGCGGCGGCTTGGGGAAAACGGAAGGAAGGGAGAATAGGTGGGACCCATAGCCTCAACTCGGCGGCGCACTCCCCGCCGCCGGATCCGGTCCCAGCGACGCCGCGAGCTTCATGACGTAGAACAGGGCCCGACCACCCAGACTCTCGAGCTCCTGGTGCTCCTCTTTCGAAATCAAGTCGAGCGCTCGTGCCATCTCTAGATGAAAGGTGATCTCCGACAGCGCGCCGATGGTGCGGTCAACGCAGGCCGCAAACATTCGCCGATGGCGAAACCCTGACCCTCGCGCGATCCGGCTGGAAGCCAGCAAGGCGGCGGCCCAAAGCTGGCCTGCCAGTTCCGAATCTCGTTCCAGGAACGCGTCGCTTACCCGATGCACGGCCAACGTGAGCTGGTGACATGCCTTGAAGGCGTCGAGATCTTGGAATGACGACACGACCCGACAATAGTACCGAGGAGGACAGAACTCCTCTCAAAGTGACGCCGGCTGGACCAGAAAAACGCGGCGCGCAATCACCTCGTTAGGGCCACGCCGAGATCCGCCGCCACGCGCGCGAGGGGTTGATCGAGCGTCCAGAGCCGGATGCGGTCGAGGAGCGCCGAAGCAAGGAGGTGCGCGTCGACCCAGCCGATGCCGCGGCCCCACAGCCGCGTGCGTTCGATCAACGCGAGCACCTCACCGTGCTCCGCGACCCGCGGCGCGTCGAGTGTGGCGAGGTCAGCGAGCACCTCGGTCCGGGACGTGATCTCCCCCAGCGCGATCTCCCCCAGCACGAAAGGATGCACCACCAGGCTGTTGCGCTCGAGAAGGTGGGCGAACCGGTCGTTCCCATGGCGCCAGTGGTCGATCCAGACGGAGGTGTCCGCGAGGACGGTCACCGGCGCGGACGCGTGCGGCGCCGCGGCGGGGCACTGGCGCGTGGCATGGTGCCGCCGAGCGCCGCGAGGCGGCGTGCCGCCTCGCGGGCAATCAGGGCTTCGAGGCCGGCATGGACCAGCGCGGTCTTCTCGGCGATCCCGGTGATCCGTCGCGCCCGCTCGATCAGGGCGTCATCGAGAATGAGTGTCGTACGCATATGCATATATATGTATGTGTAGTACGCAGCGGTCAATGGATGGTCAACGGTTGCGGCCAGCGGTACCCACCAGCAGATCCCTCGCTCGCGCGCGTACCGCGCGCCGTAGGCGCGAGGGATCTGCTGTTTGGCCTTGACGCCCGCCTAGCGCGGAATCACCGGCAGCACCACATGCGACGGATGCGCCGCGTCGTGCAGCACGCGCTGGTGCGCCACCACGAACGTCGTGTCACGCTCGTAGTTCCCGTTGGTGTTGAGGTTGCGGGCGTACTTCGGGAACAGCGCCGACGCGATGCTCACCCGCAGCCGGTGCCCCGGGGGGAACACCTGGGACGTGAACCACACATCGATGTCGTACGCGTACACTCGGCCGGGCACCACGGGCACCGCCTTGGACAGGGTGTTCCGGAACCGCGCCCGCACCAACCCGTCCTGCACCCGCTCGGCATGGCCATCCGGGAAGACGTCCAGCAGCATGATGGTCCAGTCGGTGTCGAGCCGGTCGGTGGCTGCCCAAACCCGCGCCGTCATTTCCCCCGTGACCTCGAGCGGCCGCGTCAGCGGCGCCGACGTGTACACCAGCGCGTCACGCCGCGTGGCGTTGAGCTGGGTGTAGTCCTCGTTGAGCGATTCCTCGAGCTCGCGCGAATCGATGAGATAGGGCGTCGGATCGG
>CAMLDW010000092.1 GCA_946479035.1 uncultured Chthonomonadaceae bacterium | reverse complement strand
CCAAGGGAGAGGGAATCGGGAGCGCCCCCTCCTTGCCTCCCGCGCACAAGCGTGGGAGAGGGGCTTTACTTGAGCGACTTGTTGAGGATCGCGGCGAGGCGGTAGGCGGCGAGGGCGGAGCGGTGCGAGCAGATGTCCTGGCCCCTCTTGACATAGTTCCTGCTTGGCGTGCCGCCCTCCGGCGTTGTGTAGCAGAACGCCTTTGCGATCTCGAAACCGGACTTGATCCAACTGTCGGGGCTCAGGTCTTCCACGTCGGTCTTGAGCTTTGCGCGCGGGTACTCCTTTTCGACTTTGTCCGCGATTTGCAAGATCAGGGCTTCGGCGCCGGGCTCTCCGGCGCGCATCGGCGCGGCGAAGAGGCCGCAGCCGGCGTCCCACACGCGGTGCAGGTTGGTGTTCCAATCTGGGAGGCCGTTGCCGGGCTTGATCGGAAAGTCGTTTCCGCCGCGGTCGCCTTTGGGGAGCTTGTCGGTAATGCGCGATTCGGCGTGGAGCGGCTGGTGCGCATCCTCGACGAAGTGCATCACCCACCGCATCGCCTCGGCCCTCGCCTCCTGCGTGGCGTTTTCTTTGCCGAGCACGTAGCGGAAGTTTGCGAGCGCTGTGACGACGTTCTCTTTGTCCGGCTGCATGTTCGTCGGTTTGCCGTCTGCGCGGAAGTAGAGGTCCTTGTAGTGCCACGGGCCGGTCTCCTGCCTCTGCGAGCGGACCTCGTCGGCCCAGTTGCTGGCCATGATGACGTTTCGGAAGCGCTCCTCGACGCCGATCTTGAGCAGCTCGTCGACTTTGGCGCGCACTGCAGGATCGAGGTGGCGGTAGGCGATCGTGGAGATCACGCCGTGGCCGATGTCGCTCCACGCGAAGGCGCTCTGCGACAGGACAGCGGCGATCGCGAGGACGGAAAGCCTGGAGAGGCGCGTCATGGTGCCTCCATTCTAACACCGGCCTTTGCTTTTTCCCACAGTTCGTCCCACTCCGTTGCGTTAAGTTCTCGCAAAGGCTTTGTCGCCGCCTTTTCCATGGCTTGGAACCTACTTGTGAACCTATCGAGCATCGCTCTGAGCGCGTCTTCCGGTTCGACGCCGGCCCAGCGCGCGACGTTGACGAGAGTGAAGAGGAGGTCGCCGACCTCTTCCGCGACGGAGGTCGCGTCACCCGCGCTCACAGCGTCCCGCAGTTCGCGCTCCTCTTCGTGGAGCTTTGCCCAGACCGATTCCATGTCCGGCCACTCGAAGCCGCAGCGCGCGGCGCGCTTGCTGACCTCGTAGGCGCGCAAGAGAGCGGGCATCGCGTTCGGCACTCCAGCAAGGACGGAGGCCTCCGTGTTCCCTTCCTTCTTCTTGATCGCGTCCCAGTTCTTGAGGACCTCTTCGGCGGTGCTCGCCTTTGCGTCGCCGAAGACGTGCGGGTGGCGGCGCACGAGTTTCTCAACGACGGTGCGTGCGACATCGTCGATGTCCCAACGGCCCGCGAGCTTTTCCATCTGCGCGTGCATGAGGGGCTGGAGCAGGACGTCGCCGAGCTCTTCTTTGAGTTTGTGCTCGCTCTTTTCGTCGATCGCCTGGCAAAGCTCGTACGCTTCTTCGATCAGATGGCGCTTGAGGGACTCGTGCGTCTGCTCTTGGTCCCAGGGGCAGCCGCCAGGGCCGAGCAGCCGGTCGACGACCCACACGAGGCCGTAGAGCCCGCCGGGAGACTCCGTCTGCGTCGCCGCGACGACGACGGTTTCGCCCTGCCCTAGTTTTGGGAGCTCCGCGGGCGTCAGCGCGCGCTTTGCACCGCCATGCACGAGCCAAAGCTCGCAATCGCCGAAGTGCCGGATTAGGAAAGGGGCGAGAAGCTCGCTAGAGAAGCCGACGAACACCTGGTGTGCGCGCAGGTCCGGCACCAGCAGCAGCGGCGCGACATGGACCTGGTGCGCGCCGGCGAGCCCGAGAAGTTCGAGCGCGCTAGCCACCGCCGATCTCGAAATAGCGCTTGACGTCGTCGGCGAACGGGAAGTTGCCGAACTCGAGCACCGCCTTCTTGCGGAACTCCTGCATCATCGCGGGTAGGTTGTTGCGCGCCGCGCCGCGGTCGTTCATCAAGCTTTCGCGGATCGACCTTTTCAGCGCGGCGTCGAGCACAAGGAGCTTCGGTTCCATCGAGTCCTCGACGTAAAAGCGCGCGAACTGGCCGTTCTGCTCGATCCACTGCGTGAAGTTTCCTTTGCGCGTGGCGGCGATGATGGTGCGCGTGGCGGGGGTCATGTCGGACTCGGGCACGGTGCCGAGCTTTCCTCCGTCGAACTTGGTGACGTCGATGCTGTACTTGGTGGCGACGTCGGCGAACTTGTCGCCGCGGCTGAGCGCGTCGTCGACGGGCTTCTTGTTCTCCTCGCCTTGCACGCGCACGATGAGAAGGACGTAGCGCTTGGGCAGCGTGAACTTCTGCGGGTTGTCGCTGTAGTACTTCTCCACTTCGAAGTCGGTGACGGTGACGCCCTTCGTGCGGATCTTGAACTCGCTCAGGTCGACGAGGACGTTGCGCTTGAGGTCGTCGCGCGTGAACCCGAGCTGGACGTAGCTCTTGAACTGGTCTGGGTTCGCCTCCATCCGTGCTGTGAGCTCGTCTTCGACCTCTTTGTCGGTGGGCGCGACGCCCTGCGACTTTGCGAGCTGGACGATGAGCTCCTCTTCGATCAGCCATCGCAGCGTGAGGTATCCGGGATAGAGCTGGACGAACTTTCCGCTGCTGCTGGGCGTGCCCATTCCGGGCTGGATCTCCATGCGGCGGTAGTAGTCCTTGCCGACGATGGGCGTGCCGTTGACTTTGACGATCACGCGGCTCGGGTCGATCTGGGCGCTCGCGGTGATCGAGGCGGCGAGGGCGGCGAGGGCGATGGCTGTGCGCGTTGTCATCTCGGTTTGGCCTCTGTGTGCCTCCATTCTGACGGCTTGGGGCGCGCCGAGTTGTGCCTCGTGCGGCAAAGGTCTTGCCACAGCCCCTCTTGTTTGACGGCAGCGCGAACGGCGCGACAGCCCGTGAGCCGGGCGCGCAGCGCGAGCGAAGTCGGCTAGTCTGCGCGGTCGGTGAAGGACGGGCGCTCGATAACGGCCTTGGCGCGCTGGAGCTCCTGCCTCGCCTCTTCGCGCCGGGACAGGGTCCACGCCACGGCGCCGACGGCCAGCGCCATGAGCGCCCAATCGAACGCGATCGCGCGGACTTGCAGGCTGCGGTCCAGCACGAAGATCGCGACGGCTGCCGTGGTCGCGACGGCTGCCAGCCCTGCGACGACCACCGCGAACGGCTTGCGCAGGTATTGAGCGTTTTTCATTGGGTTCCTCTGGGTGCTACTCCCTTATTCCGCGTTGCGTTGCCGGACGAAGGCGCACTTTCTCCCCAGGCCCGCCATACGTCCTTTTGCCGCATGCGGAGAGGGGGGGTCAGACCTTCCCCAGCGCCTGGTCGAGGTCGGAGATCAGGTCCTTGGCGGACTCG
>CAMLDW010000091.1 GCA_946479035.1 uncultured Chthonomonadaceae bacterium | reverse complement strand
GCCCAGTCTAATGGCCGATTACGCAGACCAGGACAGGGCCAGGCTGGACAGGAACCCTGTCCCAACGCGATGCTACCCCTGGCGGGCGGGCGGCGACATTGCCCCTGCGCCACCCCGACCGAGGATCGGGGTTCCGGCGGAACGGCCCCGCGCGCGGTCACCAGCGAAAGAAGAGCTTCTTGACTTGGAACGCCAGCACAGACGTGTCCGTCCCTTGGCCGTTCTTGACCAGCACGCAAGGACACTCTCGGCGCGGTCCCACCTCGACTTCAGGCGTCACGGCAGTCAGCTTCATGTCGCCGCGCGCCCCGTTGACCGCGAACTCGCTGTGGTCGCACAACACGACTTCTACGTTCCCCTTGACGAATCTGAACCACGGCTTGTGGGTCGCATCTTCGGTAAAGCCTTGCGCCGTCAGAAAGCTTCGCACCTCCTCGGCGAACTGACCAAGGGTTCCGTGGCCAGCCGCGTAGTAGGCCCACGTGTCTTGCCCGTCCTTCCACATGTCCACCGGGTGGTCGACCGTGACGAAGCGGTACGAGCGGGGAGTCGGCGACGCGAGCGCGGCTGCCGCGACTACAACCATCAGCGCCGCCGCTAGTAACACCGACCATCCTACAAGCCTTTTGGTTCTCATCGTCGTTAGCCTCCTACGGCGACCCCTCGATCAATTGTACGATGAGTGGTGTGGCTTAGCTGCGGGATCCTGGCCCGTTTTTGCGGCGGGTGTTCCACGCCCTCCCATCCGAGTTGATGAAACGGACCCTTGAGCGGTTCCCCGCGGCTTCGAAACCGTTGTAGAATAGGAAGCAATGGGACAGGAGCCAAAGAGAGAGCTGAGGCGACTGTATAAGTGGTCGCTGGGACCGCTCCTGCTCGTGGCGGGAGTGCTCGTTTGGTTCCGCCTTGTGCCAGCGATCGAGCGGTACGGCCGCCCGGACCGTCAGGCTCAGACTAACGCGATGAGCAACCTCAAGGGGATCGCCACGGCGCTGCAACAGTACGCGGAGGACAACAGCGGCCGCCTCCCCGCGCGGTTCAGCACGAACGCCGATCTGCGCGCGGCGCTGAAGGGCAGAATCAAGGACGAGAGGCAGTTCGAAACACTCAACCCAGCCGGCGGGGAGTTCGTGCCAAACCCGAGGCTGGCGGGCTTCGTGCTAAAAGACGTCGCCGACCCCAGCATAACGCTGTTGCTCAGCGAGACCAGGCCGTGGTGGAACTCCCAATGGATGGTCGCCTTCGCTGACGCCCACGTGAAAGTGATACGTGACAAAAAGGATCTCAACACAGATCCAGAGTCCGCCGACCGTTAGTGCCGACGATCCAAGCTCTGGCCTCTCTCGCACCTCATCAGTCCCTGCGTCTATCGTTTTCATGCCTCGGTACCACGGGTCCCCAGGCATGGAGCCATGTTTGCCTATCCGGGAGACTTGCCACCCATCCAGGTCGGCAAGCCGCCCGACGATGGGCCCGGGATCGCCAAGTCCGCGGGCACGAGGCGGTTGGCGCTGACGATCTCGGCGTCGTCCCGTCCTGGCCGGAGCACAAGGCGGTAGGGAAAGTCGCGGTCGTTCGCTTGATACACAGCGACGGCCTCGCCCTTCGGCCATGCCGCGGCCTTGTTCCGGTTCTCCGTTCGGACCTCCCAGGCCGAACCGTCCGAGAGATAGACGAGCGTTCCCGAATCGGCGATGGCTTTGACTTTGAGTCTTGCGGAGCCGTGCACGTTGCCCTGCGGCAGGGCGGAGCACGCGAGGCAGAGCGCGAAGAGGAGCGGAATGGTCCGGCGCATACCCCTCAGACGAACGGGCCGTGGTCTGCGTGACGCCCGCCCGGTCCCTCATCCGGCATAGGGGAGGGTCCGCCGGGCGGCCAGGAAGGCGTCCGACTGAGAGACGACCGCAAAAAGCACGCCGGGATTTCGTATACTGCGCTTTACCATGGGCGTTGCCGCACTTCTCGCGATCTGTCTCAGCACCGGGTTCGTACAAGGACCACCGGCGGGCGCCGGCCAAAGGCGCGACTTCGAAGACCGAGAAGCGCTCGAGACCTACGGCGACCCGTACATGGCGCCGAAGCACTTCGTCCGGTCGCCCGGGAGAAGGGCCAGGATGGGCGGCTTTACCAGCGTGCAGGTCAACGTCGACGCGTTCGGCAACAACATCGTCGGCGACGCGGCGAACGAGCCTTCGATCGCGGTCAGTGCGGCGGACCCGAGCCGCATCGTGATCGGCTGGCGCCAGTTCGACAACATCGCATCGAACTTCCGTCAGGCCGGCTGGGGGTACAGCCAAAACGCTGGCGCGAGCTGGACTTTTCCCGGCGTGTTGGACCCTGGAAACTTCCGCAGCGACCCCGTGCTCGGTTTCGACACAACCGGCAACGTCTACTACAACAGCCTCTCCGTCATCGGCAACGACTGGCACACTGACACTTACATCAGCAGTAACGGCGGCGCGAACTGGGGCGCGCCGAACTTTAGTTATGGCGGAGACAAGGCTTGGTTCACGATCGACAGGTCGGGGGGCTCCGGCAATGGCCACCTTTATGAAGCTTGGAGCACTGCGGGCAACAACTTCTTCCCGAACCAGTTCTCGCGCTCGACGAACGGCGGACTGAACTGGTTGAACCCGATCCAGATCCTGCCGCAGCAGCAGGTCTGGGGGACCTTGGCGGTCGGCCCGAACGGCGACCTCTACGTCTCCGGCCAGGACAACAACTCGATCTACGTCTCTAAGTCGACCAACGCGAAGTTTCCGGGAATGAGCCCGACGTTCGACTTCACGGTCAACGTCCCGCTCGGCGGATCGTTCGCTTCGTTCACGGACCCGAACCCCGGCGGGCTCGTGGGCCAGGTTTGGATCGCGACCGACAGCTCGAACGGGCCGACGCGCGGGAACGTGTACGTGCTCTGTTCGATGGACCCGCCGGGCAGCGACCCGCTGAACGTGTATATCGCCCGCAGCGAAAACGGCGGGACGACGTGGAGCGCGCCGGTCCGCGTCAACGACGACCCTGCGGGGAACAACGCTTGGCAGTGGTTCGGCACGATGTCGGTGGCGCCCAACGGGCGGATCGACGCGGTCTGGAACGACACGCGCAACACGGGGCAGACGAACCTCAGCCAGACCTTCTACTCGTACTCGCTCGACGGAGGGCGCACGTGGTCGAAGAACGTCGCGACGACGCCGGTCTGGAACAGCTTCATCGGATGGCCGAACCAGAACAAGATCGGCGACTACTACGGCATGGTCTCGGACAACACAGGGACCGGGCTTGCGTACTCCGCGACGTTCAACGGCGAGCAGGACGTGTACTACTCGCGCATCCAGCCGGAGCCGCCGGTGTTGCCGGTTTCGTTCTCGCTCTTCCGCGGCCGTCTGTCTTCTGGCAGCCTGTCGGACCTTTTTTCTAGCGACGACAGCGACCTTGTGGTCCTTCCCGGGGTCGTGCTCAATGCGGCCGAGGCGCCCGTGCAAGTGTTGCTCGAAGGCACGTCGCCGCTCGGC
>CAMLDW010000090.1 GCA_946479035.1 uncultured Chthonomonadaceae bacterium | reverse complement strand
GGCGCTGGTCTCGGTCTCCTAGACCTTCTATGCCTCAGCCGCTTGCGGTTGAGGCTTGTGCGATCGGACAAAAACCCTCAACCCCAAGGGGTTGAGGGATAAAACAGCCCGATTCTACTACGGCCGGGTCACCGCCACGGCGTTGGAGCCGCGCTCGTTGCCGGTCGAGAGCACGACGTACACCTTGTAGCGCATCGTCGCGCCGGGCGATCCCAGCCCCTCGTTCGTCGCCAGCGACAGGGTCCCCGGCGGCAGCGTCTCCACCACCAGCTCGGAGGCCGTGTCGTAAGGGTCCGCGCCCGAGCGCCGCACCGAGTACGACTCCAAGTCCGCGTCCGATGAAGCGGTCCATGAAAGGTCCGCCATCGAGGTCCCGACGTTCCACGAGCCCGAGAGCACGACCGCCTCAGGTGTGTGGCCGGGCAAAGGGTACACGCGCGGCAGCGAAAGCACGAGCGGGTTGTCGAGCGCGAACATGCTCAACACCACTCCGCGGTACTGCACCAGCCGGTCGCGGATGGTGAGGAACTTTGCGTCGCGCTCGTCGATCACGCGCGTCACGTCCTGGTCCGCCTGCACCAGCGCGGTGAACGTCGTCTTGAGCGCCGCCACCGCCGTGTTGAACATTGCGAGCGAGAAGCTGCCCGAGAGCAACAGCGGCGGCGTGAACCCGGCGGGCGGCGTCGCGTTGATCGTCGTCCACATGTGCGCGGCGTCGTCCATCGCGATGATCCACTTGCCGGGGTTCGCGTCCATGATGACGAGGTCGGGCACCTCTCCGGCGTAGACGCTGTCGCGCAGCTGCGACTTCACGAACCCGCCGAGCTGTCGCAACCGCTCGCGCATCGGTCCCTTTTGTATGTCGCGGCTCGTGCGGTGCCCTTCCAGCACGTTGATCGCCGCCTCGAGTGCGGTGATGAACGCGGCGAGCGCGGTGCGGTCCGTCAGCAGCTCCGCCTTTCCATAAGCGTCCGGTTGGAGCTTGAGGGGCCCGGCGGGCCCCAGGGCTGCGTCAACATCGGTCCAATGGCCGATGAACTCGTCAATCGTCGTCAGGTAACTGCTTGGGCCAGTGAATGGCATGTGTTCGTTCCTCCTTCGGGGTTTTGTCGCGGGTGTTGCTCCGCCCTCGTTCCCCTTGTTGGCCTAAACGCAGTTTCCCTAGCGATAGTTGCAGCTTTCTCGGCGCTCTTTTCCCTCTCCGCAGTTCCCGGTCTCGCGTCCGCAGTCCTCGATTCCTGGCACCCGCTCCCCTAGCGACCTTCCGCAGTCGTCTATGCCACTTCCTAACCTCTCTACGTGGCTTCCTCAGAGCCCTAGCGACCTTCCGCAGTCCTCTATGTTCACGCCTCGACAATCGTTGTTACAATCTCAGCAACTTTGGATGGCTTCTAGGGGAAATCGGTTGCTTGCTAGCGATGTTCGACCCGTTTCTCGGGCGTTTTGGGGCTAGAACCTGCCCAGGCCGCGACCGCCCAGGGATTTGCTCTCCCCTTGCCCTGGTGCAGGTTCTATGCCTCAGCCGCCTGAGGTTGTTGCTTGCGGGATTGGGTGGAAACCCTCAACCCCAAGGAGTTGAGGGTTAAATAAACATGCGCACCCAGTCTGCTCCGTGAGTCAGAGCAGGCCGCTCGCCAGCCTAGATTCACTCTGGCTCGATTCCTCGAATGCAGGGTATGGTTGTTACGGGCAAGCAAGCCCCCTGGAGAGAAGGTACGACATTAACAATCATTGCGATAGCGACTTTGGGATGCTCCGCGCTAGCAGAGCCTATCCCGACGGCAGAGGAATCACTTGTTCCAAACACTTGGGTTCAGAGGAGCAACACCATCCATTCGGATCCGCTTGTTCTCGACTACGACGAACACCATAATACAACTGGATCGCCTCAGTACATTCCTTGGTCGATCTCGAAGCAAAGCATTTGGTACGTACTTGGATCGGAGATCGAGGGTCCGCCGACCTGGGATTCGGAAGTGGCAACACTGCAACAGAACGCGTGGTGGGAAGATGCCTCTGGCTGGGTCACTGTTCCGGACGGGTGGTTCTGCTGGGATCATGTGGAGGCACCGTCCATTACTGGACAGCAGATCTTCGAAGACGCAAATGATCCTAATGTCACGATCTTCAGATCGGTCAACCATACAGATTGGAATGTCTTGACGGAGATCGTGAGCGAGATGCCGTACAGCGGCTCAGGTGGCGGAAACTAAGGAAGCGCCAACAATGAACGCCCTTGCGATCCTCTTGTTCGGCACACTCGGTCTCACGGCAGAGCAGCAGCCGCAGCCGTCAGAGACCATCGTCGCGTATCTCGCAGCCGGTGGGTCGCTGCCGCGTCCGCCGGCCGACTTTCGGCTGCCTGCGGACGAGCGGATGATCAGGCGCTACTTTAGCGCCGAGAAATACATGCTGCGCATCGCTAAGGACGGAACTGCGTTGGTCGTGGATAAGAGGATCTCTTGGGTGTCGCGGAAAGTCGGACTGATCGCGCTGCTGAAAGCGCTCGTCGCTCGGCCAAACCCTTTCACCGCTGTTTCTATCGGGGAACTAGACCAAGAGGCTCAGGATGCGGCGCTAGAGTTTGTGGACGTGATCCAGCCAAAGCCTTTCCGAGCCGTCAGCGACAAGGATCTGTCGGAGGCAAAGCTCGCCCTCACCCTGTCCGTCATTGCACACAATCCTTCGAACAACGGCTCGTATGCTCCCGCCGTGCGGCTACAGACAGACGATCTGGCGGTTAAGTCCGTAGACAATGAACTGCTGTCGCACCCGATCACTCTGAGAACACCCTCGGAAGACGACGTGAAGGGATTCATTCCGCCATCCAGCGACGTCGTGGTGCGCGCCATCGGACGGAAGACCGATCTTGGCAAGGTTCTGGCTTCGGCGAGCGACGAGTTCGCGGATCTGCTTGTCGAGCTGCAGACACAAGGGAGCAAGTCGTTTGCTCAACTCAGCACAACGATCGAGCGCCTCTTTTCCGATTATCTCGGTGGGCTGCGCCTTGGCGGGACTTCGCGCATGAGCGCGAGCGACGGACCGATCCGTCGCTCGTTCGAGCTCAGCTTTCCCGGGAACTGGCAGATCAACGGCTTCGCAAGCGAGGAAAAGGCCCGCGAGTTCATGTCTCAAGACCCGTATTGGAGGCTTGTTCCCGTGCTGCGCCTCAAATGGTGCCAGAGCGCCGGGCAGTCTGGCATGCCCAAGTTCATTGAGATCGAGATCTTTCGCGACGACAAGTGATTCGGCTGCGCGTGGCAGGTGGGGGAGTAAAAGGTGCGTGGCTCCTGTCAAGCCGGGGCGCGAGCTCGGTGCTTTCTGTTCTATGCCTCAGCCGCTTGCGGTTGAGGCTTGCGCGATTGGATGGAAACCCTCAGCCCCAAGGGGTTCAAAAATGGTCCTTGCCGTGACGCTGCCCCACCCGTCCCATCCGCGCCGCCGCCGTCGTCGTCCATCGCGAGCTAGGCGTGCACTCGGCTCCTAGAGCTTGTACGCATCATCCGATGGTCGCACGGCGCGGTCGAGCCAGAGCGGCCGCCTGAGGCCACCGGGGCCAGGAGCCG
>CAMLDW010000089.1 GCA_946479035.1 uncultured Chthonomonadaceae bacterium | reverse complement strand
GCAGGCGGGACGCCTGCACCACAATGGGGGGAGTTAGCGCGGGCAGGTGCAGAGCGGCATCCACAGGCTAGACTGGCCCGCGTGGAGCGGACAAGAGTGCGGGCGGAGATCATCCACGGTGAGAACCTGGAGGTGCTGCGCGGGTTTGCGAACGCAACGTTCGACCTGGTCTACATCGACCCGCCGTTCAACACGGGAAGGAAGCAGTCGCGAGCGCGGCTAAAGACCGTCAGCGATGAGAACGGGGACAGGACCGGGTTCAAGGGGCGGCGATTCCGGACGGAGCGAGTCGGTTCGCAGTCGTTTGACGACTCGTTCGACGATTACCTCGCGTTCTTGGAGCCGCGGCTCATCGAGGCGAAGCGGGTGCTGAAAGAGGACGGGTCGTTCTTCTTGCACGTCGACTATCGCGAGGTGCACTACTGCAAGGTGCTGCTCGACACGGTGTTCGGGCGCGAGTGCTTCATGAACGAGATCGTGTGGGCGTACGACTACGGCGCGCGTTCGAAGTCGAAGTGGCCGGCCAAGCACGACAACATACTTTGGTACGTTCGCGACCCGTCGAGCTACGTATTCAACTACGACGAGATGGATCGGATCCCTTATTTGGCGCCGGGGCTGGTGACGCCGGAGAAGGCCGCGCTCGGAAAGACGCCGACCGACGTCTGGTGGCACACGATCGTCTCGCCGACGGGGAGCGAGAAGACGGGCTGGCCGACGCAGAAGCCGCTGGCGATCCTGGAGCGGATCATCAAGGTGCACACGCGGCCCGGCGATGCAGTCTTAGACTTTTTCGCGGGGAGCGGTACGACGGGGGTCGCGGCCGTGAAGCTGGGCAGGTCTTGCGTGCTAGTGGACTGCGACGAAGAGGCGGTTGCGATCATGAAGAGTCGTATGTCGATCGAACGCTCCCTCCCAACTTCCCGCAAGGGGCAAGGGTGACGGCGTAGTTCTACAAAGCCAGCCTCTCTGTCAATCGAGCTTCATGATCTCGATCTTGCGGAACTCGCAGGGGTGGCTTTCCGACTGGAGCGAGATCGTGCCGCTGCTCAGCAGGAGGCTGTCGCCCCTGATCTGTTTTTTCCCGTCGGGGTCGTTGGGGTCGAGCTGCGGGGCGTCGTACTCGAACACGAGCTTGCCGTTGATGAAGTGCTTGACGTGCCCGCTGCCGTGGACCTCTAGCTCGGCGGTGACCCACTGGTCGCCGTCGAGGGTCGGCGAGGAGGAGTTGGTGCAGTGCTGCGTGACCAGCTTGCCGTCCTTTTCGAAGTTGGTGCCCGGCGAACAGATGTTGCCGGTCGGCCGGTTGCCGGTGCCGTCACCGCCGAGCAGTTGGAACTCGATCGAGACGGGGAAGTCCTGGTCGACGCGCATCGAGTCGGCGGTCTGGCCGTGGTACATGATGCCGCTGTTCCTCCACGCCCAGCTCGGTCCGCCCTTCACCTGGTCGCCGATAAAGCGGTATTCGAGGCGCAGGCGATAGCTAGAGAAGGGCGCCTTATAGAAGAGGTGGCCGAAGCGGCCCTTAAACTCGCCTCCGTACTGGTCGTACCGCACGACGATCTTGCCGTCCTCGACGCGAAACGTGCGGAGCGGGTCATCGCCGAGCTTTGCGCCGACGATCTTGGGGGTCCAGCCGTCGAGGGTCCTGCCGTCGAAGAGGGGGACCCACTTCTCCTGCGGTGCGGCGGCGAGGACAAAGGCGACCGCGGCAAGAGAAAAGACGAGAGTCGGAAGGAGAGGGCGATTTGTTCTCATCGGGCCACGCTCCGAAAAAGGCCTGGAGCGGGCGACGGGAATCGAACCCGCCTCACCAGCTTGGAAGGCTGGAGCTTTACCACTAAGCTACGCCCGCGCCTTCGGGCATTTTACCGCGGCTCTGGGCGTTGAAAAGGCTCTGGTAACCTTTATGGACGTGGTCGAAAAGGGCATCATCTTGGCGGGCGGCTCGGGCTCGCGGCTTTTTCCAGTGACGATGGCGGTGAGCAAGCAGCTCGCGCCGATCTACAACAAGCCGATGGTGTACTACCCGCTGAGCGTACTGATGCTCGCGGGGATCCGAGAGGTGGTGTTGGTCACGACTCCTCGCGACCAGGAGGCGTTCGAGCGGTTGTTTGGGGACGGTTCGCAGTGGGGGATGGCGTTCCATTACGAAGTGCAGCCAAAGCCGGAGGGGATCGCGCAGGCGCTCCTCGTCGCGGCGCCGCACGTGGAGGGCGTTTCCTGCGCGCTCGTCTTGGGGGACAACATCTTTTATGGGCGCGGCCTCAGCGGCATGCTGCGAGAGGCTGCATCGCTGGACGCAGGGGCGACGGTGTTCGCTTACCCGGTGGACCGCCCGCAGGACTATGGCGTCGTCTCGTTCGACGCAGAGGGGCGCGCTGTGAGCCTGGAAGAAAAGCCGAAGGAACCGAAGTCGCGCTTTGCGGTGACCGGGCTGTACTTTTATGACTCGCAAGTGTTGGAGATCGCGCGTTCCCTTCGACCGTCGGCGCGCGGCGAGCTTGAGATCACGGACGTCAACCGCGCGTACTTGGACGCAGGTCTGCTGCGGGTCGAAGTGATGGGGCGAGGCTTCGCCTGGCTTGATACGGGCACGCACCATTCGATGCTGCAGGCCGCGAACTTCGTCGAGGCGGTCGAGAGCCGGCAGGGGCTTATGATCTCGTGCCCGGAGGAGATCTCGCTCCGAATGGGCTGGATCGACGCCGAGCAAGTGAAGAAGCTGGCTGAGCCGATGGCGAAGAACGAGTACGGGCAGTACTTGCTGCGGCTCTTGGAAGGTGCGTAGGGTCCCGGTCTGCCGCGGGGTTTTTCCGATCAGGCCGTGCGGCCAGACCGGGGCACCCTGACTGCGGCGCGGGTCTGGAGGCCCGCACCGGAGAGGCGCCCCTGATACAATAGAGCCTTCAAGCCCCTTGGCCTCGCCCATGGCCACGCGACTTTATGATCCAGCAAGCCAGCCCAGAGGGCCGGAGTATCGGTCAGGTTCTGATCGACCTCACGGCCGACATGACTGAAGACGCCCAGTTCGGCTTCAGGCGGCTCGTCGTGACCGCAGGGGAGGTGTCCGTGTTCGACCAGAGCGGCGCCAGCGTGCTGCGCGTGCCGATGGAGGACATCGAGACGGCGCGCAACGAGCCAGTGGTGAGCGGCGGGCGGCTGCTCTTGCGCACGAAGAAGGGCGAGGACGTCGTCGCGACGTCCTATTCGCTCACCCTTGCGGAACTGTTCTCCGAAGCGGCGCGCGGCATCGAGCAGCTTGCAAAGGGCCAAGAGCTCTTGATCAACCTCAAGCGCGAGAAGACGCGGTGCGAGAAGTGCGGCCACCTGTTGCCGGAGAAGGACGGCGTGTGCCCAGCGTGCCTCAACCGAGGCAAGACGTTCTTGCGAGTGGCCGCGTACCTGCGGCCCTACCGCCAAAAAGTGCGGGTGCTGGTGGGGATCTCCGTCGTCGCGACGGGAATGAACCTCGTGCCGCCACAGTTGCAGAAGCTGATCGTGGACGGACTGATGGGCAGGACTTTGAGCGTTCCTAGCCTGCTAACGATCGTTTGCGGTTGGTTCGCGGTCGCAGCCGTCGCGATCGGCCTTCAGGTTCTGAGCAACCGGCTGATGACCTTTCTCGGCGCGAGCATCGCTGCGGACCTGCGCGCGGCGACGTTCCAGACCGTGCAACGGCTGCAGGTCGCTTACTTCGACAA
>CAMLDW010000088.1 GCA_946479035.1 uncultured Chthonomonadaceae bacterium | reverse complement strand
GCGCGCATCGACAAGATCCTCTCGAACGAGGAGATCCGCACGATCATCACCGCCATCGGCACGGGCGTTGGCGAGGATTTCAAGGTCGAGGAGGCCCGCTACCACAAGATCATCATCATGACCGATGCCGACGTGGACGGCGCCCACATCCGCACCTTGCTGCTCACCTTCTTCTACAAGGAGATGAAGCAGCTGATCGACGCCGGCTACATCTACATCGCGCAGCCGCCCCTCTTCCGCGTCGCCAAGGGCAAGGAGGAGTTCTACGCCTACGACGAGAAAGAGCGCGACGCCTACGTGAAACGCCTGTCGTCCAACGGCGGCGAATCGGGCGCGCCCACCGGCCGGACCACCGTCGGCGTGCAGCGCTACAAGGGGCTCGGTGAGATGAACCCGGACCAGCTCCGCGACACGACGATGGATCCCACCAAGCGCACCCTGCTCAAGGTCACGATGGAAGACGCGATCGAGGCCTCGCACCTGTTCGAGACGCTGATGGGCGACGAAGTGGAGCCGCGCCGCCGCTTCATCGAGGAAAACGCGAAGTTCGTGCGCAACCTGGACATCTGATGGTCGGAGTGATCGCCGCACTCGCGGCGCTACTCGTGCTGCTGGCGTGGTTCTTCTGGCCCAGCGGCGATGCGCACGCGAGCGGGCGAACCCCGGGGCCACGCCCCGGGGTGGACGAGGCCGAGCTCGAGCAAGCCGAGCGCGACGTGCAGGAAGCCCCGGACGAGGAGACCGTGCGCGATTGGGGCCCCGGCGTACAGAAGCCCCCAATCTAGAAAGGTGACGGCGGTCACTGTCGCGTGGGCGCGACGGTTGACATCGGAACCCCACCGTTCGCATCCTGTACACCAAGTAACGACACAACTTGAGCATCCTGGCCCCGTTGCGCCCGCGATCGGCCGACGGGGTTTCTTGTCTTTCGGAGCAAGGGTTATGGAAACACGCGTCTTGTTGGACAATCTCGATGTCGGCGTCGTGGCGATCGCCCCGGACTGGACGATCGTCGAGTGGAGCGCGCCCGCCGCCCGCATCGCCGGCATCCCCGCCGACCGCGTGCTCGGCAAGGGGTTCTGGGTCGCCTTTCCGACCGCGAAGGGAACGCACGTCGAGCAGATCCTCCAGCAGGTGATGTTCGACGGCAACCCGCGGGCCTACCTCACGCCGGCGCCCGCGCCCGAGTTCGAGGGCAAGGTATTCGAGACGCACGTGACCCGCGGTCCGCGCAATCACCTGATCCTGGTGTTCCGCGAAATGCGGACCGATTTGAGTCCCGAGTCGCAGGCGGGTCATCTCCTCATCGCGTTCGAGCACGAGCGGCGCTTCTATCGCCAGTTGTTCGATGCGCTCCCCAGTCCGACGCTCGTCCTCAGCGTGGACGGCCAGATCCTCGAGGCGAACCCGCCGGCCACCGAGCTACTCGGCGCGGCCGACAGCGACGCCCTGCGCGGCCGTTCACTGGGCGACTGGACGCCCGCGGCGGAGCGGCCCGCCTTTGCGACCGCCCTGCGCAACGCACTGCGCCAGCGGCAGCGGATCCGCCTGTCGATCGAGGCCGGCGGCGAACCGGGGCGCGAGGTGGATGCCGTGATCGAGAACGTCGACCGAGCGCACCCGGAAGACGTCCCCAAGTTTCTCTTCCTGGCGTTGGACGTGTCGCGCGAGGTGCTGCTGCAGCGCAAGCTGCTGCAGGCCGACCGTCTGTCGCAGCTCGGCGCGCTGGTCTCGGGCGTGGCACACGAGCTGAACAATCCGCTCGCCGCCATCGCCGCGTTTGCGGAGCTGCTCACCGTGGACGCGAAGGACGCGCACCTGCGTGAGAGCACCGACATCATCCACGCCGAAGCGATGCGTGCCGGGCGCGTCGTGCAGACCCTGCTCGACTTCGCCCGCCAGCGCCCCCGGGTACACGAGGCCGTGGATCTGCAGGACATCGTGGAGCGGGTGCTGGCGTTGCAGCGCAGCGCCCTGAAGCGCGCGCGCGTGAAGGCCGTCGTCACGATGGCCGACGACCTGCCCGCTGTGGTGGGCGACCCTCAGGAGCTGCAGCAGATCATCCTCAACGCGGTCGTGAATGCGGTGGAGGCAATCGAGGCCAGTGAGCGCCCGGGCACGATCGACATCCGCGCGCGCCGCACCGACGGCCATATCAGTTTCACGGTGGAGGACACGGGGCCCGGCCTGAGCCCGCAGGCGCTGGAGCGGTTGTTCGAGCCGTTCTTCACGACGAAGGGCGACCGGGGCACGGGCCTCGGCCTCACGATCAGCCTCGGGCTCGTGAAGGCGATGGGCGGGCGGTTGTGGCTGCAGAACGTCGAAGGCGGTGGCGCCCGGTTCACCGCTGAGCTGCCGGCCGAGCAGAGGGCGCCGCAACCGGAGCCGCGCGGCGGCTTTCAACCGGCGGGACGACGCCTCTCGGTGCTCATCGTGGACGATGAAGCCAGCGTGCGCCGCGGCATGACCCTGATGGCGGAGCGCCTGGGGCACGAGGTGCGGACGGTGACCGACTTCCAGCAAGCGCTCGCCTGCCTGCGCGAGCCCGGCGGCCGCTACGATGCCCTGTTGGTGGACGTGCACCTCGACGAGGCGCACACCGGGTTCGACCTGTTCGACGAGCTGCTGCAAGAGGGACGGGGCCGCGAGCGCCACGTCGTGTTCACGACCGGTGACTCGGTTTCGGCGCGCACCCGAGACCGGCTGCAGCGCTCGGAGCGGCCGGTGCTGAAGAAGCCCTTCAACCTCGAGGAGCTGCGCGAGATGTTGGACCGCGTGGCGGGCTGAGCTCCTCGACGCCTGCCCGGGTCACGCGGTGCGACACGAGCGGCAGTGGCTTCTCCGTCAGCTTGTCCCCCACCACGATCGCCGCGGCGAGCGCGTCGAAGCCGGTGCGCACGCCATCGGCATCCTTCGCGAACACCGACGCGATCGGCTCCCCCTCCAGCACTTTGTCCCCGGGCTTCACCGTGATCACGAACCCGACGGTGGGATCGACCGGGTCCTCCACGGTGCGGCGGCCACCGCCCAACGCGATGATCGCGCGACCGATGGTGCGCGGCTCGACGCGCTGCACCACGCCGGTGCGCGCCGCGGCGTAGACCTCCACCGCCAGCGCCTGCGGCAGCACCGACGGGTCTTCGACCGCCTTGGGATTGCCGCCCTGCGCCTCGATGATCTGCTCGAACTTCTCCGCCGCCAGCCCTGAGTCGATGGCGGTTTCGAGTTTCTTGCGCGCCTTTTTCGTGTTGGTCTCGATGCCCGCCGCGAGGAGCATCTCCACGCCCAGCGCGTAGGTGACCTCCAACAGATCGGGCGGTCCTTCGCCGCGGAGCGCGAGGATCGCTTCCTCCGTTTCCAGCACATTGCCGCAGGCGCGGCCGAGGGGACGATCCATCGCGGTGAGCAGGGCGACGGTGGGGCAGCCGCGATCCTCTCCCAACGCAATCATCGTCTTGGCCAGCTCGAGGCCTTGCGCGAGCTTGGGGAGGAACGCGCCGCTCCCCTGCTTCACATCGAGCACGAGCCCGTTGAGCCCCTCGGCGAGCTTCTTGGACATGATGCTCGCCGCGATCAGTGGGATCGATTCGACGGTCGCCGTCACGTCGCGCAGGGCGTAGAGCAGCCGGTCGGCGGGGGCGATTTCCGCGGTCTGACCGATCAGGACGCAGCCGAGTTTCTGGACCTGCGCCTTCGCCTCGGCGAGCGTCAGGTTCGTGCGGAACCCGGGAATCGCCTCGAGCTTGTCGAG
>CAMLDW010000087.1 GCA_946479035.1 uncultured Chthonomonadaceae bacterium | reverse complement strand
CCGCTCCCCCGTGCGCGGCCATTCCAGCTCGGCCAGGCGCTCATCGGGGGCGTCTTTGTAAACGTCTTGGACGGTGGAGGATTGAATCTCCGTCATGCCGGCGTCATAGGGATACGCTTCCGTGGTCAGGTCCTGTCCGTGCGCACGCGCGGCGCCGATCATCTCGAGCATCCTAGGCGTGTCGGCGAGGCCGGCGCTGTTGACGTGCACGACGTGCAATGGCGCATGGGTTTCGGCGGCGAGGGTCAGCACTTCGTTCAAGCCGGCGATGCTGGGCCGAATGTGCACGTGGACTGGCGTCTTGTTCGCGGCGGCTATGCGGAACAGGGCGAGCAGCTCGGCTCGCGTCGCCGCGGGAGTGTACGGAAAGCCGGCGCCGATGCAGATCGCGCCTTGCCGCAGACCCTCGTCAATGCGTTTCGCGATCTCGTCGATCTGAGTAGCCGACGCGGCGCCGTAGGCGCCGTCCCCCACCGGCATCCAGGTGCCGGAATCGTGCATCACCGCCATCCGGACTTTGATGTGGCCGATGCTGACGCCGTAGTTGACGCGCTCACCACTGGCTCGCCCGCGGTACCAGGCAGCGACGTCCGCCGTGCCCAGCTCGAGCTCCAGCGCGGTCGTCACGCCGTCCAGCGCATAGAATCGATAGGTCTCGGGGCTCTGGCCGTGCGCGTGCAGGTCGATGAAGCCGGGGGCGACGACTAGGCCTCTTGCGTCGATCGTGTCCCGCCCCGTGATCGCCTGCGTGGTGATGACGGCGATGCGTCCGTCCGAGAGCCCGAGATTGCGGACCGCGTCGAGGCTCGAGGCCGGATCCATCACGCGACCGCCGAGGAGGACGCGGTCGTAGACAGGCGGCGTGCCGAGCTGCAGGAGGAGCAACAGTCCGACCATGGTTTAGCGCCCCGTCAGTTTCTGCAGCGCCTCCGGATACCTCGCTCCTTCAACCGTAATCTTCGCCGCCGCCGCATCGATCTCACGGAGCTCGTCGCGTGTCAGCTCGACCGCGGCTCCTCCGATGTTCTCTTCCAGCCGCTCCAGCTTCCGTGTGCCCGGGATGGGCACAATCCACGGCTTCTGCGCCAACAACCAGGCGAGCGCGATCTGGGCGGGGGTGGTCTTCTTCCGGGCCGCGACGCTGCGCAGCCACTCGACGAACGTCTGATTCGCCTTGCGAGCCTCGGGCGTGAATCGCGGGACGACGTTGCGGAAGTCGCCGGTCTCGAAGGTGGTGTGCTCGGTGATTTTGCCCGTGAGAAAACCCTTGCCGAGGGGACTGAAGGGCACGAAGCCGATGCCCAGCTCTTCGAGCGTCGGGATCACTTCTTTCTCCGGCTCTCGCCACCACAGCGAGTACTCGCTCTGGAGTGCCGTCACGGGCTGAACCGCGTGGGCGCGACGAATCGTTTTCACGCCTGCCTCAGACATCCCAAAGTGCTTCACTTTGCCTTCGCGGATCAGATCCTGGACCGCCCCGGCGACATCCTCGATCGGCACATCGGGATCGACGCGGTGCTGATAGAACAGGTCGATGACCTCGATGCGCAGCCGCTTGAGTGAGGCTTCCGCCACGTGTTTGATGTGCGCCGGCCGACTGTCGAGGTTGCTCCATCGTCCCTGGCCGTCGTCCGCAGGCTTGAAGCCAAACTTGGTGGCGATCGCCACCTTCCCGCGGAACGGAGCGAGGGCTTCGCCCACCAGCTCTTCGTTGGTAAACGGGCCGTACACCTCGGCGGTATCGAAGAAGGTCACGCCCAGCTCCACGGCCTTTCGAATCAGCGCGATCATCTCCTGCTTGGGCGGAAATGGCGGAAACGAAAACGTCATTCCCATGCAACCGAGCCCGAGCGCTGACACTTCGAAGCCGCTACCTCCCAGCTTTCGCTTGCGCATAGTGCGTTAGAACGTGGACCAGAAGTATAGAGCCGGCAACCCCTTCGGCCAGCGCAGGCCTCCGCCGGGAACCTCGGCGCCGTTCCCCTGGTTCTTGACATGCAACGCACAGGTTGCATATCGTTCGGACCATACCGAGGAGGGCACCAGACGTATGAAAACCGCAGTCGGGACGGCGCTCGCGACTACACTCGCCATCGCCGTCGCAGCCTGGATCCTCACGGTGCGCCAGATGCACGGTATGGACATGGGCGTCGCGACGCAGCTCGGTTCGTTCGCGTTCTTCCTCGCCCTGTGGGCAGGAATGATGGCGGCGATGATGCTGCCCGGCCTGGCCCCGGCTGTGTTGAGACGCGCGCGCACGAGCGGTGCCGCGCACGCCGTGGTGCCGTTCGTCGCGTCCTACCTCGTCGTCTGGACGCTCGTCGGCGCCCTCCTGTACGCGCTGTATCGCCCCCACGGCACGATAACCGCTGGTCTGATCGTGATCGCGGCCGGTCTGTACGAGCTCACGCGGCTCAAACAGCACTGCCGCCGCTGCTGCCGCGCGCGCACCCGCTCGGGATTTGAATTCGGGCTCTACTGTGTCGGCTCCAGCATCGGACTGATGGTGATGCTGGTAGCGCTCGGCGTCATGAGCGTCACCTGGATGCTCGTGATCGCCGCCCTCGTGTTCGTGCAGAAGCTACTGCCCGCCAACGCCGCCATCGATGTGCCCATCGCCCTGGGCATCGTCGCACTCGGACTCCTGATCATCGCCGCGCCCGGGTCCATTCCAGGCCTCATGCCACCGATGTAAGACCTTCAGAGAGAGACCATGCCGAAACCAACGATCGTATCGCGAGACGAATGGACCACCGCCCGCACGCGCCTGCTCGTCAAAGAGAAGGAGCTGACCCGTCAACGTGACGCGCTGAGCGCCGCACGGCGCTCGCTGCCGATGGTCGCGCTCGAGAAAGAGTACGTGTTCGAGGGGCCGGAAGCGGGGGGGCGCCGCACGCTGCGCGATCTGTTCGGCAAGCAGCGCCAGCTCATCGTGTATCACTTCATGTTTGGTCTCCCTCCCGATTGGGAAGACGAGGGGTGCCCGGCCTGCTCGTACGTGGCCGACAACTTCGCGGGCAGCCTCGTGCACCTCGCGGCGCGTGACACCGCGTCCGCGGTGATCTCGCGCGCGCCGCTCGCCAAAATCGCGCCGTTCAAAAAGCGCATGGGCTGGACGTTCCCATGGCTGTCGTCATACGGGACCGACTTCAACCACGACTTTGGCGTGACGCTCGACGCCAAGCACACGACGTACAACTATGCGCCCGTCAGCGAGCAGCCCGAGGCGCGGCCGCATGAGGGCGAGCGGGAAGGCTTGAGCGTGTTCTTCCGCGACGGCACCCGAGTGTTCCACAGCTACTCGACCTACCAGCGCGGTCTCGACGCGCTCCTCAACACCTACAACCTGCTCGATCTCACGCCGCTCGGCCGGCAGGAAGAGGACGGCATCATGCATTGGCTGAAGTACCACGATGAGTACTGACCGGATCGAGAAGCGCGTCGTGCTCCGTGCGCCGCGCTCGCGCGTGTGGCGCGCGATCTCCGATGCGAAAGAGTTTGGCACCTGGTTCCGTATTACGCTCGACGGTGCGTTCGCCGCGGGCACGACGGTGCGGGGCAGGGTCGCCATCCCGGGCCACGAGCACTTGAAGGTCGAGATGCAGGTCGAGCGGATCGAGCCGGAGCGGTATTTCTCCTATCGCTGGCACCCGTATCCGAAAGACCCGGCGAAGGACTATTCGGGGGAGCCGATGACGCTGGTCGAGTTCACGCTCGAGGACGCTGAGGGCGGCACGGCGCTGACGATTGTCGAGTCCGGGTTCGATCGGATCCCGCTCGCCCGCCGGG
>CAMLDW010000086.1 GCA_946479035.1 uncultured Chthonomonadaceae bacterium | reverse complement strand
GGGATTGGGTGGATACCCTCAACCCCAAGGGGTTGAGGGATAAAAAGGGCTGCCCCGTAGGGTTTCCGGGGTTTTGTGGAGAACCCTTGACTTTTTCGCATTAACCCTTGCAGGCAGGTTCGGGTTCGTGTAAGATGGCGCCTAAGGACAGTGTACGAGAGTACGCTTCCGCGTGTGCTTGGCACGAACGGTGCCTGTAAACGGGCGGTTTTGAACCTAAAACGGTCCGGAGCTTACGGAGAACTCATACCTATGCGTAAAATACGAAAGGCATTTACCCTGATCGAGCTGCTCGTGGTCATCGCGATCATCGCGATCCTAGCGGCGATCCTCTTCCCGGTCTTCGCGCAGGCCAAGGAGTCCGCCAAGTCGGCCTCCGACCTGAGCAACATCAAGCAGATGGGTCTCGCAGTAGCGATGTACTCGACCGACTACGACGACATGATGCCTCTGGGCCATGGTATCAACGATGCCAACGGCCAGCAGGGCTACAACTACAACAAGTACGTCCCTGAGGACTGGGCTGTGGCCGGCATTCCTCCCGAGCGCGTGGCCTACTCGGCGAACTTCGTGGGCAACACGATCCAGCCGTACGTGAAGAACAGGCAGATCCTCGCCGCCCCCGGCCAAGCCACGACCGAATACACGAACGGCGTTTTGGCCGCTGGCAAGTCGAAGGGCACGACGACCTACGCGTTCAACGGCCTTCTGCACGGCTACAACAGCACCGCGATCGTGGCGGTCGCCGAGCTCCCGCTGTGGACAGAGGCGAACGGCAACCGAGTCGGCGTGGGCCTTGGCTTCGCCAACCCCGCGCTGAACTGCGCGACCAACAACCAGCCGTGCTACTATCGACCGAGCACTACCACCGGCTGCCAGGCCGGCAACGGCGGCATCAGCAACATGTACACGCGGTTCGACAACGCGAACTCGTCGTACTGGCTGTACAAGCGCGGCCAGAACTGGTCGTTCGCGGACTCGCACGCCAAGTTCCGCCGAGTCGGTGCAACCCTGGCTCCTCAGGACACCAACGCGCGGACCGACCCGTGGACCCAGTACAACGACCGCGGGCAGGCGGGCTTCTACTACTGCAACGCCCCGTTCTGCTGCCACGCGTACCTGTTCCGACCCGACTTCGTCCTCCCATAACCGGGCAGGCCTCGAAGTCTACGAAGGGCCGCGCCGCGAGGCGCGGCCCTTTTCTTGCCAAACCCATGCTATCCCGCGCTAGAATAGCCACGTTATGAAGAATCTCTTCATCCTGGTCTTAGCGCTCGTCATGATCGTTCCTCTAGTTGGTTGCAAGAAAGAAGAGGATCAGACCACGAAGCCCGTCACTCAGCCGCTCGATAGTAGCGGCAAGCCGCCAACGAACCAAGACTTGAACAAGCCGCTCTAAATGGACTCCGGCAGCGAGCCGGGCTGAAGTAAAATGGAACCGGGCCTTCACTGGCCCGGTTTTGGACTTTGAAGATCGGAGCCACCGCTATGAACCGGAACGGACTCGTACAGACTTTCGCGCTCAGCACGTTTCTGTGCTCGCTTGCAGCATTCGCGCTCATGGGCTGCAGCAAATCCAAAGAGGATATTGCTGTCGGGAGGATGAACCGCCCCGGCCCAGGTGGGGTGCGCGTCCTCAACATGACGGGCGCGCCCATCGACTTCGACTGGGCGGGACGCCAAGTCGATCCGGCGATTCCGGCTGGTACCGCCGGCCTTTACTGCCAAATCGGTTCAGGCAGGCAAGAGATCGTCGTATCGAGGAGCGGTGCGGACTTGCTGAAGTTCAAGATGGACGTCAAGAGCAAGGAGTTGCACACCGTCGCAGTGTTCGGCTCCGGCACAAACGTCCATTATCTCGTCATTGCTGGAGAACAACCTAAACCACAGGCAAATCGGAACCTCGTGGCGTATTTCCTCGATGAGTCAGGAAAGACGACCTCTGGCTCGGTAACCGTTTCCAACGGGAAAGACCGATACGAAGTGAGCGATGGCTCGAATGGCGAGCTCATTAACGTCGGAGACTATAAAATCACAGGTGACGGGCTCGTGACGGCCAGAGGCGCGAAGGTCGAATCCGATAGCTCGTATAGCCTGATTGTGCTCAAGACGAACGACGGGAGCCGACAGGCATATCTGTTGCGCAACACGTTCATCGACAAGCCGATGGCAACGGGCTTGGCCGCAAACTAGCCCATCCCGAGCGTTCAGAGGATCGGCCACTAGGTATAGTTTGAGTCTGAAAAGCGGCCGTTTCTGACCATGTCGAAGACGTTCATCCCCTCGACCGAGACCGTGTTCCAGAAGACGGGGGAGAGCACGATGGTCGTCAACATGGGGCCCCAGCACCCTTCCACCCACGGGGTCCTGCGGATCATCTGCGAGCTGGACGGCGAGACGATCGTGCAGGCCAAGTGCGTCATCGGCTACCTGCACACGGGGATGGAAAAGGAGGCGGAGTTCCAGCAGTACCACAAGTGCGTCGTGATGACCGACCGCATGGACTACCTCAACGCGAACGGCAACAACCTGGCGCACGCGCTGGCGGTGGAAAGGCTGCTCGGGTGCGAGATCCCCAAGCGCGCGCAGTACCTGCGGGTGATGCTGGCGGAGCTTTCGCGCATCGCCTCGCACTGCGTCTGGCTGGGCACGCACGCTCTCGACCTTGGGGCGATGACGCCGTTCTTTTACATCATGCAGCAGAGAGAGCTGATCCTCGACCTCTTCGAGATGATGTCGGGGGTGCGGATGATGCCCTCGTGGATCGTGCCTGGCGGACTGCGGGGCGACATGCCAGAGGGGTACGAGGAGCGCCTGAGGGCCTTTCTAGGGCAGTTCCTGGGCGAACTGGGGGTCGTGGAGGGGCTGCTGGTCGAGAACCCCATCTGGAAGGAGCGGACGCAGGGCGTGGGTGTCCTGAGCGGGCAGGAGGCGCTGGCTCTGGGGTGCAGCGGGCCGATCGCCCGCGGGAGCGGGGTGCCGTTCGACCTTCGCAAGAACCAGCCGTACTGCTCTTACGAGGATTTCGACTTCCAGATCCCGATCGGCACCAAGGGGGACGTCTATGACAGGTTCTTGGTGCGGATCGCGGAGATGAAGGAGTCGCACAAGATCGTCACGCAGGCGCTGGACCGGATGCCGGCCGGTTCGCACTGGACCAGCGACCGGAAGGTCGCGCCGCCGCCGCGCAGCGAGCTCGACACCTCGATGGAGTCGCTGATCCACCACTTCAAGCTCTACACGGAGGGTTACCGGGTGCCGGCGGGCGAGGCTTATGCGGCGGTCGAGGGCTCGAAGGGGGAACTGGGGTTCTACATCGTGAGCGACGGTACGGCGGTGCCGTACCGCTGGCACGAGCGGCCCTCTTCGTTCATGAACCTGAAGTCTTTGGAAGTGCTGGCGGTGGGGCGGCTGATCGCCGACCTGATCGCGATCATCGGCTCGATCGACATCGTGCTCGGGGAGATCGACCGGTGAGCGAACTGATCAAGCTTTCGAGCGGTGGGGCGAGGCCGCGCATGCCGCGCAGGGACGAGCTGGTGCTCAAGTTCAGCGAGAAGGCCGTGCGCGAGCTTGAGGCGCTCAAGGGGCACTACCCGGACCTGAAGTCGTGCATCCTCCCCGCGCTGTGGATCGCGCAGCGCGAGTACGGCGGCTGGCTGCCGCCGGAGGCGCTCGCCGAGGTCGCGCACCGCCTCTCGCGGTCCTACGCCGAGGTCGAGGGGGTCGCGACCTTCTACACGATGTACAACACCGACCACCCGGTCGGCAGGCACATGATCGAGGTCTGCACCTGCCTGACCTGCCACATGTGCGGCGCCTACAAGGTCGCGGCGCACCTCAAAAAGCGGCTCGGCATCGGGTTCGGCGAGACGACCCCGGACGGGATGTTCACGCTGCACGAGGTGGAGTGCCTGGACGCCTGTGACCGCGCGCCGGTCCTACAGGTCGGCGACGAGTACGTCGGGCCGGTGGACGAGGCGAAGCTGGACGCGCTGCTGGACGACCTGCGGCGGCGGTCCGACTCGAGCGTCGTAAAGCTCGCGGACGAAGTC
>CAMLDW010000085.1 GCA_946479035.1 uncultured Chthonomonadaceae bacterium | reverse complement strand
AAGTCTGCGATTCGGAGGCCGCCCGGGAGGTCGGCCCTCCATTTTCGTGCCGCGGAGCGGCGCCCTCCCCAATTCGGTGCGCTTGCCGACGGTAGCTTACAGGGGTGCGCAAGTAGAATCGGCCCGTGGCGAAGCTGCTCGGGATCGACGTCGGCACCTCGGCGACGAAGGCGGTGCTGATCGACGAGCGGGGCCGGGTCCTCAAGCAGGCCTCCGCCGAATACCCGCTCAGTACCCCTCGGCCCGGTTGGGCCGAGCAAGACCCCGCCCACTGGGCGCTCGCGGCTTCCCAGTGCCTTGCCGAGATCGGCGAAAGAAGGCCCGACGCGATCGGCCTGACAGGGCAGATGCACGGCATGGTCGCGCTCGACGGTGCTGACCAAGTGGTCAGGCCGGCGATCCTCTGGTGCGACCAGCGCACGGAGTCAGAGTGCGGAGAGATAGACCGGACGCTGGGCAAGGAGAGCGTAAGGAGCATCACCGGCAACCCGCCGCTCACCGGGTTCCAGCTGCCCAAGGTCCTGTGGCTGCGGAACAAGGAACCGGACAACTTCAAGAGGACCAAGTCCTATCTGTTGCCGAAGGACTATCTCAGGCTGTTACTGACGGGCGACAGGGCGACGGACGTGAGCGACGCGTCCGGGGTCGGGCTGCTGGACATCCGAAAGCGCGACTGGTGGACTGACGCGATGGCGAAGCTGGCCCTCGACCGGGCGGCGTTCCCCCGGATCCACGAGTCTCGTGAAGTCACCGGGACGACCCGAGGCTCGGAGGTCCTCGACGCCGGCGTGCCCGTCGTCGCCGGAGGCGGCGACCAGGCGGCAGGTGCGGTCGGGACCGGGGCCGTCGAGCCCGGGCTGGTCAGCGTCAGCCTAGGCACGAGCGGTGTCGTTTTCGCCTCCCTGGGCGCGCCGAGCCCGGACCCGATGGGCGCGGCGCACGTGTTCTGCCACGCGAACGGCGAGTGGCACGCGATGGGAGTGATGCTCTCCTGCGGCGGGGCGGTCAAGTGGGCGCGGGACGCGCTCTTCGGCGGCACCGAGTACGGGGCGATGAACCGCGAGGCAGCGCTCGCACCAAATGGTTGTGACGGGCTCACTTTCCTGCCGTACCTGAGCGGCGAGAGGTGCCCCCACAACGACCCGCGCGCGCGGGGGGCTTTCGCAGGGCTGGCGCTGAGCCATTCGCGCGCGCACCTGGCGCGCGCGGTGTTCGAGGGCGCGACGTTCGGCATCGCCGACTGCCTCGATCTCTTGGTCGGACTAGGGGTGACCGGCGGCGAGGTGCGGGTGACCGGGGGCGGGGCGAAGAGCGACCTTTGGATGCAGATGCTCGCCGACGTGCTGCGCGCGGAGTGCGCCCGGATCGAGGGGGACGAGGGGCCGGCGTTCGGCGCGGCGGTGCTCGCGGGAGTGGGGATCGGCGCGTGGCCCGACGTCGGTACGGCATGCGGCTCGGTCGTGCGGACGGGAAGGCGCTTCAAGCCGAGCGGGGCGGACTATTGCGCGGCGCACTCGCGATACAAGGAGCTGTACGGGGCCTTGAACCGCTGGCCCTAGGTTTGTTATAGGCTACAATAAGGGATCACGTTGCCGGGAGCATGTTCCGGCACGAACGATTCCATTTCATAGGGCACACGACACTAGCATGACCGACGACCAGTTGACCACTACCGGCCAGGGGACGGAGGCGGGTTCGAGCGTTGCAGCCGAACCAGAGCGCCCGTCAGAGGCCGGGAGCACACCCAGCACAGAGACCGCGACCGCGGTCGAGACGACACCACCACTCAGCGGCGACCGCGCCGCCACGACCGCTATCGAGGACGCCAGGCTGTTCGACCAGGCGATGGCCGACCTCGCCTCCGACGACCAGAGCCGCGACTCGGGGCGCCAGATCAAGAAGGGCGACCGGATCGAGGCGACGGTCATCCAGGTCGAGCAGGACCGCGTTTTCGTCGACCTAGGCACCAAGGCGGAGGCGATCGTTCCGCTGGCGGAGCTGTTCGACGACTCGGTCCAGTCCGCAGTAGGGATGTTCAAGGCGGGCGACACGTTCGACGTGATCGTGCTAAGGCCGGGCGGTGCCGAGGGCGCCCCGGTGGTCTCAAAGCGCAGAGCGGACTTCGACAACCAGTGGCAAAGGATCCTGGACGCGTTCGACGCGGGCACGGTTTTCCAGGCCCAGGTGATTGACAGGGTGAAAGGCGGGCTGGTCGTGGACATCGGCGTGCGCGGGTTCGTCCCCGCGACCCACGTCGGCAACGGCAAGCTGCGGAACATCGAGAAGTACGTGGGTCAGATCCTCGCGGTCAAGATCATCGAGATCGACCGGGACAGGAAGAAGGTCGTGCTCTCGAACCGGGCGGCGGAGTCTGAGCGGCGCGGCGAGATCAAGGAAAAGATCTTCGGCGAGATCAAGCCGCAGGATGTGCTGCCGGGCGTGGTGCGCCGGCTGACCGAATACGGCGCGTTCGTCGACCTGGGCGGAATCGACGGGCTCTTGCACATCAGCGAAATGAGTTGGGTGCGGATCGACCACCCGAAGGAGGTCCTTCGCGAGGGGGACGAGATCAACGTTATGGTGCTGCGGCTGGACAAGGACTCCGGGCGCATCAGCCTGGGCCTGCGCCAGGTGCTGCCGGACCCGTGGAACCTGATCCGCGAGAACTACAAGAAGGGGCAGAAGATCCCGGTCAAGATCTCGCGGCTGGTGCAGAGCGGCGCGTTCGTCCGGCTGCCGGAAGGCGCGGAGGCGTTCATGCCGATCAGCGAGATGTCGGGCAAGCGTATCAAGCGCCCCCAGGAGGCCGTCGAGGCCGGGCAGGAGGTCGAGGCGCTCATCATCGACCTTCGACCAGAAGAGCGCCGGATGGTGCTCTCGCTCCGCGACGGTTCCGAGCCGCCGATGCGCGACGCGCCCGGGTACGAGTTCAGCGGCGAGCGGCGCCCCAGCAAGGGCGGCGGCGGCGGCAAGAAGCGGCGCAAAGGCGGGCGGCCCGAGCCTGAAAACGAGGCCGCGTCGACGCGGACCCCGACGGGCGGCGCCACGATCGGCGAGCGCTTGGGAATGCTGAAGGGGATCCTGCCACCGGAGCCAGAGGCCGCGGGCGAGCAGGCGGAGAAGCCTGCGAGGGCGAAGAAGGCTCCCAAGGCCGAAGCGGCGCCTGTAGCCGAGGCGATTCCCGCGAGCGAGCCAGAGGCAGCAGCGGGCGAAGCACCGACCGAGTAGCAAGAGGTTGGAACACGGAGCGCAGGGCGGCTTGGACGTCCTGCGCTCCGTCCATTTGGAAGGATGGCCGTGCTCAACGTCGCACTGACCGGCGGGATCGCAGAAGGGAAGACCACCGTGCTGCGCATGTTCTCCGAGCTCGGCCTGAGCACGGTCTCGGCAGACGAGGTCGCGCGAGGGGTGCTGGAAGACGCGGAAGTCCAGGGCCGCGTGCGAGAGCGGCTCGGGCTGTCCGGAGCGATGGACAGGGGAAAGATCTTGGAAGCCATCGCGGCAGACCCGGCCAAGCGCCGCTCCTTGAACGAGATCATGCACCCGGAGGTGCTTGCGCGGCTCGTCCTGGAGCAGGCGGACGTGGTGGAGGTCCCCTTGCTCGTAGAGACCTGCCTGCACACGGCTTTTCGGCGGGTGTGGGTGGTCACCTGCGGCGCGGAGGAGCAGCTTCGGCGGCTCATAGAAAGGACTGGGGACGAGGGGACGGCGCTGAGGCTGCTTTCAACCCAGCTACCGACGGCCGTGAAGCGCGCTTTCGCGGACCGGACGATCCGAACGGATCGCCCGCCAAGAGACGTCTATAAGGACGCGGAAGAGTTGGCGCGGAGCCTGGTGAGCGGCAAGTAGCTTTGAGCCTGGCGAGGTGCTATACTCGGTCGGATTGGACGAAGTGGCTGGCTTCGTCGCCTTGGCGGGTTCAAACCGGTTCGCGGTTGTTTTTGCTTGAGATTGCGCCAGCGGCGAACGATCAGCTATGATCTGGACTGACCTGCCGGGTTGCCTGTCTCAGGCTGCCTTCGGCTGTTTTGGGAACGTGAAAATGCGACACTTTCAAGACTGGACTGAGGAGGATGCGCGACCTTGAAGCAGATTCGATTTAATGGGCTCGCAAGCGTGGTGTTGGCCGCGCTGACGTTCGGTGCGGCAGGCAATGCTTCTGCACAGGCGTCTGACTTTCCCGCTATCGCGGTGATCGACTTCGAGGTCAACTCGGGTCGCGTCGACAACGCTGCGCTCGGACCGATGGCGGCGGAGGCCGTCCGCAAGGAGCTC
>CAMLDW010000084.1 GCA_946479035.1 uncultured Chthonomonadaceae bacterium | reverse complement strand
CCTTTGCGCGGGCGGACTCTCCGCAGGAGAGCCCGCGCGGCAAATCCCAAGGGGGGAGGGATTAGATTCGCTTTTTCAGTTCGCGGCGCTCGTCCTTTTCCTTGATCGCCTGGCGCTTGTCGTACTGGCGTTTGCCGCGCGCGAGGGCGATCTCGACCTTGGCGCGGCCGTTCTTGAAATAGATCTTGTAGGGCACGATGGCGAGGCCCTTCTCCTGGCTGCGGCGCGCGATCAGGGTGATCTCGCGCCTGTGCATGAGGAGCTTGCGTTCGCGGCGCCTTGCGGGCGCGAACGCAAGGGCGGTGTTCTTGTAGGGCTCGATGTCGAGGTTGACGATCCAGAGCTCGGTGCCTTTGATGTCGCAGTAGGCGTCGGTCATGCTGACACGGCCGGCAAAGACGGACTTGACCTCCGAGCCTTGGAGGGCGATCCCGGCTTCGTAGGTGTGCAGGAACTCGTAGTCGTGCCGGGCCTTGCGGTTGGTGATGGTCGCAGGCGCGCGCTTCGAGTCGTCCTTTTTGGCCTTTGCGGACATTAGTGCAGAGGATACCGGCGGGTCGGAATGCCCGGGCGAGCGCAGGTCTGGAGACCTGCACCACGATCGGCCCTCGCCCAAGGGAGAGGGAACGCCGGAAACCTCTTCCCTCTCGAGAGAAAGAGCCGGAACCGTTTTGGCATCGATCTTGTTTCTCTTAGGGGCCATCGGTTCGAGTGTGCCGGACCTTCTACTGGTACCATTTATGCGTATGCGTCGCCTGGCTCCGCTCATGCTCGTGCCGCTTGCTTTTGTGGCGCTGTCTTGCCGCGGAGGCAAGGCCGACGCCGCTGAGGGCGGCAAGCCGGCGAAACCGCGCGAGATCAAGATCACGGACACGAAGGTCGGGACCGGCGAGCCGATCGACGAGGCGTACATCGCGATGGTCGAGTACGTCGGACTGTTCACCGACTCGCAGCTCGCATTCGACCGCAACGACGAAAAGGACAAGGACGGAAACGGGACCAAGACGCCATATGCGTTGATCGTCGGCGGCGGCCAAGTGGTGAAGGGCCTCGACCAAGGGCTGGTCGGGATGCGGATTGGTGGAGAGCGCGAAGTGTTCGTACCTTGGGAGCTCGGCTATGGCGAAGAGGGGAGCCCAGAGAAAAACATCCCGGGGAAGCAGGACCTCGTGTACAAGCTCAAGCTCTTGGACTACGTAAAACTGGGCGAAGAGGACATGTATGACTCGACGGACGTAAAAGTCGGGAGCGGGCGCGCGGTGAAGGAAGGGGACAAGGTCACGATCGACTACCACGGCGCGTACGTGAACGGAATGCGCTTCGACGACTCGAAGGAGCGCGGCGAGCCGGTCACGTTCCGGGTGGGAGCGGGCCGCGCGATCAAGGGGATAGACGCGGGCGTGGTCGGGATGAAGGTCGGGGGCAAGCGCAAGCTGCGCCTCCCGCCCAAGCTCGTGTACGGCGAATCGGGCTACAACGGGATCCAGGGCAACCAGATCGTGATCTTCGATATCACGCTGCTCAGCATCCAGTGACCGCGCGGCGTATAGAATAGGGCCATGCTGCGCCGGAACTCGCTATTGATCCTCTCCGTCGTCCTGCTCCTGGCGACGGCCCCTGCACAGGTCACGAACAGCTCGAAGGGGTACCTCCTGCGGATGAAGTGGGCGAAGGACGCAACTTACAGCTACGTCATTTCTGTCGCGATGGCGACGATGAAGGAGCCGATGCAGGCCGGGCAGTTCACTATCAAGGTGCTGAGCGTAGCCAACGGGATTGCGAACGTGAACTACACGGGCTCGATGATGACGCAAGCGAAGATCGACACGACGGTGAAGATGGACTCGCGCGGTGCGGTCGACCAGGACGCCTCGCTTCGACAGCTCGGCGGGCCGCGTTTGCCTGAGAAGCCGTTGGCCATCGGCGCGAAGTGGTCGGTCACCCAGAACCAGGCGATGCAAGGAGCGAGCATTCAGGTGACTTCGACCTACACGTTCAAAGGGATCCAGAGCTATGGAAAGGTGCGCTGCGCGGTGCTCGACGTCGCAACGACGACCTCTGGCGGCGTCGCGACGAAGTCTTCCGGCAAGGTCTATCTCGAGGCAGCGAACGGGCAGCTCTTTCGACTCGACCTTGAAACGACGGTGTCTTCCACTCAGCCGGGCTCTGCGTCGCAGTTCAAGACCAAGACGGTCATCTCAAGAAAGTGACGAAGGTCGCGCGCCCAGCGGACCCCGCTCTCGAACGGCTGCTTGCCTCGCACGGCGACGTGGTGGTGATCGAGGGAGTAGGCCGTGACGAGCTTACGATCGACCAGGAGGGTTGGAGGCGCGAGATTGCCTTCGGCGACGCCCGTTGCGAGGTCGCCGGGCTCGTCGAACTGATGGACAACAACCCTTTGGTCTGCGCGGACAGGGCTTCGGTGCCAGGCCCGGTCGCGACGCTCGCGCTGATCGCTCTCGGGCCGCTCGCTATCGCGGGGCTCTTGTTGGAGCAGCCCGTGATACAGGTCGCGGGGGCTGTCCGTGATCCGACGGTCGACGCGTTCCTTTCGCGCGAAGGGTGGAGCGCGGGCGCGGCCGTGTCTTACGGCGACGAGGACCTGAAGGGGGTAATCGCTGCAAACGTCGTCGCCTTGATACGGACGCCAGGTGACTGGCGCGAGGTCGACGAGCTCTACCGAGAGCGTTATGCGCACAGCTTTTACGTGCGCGAATCGAGCGAGGGCGCTTGGGACTCTGCGCTGGTCGCTGGAAAGCCGTGGGCGTGTTACCGCCTCTCGCGCTCACCGGGGGAGGAGGCTTCTCTGCTCACGGTGCAAGTGATGGCGGACAAGGACGGCAAGTGCGGCGCAGCGCAGGCCGTGCACATGATGAACCTGATGTGCGGGTTTGAAGAGTGCTCGGGCCTGTAGGGGAGTCAGGGGTCGAGCCTCTTCCTTGTCCTCTTCTCGTCTTCAATCGCCTTCTTGTCGTCTTCTGAGCTGACGATCGCGTCGACGCCGGGCCCGGCGACCTTTTCCCATTCGCCCTTCTTGGCTCGGCGCCAAGTCGTGAAGCCCCTCTCGGCCGCTTTCGCGGGGTCGACGCCGCGCTTTAGTTTGAAGCTCGCGCGGCTGACGACGCGGCGGCACGGGAGGCCGCACCCAGGGCAGAACTCGAGCGCAGCTTCCTTGACCCCTTGGAGCGCCTCGAACCGTCCCGGGCACATCTGGCACTCGGGCTGTTCGTCATCGAGCTCGTACTCGTAGATAGGCACCGCGCTACTATTGTGTACGTTCTAGCGGCGTCGGTCGTGTTAGCGCGCACCGATCGGCCCGCGGGGGCGCTCGCCGTCCCGTGAGACCATAGCCTCCACTACTCGTTGCGTGGCGGAGGCGCCCGTGCGGAGGAGGCGGTTGACCCTCAACCCCTGAAGGGGTTGAGGGTAAGTGACTATGAAACTCCAGGGAAGCTGGAGACGGCCTTTCTTCTCTGAACCCGGTCTGCCGCGAGTTGGATTGCCTCTCTGACTCCACTAGTGGCGCGGCCAGACCGGGGCACCCCTCCCCCAGCCTCCACTCGCGGAGCCGCTGGCCCTCCCCTCAGGTAGAAGGTGTCGTGGCCGAGTGTAAGGACCTGAACGCGCGGATCATCGCGTGCGAGAAGTGCCCACGGCTGCGCCGATGGTGCCGGCAGGTCGCCACGGAGAAGCGCAGGGCGTTTATAGGCGAAGAGTACTGGGGGCGTCCGGTGCCGAACTTCGGCGATCCGGAGGCGGTCGGGCTGATCGTCGGGCTGGCGCCGGCCGCACACGGCGCAAACCGCACGGGGCGGATGTTCACGGGCGACCGAAGCGGCGAATGGCTCTACCGGGCGCTTCACCGCGCGGGTCTCGCCAACCAGGCCGGGTCCGTCTCTTTGGACGACGGGCTGAGGCTTGAGCGGGTGATGGTCACGGCCGTCGCGCACTGTGCGCCGCCGGGCAACAAGCCGACGCCGGAGGAGGCCGCGAACTGCCGGGCGCACTTGCTAGACACGCTTGGCCTTAGGCCGTGGAAGGCTTTTCTTTGTCTGGGGGCGGTCGCTTGGGGGGAGTTGCACAAGGCGCTTGCGACAATGGGTGACCCGAGTTTTGATGACGCCGCTTCCTTTTCTCGGTCGGGGTCCCGAACCTTGACCCCCACCCTAACCCTCCCCCAAGGGGGAGGGAACGCGGACTCAACTTTGGTTGACGCGTCTTCCCTTGCGCGGGCGGGCACTCGAACTTTGATCCCCACCCTAACCCTCCCCCAAGGGGGAGGGAACGCGGACTCAACTTTGGTTGA
>CAMLDW010000083.1 GCA_946479035.1 uncultured Chthonomonadaceae bacterium | reverse complement strand
CAGGTTCAAACGCCCCAAACTGCCCTTTGCGCGCCCTAACGTGCAGGTTGTCCGGGTTGCGGGTCCGTCCAGAAACCTGAAAAGCCAGCCCGCAGGTTCAAATGAGCCTGTGCGGGCCAGCGCCGAGCGATCCGGAGATGGCGCTGCGCCGTCCAGAACCTGCGCCGGATGGCAGAGAACCTCGCCTGGCTCACAGAGAACCCGGGATGAGCCGTATAGAACTCACGCTGGATGACAGAGAATATGGGCTGCGTCGCGGAGAACTTGCGCTCCCGCGCAGAGAACTGACGCTATGCGACAGAGAACCAGCGGCGGGCCGCTCGTCAGAAATAAATGGCCGAAAAATGGCCGTCCCCTTAACACACGGGCTGGCGGCGCAACAACCAAACCAGGCCCGCACAGGGTAAGAAGGAGCGATGGGACGCCCGCGCTCGATCCTCCTCCTCGCCCTTGCCGTACCTGCGCTCGGCACGGCGCAGACCGACTCGCTCAACCGATACGTCACCGAGAACCAGCAGAAGCACAAGCTGACGCTCGACGCCATCCCCGACCGGTGCATCCTGACGGTGAACGACCAGGCGGTTGCTTTCGGCTTCGGGGTGCACCTCGCGCGCGTCGTGCCGGGGCAGTCGTTCGACATCGTGATCCCGAACATGCCGAGCTTCAGTCCGTTCCTCATGACGCACGCCTCGGTCGACGTCAAAGGGAACTGGCCGATCGGGCTCTGGACGCAGCCCGCGCAGTTCAACGTGACGTTCAGCGACGGCGACCACTCCGGCACTGTCACGGCGATCGGTGAGAACTACATTGATGGGCCTAGGGCGAAGACGCTTCCCGAGAAGGTCGTTGTCACTTCGGACCTTTGGGGCGGGTTCCCAAGCTCACCGGGCGAAGGCTACACCGGCGGGGGCGAATTCAAGATCCACGTCGAGATGCCGACCCTGGGCAGCGACAACTTCGGCAGCCAGGTGCAGCAGGTCACGGACGTGCGCTTGTACTTCGTGTTCGGCTCTGGCCCTAGCCAAGTGCTTGAAATGGGAAGGCAGATCGCCAAGCTCGGCCTTTTCGCGCTGATGACCGGTGTCTGAGTTGTTTGCGGCGCGGCCCACGGGAATCAGTGGGCCGCGCCGGTGTTACACTCGCGCCATGTGACCCACGCTCGTTCTGGCTCAGGCTATGTACTTCTTCATCTGCGCAAGGCAATAGCGACACCTCTGGGTGGCGCGCGCGTCTGAAGAGCATGCAAGCAACCACAAGGCTCTGCGCGGTCGCACTGGGCATCGCAATCACGCTGGTCACCGCCGGGGCCGGGTACTCCAGCGGCCCGGCTACGAGCAAGGACACGAGGAAAGAGGCGCAGCAGCTTGCCAGCGACTGGGTCCGCACGGCGTCGGTCGCGAACCTCAACGACTTTGCGTATCGCACGGCGGCCTTCGCCGGGCTCGTGCACGACACGACTGTCACGCTCGACGGGCGCGCGATGGCAGCAGACCGCGTACTGATGGACAGCGCGGACACGATCCTCGGGCCCCACACGATGGAGGAGGACGCACAGGCCGTGCGCAACATCACCTATACGCTCGAGCTCGTGGCGAGCGGGAATGCCGGGCGCGCGAACCGATAGGTGTGGAAAACCTTCGCGGGGGCTCTTGAAGTAGGACCTCTTCGCGCGCTTGCAGGTTCAAAACGCGGTCTTCAGTAGGACTCGTTAGAACGTAGTCCGTGGCAGGTGTCGTCAGACATTAGAGTCTGTCAGGGCCGTTACAGGCCCGAGGGCTGGCAGATTCTGTTTGGAGAATGCCATGAAGATCAGACACCTATTAGCTCTAGCTGCACTGCTGTTACTCGCCCTTGGATGTGGCGGCGGTGGCACGGGCGGTTCAGTCTCGTCAGGCGCCTTGTTCATGACGGACAGCCTCGACAGTAACACGCACGTATGGGTCACGGTGAAGAAGGTCGTACTGCTCGGCGCGAGCGGCAACGTGACCGTGTTCGACGACTCAGCGGGCGCGACGATCGATTTGAAGACTCTGCGCGATCCCGCAGGAGAGCGGTATTCGTTCCTCGCCACTGCGCGCGCGGGCACGTACACCGGCGTGACGTTCACGATGGACAAGACGCTCGTGCTGTTTACATCTGGGAGCGCGACCGGTCAGAGCCGCGTGTTCGCCGGCAACAACGGCACGACGGCCGACCTGACACTCATGTTCGCATCGGCGCGCACGATCGGGCCGAGCAACGACCTTGCCGTCGACTTTGACCTGAGCAGCTGGGACGACGACGGGACGACGATCTCGAGCAGCGCGTTCTTGCGGGAGAGTTCCGGGGTCGACCTGGACAACCCTGGGCGGCACGAGCACAACAGCCAGCACGGGACGATCAGTGACCTGACGGGGACGGCTCCCGACCTGACGTTTACGCTCCACGAGGAGCACCGCACTCTGACCGTGATGACCAACTCGGAGACGGTGATAGAAGAGGGCGCGACGTTGCAAGACGGGCTGCGCGTGAAAGTGAAGGGAATGTTCTCTACCGTGGACAACGCGTTTATCGCGGACTCGGTCAAGGTCGAGAGCGAGGGCGACGACGACATGCCGGAAGTGGACGGTGCCGTTTCGAACATCGTCGGGCTGTCCGGCACGTTCGACATCGAGGTCCACGAAGCCGACAACTTCTGCCCTCACGTGGACACGGTCCACGTGGTGACGAACGGCACGACGGTCTTTACGGACGTGCACGGCTCAGTAGTCACCTCGGTGGAGTTCTTCGTCGCTCTGTTGGCCGGGGACCAACTGCAGGTGTCGGGGATGTTCGACTCCGGGACGAACACTCTCACCGCAGTGCGCGTGGGGTTTGACGACGAGGACAACGGGGGCGGCGGCGGCGACACCGGTGGCGACACGGGCGGCGGCACGTCGACGACGACTACCACGGGCGGTTCCACCACCACCACGACTGGTGGCGGTTAGCCTTCTGGCGCCTTTGCGGGGCGGCCGGTCCGGCCGCCCCGCTTTCATTTGCTCCGGACGGCGAAGAGCTCGAGCGGCTCGGACTTTCCCTTCAGGGCGTGCGTGCCGAGCGGTTCAAAGGCGTAGTTCGAGCCTTGAATCCGGTCAGCGACCTCCTTTGACACGATTAGGTCCCGATCCAAGGGCGAGCACATGCCGACGATGCGGGCCGTGGTGTTGACGGCGTCGCCGTGGTAGACGATCTCGCTTTTGGCGCGGCCTACTTCTGCGGCCACGACAGGGCCGACGTGGACGCCGGCCTTAAAGGTCGGCACGACTCCGAACTTCGCTTTATACATTTCTGATCGCTTGGCGACCTCGACCTGCATCTTGTCGTAGATGTGCAGGCAGTTCGCGCTCTTGAAAGCGCTTTCTGGCCGCCAAACGATGACGGCCTCGTCGCCGATGTAGTGCGACACGGTGCCCTTGCACGCCCAGACTGCAAGGCCGAGGTCGTCGAAGAACTCCTGCAACAGATTTGAGAACCTAAGGCTGCCAAGACGCTCTGCGAGGGGCGTGGAGTCTTTTAGGTCTAGGAACATGAATACCAGCTGCTCTTCTCGCGGGCGGTGGTACTTGCCCGTCAGCCAGCTCCAAAGGACGCCGGGCCCGAGCTTGCGCTGGAGCTGGCCGTACATCGACATGGCGAGGAAGATCCCAGACCCGACGAGGAACGCGATCTTCATCTCGCGGCTCGTGACGATCGCTACCGTCTCAGAGTAGACGCGTGGATCGGTCAACGAACTGTGGTTGAACACTGCGGTCACGAGCGCGATGTTGAGGACCATCAGCACGGCGCCGGCGCCGAGGAAGGAGACCGTCTGTATCAGCATCGCCGGCACGAAGGGAAACCGGCGGGTGAAGGGAACCATGACGATAAAGAGGAACGTCATCATCGGCCCAGCGGTGACCGCGTTGAAGCAGGCCGCGAAGAGGGCCGGAAGGACGCCGACCGACCCCTTGGACATCGCGAGGATGAAGACGAGGGGGAACAAGAAGGCGTAGACCGCGCCGGTCAGCGTGTACCGCAGCCGCAGCCTCCAGCGGTCGTTCATCGAGGGGGAAGGATACTACGCCTTGCGGCCCCGCAGCCAATCGCGCAAGTTGAACGAGACGCTCATCGTGAACGCGGCGATGAAGACCCACATGGCGACGGTGTTCGCAAGCTGGATCGGTGGGTCCCAGCCGGTCAGGTTTCTGGCGAGCAGCACGATGTAGCTGTCGGCCGTCTCGTGGATCCCCATCGCCTCGCGGACCTGCCAGTGCCAGTCGGTGCAGAGGCAATAGCCCATGCCTTTCCAAGTGCCCATCACGGTCCAGCTGAGGAGCGTGAGCACGAGCGTGGCTAGGTTCCACTTGCGCGTGCCTTTTGGGATCCATCCGAAGACGTTGAACAGGATAAGCGCGGTGTGGAACACGAAGAACGCGATGTTGGCGACTGCGAGCACGTAC
>CAMLDW010000082.1 GCA_946479035.1 uncultured Chthonomonadaceae bacterium | reverse complement strand
TCGTCGCGTTCTTAGAGGCGAACGGAAAGGCGCTGGACGTCAAAGACATTGGGGCCGAGGCATGGGTCCGACCTCTCTTTAGCGACCGGGCCGCGGCGGCCGACGCGATCGGCAAGAGGCTCAAAGAGGCTCACCAGCCGGTCAGTTACGGCGTGCCCGACCTGCAGGAGATCGCCGAGGACGTGCTCGCCAGGTTTCCGCACACGCTCTCTCAGTTGGCCGAGTCCAGCGCCCAAGCCAGCTAAGCGAAGCCTAAGAATGTGTAAAACCCCGCAATAATCGGGGCCAAACCGCGCCCTCATTGCGCTCGGCGTGTTCGTATACTGGGTCCAATAGTGCCCGACTCTCGCCAAGTGAAGATCCTGGGCTGGATCACTCTGGCCGCAGCCGCCCTCACGTGCGGCACGATCGGCGTCGCCATCGCCCGCGCGCCGCAGCGCATCACGGTGCAGGAGATCGAGGACAGCCAGGCCAAAAACGACCCGCGGCCAGGCAGCCACTTCGACCTTGGCGCGCTTGGCGGCTCGCCGCGCTTGATCGTTGCGCTCGGCACGTGCATGAGCTGCGCGACCACCAAGACCGACTTCAACCAGCTCAAGAAGACCGGCAACTACCGGCCGGTCGGGGTCTACCAGAAGGGGGCAGAGGTGCAGCGGGTCAGCAGCCAGTTCGGCTGGCTCGAGCTGAAGGAGGACGGCGCGGGGCTCCACGGCAAGCTGAACGCCTTTTGGACTCCGCGGGCGTACGCGTTCGACTCCAAAGGGACGCTGGTGGCTGTGCAAGGCACGAAGGAGCCGATCGAGAAGTTCATCGCGCGGCTGGGGGTGGGGCAGTGAGGAGGGCGTTCACGCTGATCGAGGTGCTCGTGTGCATCGCGATCGTTCTGGTCATTGCGGCGGTGCTCTTCCCCGTAGTCGTCAAAGCGAAGGACGCCGCCTACCAGACGAAATCGATCGGCAACATGCGGCAAGTGCAGATGGCGATCGAGCTGTACGCGCAAGAGAACAACGGCGCGGCGTCCGGGACGATGGAAGAGATGGGCCTTCCGCCTTGGCCGAACGAGAAGTACCTCGGCAGCGCGGTGAAGGACCTGTACCCGCCCAAGCGCACGAGCGTGAACTGGGACTCGTACGGCTACAACCCGATCCCGAGCGACGAGGACCGTCGCAGTCCGGACTGGGCGGAGTACTCACGGAGGGCCGGGTCGAGGGCGGTTCTGCTCTGGGATCCGTTCTTCAACCCGCCGCCACGCGGGAAGTACGAGTTCTACTGGCAAGACCCTTATGCGACGAAGTACGTCCTAGGGATAACGGTTTCAGGCTCTATAGTCAAGAGGACCAAGGCGGGTCGGCTCGACCTGGCCTGGTGGACGGACTGAGGGGCCTGTTGTTTGGAGGGAAAATTGAAAATCAAGAAGTATCTCGTGACGGTGCCAATCGGCCTGGCTCTCTCGATCGCGACGTCGTTCGCTGTACAGCCTTGCACTTCGGATCCGGTTCCTTGTGCGGGCCCTCAGACGATCAATGGCTACGGTTGTAGCACCGGGTGCCCGCCCACATATCCGGACGACGGATGCTGCGCGTATACGCAGTACAGGGTGAACTGCAACTCGGGCCCCGACCAGTTCTACGTCGTGCGTGGCTGTGAGATGGTCCACACTTGCGGCGACCCGATCGGTTCGAAGAACTTCCATTGCACAGTGTTCTAAGGCGGTACTGGGTGATTGCGGCCGGCCTAGGTCTGACCTTGGCCGGAATCGCGTTCTGGCACTGGCTGCAAGGCACGCCGGAATACGTCGCCGTTCGCGCGGCGGACATTCTTGTAGCCGACCCTGGCGGTGTGGTCGGCCTGCCGTTGCAGAAAGACGACCTTGCAGGTATGGGAATAAGCGCTGAGCAAGGGGCGGCGGCGCTCAAGAAGCTCAAGGACCGGTTCTTGCCGGAGGCACGAATTGTATCGAGCGGCAAGTACTTGGTACAGCCCGGCAAGAACGGTTATCTGTTCAAGGTCGAGGTGAGTCCGGGCACCGTGATCGACGCAACCCTGCCTGTCATCGACGACAACGGAAAGGGGGTCATCCAGTTCGGCGACCTCGTGATGGTGTACCGCAGCCTGATCTCGCGCTCCGGTGGCAGCGGGACGGCGCTGGAGCGGGCAAAACTCGACGAGGCGAGCAGGATCCTCGTCGAGAGCGGCATCAAGGGGTATTACGACCTCTCGCACAACCAGATTGAGCCGTGGCCGACCTACGGGCCGAGCGCCGATCCGGTCGCCAGGCTGTAAAACGGCAAAAAAACGGCCAAAAAACGGCCCCCCCTGACTACAGTCGTAGTTTTTGCCGTATACTACGTGTGTAGTCAGGAGCGGGCATGGCAAAGCCGACGAGAAAGAACCTGAGCGAGCTTGAGCTCGAGGTGTTGCGCTACCTTGCAAGTGCGGGCCCCAGGACGGTGCGGGAGGCGGCGGAGGGGTTCGGCGCGGCCAACGGGTACGCGCGCACGACGGTGCTCACGATCATGGAGCGCCTGCGCCAGAAGGGGTACGTGACGCGCGAGAACAAGAGCGGTGCGTTCCGCTACAGCTCCTCGGTCGGCCCTGGCGAGCTTATGCGCGGCGTGGTGGGGCGGTTCGTCGCCCGCGCGCTTGGCGGTTCCGTTAGCCCGCTCGTCGCCTACCTCACCGAGAACCCGCACTTGAGCGACAAAGAGATCGAGCAGCTGCGGCTCCTGGTGGAAAGCCTGAGCAAGGAGGTCGGCCAGAGATGACGCACGGATGGCTGGACGCAATGGCGAGCGCGAGCTGGCAGGGCCTGTTGCTCGTCGCGCTGGTGTGGGTGGTTCTGATTATTTGGAAGAGGCCGAGCGCTGCGGTCAGGACATGGATGTGGCTGCTTGCGAGCGCGAAGTTCCTGCTCGTTGCTGCGTTCGTGATCGAGGTGCCGCTCTTGGCCGCGAGCGCGGGCGCGCCCCTTGCCGGCAGTGGAACCGGCGCGGAGACGCTCGTGCTGTTTTCGGACGGGCCACGGGCAGCTCCCGCAGTGGACTGGGCACAAGCGCTCTATGTGCTCTGGTCGCTCGGTGTAGCGCTGATCGCAGCTAAGGCCGTCGTCGACCATCGGACACTGGCGCGCTTCGTGCGGCTGTCGTCGCCCGCGCCTGATAGCGTCCACCGCTCGTTTGAGCAGGTCTCTTCCGGCCGGCACGCGAGGACGAGGCTGGTCGTTTCCGATTACGCGCCGGTTCCGTTCGTGTTTGGACTGCTACGGCCGGTCGTCGTGCTGCCTTCGTGCCTGTTGCATTCTCTCGACGTTGCGGAGCTAAGGATGGTGCTCTCGCACGAGGCGGCGCACATCGCACGGCGCGACGCGCTGGCGTCGCTCTATATCTTTGTGTGCCACGCGGCTTTTTTCTTCCACCCTGCGGTGTGGTTGGTGCGCCACGAATGGCGCACCGAGCGCGAAGCGGCGTGCGACCAGTGGGCGATCGACGCCACGGGCGCCGCGCCGCAGGATTACGCCGCGATGCTGATCAAAGTTTCTTCTGGCGCGGAGCGGGCCCCAGCTTTCGCTCTGAGCGCCGTGCACACGTATCGAACCCTCCAAAGAAGGATATCAATAATGAACAAGACGAACAAGAAGAAGTCCGGCCGCGCGCTCGTCGCGGCCATCGCGGCGCTGCTCTCGATCGCCGCACTGCCATTCGCGCTGGTGCAGCGCAAGACGGTCCCGCCCAACGGGGTCACGGGCACGATCGGGCCGCAGGTCAAAGTGACGCAGCGGCGCGTGGATGCCGGGGGGCCGGTCGCGACAGGCGCAATCGCCCCGACGGTGGTCGGCGGGCAGGCGATGGCCGGGCCAGTCGTTGAGGGCGTGCCCGTCGCAGCCGGCGGCATTGCGGCTACAAGGATCGGCGGGCAGGCGACAGCCGGCCGCTCGGGCCCCGGCGCTCCGGTCGCAGTGCGAGCGACGACGGTCAACGGCCAGGCTGCCACTGGGATCTCTGCGCCGCAGGCGGCGAACGTGTCGGGCGTCGGTACGGCGCAAGCCGCGCGCGTGACGAGCGTGAACGGCCACGTGGCCTCTGGCGGGACGGCCACCGCCGGGCCAGCCCAGAACGAGACAGGAGTGATCGCGGTCCCGACAGGGGCTCCGACCAATTACTCGGGCGAGATCGCGGTCGCGACGGGGCCGACGCAAGCCACCTCTGTGACGATCGTGATCAAGGACAGGCTGAGCGGCCAGGGCACCGGGCTCGACCACCGCGTCACGCTCGAGATGAAGGAAGTCGAGATCAACGCGTTCATCAGGTCGCTCGCGCAAGCGAGCGGCGTGAAGATTGCGACGAAGGGTGTGCGGTCGTCCATGCGTCTCAACGTGCAGATCGAGAACGCGACGCTCGGCGACGTGCTGGGCACGGTCGCGAAGGTGTACGGGCTCGAGTGGCGGGTGAACGACGACGGCTCGATCACTGTGCAGCCGTTCCGGCCCGGCACGGCGAGGTGATGGAGCTAGCCCCGGTCTGCCGCGCGGTCAGACCGGGGCACCCACTTGGAACGGCTTTTTCTGCCCCCTCCTGACCTCCCTCCGAAGCAAGACAGTGCGGTTTTTTCAGTCGGGGGAGGAAGCGAGAACTGGAGCGGGTGACCGGGATCGAACCGGCGACATTCAGCTTGGGAAGCTGACGTTCTACCGCTGAACTACACCCGCTCAGGGACTGTTATTGTGGCACAGACGAGTGGGCGGCAGACGTGGCTCCTGGTGCAGGCGGGACGCCTGCACCA
>CAMLDW010000081.1 GCA_946479035.1 uncultured Chthonomonadaceae bacterium | reverse complement strand
AGCCTCGCCATGCCGCATCTTGGCACGCGCCCGGTTCCCCCTCTCCCGCTCCCGCTCCAGCTCCCCCTAGGACCCTCGCCCCATTCGAGGAAACACAATCCCCCAAAGCGCGTCACAACAAGTAAGGAGACTGAAAGCGGCGACGACCCGGCCACCACCGGGCGACGCCGAGAAAAACCAGTCGCTCTCAAGAGGGAGCGGACGGACCGGCGGACACCGGCCGTCCACCTGGCGAAAAGCCAGGCGACTCTCCCGAAAGGGCGTGGACCGGGTTAAGAGCCCGGAATCGAACCAAGGATTCCCGCTCCCGCTTGCACGCGAGAGGGTCAGGGTCAGGGTATCCACAAGGAAAAAAGCGATCACCGCTTCAGCGAACGCATGTAGTCCATCGCGTCCTTCGCGACCGAGCGCGCGTCGAACTTCGCGCTCAAGTCCCCCGGATAGCACACGATCCCGTACTCCTGCCCCCCGACCTTCTTCTTGTAGCCCAGACCCAGCTTGGTCGAGACGTTCACCGGAACGCTCATCTTCCCCGTCTTGCTGTCGTACTGCGCGCTCACCGTCACCCCGCCTGTCCCGGTAAAGATCCCGCCGCTCTGCGACTTGCTCGAAGAGAACGTCACCGCCACGTACCGCCCGTCCTTCACGTCGAACTTGAATTTCTGGTTGATGTCGAACGTCGGAGAGCCGTCGAACGCCTTCTTGTAAGGAGACCACTTGCCGCCGAACTTCACGCCACCGTCAATGTCCACCGTCACAGAGAACCACTTGCCGGCGGAGAGCGTGCAGTTCGCGTTCGGGTTCCATGAGACGTTCAGGTCGCGTATCAGCCGCTCCCAGAGCATCGCACTCACGGCCCTGCGCTGCTCCTCGAGCAATTGCTCAAGCGCGCGCTGGTCGACCGGCTGGCACGTCTCCTCGATCCCTTGCTTGTACTGGCCGATGCTGCTCTCGGCGTTGTCCTTGTAACTGCGATACGTCTCCGCCTCGTGGCGCAGCAGCGCGGCCGGGCCCCCGTCGCCGTCTCCCACGGCCTGCGCGACCAGGTCGTGGTAGCGCTTGTTCAGGTCCATGACCCACTCCTTTCCCATCTCGTCGTCCGGGCGCACGTTCATCGCCTTTGCGTAGGTGGAGGCGAAGATGAACGCGTCATCCGCGACGTCGCCCGCGCGCGCGAGCACCCCCGCCGCGGTGCGGTCGAACCGCCGTCCGAGCCGCTGGGTCAGGGCCTCGGTCTCGTCCATCCAGTCCTTGTGGAGCTGGCGAACCGTCGCGCAGTACTTCTTGTCGACCTCGAACTTGCAGGCGTCCTCGGCCGCGAGGTTGCCGCGGTTCCTCTCGGCGCACAGGGCGTACTGATCGCGGCGCACGTCCCCTGCGTACGTGTAGAACGTCTTGAACTGCACGCCGCCCCAGTCCTCGAAGTAGTAGCCGGGCGCGTTCAGCGCGATCTCCTTGAACTTGAAGTCGCGCAGCGACCTTATGACGCGCGCGTACTCGACCGGCTCCATCCCCATCGCGTCCGACCAGAACGCGACGTCGAACCCTTCCGTTATCGTCGGCCTCCGCGCCTGGCTCAGCATGTCGTTGCTCACGCCGATGTAGAGGCACATAACGGTGTAGAAGAAGGTGTTGCGGTACATCGTGCGCATCGAGTCCGGCGCGGTGGGGTTCTGCTGCTGGATCTGCTCCTTCGTCAGCTTGGCCATGCGCGCCGGCTCTTTGAGCGACTCGATCATCTCGTCATAGGTCTTGCGCCATGCCGTGACGGCCTCCTCTGGCTCGCCATAGATCTCTCCGAAGTAGGCGCGCTCGACCTGCGCCCTCAATTCTTCTTGCCGTTTGACAGCGAGCACGGCGAGGTCTGTGTGGCGCTTGAACTCTGCGAGCGCGGCGTCGACCGGGTCGGCGGCAGACTGCGGCGCGGGCGGCCTGCCCGTGTTGAACATCGCCTTCTCGAGCTGGATGATCTCGTCGTCGGGCGCGTTCTGCTGCGCCTCGCCGATGAACTGCACGGCCTTGGGCTTGTCGCCGCCCTTCCGATAGATGTTGGCGAGCGCCTCGAGCAGGTACGGCGAGCGGTTGCCGGAGTCGTACGCGCAGTGCAGGAAGACCTTGGCGTCGTCGTCGTGGTCGAGCAGCGCGAGGTAGACCCCAGCCTGCACGACGAACTCCGAGCGCCACTCGGCCTTCAGTGCGTTTAACTCGGCCCAGAGCGACGCGGCCGGATGGACGTTGAGAAGCGCGAGCGTGCCCGCAGCGTCCCAGGCTTCGGCGGGCGTCTCGTCCTTGTCCTTGTTGGCAACGGCTTCGCGCATGGCTGCCTTGAGCGGCTCCTCGATCTCCTTCTCGACCTCGGGGAGGATGGCGAGCGCGCGTTCGCTTGCCCGGGCGCACCCTTCGGGCGGTTCAACTTTGGTGAGTTTGGACTTGGGGATATCGAATAGCCCGACCCCCTGGCCGCAGCACCGCTCGTCCGGTAGCGCCAGGACCCCGACCGCGACCACGGAGAGTAGCGAAAGGAGCGTGTACTTGAGCGGGGCGTTCATTTCGACCTGGCAGAGTCTACATGGACGGATTGCCGATGGGCTGCGGTAGCATCCGAAAACGCTCCGCCTTCTCATTGCGCTGCAGTTGTACGCAGCCTCGAAGTCCGGCGGGCCAAGGTGAACCAATATGAAGTCTGTGCTCGCGCCGATCTCGGCGCTCCTCGCGGCCCTCGCCATAGCTGCACCGATCCTGCTGTTCCCTGTCCAACGGGCCGCCAACGCGCGCATAGTTTCTGTAGAGCCAGTCAAAGGAGTCGTCACTGCGCGCGAGACGAAGACCGGCCGCACGTTCCAGTTCGCGCTCCCCGCGAACGTGGCAGCAGGACTGAAGCCCGGCGACGCGGTCACGGCCGACCTCGCGGCGATGAAGGTCGCGACGGTCAAGGGCGTCGCACAGACCGCACAGATCCGAGAGCCCGACGGCCTCGATCCCTGCTGCAACGTAGTCGCGTTCGCGAGCGACGGCGTCGCGCTCGAGGCGCTCCTGCGCGGGCTCTCCGGCGCTGAGCCGGTGGGCGCGAACAGGAACCAGGGCGACAGCGCGGAGCCACTGGGCGACGCGCTCAAGTCGCTGCTCTCTTCGATCTCGAACGCCGAGCCGGTTGGCGCGATGAAGGGCGGACGTGTGGACTTCCGCTCGATCATAAAAGGCGCTGAGATGAGGCACGACATCATTGACCTCGCCGAACCGGTCAACGGCATCGTTGTGGCGCGCGACCTCACGACAGGCGCGCACCACGTCGTGATGATGACAGGCACCCCGCCAGCCGGCGCAGTCGGTTCCGCAATGATGTCCGGTGGCGGCGTTTCGATCGACGAAGAGAACGGGCTCGCAATGTTCCGTGCGAACAACCAGACCTACTCTTACCCGCTCTACCGGCCATACGCGACGCAAGGCGCGGGCGCGCAGAAGGGGCCGTGGGTGATCACTCCGAACGCCCAGCTTCGAGGCATCATGGGACGGCTCGTCACCAAGTTTCACCCGCAAACAGACGGGACGGCGAGGATGGTTTATGTGTACACGCCAGGTACGGAGGAGGAGGTCTCGCACGCGATCACGGGAGACCCGCAGGAGATCGTCGAGGGCGAGTACGACGTGAGGGTGATGAACGTCACCGTGCCGAACGTTCCGATCAAGAAGGGGAACGAGACCCGCATTCTGATTGGGGCGCTCACCTTCGCGGCGGCCTCCGCCAACTCGCTCAACTACGTGTACGACGCGACCGGCCAGAAGGAGCTGTTCCTCATGATCGGCAAGGGCACGACCTCGGTGCCTGTCGGCACTTACTCGATCAAGGTCGGCGCGCGAGTCGTCAAGTTCGAGATCAAGGACGGCGAGCTGACAGAGCTCTAATCCGAAAAGGCGCCCTCTCCGCAGCCGCGCGTGCGCGGAGAGGGCGCCTTTTGTCCCTGACAGGCCGCTCTTACGGACTTTGGACGGCGCAAGGTGCCAAAATGAGCGAACACGTGCGCCTACTCGACCAGGTCCTGGCCCTCCTCTTCGTCGCCGACTCACCGGCGACGACCGAAGAGATCGCCGAAGCGCTCGAGACCGAGGTCCACGAGATCGAAGCGGCGCTGGACCAGCTCGGCGGAAGGCTGATGCAAGAGGGGCCGCTGCAGCTCGTGCGCATCGCGGGCGGATACCAGCTCTGCACCAAGCCGAACTTCGCCAGCGTCGTCGCCAAGTTCCTCCAGCCGCAGTCGCAAAAGCTCACGAGGAGCGTCATGGAGGTCCTCGCGGTGGTGGCCTACAGACAGCCGGTCACGCTGCCCGAGATCGACGCCGTGCGCGGGGTCCAGAGCGACTACGGCCTGGGCCAGCTCATCGAAAAGCGGCTCGTGGCCGAGTTCGGCCGCAAAAACGCCCCCGGCCGACCGGTCCTTTATGGCACGACCCAGCAGTTTTTGCACCTGTTCAACCTGGATAAGATCGAGGACCTGCCCGACCTTAAGATAGAGGTCGAACCGGGCAGCGCCCCCCGACCGTCCGAACAAAAGGCGCTGGTCGAAGCCGAATAACCCCCATGAGACTCGCAGCAAGAGCAGTGCCCGCCATCGTCGCGGGCCTTCTTGCGTCGGTCGCCAGCGCCGGCCTGGGCGCCCTGACCGCCGAGAGCGCGATCGTCGTCGAGGCCAAGACCGGAAAGATCCTGTTCGAAAAAGACGCCGGCACGCTCCGCTACCCGGCCAGCACGACCAAGATCATGACCGCGCTGCTCTTCATCGAGCACGT
>CAMLDW010000080.1 GCA_946479035.1 uncultured Chthonomonadaceae bacterium | reverse complement strand
TCGCCGACCTGGCCGTCGTCGGCCGTCCGAACGGCAACAACTTTCTGGACTGGGGCACGCCGCCTGCGGGCGTCGCTGCCGGGATCGTGTGGCAGATCGAGGCGACGACGGCGGTCGGCGGGCCGTGGACGCTCATCGGCTCGACCTCGCGCACGGACTTCCTGCACCAGGGCGCGGGCGCTGGCACGCACCGGATCTATCGGATCGTCGCCACGCGCGGCAACCGCCGCGGCGAACCGGGCAACGAGGCGGCGGTCTACGGGTAGAGACCTCCTCGACTTGCTGACGGCGCTCTTATGCGGCGCATCCAGTCACGCCTAGTTCCGCACCGAGCGCGTCCGACCGATCCGACCAGGCGGCAGCATGATGATCTCGCTCCGCCCGATGATGTTCTCCCGCGGCACCAGCCGCTAAGCCGCCAGCGATCGGGCCACAGATCGCGCTCTCAAGAAAGCCTCGACCACCTTCGGGTCGAACTGCTTGCCCGAACCATCGCGCAAGTTCTGCAGCGCCTCTTGCTCCGACCAAGCCTCTTTGTAAGGACGGGCGTGCATCAGCGCGTCGAAGACGTCGGCCACCGCGACGATCCTGCCCTCGATCGGTATCTGCTCGCCCGCGAGCCCTTCCGGGTATCCGGTACCGTCAAACCGCTCGTGGTGCGTCAGTGCGATCCGCTCCGCCATCCTGAGCAGCGGCGTGCAGCCTTGCGATAGGATCTTCGCCCCGATGCGAGTGTGCTGCTTCATCGCGTCGAACTCCTCTTCCGTGAGTTTTCCCGGCTTGAGCAGCACCAGGTCCGAGACCCCTATCTTTCCAATGTCGTGCAGGCGAGCCGCAAGGGCGATCAGGTCGGCCTGGTCTTCCGGCAGCCCCAGCGCGAGCGCGATCCTAGACGCAGTCTCGCCGACCCGCAACGTGTGTTCGCCGGTGTCTTCGTCACGGAACTCCCCGGCCATCGCTAGTCGCTGCACGATCTCCGCCTGCGCCTCCTCGAGCTGCAGCGTCCTCTCCTTCACTTGAGCGTCAAGGCTGGCGTTCTTCCTGTACAACGCCTTCTGCATCGAACGTAGCAGCAGTAGGTTTCCGACCCGCAGCTTGATCTCCGTCCGTTCTCCCGGCTTCGTCAAGAAGTCCGTCGCGCCTAGCGCGAGCGCCTGCTCGCGCGCCTCGCGCGTCACGTCCGCCGTATAGGCGATGACCGGCAGGTAAGCGCCCTCCTCCGGGTCTGAGCGGATCGCCTCCAACACCTCGTATCCGTCCATCCCGGGCATGTGAAGGTCGAGGATGACGAGATCCGGCGGGCTCTCCGCAATCACACTTAGCGCCTCCACCCCGTCGCTCACGCTCTCGACGTTTGAATACCCGGCCCACGAGAGGGTTCGCACGAGCACCGTGACGTTCGTGGGCTCGTCGTCCACGACCAAGATCCGGCTGCTCGCTTTGTCCAGCTCGCTAAGCTGCACGTCTCCTCTCCTCCAGAGCCGCATCGAGCACTTCCAGGATGCGAGGCAGCGAGATCGGCTTTGAAACGTAAGCGAACGCTCCCTGGTCCGTCACTTCTCTTGCAGTCGCCGTCGAATCGTCCGCTGTCACGAACACGACCGGTATAGCTCGAGTGTCGGGGTGCGATTTCAGTTCGGCGAGCACGAACTTGCCAGAGGTGTCCGGCAGGTGAAGGTCCAGAAAGATCACCGAGGGCACAAGGTTCCGAGCCAGCTCGATCCCCTCGCTGCCTAGCCCTGCAAGCGACACTTCGATGTTCGGACGCTCCTGAAAGACCAGTGTCATCAGTTCGGCGCTCAGCGGGTTGTCCTCTATCAACAGGATCTTCGTCTTAGGCCCCTCTTCGGCCGGTTGGACCGCTTCTGCGACCAGCGCACTCGGAATGTCGTGGACGTTAGGTTCGAACTTGACAAGACTAAACCTCACCCAAGTCCCAATCCCCTCCTTCGAGGAAACGTCCATCTGCCCGCCCATCGATTCCACAAGGGTGCGACTCAGCACCAGCCCAAGCCCGCTCCCTTCGACCCCTTTCCGGTTTGCGCCAAACCGCTCGAACGGCGTGAAGAGCTTCTTCATCGTCTCGGCCGACATCCCGATCCCTGTGTCGTGCACCTCGAACGAGAGACGCCGACCAAATGACTCCGTGACGCGCAGCTCGGCCTTGCCACCATTCTTGTTGTACTTGATCGAGTTCGAGAACAGGTTGAGAAGCACTTGCTGGAGCCGTCTGCGGTCCGCTATCGTGTAGAAACCGTGTTCTGTAAAGAACTCGAGCGTGACCCCTTTCTCTTGAGCGATCGGTCGCATCAGGTTGATCGCTTCTTGGCACACCTCAGTCACATCGACCCGCTCGAGCGACACCGAACGAGAGCCCATCTCGAGCCGCGAAATGTCCAGCACCTCGCTCACTACCTGAAGCAGATGGTGGCTCCCCTTCAGGATCTGGTTGGCATCGTTGCGCTGCTCTTCGTTCAGGTCCGAGTCCGCCAAGAACTGGCCGAACCCGATGATCGCGTTCAGCGGAGTGCGAAGCTCGTGGCTCATCCGAGAGAGGAACCAGCTCTTCGCACGGTTCGCCTCGTCTGCCATCTCTTTGGCCAGTTGGAGCTCCTGGTTCGCCATCGAGAGCGATTTGTTCTGCTCTTCGACCATGACTTGCCACTTTTGCGCCGACCTGACCATCAAGAACCACGTAATGACCAACACCGGCACAAGGAATCCAATCGCAACCAGGCTTAGTTTCAACGCTGCTTGCTGCCGATTCGTCTCGGCTGTGATGATCGCTGCCAATTGCTTGTCGACCGTGGCCATCGAGTCCGCATACCTCGACTTCTGCTCTAGATACTTTTCGCTGGCCAGCAGCGCCTGTGCTTCGTCCGACCGACCCGCCGAACCTAGCCGGAAGGACTCCCTCTCCATCGCGACAAGCTTCCTGTTCGCATCCTCCGTTGCCAGAGCCGCATGGCTCATCGCGATCTGCGGTGCAAGGCTCTCTAGCTCAGTGATCGCCGCGGTGAGCTGTGGCCCCAGCTTGCGGTAGCGAGCCTCCCATCTACGGTCGCCTGTGGCGGCTGCCATTTTCGCGGTCATCGTCAGAGCCTCGTCTTTCAGCCTGATCTCACCGCGCAAGTGCTCGATACGGTCGATCGTCTTGTCGCCGTTGTTCAAATAGCGGTAGCTGGAGTAAGTCGACCACGTCAACCAGCCTAGCGTCAGGAGAGTGACCGCCACCACTGCGGTCACGAGCCGCATCAGTCGAAGGCGCTGCTGTAGCGGGTCGGGCCTCGCAGCAGCGGCCCTTTTCGTCATTGATTCAGGACTCTGTAGGCTGTCCCCTTCAGGCATGGGCTCTCCCCGCCACTTTTGGCAGGACTCCCATTAACTTCGGGCTAAGAAAACGACTGGCTTGGAAACCCGGTAGTTCTTCCTGGGCCGCCCGATACGCCGAGCCTAGTTCCGCACCGAGCGCGTCCGACCGATCCGACCAGGCGGCAGCATGATGATCTCGCTCCGCCCGATGATGTTCTCCCGCGGCACGAGCCCCCAGAACCGCCCGTCCGATGAGCCGTTCCGGTGGTCCCCCATCATCAAGTAATAGCCGTCGGGGATCCGCGCCGCGGGCAGGTCCACCCAAGGGTCCGCGTTCACGTTCGGGTCGGGCAGGCTGTGCCGCAAGAACTCGATGTTCGCCGTCCGCCCCTTGTAGAGCAGCGGCAGCACCTTTCCGCCCACGTCCACGAGCTTGAAGTCCAGCGTCGTGAATAGCAGCTCCTTCCAACGTTCCTTCGGCAATGGAGTGAAAGCCGTGCTGTAGCCGTCCCCTCCGCTCGGGTCGTGATAGAACAGGTAGGGCTCGTCCACCGGCTTTCCGTTCCGATAGAGCACCATGTCCTTCATCTCGATCAGGTCGCCGGGTCGCCCCACCAGCCGCTTAATGTAGTCGGTCTCCTCATCGCCGGGCAAGAACGCCGAAGGTGGCGGGTGGAACACCACGATGTCCCCGATCTGCGGCTCCGTGTATCGGTAGATCAGCTTGTTCGCCACGATAAAGTCGCGCTCGTGAAGGGTCTCGAGCATCGACCCCGTCGGAATGTGGAACGTCTGGATACCGAAGGGGCGCACCAGCATGAACACCACGATCGCCGCGTAGATCAGCGCGTCGCACGTCTCGTTGAGGAACCGCACAGTCGCAAAACCGCCCGTGCGCCTGTGAGCAGGAGTGTTCCGCAAGTAGGGAAGACACACGACTCGCACGAACGTCAGCGCCGCCGCGAAGATCAAAATGTGGCTGAGAGAGGTCCGCGCGATCTTGTCGACCCAGTAGATCGCGCCGTTCGGTGGAACGGCCTGCGCGAACAAGGTCTGGATGTGCCCCAACGTCCCGCCCTATCGCTTCTCTTCGACCCTGCCGGACTTGCCGACCTTCTCTCGCAGGTAGTAGAGCTTCGCGCGCCGCACTTTGCCGTGCCGCAGCACTTCGAACTTCGAGACGTTCGGCGAGTGCACAGGGAAAGTCCGCTCCACCCCCACGCCGCTCGCGACCTTTCGGATCGTCACGTTCTTCGCGACACCGCCGTTGCGCACCGCGATCACCAGCCCCTCGAAGATCTGGATCCGCTCCTTGCCCGCCTCGCGCACCTTCGTGTGCGCCCGCACCGTGTCGCCGACCCGGATGTCCGGCACGTCCGGCTTGATGTGCTCCTTGGCGACGCTGTCGAGAATTGCCTGCTTGGACATGGTGGGATACCTCGCTTTCGGCCCGGGCGCCGTCCGTAAAGCCGTCCGATTATAGCCGACCAGGTTCAACCGAGCCTAGGCACCCGACGCGCCTCCGCACCGAAAATGGAGGGCCGACCTCCTGGGCGGCCTCCGGACGCTCGCCGGCGAGGGCGCCGCTCCGCGGCACCGAAAATGGAGGGCCGACCTCCTGGGCGGCCTCCGGACCCGC
>CAMLDW010000079.1 GCA_946479035.1 uncultured Chthonomonadaceae bacterium | reverse complement strand
TCACCCCTCGATGTCCGTCCCCAACGACACCTCCTTCCACGCCGCGAAGTCGCGCTGCAGCAGCGCGATCTTCTCCTGCGCCCACTCGTACGCGTCGCGGCCCAGCACCAGCCGCAGCGGCGACTCGGCGGACTCCACGACCCGGATCATCGCCTTGGCCGCCTTGAGCGGGTCGCCCGGCTGGTTCCCGTCGATCGCCGCGTAGCGCGCGATCGCCGTCTGCGTGAAGTCCTTGTAAGCGCCCTCTTGCGGCTCTGGCAGCCCGAGCGAGCGCCCGGCGAAGTCCGTGCGGAACCGGCCCGGCTCGATCAGCGTCACTTTGATCCCGAACGGCTCGAGCTCTTTCGCCATCGCCTCGCTGATCGCCTCCAGCGCGTGCTTCGAAGCGCAGTACATCCCCACGAAAGGGTACGAGGCCAATCCTGAGATCGATGAGATCTGCAGGACGTGCCCGGAGCCCTGCTTGTGCATCAGCGGTAGCACTTCGCGCTGCACGTTCAGCACGCCGAACACGTTGGTGTCGAACTGCCGCCGCGCGCGCTTGTCGTCGAACTCCTCGATCACGCCCATCTCGCCATAGCCGGCGTTGTTGACCAGCACCTCGACCCGCCCGAACCGCTTCACCGCCTCCGCGACCGCAGACTGGATCGTGCTCGGCTTTGTGACGTCGAGCTCAGCGACTAAGCACCCTTTGCGCTCTAGATCCTTGACGCTCTCAGCCTTGCGCGCAGTCGCGACGACGCTCTCGCCGTGCCGCAAGAGCTCCTCGCACAGCACGCGCCCAAGCCCCGTCGAAGACCCCGTCACGAACCAGACTCTGCTCATTGGGCGGAGGCTACCGTCTTGGAGCGCGGCCGCTCGCAAGCGGTCGATTGGGGATGCCACGGGCACGGCTGTCCGGCGTGACACGGGGTTTGGAGAGGACTGTGCCCTGACGTGCCTTGCCGAACGACCGTGGCACACGCCTTGGTCGTCACTCAGCCCGGCCAACAGGTCCGTGGCAGTGCTTCTGACGCATGTGGAATTCCTTTGTAGGCCACGCTTGGGCAGTGCTTGATAGTCCATGATTGATCCTGGACAAGCATCCGATAGGAGTTACCACATGCCGCTTTACCTGACTAAGTTCAGCTACACGCCAGAGACGTGGGCCAGGCTGACCCACAATCCCGAAGATCGCCGAAAGGCCGCCCAGTCCTACATCGAGTCAGTCGGGGGGAAGCTCCACGGGTTCTGGTACGCCTTCGGCGATAACGACGGCTACAACCTGTGGGAGGCTCCCGACAACGTGTCCATGGCGGCGGTCGCGCTGGCGATTTCGGGCGGCGGCGCCTTGAGCTCGTTAGAAACGACCGTGCTCTTGACCGTCGAAGAAACGATGGACGCGCTGCGCAAGGCCTCGACGCTTAAGTACAAAGCCCCGGGCGCTTAGGGGCGCTTCAGAGGCTCCTTGAGACGCGTTGGTAGCTCCCTCGAGGGTTTGAATGTGACCCATGGGCCCCCGTCGCTACGACGTTCTCGCCGTGCCGCAAGAGCTCCTCGCACAGCACGCGCCCAAGACCCGTCGAAGACCCCGTCACGAACCAGACTCTGCTCATTCCCACAGGCTACCGCTTTGGGGCAGGAGCACAATAACCTCGACACGCACTGCTGCAGACCTGCAGGCGCGACCAAAAAAGCTCACGGGGCGCGTGCGTGACCAACGACGATCCTCAGCTGCCGGGCAGGTCCGCTCTTCAAGACGGAGAATGAATCCGGCTCTTAGCCCCGCACCTGCTTTCCGCCGAGCATCAGCATGAGGCTCGTCTTGGTCTGAATGCGGGGGAGCGGCTGTGCCGTCTCCAATGCAGCGCCTGGCCCGTATCCTGCCATCTGCATCATCACGGCGTCACCGTTTTGGAAGATCCCTGCGGGTACCGAGACCTTGGTCGCATTTCCAGGCATGAACATCGTCTGCGCTACATAGTCCCTCACCTGCGCCATCTGGAGGAACCCCATGTCTCCCATCAACCCTTCACTGAACACTTCGGAGGAGCTCCAAATGACGAGGGTGTTCTTGCCCTCCATCGAGAAGATCGAGGCGTAGAATCCAAGACAGTTCGGTACTTCCTTCCATGCGAAAGGCATCGACTTCTTTAGGTCAATCTTCTTTTCGAGGTTTGGGCTGGTGATCCCGATAGGGTCGAGAAACGTCACTTGGCTCGGCGCCTCGATCTCGACGTTGCCTGTGTACGAGGTCGTCAACGAGTACTTGCCGACGAGCGAAGCGTCGTTTGCGATGTCACCCTTCTGTTTTTCCGTCGGCCAGAAGCCCGTAGTCCAGCCAGCCTTGTAGAAATAGGAACTGTTCGCTTGTGCCTGTCGCGCCTGCTCCTTCATCGCAGCCTTCTGATCGTCCGTCAGTCCGCCCCACTTGATAATGCGCGGCTGGCCCTCCTTGACCGTCTCCGATGACCCCCAGTAGATCTTGACCGTGAACTCGGGGTTGGAGTCCGGATCGAATCCCTTGACCTGGCCGCCAGTCGTGTCGGACGCCTGCGGGCGATACAGCTCGAGGTCGAGGCGGTTGCCCTGCTTGAGTCCGGCCGGTGGCGTAACGTAAGCGGTCGCACCAGCAGGAGCGATGGACGGCGACCACAACCTGACGTTGAGGATCCGTGTCGGCACGCCCGCGAACATCATCGCCTCCTTCGGGAGCTTGAACCCTGCCGGCAGCCCCTTGAGGTCCATCAACGGCATGCCTGCCATGCGACCGACCTTCGTCTCGGCGAGAATGGCGAAAAACGCTTGGTCGCTCTGCTGCGCAGACGGGGCCATTGCGGAAAGGAGTACGGCGGACAACATGTCGGGCGAGAGATTACCCCTGGGCCCGACCAAGCCCGCTACTTCGAGATTCGCCAGATCAGTATGGCGAGCCCGGTTGCGAAGAGCGTCCCAAAGACCAGTGGGGTCCAGCGGGTCATTCGCTCCGGCAGGAAAGCGTCGAACACGTAGCCCTTCTCAGCGCCGTGCGCCTTAGCCATGTTAGTCAGAGGGCAGACCATTCCGTTCCCGACGAAAACCACGCACTCGGCGAAGACGAGCCCGAGAGAGACCCAAAGTAGGGCGTCTATACGGTCCACGATTCCGCAGTAGATAATCGTGAACACGGAGACCGCCATGACGACGTAGATCAGTGTGTGCACGGATCGGATCGCAGTTAGCATAGGATTATCGTCTGCTCACCCAGTCCGTGTCTATGCCTGCGAGGAACAGCCGTTCCGAGAGCTGTCCCACGTGCGTGCCGATGTGGCGCACGTTCAGGATCTGATGGTCGAGCTTCGGGAACTCCTTGTACCAATAGAACCCGCTCTCCTGCGAGTCGAGGTCCAGCGCCTCCACCCATGCGTCCAACTGCGCCACCATCCAGTCGAGGTACTCCAGCACTTCCGCCTGCGTGTACGTCGTCTCGATCGGCGGCACCTCCTCGTCCGGGCCCAGATAGATCTCCTTCGCGTGCTCGACGTGCCTCTCCCAAGCGACGAAGTCCTCTTCGCGCTGCATGGCGTAGAGGTGCGTGTAGAACAGGCAGTGGTACGCGATCCGCCAGAACGTTCGCGACTGGCGCTCCTTCCGCCAGCGATCCCCCTCCCCTTGCCCTTGGGAGGGGGAGGGGGCAAGGGGGTGGGGGTCAACGGGCATCCCCGCCGCCCAAAGCTCGTCCGGGCACTTGGCGATGCAGTCCCGCAGCATCGCAAGCCCCGCCTTGTACTGCCCCTTGAGCGCGCGCTTGACTTCCATAGAGCCATTGTTACCCGGAGGCGCAGGGCGCGGACACCTCTCGCCGTCAGTCGCGCGCGCAGGCCCGGTCCCAGCCGGCGCAGCACTGCGTCGAGCGGACGCGGTTATAGGCCCAAGCTCCGAGCGCCGCGCCGACGACCGGTGCGACGAGGTACACCCAAAGCGTGGACATGGGCTGGTGCGAGAACAGTGCGGGGCCGAGCGAACGCGCGGGGTTGAGGCTGTTGCCCGTGACAGGGCCGATGAAGAGGCCGCTCATCGCCACCACCGCACCGATCGCTAGCCCCGGCACCGCGCCGTGGACCCGCTCCTCGGTAGCGACCGCAGTGATCACGAACATGAGGAAGAACGTGCAAAGCGCCTCTAGGAAGAAGGCCGGCCATGCAGCGCCTGAGAACGTCGTCGCACCGAACGAAGCGTCGTACGCCAGCGAGCCGAACGCAAGAACGTGGCAGTACGAGGCGAGCACCGCACCGACGAGCTGCGCGAAGATATAGCGCCCCGACTCCCGCGCCGGGTGACACCCGGCCAGGGCGAAGGCGATCGTCACAGCCGGGTTGAAGTGCGCCTTGCTCACATGGCCGAGCGCGTACACCATCGCCGCGACCACCGCCCCGAACACGATGTTGACCGCAACGTGCCCGTCGGTGCCCCGCAGCGTCACGATCGCGCCGCAACCGAAGAACACGATCGCGAACGCGCCGATCGTCTCCGCGAACATCCTCTTCGTCAGATCGCGAGACACGCTATCGGCCCTCGTGTCGCGCGAGCCAGCCTTCGACGCGCGCGCGGATCTCGTCGCGCACTCGGCGGAACACCGCCATCTTCTCCTCATCGGTCCCGGTCGCCGCCGCCGGGTCCTCGAGGTCCCACGCCTCGTTCTTCACGCCGGGGATCACGGGGCACTCTTCCGCCGCCTTGCCGCAGACGGAAACGATGAAGTGCAGGTCCTTGGGCACGGCGGTGAAGAGCTTCGTCTTGTGCTCGCGGATGTCAATCCCGATCTCCTCCATCGCGCGGATGGCGAGCGGATGGACCTCCCGGCTGGGGAACGTGCCCGCGCTGTGGAACTGGTACCGGCCATTGCCCAGCGCGCGCGCCATCCCCTCGGACATCTGGCTCCGGGCCGAGTTGCCCGTGCAGAGAAAGAGCACGTTCATAGCGGTATTGTGCCCCGCGAAGCTCCTGGCCCTGCGCTCTCGGCGCAGCAGGCCCCGTCGCTTCGGGGAGACCGATTTTGGACGCTCGCGCGTTAAGCCCAGGTTAAAGCCGCCGGGCCACGCTCGGAGCCGGGGCAAGGGAATGCGGCCCGGGCCTGTCAGGTTTAAATGGTGCCGCGGGCCTTGGCAGTCCCTCGCTGCCGCCGGTCCGTCTC
>CAMLDW010000078.1 GCA_946479035.1 uncultured Chthonomonadaceae bacterium | reverse complement strand
GTGTTCGACCCGACGAACGGAACGCTCGCAAGCGGCTCACCAGGAACGATCACGGTCACGCCTCCCGCGGCGACCGGCGTCCCGGCGTTCGACATCGACATGGACTTCGGCTCGCTCTCACAGCTGGCCTCGGAAATGCAGGTGCAGGCGAGCAACCAGAACGGGTTCGCACCCGGCTCGCTAAGCGCGTTTTCGATCGGCGCGGACGGAATGATCACCGGCCTCTACACGAACGGCCTCACTCGGCCGCTCGGCATGATCGGCATGGCGATCTTCCCGAACGCGAACGGCCTGGAGCGCGTCGGCAGCAACCTCTGGCGCAACACGGACAACTCGGGCATCCCGGTCGTCGGCGCACCTCGCACCGGCGGTCGCGGGACGCTCAGCTCGGGCTTCCTCGAGCAGTCGAACGTGGACATCGGCGCGGAGTTCACGGACCTGATCATCACGCAGCGCGGGTTCCAAGCGAACACCAAGGTCGTCACTACTGTGGACGAGATGCTGCAGGACTTGATCAACATGAAGAGGTAGTGAGTTGACAGTTGGCAGTTGGCAGTTGGCAGTTGAGGACTGAAGACTGAGGACTGCCAATCCGCCAATCCATCCCCCGCCCAGGGCGGCTCCTCGTACCAAGGGGCCGCCCGCCCCTTTTGGGGTGCGCGGTAACCTCTGCTCGATGCAACGCAAGGTCCATTCGACCGACAGCGCACCGGGCGCGATCGGACCCTACTCTCAGGCGGTGAGCGCAGAGGGGCGCTTCCTGTTCCTCTCGGGCCAGATCCCCTTGAAGCCCGATGGAACGCTGGTGACCGGAGAGATCGGGGGACAGGCCGAGCAGGTGATGCAGAACCTTGGGGCTGTTCTCGCCTCGGCCGGCCTCTCCTTTGAAAACGTGGTGAAGACGACGATCTTGCTGTCTTCAATGGATCACTTTGCGAAAGTGAACGAGATCTATGGGTCGCGATTCCCCAGCGGCCCGCCTGCGCGCGCGACGTACGCCGTCGCCGGGCTGCCCAAGGGCGCGGACGTCGAGATCGAGATGGTGGCGGTGTACTAAAGGTGGCGTCAAGCGTCGAGCGTCAAGCGTCGGGCCGCCCCACAAAGAGCTACCGTGATTTGTTGACGTGGCAGCGAGCGATGGCATTGTTTGTCGTCGTTTACGAGCTGACGAAGGGTTTTCCGCGTGAGGAGCTGTACGGAATGACCAGTCAATTGCGAAGGTCTGCCATCTCTGTCGCAGCGAACATTGCCGAGGGCTATGGTCGCGGGACGAAGAAGGACTACGCCTACTTCCTCACCGTCGCACGTGGCAGTCTGTATGAGCTGGAGACTTTAATTCAGGGATATAAAGAGGTTGGACTCATTCGTAGCGCCAAGGATCTTCTGACTTCTTCGAGCGAGCTCGGCAGGATGCTTACGGCGATGAAGCAGAATCTAACCCATGGAAGCTGAAAATACGACGCTAGACGCTCGACGCTTGACGCCAAGGCGCGTCGTCTCCGTCTCCCTCGGCTCTTCGAAGCGCGACAAGACGCACACCGCGACGATCCTCGGCGAGGAGTTCGAGATCTCGCGCATCGGCGTTGACGGCGACCTCGATGCGTTCAAACGAAAGTTCCAGGAGCTGGATGGGAAAGTCGACGCGCTTGGCGTCGGCGGGGCGGACATCTACGTCGTCGTCGGTGAACGCAAGTACGCTTTCCGTCAGATACTCGACATCGTGAGCGTGGTGAAGAGGACCCCGATCGTGGACGGCAGCGGGCTCAAGCACACCCTGGAGCGCGAGACGATCAAGGTCCTGACCGAGGTTCTGGACTGGCCCAAGGAGCGCGTGCTGCTCGTCAGCGCGGTCGACCGCTACGGCATGGCGCAGGCGCTCGACGAGCGGTGCCCGAACGTCGTTTATGGCGACTTGCTCTTTGGCATCGGACTGCCGATCCCGATCCGAAGCTACAAGGGCGTAAAGCGGATCGGCCGTGCGCTTCTGCCGATCGTGACCAAGCTGCCGTTCAAGTGGTTCTATCCGACCGGCACGAAACAGGAAGAGCGCAAGCCGAGGCACAAGAAGTGGTTCGACTGGGCGACGGTCGTGTGCGGCGACTGGCACTACATCCGCCGATACGCGCCCGACCAAATGCCGGGAAAGACGATCATCACGCAGACCCTTCGCAAGGCCGACCTGCAATGGCTCAAGTCGACTGGCGCGAAGCAGGCGATCACGACGACGCCGGTGATGGGCGGCGAGACGTTCGCGACGAACGTGATGGAGGGCGTGATCGTAACCCTCGCGGACAAAAGACCCGAGCAGATGACGGAGCAGGACTACCTGGACTGGCTCAAGAAGCTAGGCTGGATACCGAACGTCATAAACCTCCAGGAAGACGTCTGAGCGTCCGGTAGACTCCGTTCGTCGACCACCGGAGCAGCACGATTTGACACGGTTCGCGTTCGTCATCCATCCAATCAGCACCAAGGACGTCGCACGGAAGTACCCGCTCGCGAAGCTCCTGCCCGAGCCGATGGTCGAGCGGTTTCTTTCCAAGAAGCAGCCGATGAAGGTGAGCGACATCACCGGGGTTGAGTCGACAACGGGCGCAAAGACGGAGGGGATCTTCATCGGCCTTCCATTGACGCCTGCAATGATGATCGACAAGCTTCCTCTCGAGCTGGTGTACGAAAGACTGGCTCAGTGCGCCGAAATGGCGAAGCAGGAAGGGTGCGGGATCATCGGGCTGGGGGCATTCACCGCTGTGGTGGGCGATGGCGGGAAGACGCTGGACGAGCGGACGACGATCGGGGTCACGACCGGCAACAGCTACACGGTTGCGACGGCGATCGAGGGCGCGATGAAGGCCGCACAGGCGCTGGATATCGACGTATCGGGCGCGACGCTGGCGGTGGTCGGCGCGACCGGCTCGATCGGCAAGACCTGCTCGCGCGCGATGGCCCCGAGGTTTGCGCGCACGCTGCTCGTGGGGCGCGACCTTGCCCGAACTCAGGCCGTGGCGCAGGGCATTGTGAACGCGACCGCCACGACCGACGTTTCCGTCCTGAGGGACGCGGACGTCGTGGTGACGGTGACCTCGGCAGACACGGCTGTGATCTTTCCAGAGCACCTCAAGTCGGGCTCGGTGGTGTGCGACGTCTCTCGGCCCCGCGACGTCTCTGTGCGCGTGGTGCAGGACCGCCCGGACGTGCTGGTGATCGAGGGCGGCGTGGTCGAGGTTCCGGGCCCGGTCGACTTCCACTTCGACTTCGGGTTTCCCCCCAAGTGCGCTTACGCGTGCATGAGTGAGACGATGATGCTCGCGCTCGAGGGGCGCACGGACAGTTTTACGATCGGTAAGGACGTGAGCCTTGAGCAGGTCGAGGAGATGCAGCGCCTTGCAGCAAAGCACGGGTTTAAGCTCGCGGGGTTCCGCTCGTTCGAGCGCGCGGTGGAGCCAGAGACGATCGAGCGCGTAAGGGCTGCGCGGAGGCGCGCGGTCGCAGTCTGAGGTGGGCAGTTGCTGACGGTCAAAGCGCTCGAGCACAGCTTCGGCGACCACAAGGTGCTGGTGGACATCAACCTCGATGTCTCCAAGGGGGAGATCTTGGCCGTTATGGGGAGCAGCGGCGGCGGCAAGACGACTCTGCTCAAGTGTGTGAGCGGCCTGATCAAGCCGACTCATGGGACGATCATTGTTGACGGCGTCGATGCGGTCAAAGACCCGGAAGAGGCGCGGCGACGGATGGGGCTCGTTTTCCAGTACGCGGCGTTGTTCGACTACCTCAACGTCGAGGACAACGTGCTTTTCGGGGTCCGGCGGCAGGGAAGGGTGAAGCGCTCGGAAGAGAGGGAGTTCGCAAAGCGGATGCTTGCGGACGTCGGGCTGCTGGGGAACGAGGCGCTCATGCCGAGCGAGCTCTCGGGCGGGATGCGCAAGCGCGTCGGTCTGGCGCGCGCGCTTTCCATGGAGCCGAAGGTGCTGCTCTTCGACGAGCCGACGAGCGGGCTCGACCCGGTCACGGCGTACAGCATCGACCAGCTGATCGCAGAGACGAGAAAGCGATTAGCCATGACGTGCGTGGTCGTCAGCCACGACGTGACGTCCGTTTTCAGGGTCGCGGACCGGATCGCGTTCCTAGAGGCGGGGCGGCTGCTCTTCGTCGGCACGCCCGAGGAGTTCAGGCGGGTGCAGGGCGGGGCGATCGGCGAGCTGGTCGAGAAAGCCCGGGCGGAATCGCTCAACAAGGCCTGAACTTCGCAGGGCCCGGTTCGTCATAGCCCACTGAAGCCAGGTAGCAGCCCGACTTTGACCTCCAAAGGCCTCGCATGCAAGAAGAATGGATCGCACGTCGCACTTCACCGCATCCCAACGGGCCGTTCGCATAACGGCCCGTATACGCGTGCTGGGAGGCGGCTCCGGATAGCGGTTTATTTAGGGGAAGCCGGAGGCGGGAAGCGCAGCCGGAGACACGCATTTCATGGCATTGACGGAGCTTTATGCTCCGTCGTTTTTTTTGGTCAGGTCGAGCAGCATGCCCCACTCTGGGGTCTCATCGGGCGGCGGGCAGATGCGCTGGCCGAGCTTGACGGCTCCGTAGCGCTCGTACATGCGGTGCGCGTCCGTCAGGAGCCGGTCGCTCCATATCTCCATCGCGGTGCAGCGCCTTCTTATTGACTCAGCGACGATCGTTTCGAAGAGCGCGGTGCCGACGCCCTGCCTGCGGGCCGCGGGATGGACGTAGAGCCGCACGAGCTCGCAGTCCGCGCTGGCGACGCGCGTGTGGCCCTCGAGGTCCTCTAGAGTGCCGGGCTCGCCTGGGGTGCTAGGGAAGAACAGGACGCCGCCGCACCCGACGACGCTTTGACCTGCCTCGGCGACCCAGAACGCGGCGTTCTCGTGCTGGTAGTGGGCGGGAACGTCGAAGAGGTCGCTGTGGTAGCCGTCAGGCTCCCAGATGAAGCCGTACTCTTCGAAGACGGTGCGGACGATTTCGACGACCGCGGCTTTGTCGCGGTCCTCATAGGTTCGGACGGTCGGCACAGCGCCATTATGGAGCGACCTGCCGTGGCCAAGGGACGCTTCCGCTGGCCCAAGGGGAGCGACACATGACTCACGATTCATCACGGACGGCCCGATCATGTGGTACAAAACGGGTTGCGTGGATCGTTAGCTCAGTTGGTAGAGCAGCTGACTCTTAATCAGCGGGTCGCAGGTTCGAGCCC
>CAMLDW010000077.1 GCA_946479035.1 uncultured Chthonomonadaceae bacterium | reverse complement strand
CGCGCCCAGAGGTACGAGACGAGCTGACCGACGTGGTACCACTCGTGCTGCGCGATGCTGCGGAACGCCTCGCTCGGCGGCACCGAAGGCAGCCGCAACGACTCGAACCACCGCTCGGGGAAGGGCGCGGGAGCCGCCAGCTCCTTTTCGCTGAGCGAATCAAGAAACGCCAGCGTGCCCGCCCGGACCGTCCGCAGCACGCCCTTCAGCCCCTCGAGGCTCTCGGTGCGCTCGCCGAACGCCATCGCCTGCTCGTACGGGATCTGCACCCCCTCGCGCATCCACGTGACGGTCTGGACCTCGGTCCCCGCGATCTCCTCGATCTGCCCCTTGATCGTGCGCATCCCTGCCGCCGGCGCCCACGGGAGCATGTCGTCGCTGAGGCGGGCGGTGACTTCGTCCAGGTCCTCGCGGACGAGGTCAAGCCGCGCCTTGATGAGCTGGTGCAGCCCCGGCGCCGTACGTGCGTCCATGGCAAAGAATAGCCCGAAGCGCGGGCGCCGACTGTCATCCCTCCAGACTCTTCGCCTGGAAGGTTCTTCGCCGCACCTTGCAGCCGGCTGCTCCGTCCGCTATCCTTAAGGCGGCGGAGCGATGAGCGACCTGCACACGTACAAGGTCATGCAAGAGGGCGACGCGGACGGGAACTACCCGCGTCCCGATGCCCCTGTCGCACGGGTGAACCCTTGGCTCATGGGCGTGGTCGCGTTTTGCGCTCTACTCATTGTTTTCGTAGTCTTTTTTCCAGTGTTCACGAGCAACGGCGGCTATTCTCCCGGGCCACGGTCTCTCTCCAACGTCAAGCAGCAGGTGATTGGAGCCATCATGTACGCGGCTGACAACGACGACCGCCTTCCGCCCGCAGAGTCTTGGGTCGATTCGACCTTCCCTTACGTCAAGAACGACCTGGTGTACCGGGATAATCTGATCAAGGACAGGCAGCCGGACCAGTACGGCTATGCGTTCTTCAGGCCAGTTTCCATCCTTGACATCGCGACCGTCTATGGCCCGGAGAAGGTGCCGCTGACGTTCCAGTCGATCGATCTGCGCCGCAACGCGAGTGGAGACCTCTCCATCCGCTCGCTGCGCCCGAAAGGGAAAGGATGCGTCGTCTCGTTCGTCGACGGACATGCGAGGTTCGAGCCCAAGGCCTGGCCCGAGGCGCCGATCGTCGTCGTGATCGACTCTACATCAAAGGACAGACATGAAAAGTGAGCGCAGACCCTGGCTTCGTTCGTGGCTGGCCATTTCGGTCGCGCTCTTGCTCCTCCTGTGTAGCTTTGTCGTCCTCTTGGTCATGTTCAACCTGCTGTTTCCTTCGCAGGCGAACAGGCAAGAACAGGTGCGCTTCGAGACAGAGAGCCCGATGGCTGCAGTCAAGCAGATCGCGCTCGGCCTAGCCATGTACGCCGCCGACTACGACGAACACCTGCCGCTCGCGGAGGGTTGGGAGGACGCGACCATGCCGTACGTCAAAGACAGTCAGCTCTTCGCCGCCGACGGCCTCGGGACGACGAACAAGAAGTTCGCTTTCCTCGACGTTCTCTCGGGGGTCGATCTCTCTCTCGTACAAAGGCCCGAGTCCGTGCCGGTCCTCTTCCAATCGAAGCTCATCGCAAAGAACGCGCACGGCGGCCTTGACCAGCTCGACTGGTTCGACGGCAGGACGTGCGCCGTCGGCTTCCTCGACGGCCACGCGGAGCGCAAGCCGGACTCCTGGCGCCTCGAGCCGGTCGTGATCGAACTGAAGAAGTGACGCGAGGCGCTCAGCGCGGCAGCTTTTCTGGGAACCAGAGCTTGAGCTCCCGCTTCGCCGCCGCCAGGTCGGAAGACGAGTGGGTCAGGTTGTCCGCGATCGTCAGCGCGAGGTCACCGCGCACGGTCCCCGGCAGCGCCTCGATCGGGTTGGTCGCGCCCATCATCGCGCGCACCGCCTTCACCGCGTTCTCCCCCTGCACTGCGATCGCCACGACCGGCCCGCTGGTCAGGTATTCGCAGACCGACTTGAAGAACGGCCGCGCCTTGTGCTCCGCGTAGTGCTCCTGCACCAGCGCTTTGGGCGCGCGCATCAGCTTGAGCCCGGCGACCTGCAGGCCCCGCGCCTCGATCCGCCGCACGATCTCGCCGACCAGGTTGCGCGAAACCCCGCCGGGCTTGATGAGGACGAGCGTCGTCTCTTCCATTTCTGGCGGCGAGGATACCTTTGGTCCGAATCTGGCAACCGGCCTTGAGCCCAGCGCGTAAACTCCCCAATCGTGCCGGTCGCCGAGTTTAAGAACCTCACAGTCAAATACGGCAGTTTCACGGCCCTCGAGGACTTCACAGTCAGCCTCCCCGAGGGCTGCGTCGGCCTTTTGGGGCCCAACGGCGCGGGCAAGACCACCCTGCTCAAGACGATGCTCGGGTTCGTCGACCCGGCGGTCGGCGGCGGCAACATCCTCGGCCACGACCTCGCGACCGAGGGGCAGATGATCCGCCAGAACGTCGGCTACATGCCCGAGCAGGACTGCCACATCCCCGGCATGACCGCCGTGCAGTTCGTCGCCTACGCGGGCGAGTTGGCGGGGCTGCCCGGCAACCAGGCGCTGCGCCGCGCGCACGAGGTGCTCGAGTACTGCGGGCTCGGCGAGGCGCGCTACCGCAACGTCGAGACCTATTCGACCGGGATGAAGCAGCGGATCAAGCTCGCGCAGGCGCTCGTGCACGGCCCCAAGCTGCTACTGCTGGACGAGCCGACCAACGGGCTCGATCCGCGCGGGCGCGAGGAGATGCTCGGGCTCGTGCGGTCCGTCTCGCACGGAAAGGGGCTTTCGGTCCTTGTCTCCTCGCACTTGCTCAAGGACATCGAGCGCATCTGCGACTACGCCGTAGTGCTCTTGGCCGGAAAGCTGCGCGCGGCGGGGCAGATCCGCGATTTGAAGTCGATCAAGGGTCAGCCGGTGGACGTCGAGCTGCGAGAGCCCTCGCCAGAGTTCGTCGGCGCGGTGCAGGCAATGGGCATGACGCTGGAGGAGATCAAGCGCGGCGAGTACCGCATCTTTAGCGAGACGAAGCTCGACGAGACGGCGCGCCGCGTCTTCCAGGCAGCGACGCAGTCGGGCGCGCAGGTGCGGCACCTCGCGCTGGCGCAGCGCTCCTTGGAAGAGGCGTTCTTGGAGGCCGTGCATGTCTAACGCGACCGGTCCGATCGCAGACCTTTCGTACCGCACGTACGACGGCGTTCTCGACCCGCCGACCCAGCGGTGGAAGGTGATCGCGAAGCACCAGGTCTTGAGGACGATCCAGAACAAGTGGTACTGGCGCTGCCTGATAGGCGGGAGTTGGTACTACATCGTCATGCTGATCATCCTGTTCTTCCTAGACTCTGCGCTGCAGGGCACGGGCGGGAACGCGCAGCGCGCGCTAGAGCAGCTCGGCGCGCTCAATTGGACCGGCCAGTTCCTGCACGGATACTCGTTCGGCCAGCACTGGTTCCTTTTCATCGCGATGATTGCGGGAGCGGGCGCGATTGCGAACGACAACCGGGCAAACGCGCTGCTCGTCTACCTGAGCAAGCCTTGCACGAAGAAAGACTATCTGATCGGAAAGTGGGTGGGCGTGTTCGTGCCGGTCGCCTTTGCGATGCTCCTGCCAGCCGTGATGTTCTACGCGTTTGGAGCGATGAACTATCGGGAGTACGGCTTTATTTCAGACGACCCTTGGCTCTTGTTGCGCGTTGTCGGGTTCACGGTGTTCGGCGCATCGTTGCACGCGAGCCTCGTGCTCGGGGTGAGCTCGCTGTTCAACCAGGGCCGGATGGCTGGTGCGACGTACGTCGGCGCTTACTTCATCCTCTACTTCGTCACGACCGTGATCGGAGTGATCCTTCAGGATCCGAACAGTTCGCGCCAGGACCTTGTCGGTCTGGCAGAGAAGCTGTACTACCTTTCGATCGACGGTCTGAACATCGGCGTGGCAAAGATCTTCTTGAACATCGATTCCGCGACGGTGTTCACCGGCCTAGACAAGGGCATTGACGTGAACCGGCCCGCACCGTGGCTCGCGATCGGCGCGGTGCTGGCCGTCAGCCTGATCGCCCTGCGGCTCGTTTGGAAGCGCGTGCGCGCGGTGGAGGTGGTCGGGTGATTTCGTTCAAGGAGTGCAGCGTCTGGTACGGCCAGGTGATCGGCATGAACGACATCAGCGTCGACATCGGGCCCGGCGTGACCGCGCTGCTGGGGCAGAACGGCGCGGGCAAGACCACGATGATGCGGCTGATCTCCGGCCAGATGCGACCTACGACCGGTTCCGTTCGCGTGATGGGCATGGACCCGTTCGCCAACGTCGAGGTCTACAAGAAGCTGGGCTACGTGCCGGACATCGACAACTTTCCGGAGTACCTTTCGGGGCGCGAGTTCGTGTACCGGATGGCGCGCATGAACGGGATGGAGGACACACCGGCCAAGGCGCGCACCGATTCCGTAATCCACGAGGTCGGCATGGCGGACCGCTGCGACAAGGCGCTCAAGGGGTACAGCAAAGGGATGCGCCAGCGGATCAAGCTCGCGCAGGCGATGCTCAACGACCCCGACATCCTGCTCTTGGACGAGCCGCTGAACGGCCTCGACCCGGTCGGCCGGCGCGAGTACATGGACTACCTCTCGACCCTCGCGGCGAAAGGGAAGGCGGTGCTAGTGAGCAGCCACATCCTCTTCGAGGTGGAGCAGATGACGCGCTCGATCATGCTGATGCACCGTGGCCGGATGCTTGCGAGCGGCGACCTGCGCGCGATCCGCGAGCTGATCGACCGCCACCCGCACCGGATCAGGATCCTGACGGACCAACCGCGCGAGGTCGCTTCCAAGCTCATGTCGCTGCCTTATGTGATCAGCGCGGAGGTAGACCCGAACGAACAGGAGCTCGAGATCCGCACGAAGCAGCCGGGGCTCTTCTACGACGCTCTTCCCTCGCTCGTCTTGCAGGACGGCCTGCGCGTTTACAGCTTCGAGAGTCCCGACAACAACCTCGAGTCCGTTTTCCATTACTTGGTGGAGGCCTAGATGAACCCGTTCATCCTGAAAACGACGCTGAAAGACATGCTGCGGCCGGGGAGGATCGTTGTGTGGGTGCTTTTGGCCTTCCTGCTCGCCGGTGTGGGATCGCTGTGGAAGGCGATGTCGAGCCACGAGGTCGGCGCCGTGGAATACGGACTGCTCGTGCGGATGATCGTGTACCGCATCGTCGCTCTCGCTGCTGCAATGTTTACGACGGTGGTAGTGAGCCAGGAGATCGAGCAGAAGACGATCGTGTACCTCGTGACGCGCTCCGTTCCGCGCAACGTGATCATTTTCTCGCGCGGCGCGGCCGCGGTGGTCGCCGTGGCGCTGATGTCCTGGCTCTCGCTCTTGGCGGTTGGGTTTGTGATGGTCGGGCCTTCCGTGTTGACGCAAGGGATGTTCTGGATGGACGCGGCGATCATGCTGCTCGGTGCGGCAGCGTACTCGGCGCTGTTCGTGTTCATCACGCTCATCATGAACCGCGCGATGCTGGTGATCCTCGCGTTCACGTTCATCTGGGAGGCGTTCGTGCCCTACCTGAAGGGCGACATGTACCTGTTGACGGTCAACACCTACATGAGCGTGCTGGCGACGCACCCGGAAAAGCTCTCTCACGCGCCGGTCGCGGCGTTGCAGGCCGGCGCGACCGAAGTAAGACCCCTGTTCGCATGGATCGTGCTGATCACGATCGGGATCGGAATGCTAGCCTTGAGCGGCTGGTGGTTCTCGAGGTTCCAGTACCTGCCGCGCGAGGACGCGGAATAAGGGAGCGAACATGAAAGCGGGCTCCGATCGGATGATCGGAGCCCGCAGCGTTTTCGGAGGCGAGGAGGCTCAGAAGACGGGCTTGTGGTCCGGGTCGTGCCGCTTGTCCATCTCTTTGCCGAGCTCAGCCATCCCCTTCATGAAGTC
>CAMLDW010000076.1 GCA_946479035.1 uncultured Chthonomonadaceae bacterium | reverse complement strand
GAGCGCGAGGACGAGGCTGTGGTCGAGATGGTGCAGCGCGGCCTGCGCTCGCGCTTCTACGACCGCGGCCGCTTCTCGCCCAAGCGCGAGTCCGGCGTACACCAGTTCCACCGCATGGTCGCGGAGTCGATGGGCTGAACCGATGCGCTGGATCGTCGTCGGGGCAGTGAGCATGGCGGTGGGGGTGGCGCTGGGCGCGTTCGGCGCGCACGCGCTGCGCGATACGTTTGACGCCGCGCAGCTAGAACTGTGGAAGACGGCGCAGGAGTACCAGATCTGGCACGCGCTCGGGCTGGTGCTCGTCGGTATCTTAGAAGCACAAAGGAAGAAGCCGCTCGCGCTGGTCGGCTGGCTGCTCATTGCCGGCACCCTCCTCTTTTCCGGGAGCCTCTACGCGCTCGCATTCACGGGCCAGAATTGGCTGGGCGCTGTCACGCCGCTCGGCGGAGCCTGCTTCATTGCCGCGTGGCTCGCCTTCGCGGTAGCGTGCGGAAGGAAGAGCGGCTGAGTCGAACCGTGGCCCTCCGCCGTCTTAACCCTACTGGAGAATTACGAATGTCCATACCTGGTGCAGAGAAAAAACTGGCCTGCGGCCTTTGCGGCATTTTGATCGGTGGGCTCGGGATACACCGTTTCATCCTCGGCGACTCGACGGGCGGGATCATCCGAATCGTCATCACCGTGGTCACCTGCGGTGCTGGGGGCATCATAGGACTGATCGAAGGGATCATCTACCTGACCAAGTCCGACCAGCAGTTCGTCGACGAATACATTGTCGGCAAGAAGGCCTGGTTCTAAAAGGACCGCTGAACGATCTCGTCATAAGTCAGGCGGTGGTGCCGGGCGATCTCGTTCAGCGCCGCCGTCACCGTCTCTGCGCTCAGCGGCGAGCCGTCCAGCACGGTCACGTGGTGCTCGCCGCGCAAGAACGTCGTCAGCCGCACGTGGCGGAGCGACTTGTTCGTCACGCTGTAGCCCAGGTTGCTCAGAGCCGAGGCGAAGTCGGTCGGGCTGATGTCGGCGGGCACCTTCACGTGACCACTACCTCCTCCTGCACGATCAACAGCCGGATCGTCTTGGGCTCAGGCTCTGGGTCGAAGTGGCACCGGGCGGCGTCGCGGACCAACCCCTTCAGCCCGTCCAGAGTCTCCGATTCCGTCACGATCGAGGCGCCCACCCCCCGGGCGATGTACCCGCCCTCCTTGGTCCTTCGGACGCTGAACATGAACTCGTCCACGCCCCTATTGTAACTCGGGTGCCCCAAACGTGCAAACTGTGGGCATGTTGGTTGCACTGTGCGCCCTCGCCCTGGGCCAGAACGCCGCCTGGGACGACCTTTTCGACGGCAGGACGCTGAACGGTTGGACGAAGAAAGGGGGTGCCGCCGAGTACCGCGTCGACAAGGGCGAGATCGTCGGCACGACCGCCCCGAACAGCGCCAACACCTTCCTCTGCTCCGACAAGCTCTATGGCGACTTCGAGCTGACCTTCGACGTCAAGGTCCATCCGGACCTGAACTCCGGCGTCCAGATCCGCAGCCACAGCGTCAGCGGCTACAACAACGGGGTGGTGTTCGGCTATCAGGTCGAGATCGACCCTTCTGATCGGGCGTTCTCTGGAGGGCTGTACGACGAGTCGAGGCGCGGCTGGCTGCAGGACCTCTCCAAGAACGAGAAGGGAAGGAAGGCGTTCAAGAACGGCCAGTGGAACAAGTACCGCGTGCTGGCGCAGGCCGACCACATCCAGGTCTGGGTGAACGGCGTGCAGACGTGCGACGTCCGCGACGGGATGGACCGCTTCGGATTCCTCGGCCTACAGGTCCACGCGGTCGGCGACCGTAAGGACAAACTGGAAGTGCGCTGGCGCAACCTGCGCGTGCGCGACATGGGTGTGCCGGGCGCGAAAGCACCTAAGGGAGCGACGGTGCTCATGAACGGCCCGGGCGACCTGGCCAAGTGGCAGAAGGCAGGTTCGAAAGGCGCCGCTATCGGGTGGGTCTGGAAGGACGACCACATGGAGTGCGTGCCCGGCAGTGGCAGCATCCAGACGCGCGTCCCGTACGGTGCGTGCAAGCTGCACGTCGAGTTCGCCGTCGACGAGAACCACCAGGAAGGCCAGGCCAACGGCAACAGCGGCGTGTACCTGCAGGGCTCGTACGAGGTGCAGATTCTAAACTCGGCGGGAATCCCGCCAGCGGACAACATCTGCGGCGCGATCTATAGCATCAAGGCCGAGGACATCAACATGGCCTACGCCCCCTACGAGTGGCAGACCTACGACATCATGTTCACTTCGCCGGTCTGGAAGGACGGGAAGAAGGTCTCAAACGCGAAGGTCTCGGTCTGGCACAACGGGGTGATGGTGCACAAGGGCGTGGACATCCCGCGGCAGACTGGCTCCGGCGAACCGGAGGACCCGACCGCGCGCGGGATCTACCTGCAGGACCACGGCCACCCGATCAAGTTCCGGAACATCTGGGTCCTGCCGCAGTGAATGGCCAGTTGGCAGTTTGCAGCTGTCTGTCAACTGCCAACTCACATGTGCTCTACGACGTTCGCGCCGAACTCTGAGCACTTGACCTCGGTCGCGCCTTCCATCGCGCGCGCGAAGTCGTAGGTCACGCGCTTGGACCCGATCGCGCCCTCCACTCCCTTGACGATCAGGTCCGCCGCCTCGTTCCAGTGCATGTAGCGGAACATCATCTCCCCGCTCAGGATCACCGAAGAGGGGTTCACGCGGTCCTGGTTCGCATACTTCGGCGCCGTACCATGCGTCGCCTCGAAGATCGCGTGCCCGCTCAGGTAGTTGATGTTTCCGCCAGGCGCGATCCCGATGCCGCCGACCTGCGCCGCAAGAGCGTCGCTCAGATAGTCGCCGTTCAGGTTGAGCGTCGCGATCACGTCGTAGTCGCTGGGACGCAGCAAGATCTGCTGCAGCATCGCGTCCGCGATCACGTCCTTGATCACGAGGCCCGCGCCGCGCTGCCCTTCGGGGATCACGTGCCAAGGCCCGCCCTCGAGCGGCACCGCCCCGAAAAAGTCCTCCGCGACCTTGTAACCCCAGTCCATGAAAGAGCCTTCGGTGAACTTCATGATGTTCCCCTTGTGCACGAGCGTCACGCTCTTCAGCCCGTGGCCGATCGCGTACTCGATCGCGCTGTGCACGAGCCGCTCGGTCCCAAGGTAAGAGACCGCCTTGATCCCGACGCCGCACTCCACGCCAAGCTCGCGGTGCGGCGCGCCGATCGCCTCCAGCGTCTTGCCCCACTCGTCCGTCTTCTTCTGCGTACCGAACCGCACCTTGGCAAACTTGTCGGGGAACTCCTTCTCCAGCATCGCGAGCAGCTTCGCGTTCTCCGGCGTGCCCGCCTGGAACTCGATGCCCGCGTAGATGTCCTCCGTGTTCTCGCGGAAGATGACCATGTCCACGTCGCCGGGGCGCTTGACCGGAGAGGGCACGCCAGGGAACCAGCGCACAGGCCTCAGACAGACGTAAAGATCAAGTATTTGCCTCAAAGCTACATTTAGCGAGCGGATACCGCCGCCCACCGGCGTCGTCAGCGGGCCCTTGATCCCCACTAGGTAGGTCTTGAAGGCCTCGAGCGTCTCGTCGGGCAGCCAGTTGCCGGTCTTGTCGAAAGCCTTCTGGCCGGCGAGCACCTCCAACCACTCGATCTTTCGCTTGCCGCCGTACGCCTTCTGCACCGCAGCGTCGAGCACCGACCGGCTCGCGCGCCAGATGTCGGGGCCCGTTCCGTCCCCTTCGATGAAAGGGAGGATCGGGTCGTCAGGAACGTTGAGCCGCTCCGGTGCCTTCGTGATCGCGCTGCCCATGTCTCTTGGGCGATGATTCTACCGGAGGGGGCGGGGCCGCCTCTTCAGGTTTCTCGCCACTCGCGCTTGAGCATCGTGTTGGCCTCCGGGTCGTCTTTGAACTCCTGCCTCTTGGGGTCCCAGTGCAGCTTTCGTCCGCCCAAGCGCAGCGAGATGTTCGCCATGTGGCACACAGTTGCGGAGCGGTGGCCGACGTCGGCCGTGCAGATCGTCGGCTTGCGCGTGCGCACGCATTCAAGGAAGTTGTCCGCGTGGTCGTTCGAGACCGTGACCCTCCTGGCGTCTGCGGGGAGCGGCGACTCGATGATCGCCTTGTCGCTCGCGTCGATCTTTCCGCGCGTGACGAAGATCCAGCCCTCTTCGCCCGTGAAGAGCACACCGTTCTCGCCCTGGCTCGAGCAGTTGAGCGTCACGCCGTTCGCATACTCGTAGTCGACGGAGAACTCGGGAAACGCGCTATAGCAGTTCGGGCCGACCTTTTCTTGGTTCTTCCCCTTGCCTTGCACGGAGATCGGGCCGGACTCGTCCATTTCGAGCGCCCACTGGACGATGTCGTTGTGGTGCGCGCCCCAGTCGGTCAGCCTGCCGCCGGAATACTCGTGCCACCAGCGGAACGTGTAGTGGCAGCGCTCGACGCAGTACTCTGCTTCGGGTGCAGGGCCGAGCCAGAGGTTCCAGTCGAGGAACGCCGGCACGGGCTTGCTCAGGAAGTCGCCGCCCGTCGTCCCGGTCGGCAGGCGCGTCTCGACTTTTCGCACCTTCCCGATGCGCCCGTTGCGGACCAGATCGACCGCAAGCCGGAAGTTCGGATCGCTGCGCTGCTGCGTGCCTGTCTGGAAAATCTGTTTCCTGTCTCGCGCGGTCTTGGCGACATCGGTCCCCTCGTCGATCGTAAGCGTCATCGGCTTTTCGCAGTAAACGTCCTTGCCGGCGAGCATCGCCGCGATCGAGGCCTTGGCGTGCCAGTGGTCGGGCGTGCCGATTAGAACCGCGTCGACGTTCTTGTCCGCGAGCAGTTCCTTGTAGTCCTTGTGCTTCTTGCACTGTGCGCCGAACCGCGGCGCGGCGTTGCGCGTGGCGCGCTCGTCGTCCGGGTCGGTGACGGCGACGATCTGCACGCCGGGCTTGCCGTGGTGCCAGAGCGCGATCGAGACGCCGCGGTCGCCACAGCCGATCAGCCCGAGGTTGATGACGTCGTTCGGGCCGAACCTGCGCTGTGCGGGAGTTGCGGCCTCCGCCTCTGCGGTGAACCACGAAGGCAGGCCCGCCGCCGTGGCCCCTGCTACGCCTGCACGGAGGAAGTTTCGTCGCGTGATCTCGTTTCTGCCTTTCGCCATCGGTCGCCTCGCGGTCGACCTAATGTTACCGGGCGACGCTCGCACGAATTGCGCGCTCAGCCGCGGAAGGTGTTGTCCGGATATCGGGCTAGCGCTCCAGTACGCCGTATAATCCAAGCATGGCCGCGGGGAAGAGGAGACGGTGGCTGATCGTCGCAGGTGCCTGCACAATCATTGCGGGCGCCGTGTGGTGGGTGCTCCACCCTTGGACGCACGACCCGTATCCGTTTCTCGCCGGGCACCGCGTGGCAGACGTATCGGTTCTCGGCCCGGGCTCCTGGCCGGCTAGCGAGACGCGGGCCTACACCTGGAGGCAGCCCTGGCGCAGCGTCGCCGACCGAGCGAGGCGTGACCTGCCCGCGTATGGCCTGGCAGAACAGCCGAAGAGCAAGTACTTTCCTGAGAGCGCGGATTGGATGGGCGAGATCGAAGACGGCGGTCCCTGTGGCAAGAACTCGGACACTACCGTCTCCATAATGCGAGGCCGACTCCTACCCCTACCCCTCGGTCGCCGCGACTCGTACACGGACGACGATCCGGAGTGGGTGACGGTATTCGTCCAGACCTTTCTGCCAGAGACTTGGGTCAACGTCGTCCGGTACACCTTTTTTTCGCTCGGGGACTAGCCGCCGCCTCGGCGCTCAGGCGTTGTAGTCGAACTCCGGCATCGGCTTTCCGGTCTCGACCACCGTCTTGAGCCCGCTCAGCACCATCGGCCACCCCGCCGCCCGTGGGCAGCGTCAGCCGCCTACGCCGTACTCGTGGAGCCAGAGCTGTGCCATTGCCGCGACGCGAGCCTCCCAGCCTTCACTGTCCTTTCTGACCGGCACGTTGCGCTCGGGCTTCCTGTTCTCAAACGCGAGGATGTTGCACACGGCGGCCTGTAGGTCCGGCTTGTCTCGCAGGAGGAGGGAAAGGAAGTCCTGCTTCGTGGCGTCGCGCAACGGGAAAAAGACCATCCGGGCCATGAGCGCGGC
>CAMLDW010000075.1 GCA_946479035.1 uncultured Chthonomonadaceae bacterium | reverse complement strand
GCCTCAACCGCAAGCGGCTGAGGCATAGAAGGTCTAGGAGACCGAGACCAGCGCCTGTTCCGGCCGTTTCTCCTTGACACGTGCGAGCATCTTTGCGTTCTCCTTCTTCTTGAGCCCAGGGTCCGCTTCCAAGATGCGCATCGCCGCGGCACGCGCCTTTTCAAGCAGCTTCCCGTCCTGCACGAGGTTCGCAACCACGAAGTCCAGTTCGCCGTGCTGCTTGGTCCCAGCCACGTCGCCCGGCCCGCGGATCTCCAGGTCCTTCTCCGCGATCTTGAAACCGTCCGTCGTCTCCACCAGCACGTCGAGCCGCTTCTGCGCGTCCGCAGTGCCCGCCTCGGCGACAAGGACGCAGAACGCCTGGTGCTCGCCGCGGCCGACCCGCCCGCGCAACTGGTGCAGCTGCGAAAGCCCGAACCGGTTCGCGTCCTCGATCACCATCACGCTCGCGTTCTGCACGTCGACGCCCACTTCGATCACCACCGTCGAAACGAGCACGTCCAACTCGCCCCGACGGAACGCCTCCATCGTCGCCTCCTTCTCCGAAGGCTTCAACTGGCCGTGCAGCAGCCCGACGCGGAACTCCTTGAACTCCCCGCTCGAGAGCCGATAGTAAAGGTCCTCCGCAGCCTGCGTCTGCATCTTGTCGCTCTCTGAGATCAGCGGGCACACGAAGTACGCCTGCCTCCCTTCCTTCAACAACTTTCGCACCGCGTCGTACACCGCTGCGCGCTCGCCGGGCCGTTTCCAGTGCGTCCGGATCGGCTTGCGCCCCGGCGGCATCTCGTCCAGCACGCTCAGGTCGAGGTCTCCATAGAGCGTCATCGTCAAGGTCCGCGGGATCGGCGTCGCCGTCATCACGAGCACGTCCGGGTTGCCGTACCCCTTCGCCCGCAGTGCCGCGCGCTGCAAGACGCCGAACCGGTGCTGCTCGTCGATGACCGCCAGCCCCAGCCGCGAAAACTCCACCCCCTCCTGGATCAGCGCGTGCGTCCCGATGCAGATCGGCGCCTGCCCTCCCTTCGCTGCGTCGATCGCCTTCCGCTTCTGCGCCGCCGTCTGTTTGCCTACCAGCAGGCGCGTCTCGATCCCAAGCGGGTCGAACATCCTGTGGACGTTGATGAAGTGCTGCTCGGCAAGGATCTCCGTCGGCGCCATCAGCGCTGTCTGGAAACCGCACCGCACGCAAGCGAGCATCGCCGCAGCGGCCACGGCCGTCTTGCCGCTCCCCACGTCGCCCTGCAACAGCCGGTTCATCGGCGCTGGCCGCTCCATGTCGTCCCAAATCTCCTTGATCACCCGCTTCTGCGCGCCCGTCAGCTCGAACGGAAAAAGCGTCTTGATCTCCGTAGCCAGCGGCTTCACCGTCCCCCCGGCAAAGAGCGAAGAGCCCGCCAGCGACTTGTCCCGGCCGACCTTCGAGACCGGGAACGCGATCCCGACCTCCTGCTTCACTTCCGTCCGCCGCATCTGCAGCATCAGTTGCAGATAGAGGAACTCCTCGAACACCAGCCGCTCGTGCGCCTTCTCCCGGTGCTTCGTGTCCTCCGGCATGTGCATCTGCCGCAGCGACCACGCCAGCGGCGCGACCTTCTCGGCCTTTCGCACCGACTCCGGCAGCGGGTCCTCGACCAGCGAGCCGAAGTACTCCACCGCCGAGCGCGCCGCGCGCCGCACCACCCACTGCTGCACGCCCTCGCTCAGCCCGTACACCGGCACCAGCCGCGCGAACTCCTCGACCTCTTCGTCCTCCTCCAGCGCCTCCCACTCCGGCGAGTTCATCTCCATCGTTCGCCGGTCCCCCTCCTTCACCAGCCCGAACGCGATCACCTCCCCCTTCACCTTTTCGAGCTGCTTTCCCACCCACGGCTGGTTGAACCACACGAGCGCGATCCGCCCCGTGTCGTCCTCGATCCACGCCCGCAACAGAACGCGCCCGCCGCGCAAGGGCTTCGTAACTACGTCCACTAACCGACCGCGCACGCTCGACCACTGTCCCACGCGAAGGTGCGAGATCTTGGGAATGTCGCGCCGGTCCTCGTAGCGCCGAGGCACCATGAACAGCACGTCGCGCACGGTCTTGGCGCCCAGCTTGTGGAGCATCAGCGCCAGCTTCGGCCCGACGCCTTTCAGGTACTGGACGTCTGTGTCCAGCCCCTTTCCCGCCACCGCCGCGCCCTTTTCGACGTTCGCCATCTCTCTGGTGCTTAAATCAAAGTATGTCCGATGACGAAACAAAGGACGGCTCGTCCGAGCTGCCCGATCCGCCGTCAGCCGACGACATCGAAGCGAGGGCAAGGGCCGCGCGAAAGCTCCAGCGCCAGGCCGCGCCGCAGCCGACGATGGACGCAGACTCGTCAAAGGGCCTCGGCATCGGCCTCTCGGCCGCCTATGCGATCATCGGCCTGCCGCTCGTCGGCGCGGGCGTCGGCTGGCTGATCGACCGCGCGCTCGGCATCACCGCCTTCGTCGTCGTCGGCGTCGTAGGAGGGCTCATCGGCGGCATCTTCCATGCGATCCAGCTCAGCAACCGCGCCTAGCTCGCTCCGCGCTTTCCACACGACGGCCTTTGCGCTCGTCGCGGCACTGTTGGCCGCCAGTGTCATCCATGCAGGCTGGAAAGGGGCCCTCGCCGCGTCCTTCGGCGCGCTCGGCACCGCACTCTTCCTCGCTGGAACGTGGTCGGTCGTAAAGCTCGCCTCTGCGACCGCGACGCAGACCAAGCCCGACCCCCGACAGGTCGCGCTCATCGTGCTCTTCTTGCTCCTCAAACTGCCCCTGATCTACCTCGGATGGGTGCTCTCGCAGCGCCTGGGGCCCTTCGGCCCGACGTGGTTCTTGCTCGGGCTCGGATCGGTATACTCCCTCGTGGTCTGGCGGGCGGTTTTGGCCTCCCGTGATTGATTTGTGTGTATCAGATGGAGTTCGCGACCCCTCGGTTAAGCAGCCTGCTAGCAGCGGCGGAAGAAGGTGGCCACGGCGCCAGCTTCTGGGGGCTTTTCATCTATTTCGGTCTCGTGCTGGCCATTGTGGTCGTGGCCCTGAGCCTCGCCAAACGCAGCTTTGGCGAGAAGGTCTTCAAATCGAGGCCTGCCCAGCTTGTGGAGCAGGTCTATCTTTTTATCGAGAGCCTCTGCCTCAACGCCATCGGCCCGCACGGCCGCAAGTACGTGCCGATGATCATGACCTTCTGGCTGGTCATCTTCGTCGGGAACGCGACGGCGCTATTCATGGCGACTTCGCCGACCGCGGACCTTAGCTTCAACTTCGCGATGGCGCTCATGGCCGTCGGATACGTGCAGTGGGAGGGCATCAAAGCGAACGGTGTCGTTGGGCACATCGGCCACTTCGCCGGCCCCAAGCTCGTCGACTGGGCGAGCCCCAAGACCATCCCTTTCATCCTTATCACGCTACTTCTCTTCGGCATAGAGATCATCTCGGAGCTGATGAAGAACGTCTCGCTCAGTCTGCGGCTGTTCGGCAACATCGACGGCGGCCACCAGGCGGCAGAGACCCTGAACAAACTGACTTCGCAGTACCTCGTGCCGCTCGGCGCGTTCCTTATCCCCATCAAGCTCTTGACCGTGGTCGTGCAGGCCCTCATTTTTTGCCTGCTCACCTGCGTCTACCTGGGGATGGTCACGAGCCACGCGCACGAGGAAGAGCACGGACACGGAGAGCCTGCGCCGGCACACTGAATCGATTTGGAGAGCAACACAGGGAACTTGAGTACAGGAGGAAACTGAAACAACAAATGAACGTCATCGGAATCGGAATCGCCATCCTCGGGGTGGGCATCGGTCTCGGCCTAATCGGCAACGGCGCTCTGCAAGGCATGGCGCGACAGCCGGAGGCTATGGGCAAGCTCCAGGTCAACATGCTCATCGCTCTCGCGTTCGCAGAGCTCATGGGCCTGCTCGCCATCTTCATTCTGCCCAAGGGCTAAGCAAGACTTGAAACGGAATCCGGAGGTACACAATGAGTAAGACCCAGCCCTCGTTCGTCCAGACCTACTGGTTCAAGCTGCTCGTCGGAGTCGCGCTCATGGTCTTTGGCATGTACGGCTCCAACAAGGGATGGGGCACGCCGGCGTTCGTCCATTCGATCGGGCTACCGCTCGACTTTATGAAGACGATCGCGATCATCGGCGTCTTCCTCATCGTCTTCCCTCTGCTCAACGTCTTCTACTTCCAACCGCTCGCCGACTCCATCAACAGCCGTACAAAGTCGCTCGAAGACACATTCTCCGAGGCCGAACAGCTGCGCAAAGACATGAACCAGATGAAGTCCGAGTACGAGGCGCGGCTCAAGCAGACCGAGGAAGAGGCAAGGGCGCGCATCCAGAGCGAGGTCAAGAAGGCGCAGGAGCTCCGAACCCATATCCAGGCCGAGGCCAACGCCAAGGCCGACGACATGCTCCGCAAGGCGCGCGAAGAGATCGAGGCTGAGCGCGACAAGGTCCTCACTCAGGTCCGCGTCCACGTCGCCACCCTCTCCCTCCTCGCCACCGAGAAGATCCTCGGCGAGAACGTCGACACCGAGCGCAACCGAAAGCTCGTCGCAGAGTTCATCGACAAGATCGAGGTGCCGACCCAGTGACCGACGCGCGCGCGGCAAAGCGGTACGCGAGGGCGCTCTTCAACATCGCCCTGCAGCAGGACATCCTCCAGAGCGTGGAGGACGACCTCACCGGCGTCTGCGCCGTCGTCGCGCACAGCAAGGACCTCAAGCGGTTCGTCACCAGCCCCAGCCGCACGCGAGAGGACAAGCTCAAGCTGCTCGAGCGGGTCTTTTCCGACCGCGTCACCGCGCTCACGATGCACGCCGTGAGGCTTCTACTCAAGCGCCGTCGCGAGCACCTGCTCGAAGACGTCAAGGCGCACTACATCCAGCTCCGCCGCGAGCACGACCGCACCGTGTTCGTGCTCGTCGAGTCCGCGCGGGAGCTCGACCAGGCGCAGAGGCAAGGCATCATCGACAAGGTCGCCACGAAGACCAAGAGGAAGGTCGAGTCGAAGTTCGAGGTGGACCAAAGGCTGCTCGGCGGCGCCAAGATCACCTTCGACAACTTTGTCCTCGATGGCACCGCCCGCGGCTACCTCGACCGCATGAGGAACAGGCTCCTCTACGATCTCCTGAAACAAGCATAACACCATGGCCATCAGACCGGAAGAAATCACATCGATCCTGGAGCAGGAGCTCCGGGCCTTCGACAAGAAGATAGACGTCGAGCACGTCGGCACCGTCCTGCAGGTCGGCGACGGCGTCGCGCGCGTCTACGGCCTGCCGGACTGCCAGGTCGGCGAAATGCTCGAGTTCCCTGGCGGGACCATCGGCCTCGCGCTCAACCTCGAAGAGGACTCCATCGGCGCCGTCCTCATCGGCGAGTCCGACCACATCAAGGAAGGCGACCCCGTCAAGGAGACCGGCCGCATCATCCAGGTCCCGGTCGGAAAAGGGATGCTCGGCCGCGTCGTCAACACGCTTGGCCACCCGCTCGACGGCGAAGGAACGATCCACGCCGACGCCTACAGCCTCCTTGAGACCGTCGCGCCCGGCGTCGTCGACCGCCAGCCCGTCACCGAGCCGCTCCAGACAGGAATCAAGGCCATCGACGCGATGATCCCGATCGGCCGCGGCCAGCGCGAGCTCGTCATCGGCGACCGGCAGACCGGCAAGTCCCAGATCTGCATCGACACGATCATCAACCAGAAGTCCACGCACCTGCCCGGCGGATCCCCGGTCTACTGCATCTATGTCGCAATCGGCCAAAAGATGTCCAATGTCGCGCGCGTCGTCGAGACGCTGCGCGAAAACGGCGCGATGGCCTACACCACCGTCGTCGCCTCATCCGCCTCTGACTCCAACGCCATGCAGTACCTCGCGCCGTTCTGCGGCGCGGCGATCGGCGAGTACTTCCGCGACAACGGAATGCACGCGCTCGTCGTCTACGACGACCTCTCCAAGCACGCGCAGGCCTACCGCGCAACCTCGCTCCTGCTGCGCAGGCCCCCAGGCCGTGAGGCCTACCCCGGCGACGTCTTCTACCTCCACTCCCGCCTTCTCGAGCGCGCCGCGAAGCTCTCCGACAAGAAGGGCGGCGGCTCGCTCACCGCGCTCCCAATCATCGAGACCCAGGCCGGCGACGTCTCGGCCTACATCCCGACCAACGTCATCTCGATCACCGACGGCCAGATCT
>CAMLDW010000074.1 GCA_946479035.1 uncultured Chthonomonadaceae bacterium | reverse complement strand
CGCTGCCCGTGGGTTCATTCCATCCCACGGTGAAGCTACCGACCGGTTTTTTTGCTGGGGAAGCCGCCTGAGAGCCCCGTAATTATACTGGGTCTTAGGTTCAAACGGCGCTTGGCTCTGCCAAAAGTGAGGGTTTGGCACCGTCTTTGAAGGTTGAAAGGTCCAACACGGAAGCCGAGGCTGCGACATTCCGATCCTGGTCTAGCCGCCGCCGCAAACGCTTCTAGAACAAGCAAGCTCGAGGTTCGGCCATGCTCCTCTCCAGCCGAACCTCGTTTTTTGTGCTTGGAGGCGCCGTTGGGCCTGAGGCAGGCCGTTGGTACAATGATGGGGATGTCGGAGCTTGGTCCAGAGCAGATCCGCCACGCCATCCTGACCGCTCAAGCCAGAGGCTTCCGGCAGGTCCGCATCCGGCTAGGGGAGGACAGGTTCAGCGCGGTGCTGTCGAACGGCTCGGCGCGGGAATCGGAGGAAGAGGCCGGCAAAGAGCCCGAGGCTGCGGCGCCCACGGCACCGAGCACACAGTCGGTCGGTTCGCCTGCAGTCGGCTACTTTCGCGCGGTTGAGCCGCCGATCCAGGTCGGGGACAAGGTGTTGGAAGGGGACAAGGTCGGAGAGGTCGTCGCGCTGGGGCTGACGAACGACGTGAACGCCAAAGACGGCGGCGAGGTCCTAGAGGTCTGCGTCGAGGACGGCGAGGCCGTGGAGTACGGGCAGCGCATCCTCGTGCTGAGGCCCTGAGATGAGGACGCGCAGGTCTGGCGAAGGTTTGGTCGGGGTGTTGGCGGCGATGCTGATCGTCGTCATCGCGATCGTGTTCTTCGTGACGGGCGGTTTCGGGCTCTTCGGCAAGAGCGAGAACAAGCGCCCTGACCAAATGGGTGAAACGACGATCGGCCGCGCGAAGTACAGGGCATTGGACTATGAGTGCATGACGCAGCTCTCACAGCTCCGGCAGTCGATCGAGATCCACGCGGACCCTGTCGAGGGGACCTTCCCAGCGAAGCTGGAGGAGACGAGCCTCGGTGCAAAGTTCTACGAGTGCCCGATCGGGCACGAGCGATACGATTACGACCCGGCGACCGGCAAGGTCAAGTGCACGCACCCGGGCCACGAGAAGTACTGATGTTCAAGAAAGTGCTGATCGCCAACCGCGGCGAGATCGCGTGCCGCGTGATCCGCGCGTGCCACGAGCTCGGGGTCGAGACCGTGGCGGTGTACTCGCGCGCGGACGCGGACAGCCGGCACGTCCACCTGGCAGGGAGCGCGGTCTGCATCGGCGAAGCATCGAACGCGGACAGCTACCTAAACCTGGCGAACGTGATGATGGCGGCAGAGATCAGCGGCGCGGACGCTCTGCACCCCGGCTATGGCTACTTCAGCGAGAACGCGAGCTTCGCCGAGGCGCTCGCAGGGCTGGGAGTGAAGTTCATCGGCCCGCCGGTCGCGGCGATCCGCTCGATGGGCGACAAGGCTCTGGCGAAGAAGGCGGCGATCGACGCGGACTGCCCGGTCGTGCCCGGCTCGGTGGGAAAGGTGGACAACGAGACGGAGGCGGCGAAGGTCGCGGCGGACATCGGCTACCCGGTGCTGCTCAAGGCGGTCGCGGGCGGCGGCGGGCGCGGGATCCGGCGCGTGGACAACGCAGCGGACCTCGGCGGGCTTTGGAAGACGGCGGTCGCGGAAGCGCAGGCATCGTTCGGCTCGGGCGAGATGCTGGTGGAGAAGTTCGTGGTGAGGCCGAGGCACATCGAAGTGCAGGTGCTGGGCGACGAGCACGGCAACCTCTTCTACTTGGGAGAGCGCGAGTGCAGCGTGCAGAACTTGCGCCACCAGAAGATCGTGGAAGAGGCGCCGTCGGTCGTACTGGACGCAAAGACGCGCAAGAGCATGGGCGAGGCGGCCGTGCGAGTGGCGAAGTCGGTGGGTTATACAAACGCAGGGACCGTCGAGTTCTTGTACGACGAAGCGGGCTCATATTACTTTTTGGAGATGAACACGCGCATCCAGGTCGAGCACCCGGTGACCGAAGAGGTGACGGGCCTGGACCTGGTGAAGTGGCAGTTGCGCATCGCTGCGGGCGAGGAGCTGGACTTCGAGCAGAAGGACGTGAAGCTGAAGGGGCACGCGATCGAGGCGCGCATCACGGCGCAGGACCCGGACGCGGAGTTCGCCCCCTCCAGCGGCAAGATCACGCGCTGGGAGCCGCCTGGCTTTAATGGCGTGCGATTGGACACGCACGTCTATGCGGGGCTTACGGTCTCGCCTTACTACGACCCGATGATCGCGAAGCTAATCGTTTACGGCGATGACCGCGCCGACTGCGTACGGCGGTTGCAGGCGGCGCTGCTCGAGTTCCACGTTTCTGGCATAAAGACGAACATCCCGTTCTTGCGGCGGCTTTGTTCCTCCGAAGAGTTTGTGAGCGGCGACGTCGACACCGCGTTTGTGGGCCGCTTTTTGGCGGGCCCGCCGGAAGAAGAGGCCCTTGCCGTCGTCTGAGATGGTTCGGTCGCGCCGCGCCGCTCGCGAAGCGGCGTTCCAGGCCGTGTACCAGTGCGTGTGCGGCGGGTGCCCGATCGACGAGGCGGTGGCGGAGGCGCTGGTGCGGCAGTCGTTCACGGCGGAGGCGTCCGGATTTGTGAGCTCTTTGGCGGCCGGGGCGATGACTTCGGTCGTCGAACTGGACTCGCGGTTCGCGCCGTTCTTGAAGATCGGTTGGACGCCGGAGCGTCTCGCAATGGTCGATCGGTTGCTGTTGCGCATGGCGGTGTACGAGCTGTGGTCGTGCGAAGAGGTTCCGCCGAAGGTGACGATCACGGAGTACGTGAAGCTGGCGAAGCGCTTCGGTTCGGCGGACAGCGGGCCGTTCATCAACGCGGTGCTGGGGAAGGTGCTAGAGGTTTCGCCGAAAAGGGAGTGGGATCCCGCGACCAAGTAGCATAGCGGCATGGCGGGCGACCTCTTTACGAGCGAAGGGCCGAAAGGCGTTCTGCCGCTCGCCTCGCGGATGCGCCCGCGCACGCTCGACGAGTTCGTGGGCCAGTCGCACCTGCTCGGGCCGGGGATGCCAGTACGGCAGGCGATCGAGGAGGGGAAGCTGGGCTCGGTCGTTCTGTGGGCGCCGCCGGGGTGCGGCAAGACAACGCTCGCCTACATCATCGCGCGGCACATGAGCGCGCACCTGGAGGCGACGAGCGCGGTGACCGCCGGAGTCGCGGACGTGCGCAAGATCGCACAGGCGGCGCGGGACCGGTTGTCTTTCGAGGGGCGGCCGACGGTGCTGCTGCTGGACGAGGTGCACCACTTCAACAAGTCGCAGCAGGACGCGCTGCTCGGGTATTTGGAGGACGGGACTTTGCAGATGGTGGGCGCGACGACGGAGAACCCGTTCTTCGTCCTGAACAACGCGCTGCTTTCCCGCGCGCGCGTGCTGCCGATGCAGCCATTGTCCGCACCGGACATCGAGTCGCTCGTGCGGCGCGCGCTCTCGGACGAGGAGCGCGGGCTGGGCGCACGGTCCTTGTCGATCGGCGACGACGCTCTGCACCACCTGGTCGCGACGGCGAACGGCGACGCGAGATTGGCGCTGAACGCGCTCGAGAGCGCGTCCTTGCTCGCGCCATTGCGCGGGTCGATCACATTGGAGATCGTCGAGCAGGTGCTTCAGCGCAAGGCAGTTCGCTACGACCGGCAGGGCGACTACCACTACGACACGATCAGCGCGTTCATCAAGTCGGTTCGCGGTTCCGACTCGGACGCGGCGCTGCACTACATGGCGCGGATGCTGGAGGCGGGCGAGGATCCTCGCTTCATCGTGCGGCGCATGATCGTTCTGGCGAGCGAGGACATCGGAAACGCGGAGCCTATGGCGCTGACGTTGGCTGTCGCGGCGCTGGCTGCGGTGGAACGGATCGGGATGCCGGAGGCGCGGATCGTGCTGAGCCAAGTGGTGACATTCTTGGCGGAGTCGCCGAAGTCGAACAAAGCGTACTTGGCGATCGAGGGCGCGCTGGCGGACGTGAAGGAGAAACCGGTGCAGCCTGTGCCGATGCACTTGCGAAACGCGCCGCACTCTGGGCTGAAGGAGATGGGGCACAGCGAGGGGTACGAGTACCCGCACGACTTTCCGGGCGCGTATGTGGCGAAGTCGTACTTGCCCGATGATGCGGACCTTTCGGTGCCGTACTACGACCCGAGCGAGCGGGGGTATGAGAAGAAGATCAAGGAGCGGAAAGAAGGGCGAGGGAAGGCTTGAACGCAATTCACCGAGGGCTATAGGATTTCAGCCCGCTGGGCCCCCGCACCGCACGGTCTGCCGCGATCAGGGTTTGTCTAACGGAGCTCACAGACCGGGGCGCGCGGCCATAATCTGCAACATGATCGAGCGATATCGAGAGTGGTACGAGCACGAGCGCGACTGCAACGACAGGATGCTCGCGATGGTCGAGTCAGTGCCAGGGGCGAACCGGAGTGACGAGCGGTTTGCTCGCGCGGTGCAGCTGGCGCACCACCTCGCGGTGTGCCGCGAGAACTGGCTCGACCGGATGGCGCACGGCGGCAATGCGCAGAAGGACTGGTGGCCGGAGGGGCACGCCGCCGAGGCGCTGCGCGCGAGGTATGCGAAAGTGGAGAAGGAGTGGACTGCGTATCTGGCGCGCACCACCGAAGCGGACCTGGCCAAAGAGTTCGAGTTCCTCGGTTCGGACGGCAGGACGCAGTTCCGATGGAGCATCGAGGGGCAGATCGTGCAGCTCGTGGGGCACGCCTTTTACCACCGCGGGCAGATCGCGCTGCTCGTCGAAGAGCTGGGCGGCCAGACTGAGAACACCGACTACCTTTTCTGGGCGTACAAGCGGAACGCGAGGTACGGCCCGATCTCCGCGCCGAGCGCGCACTGAGCGCGCCGGCAGACAAGCCTCAATAGCGGTAGGGGTCCGCAGAAAGCGCCCCGCTCTCCCTTTTACGAAGAGAGAGGGGACGCAAACGTGCGCTGGGCCAACAAAAAGCGCGGCGTTTCAGCCGCGCGAGGGCGCGCCCTTGATCACCCAGTGGTCGCCTTTCTTCTGGAACTGCTGCTTGACGGCGGACCATGCGATCTTGGTCGCGGCGCCGACCGCCTCCTGCTGCGAACTGAGAGACTTGGAAGAGTCCCTGAGCTCTTGCACGGCGCTGTTGTACGCTTCGAAGTAGAGCTGTTGCGCCGGCGCGGGGAGCTCCTTTCGCACTTCGTGCGGGATGTCTTGGACGGAAAGGAGTGCGGGGGTGCTAACTCCGCTCTGCGATTTCGTCGAAGTCGACGATGTCTTTTGCGGGAAAGGGGCCGTGTGCCCGTTGTGCTTCCTGTTCGGCTCGGTGATCTCCTTGATCACTTCTCCGACGGTGGGCGCAGGGAGGAACTCGGCGAGGTTGGAGAGCGTGACGATTCCGCAGACGGCGCGCTTGTCGTCGATGATCGGGAGCCGGCGGACGTGGTGCTTCTCCATCGTCTGGAGGCACTCCTCGATCTCGCTGTCCTGTTTCGCCACGAAAACGTCCGTGGTCATGCAGGCGGCGGCAGTGAGCCCTGCGGGGTTCTTGCCCCGTGCGAGCGTGCGGCGGACGATGTCGCGGTCGGTGAGGATCCCGATGACTTTGCGCGACTTGTCGTCATCGACGATGGGGATGGCACTGCAGTTGTGGTCTGCCATGAGGCGGGCCACGTCGTCTAGTCGTGTGTTGCCTTTGCAGAAGGCGACCTCAGTCGTCATGATGGTGTTGACTTTCATGTTTGACTTCCACGGTCGTACTGAAACGGCCTAACTTTTTGACGGCGTCTTAACCGCGCGACGTTCTGCACAGGGCCCTTTGGTCCCACGCCCGATCCGAGCCTCGAGGGCGTTCGGCTGGGACCTTTTTTCTGGTTGAAACAGGCTGGGGAGCGCAGAAGTTATGCACATGGGACCAGGAACAGTGCGCGCACCGCGCCTCGTCAGAAAAACCATGCTGACAACGACTATGACCTTAGCAATTGCAACCGCTATGGGAACAGGTCCTGTAGCACCGACCTACAATCCGGCGTACCCGGACCTGCCGCCGCTACCGATGGAGGTATTGGGCGGCGCGAAGTCGCCGATGATCGTGATCGACCGCGTCAAGGCGATTGACAACCTCGACGGCGGTGACTTCTTGAGCCCTGACCGCGCGGACTTCTACGCGATCGTCACTGTGAACGACATCCAGTACAAGACGCGCATCATGGCCAAGGACGACGGCAGGCCGCGTTGGGAGATCCCGCTTCCGCGCGACGCGAAGCTAGTGCGCGTCAAGATCCGTCTGATGGACGAGGACGGCGGGCTCTTTGGCGGCGACGACCATGCCGACATCAGCCGCGGCCACAACAAGAAGGACGTGATCTTCACGTACTATCCTTGGTCGCACCGGATCTCCGGCGACGTGAACGGATGGCTTGGAGAGTCGTTCTACTGTCGCGGCGCCTATGACGGCGACAAGGCGCAAGTCTGGTTCACCGTCCGCTGACGCTCCACGGT
>CAMLDW010000073.1 GCA_946479035.1 uncultured Chthonomonadaceae bacterium | reverse complement strand
ATGGAGGGCCGACCTCCCGGGCGGCCTTTGGTGCGCGGAAACTCGATGCCCCCGCCACACACAGAACGGCAAGAACCACAACCCACCCAATGGCGAACAGCCCCGGACCCTACTTCAAGACGCTCTTGAAGAACCCCACCACCTTCTCCCCCGCGTTCCGCGGCGGCGTGTGACCGCCCTCGTACTCCCACACCCACACCGGCTGCTTGCCGGAGTACACCTTGATCCCGTCCTCGCGCACCGTCGGCTCGCCGCCGCCGTTCCGCCTCACCGCCGCGTCAGAAAAAAGCCGCATCGCCCGGATACCCACAAGCGGGTCGGAGACCCCCGCGACTACGAACATCGGCTTGATCGGCGCGGACCGGAACCAGAGCGCCCCTGGCGCGCATGCCCCCGCGTACGCCGCAAATTTGTCGCCCCGCGATGCCTGCAGCACCCACGTGAACAGCGAGCCGTTCGAGTGCCCCGTCACAAAAGTGCGCGCGGGCACCGCGTTAAACTCTTTGCCGGCCCACTTCAGCATCTCGTCCACAAAAACCAGGTCGCGGTCGTCGAGCTGCCCCGGTGCGCCCTGCCACCCGGCCTTCACGCCCTCGGGGTCCGTCTTCCCCTTCCACCCCGGCAGCCCTTGCGGGTACACGACCACCGCGTCCGGCCACGTCTGCTGGTAGCGCCACTGGATCGAAGCCTGCCTCGATCCACCGCCGTGCCCGTGGAACATGAACAGCACCGGCGGGTTCTTCGCGCCCTTGGCGGGCCGGAACACCAGCGCAGTGCGCTCCACGTCACCGACCTTGAACGTCACGGTCTCCCCGCCCTGCTGGGCGGACGTGACCATCGAAACGAGTGCGATGAGAGCGGTCATTGGGCGGTATTAACGCCCCCTCGCTCCTCGCGTTCAGCACGGTCCCACTCCGGCACCAGCCTATCGCCTTTTGCCTCTCGACTTTCGACTTTCGACTCCTACCTCTTGCCATTCCCTCCCTCCCAGTGAAATTGCCAGCCCTAAAACCGTGCACTTCTGGCGTAGACTTCGCCAGAGTCGGTGTCCCTATGAAGAAAACCGCCCTTCTATGCATGGCCCTCGCCGCCTGCGCCGCGGCGCGCGCGACCATCGCCTTCGGCCAGGTCGACGACTTCCAAGACGGCACCCTCATGAACTGGGGCGGTGGTGACAGCCTGCAGAACATCGCAAACGGCGGCCCTGGCGGCGCGGGCGACCGCTTCCTCCAGGCGCAGTCCTTCGGCGGCATCGGCGGCGGCAGCCACCTCGCAATTCTCAACAACAACCAGTGGACCGGCGACTACCGTGCGGCCGGAGTCGATCGCGTCACGCTCTTCATGCGAAACCTCGGCAACACCGACCTCAGCATGCGCGTCGTGCTGTTCGACTTCGACGGCGGCGAGACGCAGTGGACCTCCACAAACGCGAACCTTCTCCCCGCCGGTTCCGGCTGGACGCCCATGTCGTTCTCGCTGCGCCAATCGGACCTCACGCAGGTCGAGGGGGCCGCGAGCTATTCGGACGCCATCACCCACGTGCAGCGCTTCATGTTCCGAAATCAGGCCGGCGCCCCCTCTAACGGCGGCGACGCCATCGTTGCGACCGCAGGCTTCGACAACATCACCGCCGTCCCTGAGCCCGCCTCACTCCTCGCCCTCGCTGCCGGTGCTGGAGCCCTGCTCCGCCGCCGCCGCAAGCAATAGTAGGCGCCGCTGCTCCTAGGCACGCGCTTAAGATTCGCGACTTTCGCGATGCCTCCGCTGTGCATCGAGCGGTGGAGGCTTTACCCGGGTGGGCGAGCATCCTGGCGAGAGACTCTTTGCAGACGTTGCGGCTCCCAGGCACGTGCGTAAGATTCGCGACTTTCGACTCTCGACTCTCACTCTCCTTTCGACTCGAACAGCGCAATGTCCCCCTCCACCACCCGCAACGACGAAGCCCAGAACTCCTTGCGCCGCGTGTCGATCCCGAACTCCGCCGCAAGCGCCGCCGCGTCCGCTAGGCCGGTCGATGACAGCAGCCTGTCGTACCGTGCGTGGAACCCGTCCGGCGAAGCCTCGTACACCGCGTATAGCCCCAGCGAGAACAAGAGCCCGAACATGTAAGGATAGTTGTAGAACGGCCGCCATGCGTAGTAGTGCGGCTTCACCGCCCACATGTATGGGTGGAACGACGAAAGCCCGTCCCCGTACGTCTCCTTCTGCGCGTCGGCCATCAAGGAGCAGAACTCTCGCGCCGAAAGCTCCCGCTCTGCGCGACGCTCGTACACACCGCGCTCGAACAAGAACCGCGAAGTGATGTCCACCACCGTCTGGCACGCGCCCTGGATCGACGCCTCCAAGATCGCCGTCTGTTCCGCTCCCGAGGTCGCACCGATCGCGCGCCGCTTGATCACCGTCTCGCAGAAGATCGATGCCGTCTCCGCCAAAGTCATCGGCGTCTGAGACTGTAGCGCGGTCCGGTCCGCCAGGCAGACGTTGTGGTACGCGTGCCCCAGCTCGTGCGCCAGCGTCGCCACCGAGCCGAACGACGCTTTGAAGTTCATCAGGATCCGCGACTCGTCTTGCCGAGTGCCCATGCAGAACGCGCCGTCCCGCTTTCCGGCCCGCGGCGCCACGTCGATCCACTGCTCTCGGAAAGAGCGCGCCGCCAGGTCCCCCATCTTGTCGCTGTAGGCGCGGAAACCCGACTCGACGAAACCTTGCGCCTTCTCGTAAGACCACGCGTCGTCCGCACCGACCGGGGCGAACAGGTCGTGCCACGGCAGCGCCCCCTCGTTCCCCAACATCCGCGACTTCGCGCGCAAGTACCGCCGAAAGGCGGGGAACGCGTCCCGCGCGGCATCCATCATCGCTTCCAATGTCTCGCGGTCGATGTTGGTCGCGAAGATCGCCTCGTCCAGCACCGAGCCCCAGCCCCTCTTCCGCGTCAGAAAGTTCGATTCGTACTTGATCGCGTTCATCGCCGCCGCGACCGGCAGTTCGTTCTCCTTCCACGCCGCTAGCTCCGCGCCGTACGCCTCCTTCCGCACCTCCAAAGCAGCGTCGTACGCGAGGTTCCGCACCGCCGCCATCGGAAGCCTCTCTCCACGGAACGAGACAGCGATCTGCGACGAAAAGTTGCCGTATAGCCTCGACCAGGCGGACGTCCCTGCGTCGGAAAGGTCAGAAGCCAGCGCCTCCTCGTCGGCGGACATCAGGTGCTCGCTCGAGGTCTTCATCCGTCGCAGTGCAAACTCGTGCTCGCGCGCCAACGAAGAAAACGTGACAAGCTCCGAGAGCGGCAGACGCCCCACCCACGCCGTCAGGCGCGTCCCAAGCTTGTTCATCAGGATCGCGGCGCGCTGCATCTCGCTCTGCTTCGCCAGTGCGGCCTCGTTCTTCGAGTCCGTCGAGACGAAGCTGTGGATGTACGACCGGGCCAGCTTCATCCGGTCGCTCAGCGCGTTGTAAGCCCCGATCGCCTCCTCCACCCTCTCCGAAACTTCCTGCGAGAACGCGATCTCGTCCCCAGCCCCCACGTCCGCCTTGTCGAACAGCGCCAGCAGCGCCTCCGCCTGCGCACCGATCTCCGCGAGCTCCTTCGCAAACTCTTCAGACTCGATCCCCGGAAAGTAGACCGAGACGTCCCAACGCGGTAGTTCTGTGGCGACTGGCATGACGAGTTAATCATGAAACATGCCGACCGAACGTCTCGAAAGTCCCGGGCCGAAAACGCGCACGTCCTTCTCCCCCCAACCAAACATTTGAAACGAAACGAGCCCGAATCTGACCCAAGGGAATCCCTGCACTGAATAGAATGGGGCCGGAGAATGAAGCACCGACTGGACGCCACGGACCTGAAGCTCCTCAGGCTCCTACAGGAGGACGGACGCACGAGCAACGCCGAGCTCTCGCGCCAGGTCGGCATGTCGCCGCCCTCCGTTCTGCAGCGCGTCCGCAGCCTCGAACAGAACGGCTTCATCAAGGCCTACTCCGCGGTGCTGGGGCGCGAGGAGATGGGCTTCGGCCTCATCGTCGTCGCGATGGTCAGCCTCGCCCTGCACCAGGAGCAGCCGATCGAACAGTTCCGCCGCTCCGCGGTCAAGTTCCCCGAAGTGCTCGAGTGCCTTCACGTCAGCGGCGACTTTGACTTCATGCTCAAGATCGTCGCCAAGGACATGAACGCCTACGAGAAGTTCGTGCGCGAAAAGCTCAGCGCGATCAAGGGGGTCGGAAAGATCCACTCCTGCTTCGTGCTCGGGGTCAACAAGAGCACGACGGAGCTGCCGATCTAATGGCCCTCACCGTCCGCGAGGCTCACTACCCGCAGGACGCGGCCAAGATGTGGAGCGTCTGGTCGTGGGTGTACCGCCTCAAGGCGCCGGAAGAGCCTTACGAGGAGCAGGACTCGAACGAGCGCTGGTACCTCGCAGAACAGGACGGCGAGCCGGTCGCCGTCTGCACGGTCAAAGACTACAAGGTCGTGCGGGGCGACGTCGACCTCTCGTGCGGCGGAGTGGCGGGCGTCGCGACCCTCTCGCAGCACCGGGGAAAGGGCCACGGCACGGCGCTGATGCTCGAGGTCATGCGGCTGATGCGCGAAGCGGGCCAGGTCGTCTCTTCGCTCTACGCGTTCCGAGACCCGTTCTATGCAAACGTCGGTTACGGCACGTGCGGATGGCGGTGGAAGATCGTCGCGCCGATGCACCGCTTTCCGCGCACGAAGTGCGCGCTCCCCGTGCGGCAGATCGAGCCGTGCGACGTTGCGCTGCTCAACCCTGTGCACGAAAAGTACGTGCGCGGCTTCAGCGGGAGCCCGCTGCGCGGGCAGCAGGAGTGGACCGACCGCCTGGGCAAGACGCCGCCGATGATCTACGCGGTCGGAGACCCGATCGAGGCGTACGCATGGGTCAAGCTCACCGAGTTCTGGGGCAACGTCGACGTCGGCGAGGTCGCGTGGTCCACGCCGCGCGGTTACGAAGCGGTCCTCTCCGTGGTCAGGGGCGTAGCGCACAACCAGAAGACCGCCACCTGGATGGAGCCGCCGAACAGCCGATTCCTCGCCGCGCACTTCGACCAGGGCGTCGAGATGTCGATCTACCGCCAGACGATGCACCGCGTGCTCGACGTGCCAAAGGCGGTCGGATCGCTCAAGCCGCACGGCGAGGGGGAGATCGCCTTCTCCGTCCACGACCCGCAAATCGCCGAAAACGACGGCGCGTGGCGCGCCGCATGGTCTCAGGGCAAGGTCAGGGTCGAGCGCGCGCCGCGCGGTGACATCGCCTTCTCCATCGGCGCCTTCTCGCAGGCGTTCATGGGTTCGCCGGGCGTGCGCGAGCTGGCCCAGCACGGCCTCGTCGATGTTCGCGAGCCGGGCGCGCTCGATCGGGCCGAATCGCTTTTCACACCGATGCCAGTCTGCTGCATGGAGTTCTTTTGAAAGTGAACGAAACGAAATACGACCTCGACACGCTGCTCGTCTACTACGGCTCGCGCCCGGAGCCGCTGCACGGCTCGGTCGTGCCGCCGATCTACCAGGCGAGCACCTTCGCGCAGCCCGCGCCAGGCGAGTACAAGGAGTTCGACTACACGCGCACCGACAACCCGACGCGCAGCGTGCTGCAAAAGACGCTCGCCGCGCTCGAGGGCGCGAAGCACGGGCTCGCGTTCGCCTCGGGCATGGGCGCGGTGGACGCGGCGATGTCGCTGCTGAGCGCCGGCGACCACCTCGTTGCGGTGGACGACATCTATGGCGGCACGTACCGCTTCATGGTGGACGTTCTCGCGCGCCGCGGGGTCGAGTTCACGTTCGTGAACATGCAAAAGGAGGAGAGCGTGCGCGCGGCGATGAGACCGAACACCAAGATGATATGGTTCGAGTCGCCCACCAACCCGCTGCTCAACCTCGTCGACATCGCGATGATCGTGAGAGTGGCCAAGGACCACGGGGCGCTCTCTGCGATCGACAACACCTTCGTCTCGCCCTACTTCCAGCAGCCGCTCAACTTCGGCGTCGACATCGTCATGCACTCGATGACCAAGTACATCAACGGCCACAGCGACGTCGTGATGGGCGCGCTGATGATGGACGACGACAAGCTCTATGAAAAGACGAAGTACCTGCAGAACGCGATGGGCGCGACCCCATCGCCGTTCGACTGCTTCCTGGTGCAGCGCGGCATCAAGACCCTCGCCGTGCGCATGAGGCGGCACGAGGAGAACGCGCTCGCCGTCGCGCAGTTCTTAGAAAAGCACCCGAAGATCGAGCGCGTGTTCTATCCCGGGCTCCCCGCGCACCCGCACCACGCGCTGGCGAAAAGGCAGCAGACCGGTTTCGGCGGCATGGTCTCGTTCCAAGTGAAGTCGGACCTCGATGGCACGCGGCGGTTCCTCATGGGCACGCAGCTGTTCGTGCTCGCGGTTTCGCTCGGCGGCGTCGAGTCGCTGGTGGAGCAGCCGGCGACGATGACGCACTTCGAGATGCCCAAGGAGGTCCGCGAGTCGGTCGGGATCTTTGACAACCTCGTCCGCGCCTCGATCGGGATCGAGTCCGCCAAGGACCTGATCTCCGACCTCGACCAGGCGCTGGGGAAGGTCTGA
>CAMLDW010000072.1 GCA_946479035.1 uncultured Chthonomonadaceae bacterium | reverse complement strand
TAGCTCAGTTGGTAGAGCAGCTGACTCTTAATCAGCGGGTCGCAGGTTCGAGCCCTGCACGATCCACCACTTCCTCTCCGCTCAAAGAAACCCGTGTCGGCGGAAGAACGCGCGCTTGGCGAACTCGTTCGTCCCTGCATACAAGGCCAGCACGCCGCTCATTGCCAACGGATAGACCGCGGGCAGAGGCACGAAGCCGAAGACGCCAACTCCCGGGAGGTAGGGCAGTGCCGCGCAAAGGAGCACGACGCCGAGCGACGACCACAACATCGCCGTGCCGGGCCTACTGCCATAGAGCGGACGCTTGGTGCGCATGATCAGCAGGATTGCGATCTCCGAAATCACAGACTCGACAAACCACCCGGTCCTGAACTGTTCGGGCGATGCGTGAAGGATCCACAGTAGCACTGCGAACGTTACGAGGTCGAAGAAGGAGCTGACCAGACCGAACACGAGCATAAAGTCGCGCACGGACTTGATGTGCCAACGCCGCGGCTTCTGTACCATCTCGTCGTCCACCCGGTCGCTGGCGATGGAGATGGCAGGGACATCCGTCAAGAAGTTGGTCAGTAGGATCTGCTTGGGCAAGAGAGGAAGGAACGGGAGGAAGAGAGACGCGGCCGCCATGCTGAACATGTTGCCGAAGGAGGCGCTCGTCGTGACGAACACGTACTTGAGCGTGTTTGCGAAGATCTTGCGGCCGACGATCACCGCCTCGCAGAGCACGGCCAGGCCGGGTTCTAGCATCACGAAGTCCGCCGCCTCGCGCGCGACGTCTGCTGCGCTCGAGACGGAGATCCCCGCGTCGGCTGCACGGATCGCGGGCCCGTCGTTGATCCCATCGCCGATGTAGCCGACAGTGTGGCCAGTCCGTTTAAGGGCGACGATGATCCGCTCCTTGTCCATCGGGTCGACCTCGGAGTAGATGTCTGTCGATCGCGCTTTGCGGAGCAAGGCGACGTCGTTCAAGGCGCGGACGTCCGACCCAGTCAGCATCCTGTCGGCGCGAAGGCCAACCGCGGAACCAACCTGGGCGGCGATGTGCCTGTTGTCGCCCGTGATCAGCCTCAGCCGGACGCCCTGGCTGTGCAAGCGCGCGACGGTGGCCGCGCTGTCCGGCCGGAGCGGGTCCTCCAACAGGAGGAAGCCTTGGAACACGAGGGATTCTTCGATGCGCGGTTCGAAGCGGGACGGGACTGACGGCAGAGGCTTGGACGCGACTCCGAGTACACGGACTCCCCTCTCGCTCATGGCTTGGAAGGCGCTCTGGACATCGGCCCTACCACTCGCGGTCAGGGGCTGCGGCCCGTTCGAGGTGGCAACTCGGTCGCACACAGAAAGCACGGAGTCGAGGGCGCCTTTTGTCACGAGCTCTGGGGCGCCACCTTCTTCGACCGCGACGCTGAGCCGCTTGCGCGAGAAGTCGTAGGGCACTTCGCCAAGCCGATTGACTCCCTCGAAAGCGCCATGCGGGAAGTCAGCGAGGAGGGCCTGGTCGATCGAGTTGGTCAGCCCTTGTTGGGCGAAGGCGGTCAGCCCCGCTAGCCGGAGCACGGACTCGGAAGGAGCCTGCGCTGGGTCCAGGGCGCCGCGCACGATGACGGTGCCGACTGTGAGCGTGCCCGTCTTGTCAGAACAGAGCACGTCCATCGAGCCGAACTCCTCGATCGCCTCCAGCCTCTTTGCGATGACCTTGGCCTTGGCCAAGTAGCGCGAGCCTTGTGCGAGGGTCACGCTCATCACAGCAGGGAGGAGCTGTGGCGCAAGGCCGACTGCAAGCGCGACGGAGAACAGGAACGACTCGACCACGGGCCGGTGGAAAAAGACGTTGACGCCGAACACGAAGATCGTCAGCACGAAGGTCATCTCGACCAAGAACGTCCCGTACTCGCGGATCCCGCGATGGAAAGACCCCTCGCCCCTGCTCGCGCGCATGTGACGCATTACTTGGCCGAGCTCCGTCTCTGCGCCTGTGCCCGAAAGCAGCACGCGGCCCGTCCCGCTGGACACGAACGTGCCCTTGAAGACCGCGTTCGTCCTTTCAGCAAGGCTGGTGTCAGCGCTGCACACGCCTGGGGACTTCTCGACCGGGAGCGACTCGCCGGTCAGTGCGGACTGGTTGACTTGCAGCCCGTTTGACTCGATGACGATCCCGTCGCCGGCGATGAGTGCTCCTGCGGAGAGGACCTGCACGTCCCCTGGCACGGCCTGTTCCACAGGAACATCCTTTTCCTTACCGTCGCGCAGGAGTTTGATCTTTGTCGCGACGAGGGCCAGCAGCTCCTCGACCGCCTTTCCTGCGGCGAACTCCTGGCGAAAGCTGAGCAGGCCGCTCGCCAGAACGATCGCTCCGACGATCGCCGCGTCGCTCGCGTCGCCGAGAAAGCCGGAGACGATTGCGGCGCCGATCAAGAGCAGGACGATCGGGCTCTTGAACTGCGAAGCGAGCAGAGCGAGGGGTCGGTTGTGCTTGGGTCCCTCGGCAGGCTGCGATGCGAGCCGTGCGGAGGCGTCGGCGCTGCCTAATCCGTCTGGGCCGCTCTTTAGCGAGCCATAGACCTCGTCGAGTACGAGGCTCCACACAGGTCTGCTGGCTTCTGTGGGCATCTCTGACCTACGGAACGGTAGCCCTTGTCCGGATGCACATCGCGCCGAAGGCGCGGGCGATCGCTAGGCCCTGGTCTTCGCCCAGGATCGTCTCCGCGGTCGAAAGGGGGTCGGTTATGAGGCCGCGGGCGGCGATCACCGTTGCTTGCACTCGGTTGGTCAGGCCGATGCCGGACCGAGGGTCGACGACGTGCGAATAGCGGACGCCGCCGATCTGGACGAACTGCTCAGTGTCCCCGGAGGTCGAGATCGCGCAGTCGTGGAGAAAGTAGGTGTCGGGCAGGCCGCGCACCTTGATAGCCCAGCCCAGCGCGTCCGGTGGCGGACCGGAGAGGCCGATGTCGCCGCCTCCCTCGATCATTGCTCGGCCCACACCGCTTTCACGCATCGCCTCTAGCGCCTCGTCGTTCGCATACCCTTTTGCGACCCCTCCCAAGTCTAACAACATCCCGGGCAGCTTAAGTTCGGCCGTTGAACGCTCTGGGTCGAGCACGAGGTTCTTCCAACCGACGAGCGCGAGCGCCCGGCGCCGAGCTTTCGGCGTCGGCATCACCTTCGTCTGCCTTGCCTGACGCCAAAGCCTCACGACCGGCGAGCAAGTCACGTCGAACGCCCCGTCGGTCATTTCCGCGATCTGTTGAGACTGTTCGAGCACAACGAGGAGGTCGTGCGAGACGGGCACGGGGCCTTTCCCTGCGCGCCTACAGAGCTTCATGAGCTCGCTTTGCTGCAGGTAGTCGCTCATCACGGCGTCCAGCTCCGTGTAGCGGCGATAGGCCGCCCTTGCGGCGCGCTCGGCGGTATCCTGGTCCGGTGCATAGAGGGTGACGTCCACGCGGACTCCCATGTGGAGCTCGCTGTAGACAAACCTCTGCAGCCCCTGGTCCGTCTGAACAAGGGCCAACGCCGCCATGACCACAGCGATCGCCATCCTCGCCATTCTGCCGCAACAGCGCGAAAGCTTCGCGCAAAAGCTCCCGGGCACGCTCGTCGAGTTCAAGATGGTGGCGGTGCCGGACGGGCAGTTCCTCGTCGCTAACAAGCCCGTGCCTATCAAGGGGATCTGGATCGGCGAGACGGAGGTCACGTGGGACCTGTTCGACGTATGGGCCTACCGATTGGACCTCACGCCGGAGCAGAAGGCGCACGAGTTCGACGCGGAGAACCGTCCGAGCCACCCTTACGGCGCACCGGATCGCGGGTTCGGGCACGAAGGGTACGCGGCGCTGAGCATGACCCACCACGCCGCACAGGTCTTTTGCAAGTGGCTGAGCTCGAAGACGGGCAAGAAGTTCCGGCTGCCGACGGAGGCCGAGTGGGAGTACGCGGCCCGCGCAGGCGCGAAAAAGGAGCCTTCGCCGCTCGGCGACTTCGCTTGGTTCGAGGGCAACTCGGAGGAAACGACGCACCCGGTGAAGAGCAAAAAGCCGAACGCGTGGGGGCTCTATGACACGCTCGGGAACGCCGTCGAGTGGTGCGAACCTTCGGTCGGGGTCGAGCCTGTGGTGCGCGGCGGATACTTCCGGACGGAGCAGAAAGAGCTGACATTCGGGCTGCGCGAGTTCTACGACCCCTCGTGGCAGCTCCGCGACGCGCAACAGCCAAAGTCGTCCTGGTGGCTCTCGGACGGCGACTTCGTCGGCCTTAGGCTTGTCTGCGAGGGCTGATACCTGCTAAAACGTGCGTATGGCACGCATTACACGTAGGGACTTCATGGCGGGCGCGGCAGCCGCCTCTGCGGCCATCGCAGCGCCGAACATCCTCGCCAGGGGCTTGAGGCAGGACCGGATCAAGGTCGGGCTCGTCGGTTGCGGCGGGCGCGGCACCGGCGCCGCGGTCAACGCGACCCAGGCCGACGACGGCGTGGTCATCTGGGCGATGGGCGACGCCTTCAAGGACCGCCTCGACGGCTGTCACAACTACCTCCAGGGACAGATCAAGGAGAAGCTGATGGTGCCCGCTGAGCGGCAGTTCGTCGGCTTTGACGCCTACAAGCACGTGCTGGCGCAAGACATCGACTACATCGTTTTTGCTACGCCGCCGGGATTCCGGCCCGGCCACTTCGAGGCCGCGATCAACGCTGGCAAGCACGTGTTCTTCGAAAAGCCGGTCGCGGTAGACGCTCCGGGTATCCGCAAGGTCATGGCCGCAGCGCAGCTCGCACAGCAGAAGGGGCTGAGCGTGGTCACCGGCACTCAGCGGCGCCACGAGCTGGGATACATGGAGTGCATGGACCGCATCCACAACGGGCAGATCGGCGACGTCGTCGCCACCTACGCCTACTGGAACCAAGGGTTCCTCTGGATGAACACCAAGCAGCCGAGCTGGAGCGAGCTCGAGTGGCAGATGCGCAACTGGCTCTACTTCACCTGGCTGAGCGGCGACCACATCGTCGAGCAGCACATCCACAACCTGGACATCAGCAACTGGGCCAAGAACGGCCATCCCGTCAAGTGCACCTCGCTCGCTGGGCGGCAGGTGCGCACGGACCCCAACTACGGGCACATCTTCGACCACTTCGCCACGGAATATGAGTACGCGGACGGAACGCGCCTGCTCAGTATGTGCCGGCAGATCGACGGCTGCGCCTCGCGCGTGGCCGAGCAGATCGTGGGCACGAAGGGCGCTAGCGACGCGAACAACTGGATCAAGGGCGAAAACGGGTGGAAGGTCAGCGGCGAGCGCCCCGACCCGTACATGCTCGAGCACAAGGACCTGATCAAGAGCATCCGCAACGGAGACAAGGTGAACGAGGGCCAGCGCATCGCCGAGACCACGATGACCGCGATCATGGGGCGCATGAGCGCCTACACAGGAAAGGAGATCCAGTGGGACGCTGCCCTTGCGTCGCAGGAAACGCACTTCCCAGAAGATCTCGCGTTCGGGATGAGGCTCGACGTACAGCCGGTCGCAGTGCCCGGTTCGACCCAGTTTGCCTAGGGATCGGATGAAAGTGACGAGGCGCGACGTACTCAAGGCCGGTGCCGCAGCCGGTGCCGGCCTTGTGGCCGCCTCGACCCCTGCCTCGAAGGACTACTCTATGGCGAACCAGGCCAAGTTCACGCTCAAGTACGCGCCGCACTTCGGGATGTTCCGCAGCAGCGCGGGCGACGACGCTGTAGACCAGATCAAGTTCGCTGCCGACGAGGGGTTCCACGCTTGGGAGGAGAACGGCATGAAAGGGTTCAGCACCGCCGACCAGGAGCGGATCTCCAAGGCGATGGCTCAGAACGGCGTGACGATGGGGATATTCGTCGGCGCAGACGTCGACTGGTCGAACCCGACGCTGACGACTGGTGGGAAGGAGCACGTGGACAAGTTCGTCGCGCAGTGCAAGGAATCGGTCGATGTCGCCAAGCGGATGAACGCGAAGTGGATGACGATCGTGCCTGGCCTGGAGGACCCGCGGCAGGAGCCGGCGTACCAGACCGCGCACGTCGTCGAGGCGCTGCGGCGCGCTTGCGAGGTGTTCGAGCCGCACGGGCTCGTGATGGTGATCGAGCCGCTCAACTACCGGGACCACCCGCACATGTTCTTGACGCGGCTCGCGCAGGGCTTTGAGATGTGCAGGGCGGTGGGCTCTTCTTCGTGCAAGGTACTCGACGACCTGTACCACCAGCAGATCGAGGTCGGGAACCTGATCCCGAACATCGACGCGGCGTGGAGCGAGATCGGGTACTTCCAGATCGGCGACAACCCGGGGCGGAACGAGCCGCTGACGGGGGAGGTGGACTACCGCGCCGTATTCGGACACATCGCGGGGAAGGGGTACGCGGGTGTGCTTGGGATGGAGCACGGAAACTCGATCGGCGGGAAGGAGGGGGAGCGGCGGTTGATCAACGCGTATCGGTGGTGCGACGGGTATGCGACGGCGGTTCTCGCGGCAAGTTCTTGAGCTCAAGAACACTAGCAATCAGCTTTGGGCATACAAACCCGAGGAACTTGCAATATACTCTGTACATGAAACCGAACCACCGAACCACCG
>CAMLDW010000071.1 GCA_946479035.1 uncultured Chthonomonadaceae bacterium | reverse complement strand
CGACTCGTCTAAAATGCAGTCATGTCGCACCTCGAAGACCGCCTCGCCACTTTGGAGACCGAGATCTCCGGCCTCAAGAAGCAGAACCGCCGCACCAAGGCGCTGCTCGCCCTCGCCGTCACCGCCGCAGCCGTGCCGTTCCTCTTTGCCGGCACCGGCGGCATCCTACAGCAGCAGGTCGTCAAGGCCGAGCGGTTCGAAGTCACGCACGGCGGCAACGTCGTCGCGACCCTGACCTCCAGCGACACCGGCGGCACGCTCACGATCTCCAACGCCGCCGGAAAGGAGATGGCCGTGCTCTCGGCCGACGAGGACGGCGGCCAGCTCGCGGTCAACAACAAGGACGGCGGCAAGATCGCCTGGGTCTTCACCGACACGGCCGGCCACGGCCAGGTGCGCATCAACAACAAGTCGGGCAAGTCGATCGCGTGGCTCGCCGCGCTCACCGACGGCTCGGGGCAAGTCAGCATCGGCAATCTGAACGGCGACCGCGTCGCCTGGCTCGCGACCGACACGGTAGGCGCAGGGCACCTCGGCGTCTACAACAGCACGAAGACCGAGGTCGCGTGGCTCGCGAGCGACACCGCTGGCGGCGGCCAGGGGAGCATCTACAACTCCTCCGGCAACAAGATCATCTTCCTCGGTTGCACGACGGGCGGGCAGGGCGAGCTCGACGTGAGCAACACCGGCGGCACCAACGTCGCGCGGATGTTCGCGGACGTTTCCAACCACGGCCAGGTCAGCGTGAACAACAACAACGGCAAGGAGGTCGCCTGGCTCGCCTCAGACGCCAACGGGCGCGGTCAGGTCAGCGTGCGGAACGACGACGGGGCCGAGCTCGGGTATCTCGCCGGCAGCCCCGAGGGCGGCTTCATCACGCTGCGCGCTCCTAACGGCACGGTGCGCTTCGTCGCGCCTTGAGCGTGTAGTTCCTTTGTGGGCCTGGCCCGGTTGGGTCGCCGGTAGAATCTGCTACCGCCGATCCCTATGGACCAGGCCCACATCCGCAACTTCTGCATCATTGCCCACATCGACCACGGCAAGTCCACGCTCGCGGACCGGATCCTCGAGCTGACCGGCGCCGTGCGCGGGCAGGCGCAGGAGCAGATGCTCGACTCGATGGACCTCGAGCGCGAGCGAGGCATCACGATCAAGATGACCGCCGTGCGACTGGAGTTCACGGCGCGCGACGGCCAGACCTACCAGCTCAACCTCATCGACACGCCGGGCCACGTCGACTTCACCTACGAGGTCTCGCGCGCGCTCTTTGCGTGCGAAGGCGCGGTGCTGGTGGTGGACGCCACGCAGGGCGTGGAGGCGCAGACCATCGCCAACGCTGGGATGGCGATGAACCAAAACCTCGAGATCGTGCCCGTGATCAACAAGATCGACCTGCCGCACGCTGACGTCGTGCGGGCGAAGGAGGAGATCGAGCACACGCTCGCCATCGACGCATCCGACGCGATCGCTTGCAGCGCGAAGACCGGCGAGGGCGTCGGCGACATCCTCGAGGCGATCGTGCAGCGCGTGCCGTCGCCTCGCGGGGACTCTTCCGCACCGCTGCGCGCGCTGATCTTCGACTCGCACTTCGACTCCTACCAGGGCGCGGTCGCTTATGTGCGGGTCGTGGACGGGCGCGTGCAGGCCGGCGACAAGATCATGATGATGTCCACCGGCAAGAAGTTCGACGTGGACGAGGTCGGCGTGTTCCGCCCGGCCCTGACGCGCGCCGGCTCGCTCGAGACCGGCGAGGTCGGGTTCATCACGGCGGCGATCAAGAGCATCGGCGACGCCGCGGTCGGGGACACGGTCACGCTTGCGACGAACACGGCGCACAACCCTATCCCCGGCTACCGTAAAGCCAAGCCGATGGTCTTCTGCGGGCTCTACCCGACCGACAGCGACTCCTACACCGACCTCCGCGACGCGATCGAGAAGCTGCAGATGAACGACGCCTCGATCCACTTCGAGATGGAGACCTCGGCGGCGCTCGGGTTCGGCTTCCGCTGCGGTTTCCTCGGGCTGCTGCACATGGACATAGCGCGCGAAAGGCTGGAGCGCGAGTTCGACCTCGACCTGATCCTCACCGCGCCGAGCGTGGATTACATCGTGCACAGGACCAGCGGCGAAGTGCTGCACGTGAGCAACCCGAGCGAGATGCCGGAGCCGAACCACGTCGCGTTCATAGAAGAGCCGGTAGTGGACGCGACGATCATGGTGCCCGTGGAGTACATCGGCACTGTAATGAAGCTGTGCCAGGACCGGCGCGGGACGTTCGTGCGCACGGAGTACCCGACGCCGCAGCGCGCGATCCTCTACTACAAGCTCCCTTTGAGCGAGATCCTCTTGGACTTTTTCGACAAGCTGAAGTCGTCCACCAAGGGTTACGCGTCGTTCGACTACGAGCTGAGCGACTACCAGCAGTCGGACCTTGTGAAGGTGGACATCCTTTTGAACGGCGACCCCGTGGATGCTCTCTCGTTCATCGTGAACAAGGCGTTCGCGTACAACCGCGGCAAAGGGATCGTCGAGCAGTTGCGAAAGGTCGTGCCGCGCCAGCAGTTCGAGGTGCGCATCCAGGCGGCGATCGGGCAAAAGGTGATCGCGGCGGACTCGATCAAGCCGTTCCGCAAGAACGTCATCGCCAAGTGCTACGGCGGCGATGTGACGCGCAAGCGCAAGCTGCTGGAAAAGCAGAAGAAGGGCAAGAAGCGGATGAAGAACATCGGCTCGATCGAAGTGCCGCAAGAGGCGTTTATGAGCGTACTGCGGGTCTCTGAGTAGAATCCCATCGTGCAAGGGCCCACCCCCGAACCGCCCCCTGTCTTGCAAGCGCAGGCGTCGCAAAGCGCCGGTGCAAAGAAAAAGGGCCTGGCTGGGCTTGGCGCGATCTTTGTCTTCATCCTGGCAAAGCTCAAAGCGATCGGTGCGTTCCTCCTGCCAGCCCTGAAGATCCTCAAGCTCGGCAAGATCCTTACGACCTCCGGCTCGATGTTGGTCAGCGTCTGGTTCTACTCGCTCCTGTTCGGCTGGTGGTTTGCGCTCGGGTTCGTCTTGCTCATCTTCGTACACGAGATGGGGCACGTCTATGTCGCGTGGAAACAAGGACTGCCGATCTCCGCACCGATCTTCATCCCCGGAATGGGAGCACTCATCATTGCCAAGCACGAAGGCAAGTCCGCCTGGAACGAGGCGATTATGGGGATCGGCGGCCCGATTGCCGGCGCGCTCGGCTCGCTCGTCTGCTGGTGGATCGCGAACACGACTGGAAGCGAGTTCTTCCTCGGGCTGGCGTACGTCGGGTTCTTTCTCAACCTCTTCAATATGACGCCGATCTTTCCGCTGGACGGCGGCTGGATCGTAGGCGCGGTGTCGCCTTATCTCTGGATCGTTGGGATCGTCATCATGGTCGCAGGCTTTGCGACTGGGTACGTGCGCAACCCACTGATCATCGTGCTCATTGTGCTCTCGCTGCCGCGCATATGGCAGGGCCTCCGCACTGGGGTCGCCCACGGCCCTGAGGTCGCGCCCGCCACCAAGCAGCAACGAATCGCCATGGGGCTCGCGTACGTCGCGCTCACTGCGTTCCTCTTCTGGGCGATGGCCGCCACGCACGTCGAGTGGACCCCCGAGCGACAAAGCCAGCACTTCGGCCAACCGGCGTAGCAGCGTGTATCCTTGGCACGTGCCGGAAACGAAGCCCTACGGCATCAACAAGCTGCGCGAGACGTGGGTGGTCAAAGAGTCCACACGCCGCTCGATGCAGTCCAACACGAGCACCGAGACTCTGCCCGAGCAGCTCCTGCGCGAGGCGCTCTACGGCGCCGGGCTGCGCGGCTATCGCAAGAACGTGCGCAAGCTCCCCGGCTCGCCCGACGTCGTCTTCGGCCCCCACAGGCTGGCCGTGTTCGTGCACGGCTGCTTCTGGCACAGGTGCCCCAAGTGCACGCGGAACGTCCACCCGAAGACGAACAGCAAGTTTTGGAAGGCGAAGTTCGAGCGCAACGTCTCGAGGGACAAGAAGAACCGGCGCGAGCTGAAGAAGCGCGGGTATGCGGTGCTGACGTTCTGGGAGTGCGAGGTCCGCAAAGACGCGGTGAAGTGCGCGGCCAAGGTCGTCAAGGAGCTTCGGGCCCGGCCCTGAGCCCCTCCCAAACTCTCTTCAAGGTGGGAGCGGACCCTACTCAGCCGATAGCCGAACGAAACGCATCTTGGTCGCGCGCGGCATGTTCACGAGCAGCGCCTTGACCAAGTCACCGTCGCGCTCGACGTCTATCGTGATGCCAGCGCAGTTCAGCTTCTTCTCGGAAATCGCTTCGATCGTCGCTTCGTTCAAGACCGTCGTCGAGAACACCGCGAGCGCGCCGTCTCTCATCTTCAGGTTGAGCAACACGTCGAGCTCTGTGCTGTAGTAAACGCCGACGAGCGCCTCCAGCTTCTCCGCCGGCATCGCGAACGGCTGGGCGCGCGGGCACTTGATCGTCGCGCCGCCCTGGAACACCGTAAGCGAGTCCACTCTTCCTTCGGCGTCGCGGTTGAACTCGATGCGAGCCGCCACGACCTTGTAGAAGAACTTGTCCTTCTCGCTTGCATAGACGTCGATCTGTGGCTGGCCCGTCACCTGAACCTGCAACTGCGTACCTGTGTGCTTGACATCGACGGCGGCGCCGTTGAGGTCGAACCGGCCCGTGTAGTCGTCTAGCTCCTTCTCCGTCAGCGTCACTTCCTTCTGTGCGCCGCTCGGGTCCGGCTTGATCACGTCGGCGAGCAGCACCTCGGCCGCCTGGTCGTTGAACGTCTTGGCGTTCTGCGTGCCGTCGTTGCTCATCGTGACGATCGTGACGTCCTGGTCCGGGTACCAGCTCACCTGCGCGTGAAAGCCGATGAAGTCGCCGCCGTGCTGGATTCGGCGCACGCCCTTGTACGCATCCATGAAGAACGCGAGGCCATAAGGAACTTCCGTGCCGACCTTCAGCTTCGTCTTCGACTGCATCTGCTCGAAGAACTTCGGGTCTGCCTTGCCCAGCTTGTTGTGCTTCCAGTTCTCAGTCCACTTGTGCATGTCGTCGAGGTCCGTCCAGAGCCCGCCCGCGCCGTCTGCGGCGATCATCGAGAGCCCTGCCCGGAACCCGGTGCCGTTTCCTGGATCGACGTATCCAAAAGCTCGGTCATGAATGAGCTTGGCCGGGTCGTCGAGGATCTGCGTGTGGTCCATTCCGAGCGGGACGAAGATGCTCTCCTTCGCAAACACTGCCAGGCTCTTGCCGCTTTCCTTCTCCACCAGCTTCTTGAGCAGGAAGTACCCGGAATTCGAATAGCTGAACCCCATCCCCGGCGGAAAGTCGAGCGTCCGCTGGCCCTTGAGCGTCTCCACCACGTCGTCGTCTCCGAAGGCGAGGCTCCCCGTCTTGAAAGTTACGAGCGACATGTAGTCGCGCACGCCCGCCGTGTGCGACATGAGCTGGCGGATCGTGATCTTGTTCTCGGAGAGCACCGGGTACTCGGTGAGGTACTTCCCCGCCTCGTCGTCGATCGAGAACTTTCCCTGCTCCGCGAGCAGCAGCGCACACGTCGCAGTGAACTGCTTGGTGACGCTCCCCACGTCGAAGATCGTCGTCGTCTTGTTGGGCACGTCGAGCTCGAGGTTCGCCATCCCAAACGCCTTTTCATAGACGACCTGCCCCTTCACACTAACCGAGACGGCGCCGCCCGGCGCGTCCTTTTTGTCCCACGGCTTGAACACGTCGTCGAGCTTCGCCTCGACGCTCTGCGGCAACCGTCCTGCGGCCTGCACGGCGACGGCGGCCAGCGTAAGCGCGAGCCAAGATGCGAACCTCGTCAGTCCTTTCATGTTCCCGACGTGTTTACCCGCCGAGCGGCCAACGGGTTGCTGGGCAGGGCGGCTCGGCTGGGTCCAAGCCCCCCTGCCATACTTCCGGGCGATGTTCAAGCGGCTGATGCAGAGCGTCGACCGGCTCTTGGGGCGCGGCGTGATCGACGAGGCGCTCTACGCGGAGCTTGAAGAGGCTCTCATCCAGGCCGACACGAGCGTCACTCTGACGAAGCAGATCCTCGACGAGCTGCGCGGCGAGGTCCGCTCCAACAAGGTGCGCGACGCCGCGGGGATCAAGGCAGCGCTGCAAGGGTCCATCGCGCGCCGGTTCGAGCAAGGGGGCGCTAAGCTCAGCGTCTCTTCCGTGCCGCCCACCGTGTACCTCTTCGTCGGCGTGAACGGAGTCGGCAAGACCACGACGATCGGCAAGCTCGCCCTGCGGCTCGTGCGCGGCGGCGAAAGGGTTTTGCTCGCCGCGGGAGACACGTTCCGCGCTGCGGCGATCGAACAGTTGCAGATCTGGGCGCAGCGCTCGGGCGCGGAGTTCGTCGGCGCGCAGCCGGGCGCGGACACGAGCTCTGTGATCTTCGACGCGGTCACCGCCGCGCGCGCGCGCGGAATCGGCTACGTGCTCGCAGACACGGCGGGGCGCCAGCACACGAAGGGGAGCCTCATGGCCGAGCTTGAAAAGGTCGCGCGCGTAACAGAAAAGGCGCTCGGCCGCCCCGCGGACGAGGTGCTGCTCGTGCTGGACGCGAACACGGGGCAGAACGCGATCCGCCAGGCCGAGGAGTTCATCGCGGTATCGGGCGTCACCGGGCTCGTGCTGACGAAGCTCGACGGCACTGCGCGCGGCGGCGCGCTCATCGGCGTCTGGGAGCGCTTCCACGTGCCGATCAAGCTGGTAGGCGTCGGCGAGAGGGCCGAGGACCTGCAGGACTTCGACCCCGCGCGCTTCAGCGAACAGATGTTCGTCTAAGCGCGTGCGCTCGTCGTCGTCG
>CAMLDW010000070.1 GCA_946479035.1 uncultured Chthonomonadaceae bacterium | reverse complement strand
GCACGGGTCTTTCGAGGGTACCTTGCCCCGAGTTTTGGACGGGTAGGATTCAAGCGTGGTTTCGTCCGGCGCCTCAACCGACCAGCTCTGCGTGCAGACGATCCGGGGGCTGGCCATAGACGCCGTCCAGGCCGCGAACTCCGGCCACCCAGGCATGCCGCTCGGCTGCGCGCCAATGGGCTTCGTCCTCTGGGACCGTCACCTTAAGCACTCGCCCGCAGACCCAAAGTGGCTCGACCGCGACCGATTCGTCCTCTCCGCCGGCCACGGCAGCATGCTCCTCTATTCGTTGCTGTACCTCTACGGCTATGGCCTCGAGCTCGACGACCTGAAGGGTTTCCGCCAGTGGCAGAGCCGCACCCCCGGCCACCCCGAGAACCACCTCACGCCCGGAGTCGAGATGGCGACCGGCCCGCTCGGGCAGGGGATCTCCACGGCGGTCGGGATGGCGCTCGCCGAGCGGTACCTCCGCACTCGCTACAACCGGCCAGGCTATGCGGTCTTCGACCACTTCACCTACGTCATCGCCTCGGACGGCGATCTGATGGAAGGCGTATCGCAAGAGGCCTGCTCGCTCGCAGGGCACCAGGCGCTCGGCAAGCTCATCGTCCTCTACGACTCCAACGGCGTGACTATCGACGGTTCGACCTTGCTCGCCTTCACCGACGACACGGCTGCGAAGTTCGCCGCGCTCGGCTGGCACGTGCAATCCATAGACGGAATGGACATGGAGGCAGTGGACCGCGCCCTCTCGGCGGCGAAGGCGCAGACTGAGAAGCCGAGCTTGATCGTCTGCCGCACCGTGATCGGGTTTGGCAGCCCGCACAAGGCGGGTACAGCGGCGTCGCACGGCGCGGCCCTCGGCAAAGACGAGGTCAAGCTGACGAAAGAGGCGCTCGGCATCCCGCAGCAAGACTTCTGGGTCTCCGAGGACGCGCTCAAGTACTGCCGCACGGCTGTGGCGAAAGGAAAGGAGAGACAGGCGGAGTGGACGCTGCTCCTTTCGCAGTACGCGAACGAGTTCCCTGAGCTCGCCGCCGAAATCAGTGGGGAAGGCGCGCCCGCCGTCGGCTCGCTGCTCCCCTCGTTCGAGGACGCAGTCGCCACTCGCGTAGCGAGCAACAAGGTCCTCAACGCGCTGGCACCGCACTTCCCGAACCTAGTCTCCGGCTGCGCAGACCTCGCTGGGTCGGTAAGGACTACGATCAAGGACGGAGGCGACATGGAGCCCGGCTCTCCCGCCGGCCGTAACGTCAGCTACGGCGTGCGCGAGCACGCGATGGCCGCGGCGGTCAACGGAATGACCCTCCACGGCGCCACCCGCGCGATCGGCGGTACGTTCCTTATCTTCAGCGACTACTGCCGCCCGTCCCTGCGCCTCTCCGCGCTCATGGAGTGCCCGTCCATCTTCCTCTTCTCTCACGATTCGATCGGTCTTGGCGAGGACGGCCCCACGCACCAGCCCGTCGAGCAGGCGATGTCCCTGCGCCTGATCCCCAACTTCAACCTGATGCGGCCGGCGGACGGCAACGAGACCGCGGTCTGCTGGAAGATAGCACTAGAGTCCCAAAAGACCCCGTGCGCGCTCCTCCTCACGCGCCAGGACGTTCCCTCGGTCTCGCCGGCGCCCTCGCCGAACCACCCGGCGGAAAAAGGCGCCTACGTCCTGAAGGAGGCGAGCTCGGCGGCCAAGGCGTCGATCGTCGCAACAGGAAGCGAAGTGTGGGTCGCGCTCGCCGCGCGCGAAGTCCTGGAGAAGGGCGGAGTGCCGACCCGCGTCGTCAGCATGCCCTCGTGGTTCCTCTTCGAGCGCCAAGACGCCGCGTACCGCTCCTCTGTCTTTCCCAAAGGGTTACCGACCGTCAGCGTAGAAGCGGGCACGGCCATCGGGTGGCAGAAGTACGCGCAGGCCCACGTGGCGCTGGACCACTTCGGCGCGTCCGCGCCCGCAGAGGTCCTGTTTGAGGAGTTCGGCTTTACCGCCGAAAACGTCGCCGCGACGGTCAGAAGGCTGTTAGGCGGCTAGAGCCCGGATCAGCTCTTCTTCGGCTTCTTCCGCTTTCCGCCAGGCCCGAGCTCGATGCCGATGCACTTGTCGGCGAACTCCGGGTTGAAGATCACGTGGTGCGGCAGGTCCCCGCCGCTCACCGTCGACCAGTTCACCCGCTCGAGCGACCAGCGCCAACGGATGTCAGTCGGCGTGTAAAGGTACTCCACCCCTTCGTCCAAGATGTCGCCGAGCATCGTCTTGAGGTCCTTGCGCTTTCCCAGGATCGACTCGCCCGCCTGCTGGTTTGCCTTTACCGGGATCGTCAGACGGATGATCGTCTCTTCCAGCGCCTTCGCCTTCACTTTCGCTGCCTTCTTCGACTTCCCGCCGTCGCCGTCCGAGTCATAAGCGCCCTGCACGTCGCCAGCAAGCGCCTTCGCGAGCTTGTCCTGGTCGCCGGGCCACACGTACTCGTGCCCGTCGTACACCACTTTCGCCAGGTGGCCGCACTCCACGATCGCCGTCGCGAGCAGAGTCACGTCGATCGGCTTGAGCTTCTCATAAGTCTTGCGGACCTGGTCGAACGTGCTTTCGGGCTTGGTCAGGTTGCAGCTGATCACGGGTGGGAAGACCTCTCCTGGGCCGGGGCATAGCCCCTCGCCAGGTTCAAACATTGTACCCTCCGGGTAAAACGAGCCTATGAAGAACCTCCTCGGAATGGGACTGGCGGCGGCCCTCTTGGCCGCGCTGCTCGGCTGCGCCCCCAAGTCCCAAACTCCGGCAGGAGGCCCGGAAAAGCTCAAGGTCGGCATCGTCTACGACACCGGCGGCATCGGCGACAAGTCCTTCAACGACTCCGCCGCACAAGGCATTGAAAAGGCCAAGAGCGACCTCGGCGTCGAAGTGGTGCAGATCGAGAGCAAGGACGTCAAGGACTACGCCTCCAACCTGCGCGAGCTCGCCGAGAAGGGCTGCAAGATCGTCTTCGCAGTCGGGATCAACATGCAAGACGCGCTCACCACAGTCGCGGGCGAGTTTCCGAATACCAAGTTCGCCATCATCGACGGTGACGTCGCCGCGCCCAACGTGCGCTGCCTCAAGTTCAAAGAAGAAGAGGGAAGCTTCCTCGTCGGTTACCTTGCGGGGCTGATGACGAAGACCAACAAGCTTGGCTTCGTCGGCGGACAGAAGATCCCGCTGATCGAGAAGTTCCAGTTCGGATACCAGGCAGGCGCGAAGACCGCCAACCCCAACGTCACGATCCTCGAACCGAAGTACGTCGGCAGTTGGGACGACATCGACACCGCAAAAGTCACCGCGAACATCCTATTCGCAGGCGGCGCCGACATCGTCTACCACGCCGCGGGCCGCGCTGGCCTCGGCGTCATCCGAGCCGCCGCTGCCAACAAGAAGTTCGCCATCGGCGTCGACGGAGACCAGGACGGCGTCGAGCCAGGGTTCGTCCTCACCAGCATGATCAAGCACGTCGACGTCTCCGTCTTTGAAACGATTTCAGAGCTAAAGGACGGAAAGTTCGAGGCGGGCGCCCACGTGTACGACCTCAAGAGCGGCGGCGTCGGCTACTCGAGCTTGTCCTACACAAAGGATCGGGTCGGCGCAGAAAACCTCAGCAAGCTCGAGGCGGTCAAGCAACTGGTCATCGACGGCAAGATCGTCGTGCCCACGACTCCGGCAGAGTACGACGCGTTCCTCACAAGGCCGCTTTCGCACTAGCGCCGACCCTGCTTGTGGCAAAATCTGGGAGCGGCTCTGAACGATAGGCGCCGCACAATAGGCATGTTCGGTCAGACGTTTCAGTCACGCGACCTCCTGACGATCGTCGTGCTGAGCGTGCTCGAAGGCCTGCTCTCCGCCGACAATGCGCTCGTGCTCGCGATCATGGTCCGCCACCTTCCGGACGCTCAAGCTCAGAAGCGCGCCCTCACCCTCGGACTGGCGATGTCGTTCGCCTTCCGCATCGTCGCCATCCTCCTCGCCTCATGGCTCATCTCGCTCTGGTGGCTGCAGGCGGTCGGTGCCCTCTACCTCCTCTTCCTCCCATTCAAGCACTTCAGACAGAGCGCATCCGGCAAGACCGACGCGAGGACAGGCGGCACTTTCAACCAGACCGTCGTCGCGCTCGGCCTCGCGGACGTCGCCTTCGCTATCGACAGCGTCCTCGCAGCCGTCGCCATGGTCGGCAGCGGGGACAAGACTTGGATCGTCATCCTCGGAGCACTCATGGGCGTAGCGTTGCTTCGCTTTGCCGCCACGCTCTTCATCAAGCTCCTGGAGAAGTACCCGCTGCTCGACCACCTCGCCTACGTCCTGATCGGCTGGGTCGGAGTCAAGCTCGTCCTCATGGCAACCCATAACTTCGGCGTCTGGTGGGACAAGTTCCGGCCGTCCGACCCGATGCCGTTCCACGTCGCCGAGATGAGCCAGTTGGTCTTCTGGAGCGTCATGGCCGTCCTCATCTTCGGGGGCACGTTCCTCGCAGTAAGCAAGGCCAAGAGCGACGAAGCGGACGCAGCCACCGAAGTGCCCGCGAAAGAAGACGACAAAGATGAAGGGCGGTAGAATCCGCGCCCGGAGCACTCGATGGCCAAGAAGCTCAAGATCGGACTGATCGGCACCGGCGGCATTGCCCGCGCTTGCCACATCCCCGGATACCAGGCGCTGACGGACGACTGCGAGATCGTCTGGGCGTGCGACGTCGATGCCGAGCTCGCGCAAAAGACCGCCAACGAGCACGGCATCCCCAAGGTGACCGCCGACTACCGCGACGTCCTCAACGACAAAGAAGTGGACGCCGTCTCCATCACGACCCCCAACAAGCACCACAAGATCCCGACCATCGACTCCCTCAACGCTGGCAAGCACGTGCTCTGCGAAAAGCCGCTCGCTATGAACGCCGACGAGGCGCGCGAGATGTGCAGGGCAGCCAAGAAGAGCGGAAAGATCCTGCAGGTCGCGCTGCAGCAACGCTTCTCCGGCGCCGGCCAGTTCATGCGCAAGTTCATCGCAGACGGCGGCATGGGCGACATCTACTACGCCCGGGCCCAGGCCCTCCGCAGGCGCGGCGTCCCCGCTTGGGGCGTCTTCATCGACAAGCAGCAGCAGGGCGGTGGCCCGCTCATCGACATCGGCGTCCACATCCTCGACTTCACCCTCTCCCTAATGGGCTACCCAAAGCCGCTCAGCGCCGCAGGCATGACCTGGGACACGCTAGGCAAAAACCCCGACCTCTTCAACGGATGGGGCGACTACGACCGCTCGAAGTTCACCGTCGAGGACATGGCCGTCGGCTTCATCCGCTTTGAAAACGACACGGTGGTGGTCCTGGAAAGCTCGTTCATGGCCAACCTGAACGGCAACCCGTACGGCACCCAGCTCTACGGCACCAAGGCCGGGGCCAGGATCTACTTCGACCAAGACGCCAAAGGCATCGAAATCTACACGGAGCAGGACAGGCAGCTCTTCAACATGACGCCCGTCAACGTGCCGGACGTCAAGTCGCCGCACAGCGAAGAGATCGCCGCCTTCGTCAAGGCAGTCCAGAGCAACGGCCCATCGCCCGTCCCCGGCGAGCAGGGCCTCATCCTCAACGCCGTGTTCGACGCCCTCTACAAGAGCGCCGAAACTCGCAAGGAAGAGAAGATCGACGTCTCTTTCTGACGGCGCGGCCCGATGGTCGCCAAGCGGCCACAAGGCGACCACCTGGCGACCAAATAGCGACGCCCCTAAATGTCGTTGTACAAGAAGAACTCGTACGGGTGCGGACGGATCTCCACCTCCAAACACTCGTATCGCAGCTTGTACTCTACATACGCCTCGATCAGGTCCGGCGTGAACACGTCGCCCTTCGTCAGGTACTCGTGGTCCGTGCCCAGGTTCTCCAGCACTTCGCGGAACGTCCGCGGCGTCTGTGCGATCCCCGACTTCTCCTCCGGCGGCAGCTCGTACAGGTCCTTGTCGATCGGCTTGGGCGGCTCGATCCTGTTCTGGACCCCGTCCAGCCCCGCCATCAGCATCGCGCTGAAAGCCAGGTAAGGGTTGCACGAGGGGTCCGGCGCGCGGAACTCGATCCGCTTCGCCTTCGGCGAGTTGCTGAACATCGGGATGCGGATGCACGCCGAGCGGTTGCGCGCCGAGTAGATCAGGTTGATCGGCGCCTCGAACCCAGGCACCAACCGACGGTAGGAGTTGGTCGAAGGGTTCGTGAAAGCCAGAAGGGAGGGCGCGTGCTTCAAGAGCCCGCCGATGTACCACCGCGCCGAGTCTGAGAGCCCCGCGTACCCGTTCTGGTCGAAGAACACGTTCTCCCCGTTCTTCCAGATCGACTGGTGGCAGTGCATCCCTGAGCCGTTGTCCTGCAGGAGCGGCTTCGGCATGAACGTCGCCATCATCCCGTAACGCGCTGCCGTGTTCTTGACCACGTACTTGTACTTCTGCAACGTGTCCGCCATCGTCACCATCGGCTTGAACCGGATGTCGATCTCGCACTGGCCCGCAGCGCCCACCTCGTGGTGGTGCAGCTCGACGTCGACCCCCGTCTCCATCAGCATCAGCACCATCTCGCTGCGCAGGTCTTGCAGCTTGTCCTGCGGAGCGCAAGGGAAGTACCCGCCCTTCGGCCGGTTCGTCGAGCCCAAGGCGTCCGGAGCGTTCGAGTTCCAGTGAGCCTCTGCGCTGTCGAGGGTGAAGGAGCACTCGTGCGGAGTGTTGAGGTAGGACATCCGGTCGAAAACGAAGAACTCCGCCTCTGGCCCGAAGTAGATCGTGTCGCCGATCCCCGACGACTTCAGGTACTGCTCGGCCTTGTGCGCCACGTAACGCGGGTCGCGGCTGTAGCGCTCGCGAGTGATCGGATCCTCCACGTCCCCCACCATCACCGCCGTAACATGGTGCGTGAACGGATCCATGAACAGAGTGCTAGGGTCGGGCATCAGCAGCATGTCCGACTCGTTGATCGTCTGGAACCCGCGGATGCTCGAGCCGTCGAAACCCAGCCCGTCCTCGAACATGTCCGAGCTGAGGTCGTTCGCGGGAATGGTGAAGTGGTGCCACACGCCGAACAGGTCCGTGAACCTGAAATCGACGAACTGCGCCTCGTTTTTCCTGATGTGTTCTAGTGCTTCCTTACCGGCCATTTTGGGGTGCCCTTCCTGTCGGTCGGCCTCTTGGACCATCGAAAGGACGGAAGCGGCGGCGGTTCCGCACCAGCGTTGTCTGTTTTTCTAAGAGGCGCCTCGACGGACGCATTTTAGTGCCAGGTTCTGCGTTTGTCTACGGTCCAGGACGATTAGAAAAACCTTTGTGGAAAGCTCGAAAAAACTTCTCACAACCGTACATCGAACGCCCTACTTTCTCGTCATTTAATCCGTATTGCCGCCGTTCCCTCCCCATTGGGGGAGGGTTAGGGTGGGGGT
>CAMLDW010000069.1 GCA_946479035.1 uncultured Chthonomonadaceae bacterium | reverse complement strand
GCTTATTCGCCAGGTACCGTCCTAAGTCTTTCCTGGCAAAAGGAGTTTACAGACCTAGATCCTTCGTCCTCCACGCGGCGTCGCTGCATCAGGGTTGCCCCCATTGTGCAAGATTCCCAACTGCTGCCACCCGTAGGTGTGTGGGCCGTGTCTCAGTCCCACTCGGACTGGTCGTCCTCTCAGACCAGTTACCCGTCGAAGCCTTGGTGGGCCATTACCCCGCCAACTAGCTGATAGGCCGTAAGCCGCTCCTGAAGCGAAAAACCGTTTAATCGCTCCCCGATGCCGGGTCGCGACCACATCCGGTATTGCCCCGGGTTTCCCCGGTATATCCCGGACTTCAGGGCACGTTGCTTACGTATTACTCCGCCGTTCGCCACTCCCAGGCCCCGAAGGGCCATCGCGTTCGACTTGCATGTTTTAGGCACGCCGCCAGCGTTCGTCCTGAGCCATGATCAAACTCTCCGAAGAAAACGTTTGTCCGCATCCCGACGAATCGGGAAACAGCGTCTCCTAGTCGAGTTTCCTCAAAGCTTGATTACTCAAGTTCCTTCGGAACTCATGTGATTCCACCTGTCCTCAAGGGACAGGCATAAAGCTGCGTCTCATCACTATGGGGCTTTCAAGGTGCGCGCCCCTCAAAGGCTGAGAGGCAAGGGCTATTATAGGCACAAGACCAGGTTCAAGTCAAGGGTCCCGGGCAGGTTTTCCACCGGGACGGCCAAAACGCCCATGCGAAGGACGCAACGATTGTGCCTGATTGGACCTTTCCTGCAGGCGCGGCTCGCCGACTGGCCCGGTTCCTAGCGTCCAAACGCGGCGCGCAATCACAATCCCGGCAGGCCGATGCGATTCACCGAGAACAGGCTGGACAACCTGCGGAACCTGCAGGTCGCGAACTGGGACGTGGCCTTCGCCACAGCCTTCGCGACGCTGGTCGCGGGCAACTTCCTGATCGGGCTGGTGCAGCACTTTGGGGGCGGGGACCTGTGGATCGGGCTCTCCACCGCCGTGCCCAGCTTCGTCGGGATCGTGCAGGTGCCGGGCGCAATCTGGGGTCGCAGCTACCCGTTCTACCGGCGCTTCATCGCTCCCGGCGGGTGGGCGTGGCGGCTGCTGTACCTGCCGCTGGTGTTCCTTCCCTTCGCGCCGATCCCGAACGAGGCGAAGCTCGTCGCGCTGCTCGCCTGCATCGGCCTGGCGGCGACGGCGGTGCAGATCGTCAACCCGATCTACACGGACTGGCTGGCTGAGCTCGTGCCCTCGACCTCGCGCGGGTGGTACTTCAGCCGGCGCACTCTGGTCGCCACGTCGGTCGGCATGGTGGCTGGGATGGCCGGCGGCCTGGCGCTCGACGCCTTTCGCAACGCCGGGAAGGAGTCTGCGGGCTTCTCCGTCATCTACGGCGGCGGGTTCGTCTGCGCGATCGTGAGCATGGTGTTCTTCCTGCGCATGAAGGAGACGGTCCGCGCCAACCCCGTGCGCGTGAGCCTTCGCGCTAGCGTGCGCGCGATGGCACGGCCGTGGCAGGACAAGAACTTTCGCCTGATCCTGGTCTTCAGCGGGCTGTTCATGGCGAGCCAGACTTACGCGGGCGGCTTTTTCACGGCGTTCGCGCGAGAGACGCTAAAGATCGACTTTACGCTGCTACAGCTCGTCGCGGTGGCGAGCGCGCTCGGCACAGTCATGCTCGTCAGGACGTGGGGCTACCTCGCCGACAAGTACGGCAACAAGCCGATCCTCGCGCTGACGACCGCAGGGACCGTGCTCACTCCCGGGATATGGATCCTTTGCCACCCGAACCAGCCCGGATGGAACGCGGCGGTGCTGCTCATTGGCCACGTCTACAACGGGATGGTGTGGTCGGGCGTCGCGGTCACCCAGCTCAACATCTTCATGTCGACCGCCGAGCCGGAGGAGCGGTCCTCCTACCTCGCGGCGGCGCTCACGACCACGGCGATCTGCGGCGGGGTCGCGCCGCTCTTCGGCTCGCTCACGATGGCGCTGCTGCGCGCGCCGATGGGCGCCGAAACGGCGTACAAGACGCTGTTCCTCATCGTCATTGTAGTGAGGGTCGTGTGCACGGCGATGCTCGGCGGCGTGCGCGAGCCGGGCGCGGTCTCGATCCGGCAGACGATCAGGCAGATGAGGCAGTTCTCTTTGAGCGGGGTGCGCGCGCTTTCGGCCCTTAGCAAGAGCGCCGACGCGGACCGGAGGCTGCGCGCGATCGGCGTGGTGGGGCGCAAGAAGTTCTCGATGGCGACGGGCGAGCTGCGCAAGGCGCTCACCGACCCCTCTCCGCGGATCCGGCGCGAGGCGGCGATCGCGCTGGCCCGGCTCGGCGGCGACGAGGCGGCGGAGGCGCTGCTCTCGCACGTCATTGAGCACCCGGAGCTGCTCGACGAGGACGTGGTGGAGGCGCTCGGGCGCACGCCGACTGCGCGTACCGAGGAAGTGCTGCTCGGGCTCTTGCGCGACCCGCGCTCCATCCTGCGGCGCTCGGCCGCGAAGACGCTCGGTCGGATCGGCAGCCAAGCGGCGGTGCCGCACCTGATCAGCGCGGCGCAAGGGCACGAGGACATCGAGATGCGGCGCGCCGCGCTGCAAGCCTTGCGACACTTGGAGGCGAGGGAGGCGGAGCCGGTCATCGCCGAGGCGCTGCTCGACCCTCACCCGAGCGTGCGGGTCGCAGCGGCAGAGGCGGTCTCAGAGTTGCGCCTCACCAACACCGCGCCGCGCGTGCGCCGTTCGCTCGAGGAGTTTCGCGACGAGGGGCTGCCGGAGATGGCGTACGCGCTGGGCTGCGTCGGTGGGCCGGAGGACGTCGCTCTCATCGCCAGGGCCGCCTCCGACTGCCAGAGCGCGACGACGCGGCGACGGTGCCTACTGGGCGCGGCCCGGCTGCTCGGCGTCGAGCAGGAGGCGTATCGCCTATTGATCGCAGAGGGTTTCGAGCGAGACACGGCGATGCTGGAGGCGCTGAAGTCCGCGCACGGCTCGCGGCAAGTCCTGCGCGACTCGCTGCACAGGTTCTCTTCCGGCGACGAAAAGGGCGCGCTGCAGCTTTTGGCGTTCGAGACGCGGCTTCCGGAGATGTGGGCGCTCGCTGAGAACGCGGTCGAGGAGGCGTTCATCGTCGCCTGGCTCGCCTGCCTTGCGCGCAGCTAGCCCAGCTCGCGCATGATCGTCTGTGCGCGCTCCTTCACGGTGTGGTTGCGCACCTCTTTCATGTTGCGCTCGACGAGCGGCAGGTACTTTTCCGGAAACGCGAGGACCTCTGCGATCTGCCCGACCGGGTCGCGCATGTTGGCCGGCACCACGGGGTCGTACCCGAAAAGCTGGATCAGCTCTGGAGGCGTGTTCCCTAGGACGATACAGCCGCTCGCGAAGCTCTGCAAGTACCTCTGCGTCGTCGTCGAGACGTCGCCCGCCCTTTCTGGGTGAGTCATGTCGCTGGAAAAGCAGACGCTGACCTTGCTGTCTCCGAGCCCGATCACGAACTCGGTCTTCGTCGGGTAGATCACATCGCCCGGCCTCTTTTCGAACACGTAGCCGAGCGCGATCCCCTTCACGTCGTTCACGAGCGCGTCGTGGTACGGACCGTAGCGACGGCCGAACTGGATCACTTCGGTCTTGCGCTCCTCGAACGGCTTGGGACGAAACCCCAGGTCCACGAGCGGCTCAGGGCACCACTTGACGTCGCATCCGCTGACCGCGCGCGACAAGCGGTCTGCGGACTGCTTGGACGTAATAAAGAGCGCGTCGATCTTGTACCTCTTCACTAGGTCGGCGAGGTCTTGGTAGGCGTTCGGCCAGACGTCGAACATCCAGGCGACCTTCCTGCCGCTGGTCGCGAGCCAGTCGGCGGCGTTGAGCGCGACGCGGTACGGCCCCATCATAACCATGAAGACGTCGCGCTGCCTGCGCATCGGGAACGGTAGCGACGCGGCCGCGCACCCGCGAGCGACCCTCTGGACAAACCCCGCGAACGGCTCTTCGATCGGCCATCCCGTCGCGTGCCACATCTCCTCTTCCAGGCGGTGGACGACGTCGTCGGTGACGTGACGGTGCCTGTGCGCACGCACGATCCGAAACCTGTCTATCGCACTTGAGGCCATCTTCCCTGCCCTGCCCGACGGGTATCCCAACCCGGATGCTACCTACTGGTACGCTTGCAAAAAGGTGCGAACCGAGCGCGGCGCGGAAGATTCTAGGAAGGACGACACGGCCCCCGCCCTTCGCTTCAAAGGTGGCCGCGCGTGAGAATGTCGTTCAGCGCTCGCCTGAGCTGGCAGACCACCGTCATCCTCGCTGCCACGATGCTCGTCGTGTTCGCCTACACGTGGATCCGCGCCCAGGCCGTGATGAGCGACCTGACTGAGCGCGTAGTGCGTCAGACATCTTCGCAGATCGGAGAGCGCATTGACGGGCTCTTCACCAAGGCCGAGCAGAACAGCAGGTTCCTCGCCGGCCTGGCCAGCCCCTCTTCGAGCTTCCGTGCGCGGCAGCTCGATACGGGGGGGTTCCAGCAGCTGGCCGAACAGATCCTAGAGCTGACGAACGAAACGCCCGAGTTCAGCACGCTGTGCATCGTGGTCGACGGCAGCGGCGAGTACGTGCGCGCGGTGCGCGAGTCGCACGGACAGGTGCAGCTCGACGTCGCGCGCCGCACGCCTGACGGAAAGCTCGAGCGCTCGAGCGTCGTGCGCCTTGCGGGCAGCCTTTTCTTCGGTCCCAGCGCCGGCACAGCGCCCGACCTGCGCGAACAAGAGTTCTATAAGGCGGCGAAGGCAAGACAGGAACAGGTGTGGACCCCCACGCACCTGATCAAGAACCCTGGAGAGGCGGAGAGCCCCGGCGTGACGTGCGCGACGCCGATCAATCCGAGCGGGATCAAGGTCATCGGTGTCGCCTACGTCGACTTTACGCTCACGAGCCTTTCCAGATACGTGCAACAGATCCGCATCGGGGATCTCGGCTACGCGTTCTTGGGCGAGTGGAGCGTGAGCGGGCCGCCGCACATCATCGCGTACAAGGACCCCAACCGACTGCTCGTTTCCGAAGGCGACCGCCTAAGGCTCGTTACTGTCCAAGAGCTGCATGACCCCGTGGTCGAGGACCTGTTCGGCCACATGAGCTCCCTGACTGGGCTCCCGATCGGCACCGTCAACCGCCTGAGGATCGTCAACGGCGGTCAGACCTATCTCACCGGGTATTGCAGGCTCGGTGGCGGCGCGAGGCCCGATTGGGTGCTCGGCATCGTCGTGCCTTCCGAGGAGTTCATGGGCGATCTAGCGACCGACCGCAACGTGCTCGTTATGTTCGCCGTCATCGCCCTGCTCGCGGGCATCTATGTCTCTCTGCTGCTCGCCCAACGCATCGCGACCCCCGTGAAGGCGATCGTCGCCGAGACGAAAAGGATCCGCTCGCTCGACTTCGGTCCGCGCCCGCTGCCTCCGACCACCATCGACGAGCTCCAACAGCTCGGCACTGCCGTCGAACAGCTCAAGACAAGCCTGCGCTCCTTCGAGAAGCTCGTGCCCGCGCAGTACGCGCGGCACCTTGTGACGACGGGGCAGGAGGCGCGGCTCGGCGGCGAGAGGAAGCACATCACGACCTACTTCGCCGACATCGTCGGCTTTACGCGGCTGAGCGAGAGGATGCCGCCGGAGGAGCTCGTCGAGCTGCTCGCTGAATACCTCGACGTCTTGAGTGGAAAGGTCATCGAGCACGGCGGTACCGTCGACAAGTTCAACGGCGACGACGTCATGGCGTTTTGGGGCGCGCCATCGCCCGTCGAGAACCCCGCGCGCTCTGCCTGCGTCTCGGCGGTGCGGTCGCAGCAGGCGATCTTGCGCTTGCACCAAGAGTGGCGCGAGCAAGGGAAGCCGCTGCTGCTCGCGTCGTTCGGCGTCGCGACCGGCGACGTCGTCGTCGGCAACGTCGGCTCGCGCGAACGGATGAACTACACGGTGATCGGCGACTCGGTCAACCTCGCCTCGCGCCTGCAAGGGCTCAACAAGTTCTATGAGACGTCCATCCTCATCGGCGAGCTGACGAAGGAGGAGGCGGGCGACGCGATCTTGACGCGAACCGTGGACTTTGTCACAGTCGCTGGGCGCGAGCGCGCCGCAACGGTCCATGAACTGATGGCGCTCAAGGAAGAGGCGACGCCGGACGACCTGCGCATCGCCGGCCTGCACAACCAGGCGATGGCGGACTACCGCGCGCGCCGCTTCGTCGAGGCCGCCGACGGCTTCCGCACCGTCGTCGCCGTTCGCGAGAAGGACGGCCCCGCGCGGATCCTGCTTAAGCGGTGCCTGGCGTACATCAAGGAACCGCCCGGCGAGGAGTGGGACGGCTCGTACAGGGCGGAGGCCAAATAGGCTTTGGAACGCAGCGACCCACCGGCGCACTCGCATATATAATCCCCCCATGTCCCACGGTCCGCTCTCTGGCCTGAGCCGCATCGTCTCGGCGCGATCGCGCAGGTCTTCTTCCTTTGATGTGACGGGAGGCAACGACGACTGGAAGCCGATCCCGCCGGGCGGTCGGTTGGTGTTGCTCGACGTCGCGGGCGCGGGCGTGGTCAAGCACATCTGGTGCACTATTAATAGTAGAGACCCGCTGGCTCGCCGCAAGCTGGTGATAAGGATGTTCTGGGACGGGCAGGACTTCCCCTCTGTCGAATCGCCGATCGGCGACTTCTTCGGCCAGGGGTGGGCGAAGAACTACAACTTCGCTTCTCTGCCCCTCGCCGCCGCGCCGCGCAACGGCGGGGCGCTCGTGTGCTACTTTCCGATGCCTTTTGGCAGCGGCGCACGGATCGAGGTCGAGAACCAGAGCGACCTCGCCGTCGACAGTTTCTATTACTACGTCGATTACGAGGAGCACGCCTCGGTCCCCGCGGACGAAGGGCGCTTCCACGCCTGGTACCACCAAGAGCTGACCGGAATCGACAGCGCAGACCGTATGGAGAACGCCTGGATCACCGATCCGTCTGATGTGACAGGTCTTTCCGATCCACGTCGCACGCCCGACCCGAAGAACAAGAGCGACGAGCACAACTACCTCTTCTGCGAGGTCGCAGGCGAAGGGCACTACGTCGGCGTGAACTACTACGTGCACGCGCCGAGCGCGCCGTGGCCCGGCGAGGGCGACGACATGTTCCTCATCGACGGCGAAAAGTGGCCGGGCATGCACGGCACGGGCACTGAGGACTACTTCAACACCGCGTGGGGGCCGGACGAGCACTACCAGCACCCTTACTTCGGCATCGCGTACGCTCCGGGGCGGAACAACGACGACGCGCGGTTCGGGTGGATCGGGCGGATGCACTACTACCGCTTCCACCTGGAGGACCCAGTGCGGTTCTCGTCGTCTTTGCGCGCGTCGATCGAGCACGGCCACGCGAACGGGATGGTGCTGGACCTTGCTTCCGTCGCCTATTGGTATCAGCGCACGCC
>CAMLDW010000068.1 GCA_946479035.1 uncultured Chthonomonadaceae bacterium | reverse complement strand
CTGCTTGTGGAAAAACGCCGTCATCTTCGACCAAGAGTCTTCCGCTGCCTCGCGGTTGTACACTTCGGGCCGACCGTCGTTAAAAAACGCGTGGTGCGTCTTGTCGTACGTCTTGAACCTGTGAGTCTTCCCCATCTCCGTCAGCGTCAGGTCGATCATCGAGACGGCGGATGCGGGCACGTACTCGTCGTACTCGCCAAAGAATCCCATCAGCGGACACGTCAGCTTCTTGTAGTCGGGCCGCACGTTCGGGTGGATGCCGTAATAGTTCACGCACGCCGCGACCTTGTCGTTGATCGTCGCGGCGTAAAGGCTCAACTGCCCGCCCATGCAAAAACCGACCGTCGCGACCTTCTCGCCCGCAGTCGCAGGGTTCGAGAGCAGCGCGTCGATCGCGCCGTTGATCACCTTCGCCGCCTCCGGCACGCTCAGCGCCATCATCAGCGAGTCCGCCTCGTTCGGCTCCGTCGTGGTCTTGCCGTGATAGAAGTCCGGCGCCAGCGCCGTAAATCCCTCCTGCGCAAACCGGTCCGCGACCTCTTTGATGTGCCCGACCAGACCCCAGTACTCCTGGATCACGATGACCCCCGGCCCCTTGCCGTTCACGCTCGGGCTCAGATAGCCGCTGTAGGCCTGCCCGTTGCCATGGAACTCGATCATCGCCCCGCTCATGGGGCCAGTCTGGTGGACCGGCGCCCCGGGCGTCAAGTGTGCCTTCGTCCAGGCTCGAGAACGGGTCTAATCTAGCCGTGCGGGCCTTCCTTGCGATCCAGCTCCCAGAGCCGACGCGCCGCTCGATCTCCGCCGTGCAAAAAAGAATCGAGGCCAAGGCGCCAGGCTTCTATCGGTGGACGCCACAAGACCAGCTGCACATCACCCTCTACTTCCTGGGCGAGCTAGAAGAGGAGCAGGCCGAAAAGGTCGCAGCGGCGGTGGCTTCGGTGAAAGCTGAGCCGTTCGAAATCGCCACCGAAGGCCTGGTCTCCTTGCCCGACCTGCGCAACCCAAGGATCTTGGCGACGAGCATCGTCGGAGAGGTCGAAAAGCTCAAGAGGTTCCAACAAAGGCTTTCGGACACCGTCCTGCCCCTCGCGGCGTTCAAAGAGAATAGGGCGTTCTTCCCGCACGTCACCTTTGCGCGCATCAATAAGCACAAGCCGGGCAACGCGAAAGCGGTCAAGACTGCCCTCGCGTCCTGCCAAGCGCCGCGCACGGAGCCGTTCGCCGTGGTGACGTTCGACCTGGTCGAGAGCGTCCTGACGTCCAAGGGACCGGAATATGAAGCGCTGCGCACCTATCCTCTTTCTTAGCGCCGCGGTTCTCGCCTCGGGCTGCGCGAGAAGAGCGTCGGTTCCCCCGGTCGCCAATGACCCCACCGCCGGCTTCAAGTCCGAGTTCCCGCGCGAGGGCGACGCCTGGACCCTCGTCGAGCGCGACGTCGACAAGTCCGCGAACGCGTTCGTGGGCGGGCTCGGTGCTGGTTTTTCCGTCGGGCCCGCTGGCGCAACGCCGCGCACTGAGGGCAGCGGAGCGCCGCTGAACTATGATTATGCGATCGAGTGGGCCGCAGACGGCGTCCTGCTCGACCCTCACTTGGGAACCGACTACTCACAAAAGCTCGACCTCAAGCGCGGCTCGCTCACGACCGCCTGGCGACAAAGAATCGGGAAAAAAGACATCGACGTCGAGTCGCAGTCCGTCGCCTTCGGCTCGCTCAACGCGCAGAGATGGCGCTTCAAGGCCAGCGAAACCGCGCGCGTCACGGCCAAGATCGGCGACCTGCTTTGCTCCGCTAACAATGACTGGGCCCAGCATGACGGCGCTCTTGATGGCGAAGTAGGCGATTCGTGGTCTGAAATCTATCTGCAGTACGCACCGTTCGGCGGCATTTGGGTCCCCTCAAGCACCTTTAGCTCCGCACTGAATTACCACGAGGAAGTGTGGTCCACCGACATCGAGATCGAAGGGCCCCTCGCCGACCAGCAGGCCGTGCGATCCTTCCTCTTCTATCTGCGCGCCCTCTATTCGCCGAACGAGCACGACAGCTTCAGCCCGTTCGGGTCAAGCTCTGGCCACTTCGCGGGCCGCACGTTCTGGGACGCCGACTGCTGGCTCCTTCCTGCCTTCGCGCTCACCGAGCCCAACGTCGCAAGGGCGATCGCAAGCCACCGTCTCCTCCAGGCAAACCAAACGAACTACATGAACTGGATCGCACAAGCGCGGCCCACTGCAACCGGAAACTTGCGGCGCGATGCCAACAGCCCTCGCCCGCCCCCGATCAAGGTCCCCTGGCAGTCAGACCAAACAGGGCAAGAGCTCAGCGACCAGCCAACCCGCTTCGAAGAGCACGTCTCCGGCGACCTCGCCTGGGGCCTCGACTTTGCCGCGAGCCTCGGCCTCGCCCAGCGCAAAGGCGCCGACCGCGTCATCAGAGGCGTCGCGGCCTACTATCTCGACCGCGCCTCCAAGCGCCCCGACGGAAAATGGGGCATCAACGACGTCGTCTCCGTCGACGAGTGGCACACCGGCGGCGAAGACCTCTACACCAACGCCGTCGCCGATTGGACGATCCGAAAAGCGCTCGGCGAAAAAAGATGGCCGCAAGGCTCGATGTTCTTCCCGCACGACGAAAAGGGCCTCCTCGCCTACGAGGGCGATATGCGCCGCGCCTACCAGCAGGCCACCGGCCAGCTCGTCCTCTGGCCGCTCGAGCGCGAAGACCTCGCGCCAGACCCGCTCCTCCATCTCGCGCTGTTCGAAGGAAAAGAGGCGCACTCCGGCCCCGCGATGACGGTGAGCCTCGACGCGCTGCTCGAAGCTCGCTACGGCGACCCGGACCGCGCACACATAAGATGGCTCGAGGGATGGCAGCGCTACCTGCGCGGAAACCCCTTCCTCCTCTTCAGCGAAAAGTCAGGCCAGCACGACCGCACCTACTTCGGCACTGGCGCTGCGGGCTGCCTCAACGCGGTGATCTACGGCTTTATCGGCGCGCGCGTCGTCGAAAACGCCAGCAGCGACGCCGCAAAGATCAAGCTCGAGGGCGCAAAATGGCTCGTGTTCCGGCCAAACCTGCCCAAGTCCTGGAAAAAGCTCACCTTCAAGGGAGTGCACGTGATGGGAAGGGCCTACACGGTCACCTGCATCGGCCGCACGGCGGAGATCGACCCGGACCCTGTCGCCATCAAATAAAAAGGGCCGCCGAGATGGGTCGCGGCGGCCATATGTATTACAAAAAACCTGGGTGGAGGATCAGACCACGAGGTCTATCTGGCACTCCCTTTCGAACTCTTGCTTGATCACGAACCGCCGGTCGAGGGTCCTCAAGGGCGCTGAAGCGCTCGCGCCCTTGTCAGACTCCACACGAGAAACCGGCTTCTTGCGCACGACGATCCGGTATGGCCGCGCGAGATGGGACTCGTGCTTGCGATAGATGAACACCAGTTGAGTCGCGTCGACCATGCCTCAACTCCCTCGCAATCAAGATCAGGGCCTTCAAACCGCGCCCAGCACAACACCCGCAAATGTGCGTAAAGAAAAAAGATGAAGCCCCCGGCGATGTGCCGGGGGCCGAGTGGTTGCTGTTCGTCACATAAGCTAGAACTTGAACTGCACCCGCGCCGTCGTCACCGGGTAAGGGCTGTTCGCAACGCTGTTGTCGTGGATCACCTCGTAGGCGAACACCAAGCACGCGCCAGAACCGATGAAGCGCCGATACCCGAGCGCGTACTCCATCACCGCGTCGCCGTCGGTGTCCGCGTTCTTGTCGAACAGCGTGTACCGAGTGAAGAGCTCGTTCTCCTTGTCCAGGTGGTAGCCCAGCACGATGTGGTACCCGCTCATGTCGTGCGCCAAGTTCCCCGGCGCGCCCGTCGCGCTAGGGATGCGGTCGTGACCGAACATCAGCTCGCTGTGCACGTACAGCCCGGGCGTTAGCACGTTCTCGAACCGCGCCTCCGCGTACGTGAAGTTCCTGTCGACCTCCGGCGAGGTCCCGCCGCCGCCAGTGAACCTCGGACGCTTGCCCGCGAAGTACCCGAGCCCCAGGTGCACGTCCTTCATCGCGTATCGCACACCGCCGAATCCGGCGAGCTGCCCGCCAGAGCCCGGCGCTATCCCCGCCTGCTCCGCGTCCTGCGTCGAAAGCGAGTTCGCGAAGCCGCCGTAGAACGAAGCGCCGCCCTCTACCGTCTGCATGAACATCGCGCCGCGCACGCGCTCGTCGTTGAACTGGCTGCGGTTGTAAAGGCTCTTTTCGGGCATCTCCAACACGCTGTTCGACATCTCGTTCTCATATCCGAGCGGCAGTGCGAACTGTCCCGCGATCAGCGAGAGCCCCGCGTGCCCTGGCTTGTAGGTCAGCACCAGGTCCTTGAGCTGCGTGCCTTCCCTGTCCGTCCCAGTCGCGGCGTCGAAGCTGAACTTTGCGGTCGCCTGCTTGTTGATCTCCATCTCAGCGCCGATCCGCACCCGTCGCGCCTCGAAGCTGTGCTGCACCTTGCCCGCCCTGTTGTCGTCGCGGTATTGGAACTGGAAATAGTTGCTGAACTTGATCTTGTCGATGTCGCCAAGCGCCTTCGTGGCCCTCGCGTCGGACTTGTCCTTCCCCGCGGCCCAGTCCTTCAGCTCCGTCACGCTCTCCTCCAGCGTCGCGAGCCGTGCGTTGATCTCCTCGAGCGACGCGACGAGCTTCTTCATCTCGTCCATCGCCGACGCGTTGTTCGCCAGATCGCCGCTCAGAGCGAGCTCGCCGATCCGCTTGGAGATCGCGCGCGCGCCGGCGTTCAGCGTCGTGGTCTCTTGCGCGGCCTGTTCGATCTTGGCCTGCGCCTGCTGCTTGGTCGGTGACTGCTGCTCCGGCTCTGCCGTCGCAAATGGCGCGAGCGCCGCCAGCGCGATCAGCGCTATGTGGGTTCTCTTCACTGTTCGGTTCCTCCGTCTGTCCTTGCGGACGCTCCAGTTTGTTGCGGAACCGTTAAAGCGCCGTTAAGCCCGGTAACTCGGCGCTACAGCCGGCCCTTCCAAGGGTCGTCGGACTTCGCGCGCAGGTCCTCGAGCGCGACGTCCGCGTTGCGCAGGCGCATGCTGAGCACCCGCGCCAGGTTCGCCAGCATCAAGAAACCCGCGTCCTTGTTCTTCGCCATGTAAGCGCGCAGGTCCTTCGCAGGAAGCTTCGCGTACTGCACCTTCCCTTTGCACACCGCGTTCGCCGAGCGCGGGCCCGCGTCCACCAGCGCCACCTCCCCCAGCACCGAGCCGGGACCGACCTCGCCGAGCTTGTCCCCCTTGTCCGTCAGGATGTTCACCGTCCCGTCCAGGATGACGAAGAGGTCGCCCCCCTTCTCGCCCCTCTGCACGATCACGTCGCCCGCCATACCACCGTCGCAGTGCGCCAAAGCCGCGATCTCTTCGATCGCCTCGTCCGGCAGGCCGTGGACGAGGTAGTTCTTCTTGAACACGTCGGCGTACATCATGCCGCGCAGATTCTGACACCATCCCCAACGCTGCGACCGTCATCCAGAGCGAGCCGCTCACATCCGACCCAGACCTCCTGCCTTAAATGTCTGGAGCCACCTGTCGGACTCGAACCGACGACCTGCTGTTTACGAAACAGCTGCTCTACCACTGAGCTAAGGTGGCCCGGAAGCGATCCATTGTGGCCCTGACCGGGGCGCAGGGTCAAGGCGAGCGCCGCAAGACTCATCCCGGCACCGCCCCCAGTCCGATTATTGGAACTCGGCGGCGAAGCTTGCACGTCCCATACTTCAAGAACATGCGCCGCTGCATCCTCGCCATCCTCCTGGCCGCGCCCGCTCTCGCCCACGCCCAGGCGCCGCCGAAGCTCCCCGACTACGTCGCGATCGACCTGCAGCGAAGGCTCGCCCCCGTCGCCGCCAAGTACGGCATCATGATCGTGATCCCGCGCGAACCCAAGGGCGCCGGCCGCGGCGGCTACTCCTACGACCCCGTCGCACAGTCCGAGAGCCAGGACGCCAACGACTACGTCAACCTCTTCATCGAGGAGCTCTCCAAGTACCCCGTCGACTTCCTCAAGGCCAGCGGCCTCAGGCGAGTGCTGCTCGTCCAAGCGCTCAAGGTCGGTCAGCAGACGCGAGCCGCCGTCCCAGACGCGGAACAAGAGGACATGATCTACGACGTCACCTACGTCAAGAACCAGCGCTATTCCCGCCACGTCGTGCACCACGAGCTCTACCACTTGCTCGAAGCGAACTGGAACGACTCTTTCTATTACAAGGACCCGAACTGGGCGATGCTCAACGACCCGGGCTTCACCTATGGCGAAGGCGGCGCGGCCTACCAGACAGGCAACGTCTGGGCGTTCACGCACCCCAGGCAAGGCTTCATCAACGTCTACGCGACAAGCGGGCTGGAAGAGGACAAAGCAGAGGTCTGGGCCGTCATGTTCGTGCCGGAGAACTGGAAGCTTGTCCAGCCGTTCCTCGCGGACGATCCGGTCCTGCGCGCCAAGGTCGCCTTCCTGCGCGAGTACGGCCGCTCAAGGTCCAAAGCGATGAACGACGAGTTCTGGAAGAAGGTCGACGGCGAGACAACGCCTGCCACTCACCTTCCGAACTAGTCTGAAGAAACCCGAACCAACCCGCGCCAATCCGAACGGTCCACTCCCTTCCACCGCCGCCGTATAATAGAAGTAAGGAGCCGCACGAGAATGGCCGAAGACACCTTCCCGATCAAGGGCGTTGACCACGTCCGCTTTTACGTCAACAACGCGCGCCAGAACGCCTACTTCTACCAGCACGCGTTCGGCTTCGATATCACGGGATACGCCGGCCTCGAGACCGGACTCAAGCACGAGGTCGACTACCTCCTCAAGCAGGGCAACACCCGCTTCCTCTTCTCCGCGCCCATCCGCCCAGGCCACCCGATGGCCGAAAAGATCGCGCAGCACGGCGACTTCGTACAGGACATCGCCTTCACAGTCGACGACGTCGACTGGTCCTTCAATACCGCTGTCGAGCGCGGCGCGGTCGCGGCTCGCCAACCGTTCAGCCTCAGCGACGAAAACGGAGTCGTCCGCCTCGCATCCATCAAGACCTACGGCGACGTCATCCACACCTTCGTCGGCCGCAACGACTACCGCGGCAAGTTCCTCCCAGGCTTCAAGGACCTCAACGAGCCAGGAGACAACATCGGCATCGTCGAAGTGGACCACATCGTCGGCAACGTCGAGCTCGGCAAAATGAACGAGTGGGTCAAGTTCTATGCCGACGTGCTCGGCTTCGTGCAGCTCATCTCGTTCGACGACAAGGACATCTCTACCGAGTACACCGCGCTCATGTCCAAGGTGATGGCGAACGGATCGCAGACCGTCAAGTTCCCGATCAACGAGCCCGCCGAGGGCAAGAAGAAGTCGCAGATCGACGAGTACCTCGAGTTCTTCGGCGGCGCCGGCGCGCAGCACATCGCGCTTCGCACCGAGGACATCCAGCGCACAGTCACGCACCTCAAGAACCGCGGCATCCTCTTCCTCCACGTCCCCGCGGCCTACTACGAGACGCTCGGCGAGCGCGTCGGAAAGATCGACGAGAGCGTGCGCGACATCGCCTCCCTGGGGATCCTCGTCGACCGCGACGAGGACGGCTACCTGCTGCAGCTCTTCACCAAACCGATCACCGACCGCCCGACGCT
>CAMLDW010000067.1 GCA_946479035.1 uncultured Chthonomonadaceae bacterium | reverse complement strand
CGACTGGAACGGTCCCAGGCCGACCGGGGCGGCGCCAGGGACGCCTGGACCCGCCCCAGGAGATCCCGGAGAGGCCCCAGCCAAGTTAAAAAAGAGTCCAGGGAGCAGGCGTCCGAGCTTCCCCACGTGCTCGTGCCGGCTTCCCAGCGCCAGCGCCTACTCGTTCAGCTTGTCCTTCAACCTGTGTGCGCCGTGCTCGACCTTTTCGGCGACGTCCGCGGCGCGGTGGCGCGTGTTGTTGAGCGTCTCTTCGTAGCGGCTTTTGACCTGCTCGCCCATCTCGGCGGCTCGCTGTTTGGTCTGGCGCACCGTGCGGCTGAACTTCTCTTCGTTCGCGGCGATGACGATCACCGTGCCCACGACGCCGATCCCCAGCCCCATCAGGAACAGGACCGCCGGGCTCATCTGGTGCCTTTCTTCTTGGTTCTCAATATTGTTTGACATTTATTGGCTCCTTCCCCTACTACCGTTTGACTCCGCCCGCGCCTGGGCCGTTCTGCCGAGGGGGTCGGATGGGAGGGGGGAGTCGTCGCTCGACGCCCGACGCCCGACGCCCGACACCCGACACCCAACAACCTCGACGCTCGACGCTCGACGCTCGACGCTCGACGCTCGACGCTTGACGCTCGACGCTTGACGCTTGACGCTCGACGCTTGACCCTACTTCGAGCTGTCCACCAGCCCCAGATGCACGTCCCCGTTCACCGCCGAAATGTCGATCGACCCGCTCCCGCCACCGAGCTTGCCCGTGATCGTCAGCGACTCCTGGTTCAAGTCCCGCAGCTCCAAAGTCGAAGAGACGGACCCGCGCAGCGTCGAGAGCATCACCGAACAGTCGCTCCCGTCCGGCACGTACACGCGCGCGTCGCCCGAGACCGTCCGCACGTTCATCGCGCCCTTCACCGGCTCCGCCATCTCCACCGAGACGTTCCCGGAAGCAGCCTCGATCGACAAGGTCCGGCCGCGCCCACCGACCACGCGCACGTCGCCGCTCGAGGTCCGCACGTTCATTACGCCCTGCGTGCCGATCAGCTTGATGTCGCCCGACTTCGTCTCCACCGTCATCACCGCCGACTTCGTGTCCTCGATCCGCACGTCGCCTGAGTACAAAGAGACGTCCACCGCTCCGTCCAGCCCCTTCAGGCTCACGTTGCCGGAACGGCCGATGATCCGCGCCGCGGACTTCGTGTCCACCACGCGCACCTCGCCGGACTGCAGCCGCACCTCGACCGGCACGCCCTCTGGCACGTAGATCTCTAGGTCCACGGAAAAGTCGCTCCCTTCCGGCTGCCGGATCAGCACGAACTGGTCGCTCTCCTCGATCACCGGCGTGTAAAGCTCGGCCTTCGCCTTCGCCTCGTCCTGGTTGTGCGCGCGGAAGGTCGCGGTCGCGGTCATGTGCCCGCTCTCCGAGCCGCCGGTCACCTTCACGTCGCCCGCTTCGCCCTCGATCCTCAGAATCTTGCCCTTGGGCACGTCGAGCGGAAGCTCGACCGTCTTGCTCTCGTGCGTCCCGAAAAACGTGCCGAGCGGCCCCTTGCCCAGCTTCGCGTCGTCCGTCGCCTTCTTGACCGCGTCGCGCGCCTTTTCTGCGTTGCTACGGATCTGCACCGCGACCTCCGACCAGTTGACGGACTTGGCGACGTCTCGCCCGATCTTTTCGATCGAGCTGATCAGTCCCTGGAACGGGTCGCTCCCCTTCGCTGCGCCTTCCGAGCCCTCCGATCGGTCGGGTTCGTCCGAAACAGTCTGGCTTTGGGCTGCGCCTTCGCGCTTTGCCGCCTTTCCGGCGAACGGCGCGTCAGCCCGTGAGCCGCCCGCCGCCGCCTGGGAGGGACGCGCTTGCGCGCGTCCTGCTCCCGTCTCGCTCTCGTTGCCTCCTCCCACGTCTTCCGACTTGTCGGAATCCTCGAAGGCTTCGATCAGTTCTGCTGCGTCGTCGGGGCTTAGCTTCCCGCTCTGGACCAGCTGCATAATTCGTCTAATTTCTTCCTTCATTCCTTTCTCGTGCTCTTGTCTGCCTACTTCAGTGCCTTCAACTTCTTCTTCGCCTGGTCCGGCGTCAGCTTCCCCGCCTCTAGCTCGAGCAGGATCTGCCGCTTCTTCTCGTTCCGCTTTGCGATCGCGTCGTCCTTGATCGGCGCCAGCCCCAGCTCGCTCAAAAGGTTGTCCAGCCGGGCGCGCACCGTCGGGTAGCTCACTCCCATCTCCTTCTCCACCGTGCTGATCACCCCGCGCGCCCGCAAGAAGACCTTTAAGAACGCCTGCTTCTCCATGTCGAGCTTGGTCTGCTCAGGCAACCGGAACTTGCCTCGGATCACGACCCCGCTCTCCTCGCACGTCAGCTCGCTCACATAGAGCTCGCCTCCGCTCACCGGGCACCGCGACGGGATCTCGAGGTACCCGTCGCCGTTCGGCTTCTGGTCCACTTCCGCAACCTCGTTCTTCAGCCGCTCTCTTACTGTCCGCATGATCTTGATCTGACAGCCATGATACGGCATAAACTTGAAGGTGTGTGGGTGCTAGGACTAATAGAAGTTGATTTTTTATGCATAGACCTGTAGGTGCGGGGTTTGAAGGTAGATTCGAGGCTGGCGATGGGGCTTTTTCTGGGTCTGGACTGCGGGGGGACGAAGACGCACGCCGTCGTCACGGATGAGGGGGGAACGACGGTCTTCGAGGGGAGGTCGGGGCCGGCGAACCTTGCGACGACGCCGCCGGACGTGGTCGCGAGGCACCTGCAGGAGGCATTAAAGGGAGCGCCGAGGGTGGAGGCGGCTTGCGGGGCGTTCGCGGGGCTGCTCGGGCCGGAGGACGCGAAGAAGGCGGAGTGGCTGCTCACTTCCCTGCTCGGGACCAAGCTCGTTTCGGCGGTGCCGGACTTCCACGCTGCGTGGGAGCTCGCGCGCAAGAGCGCCGACGTGCTGGTGATCTCCGGTACCGGCGTCTTGGTGTGCAGCGAGCACGAGGGGAAGGCGGTGAAGTCGGGCGGAGGGGGCGTGCTGTTCGGCGACGAGGGGTCCGCGGCTTCGGTGGGACGCTATGCTTTGCACGGGCAGGTCGTTTCGGCATCGCCGGTCCGCGCGACGATGGAGTTTTGGAACCAGGTGAAGGTCGTTTTCGGCACGAAGGACACGGAGGAGGTCGTGCGCGCTCTCTACAAGAGTGACGCGCCGGCCTCGATGTTCGCCGCGATGGCGGAGGTGGTCGCGCGGGACGCGCGCAAGGGCGAGGCGTACGCCGAGATCGCGGTGCAGACGGCGATGGGGCGGCTAAAGGAAGAGGTCCTCGCGCACGTCGTGAAGTTCCAGGCCGAGAAGCTGCCGCACGTGCGGGTCGCGTTAATGGGCGGGACCTGGCTCATCCATCCGATCTTTTTGGAGCGGTTCACGGAGGGCCGAGAGAGTCGGACTGATTCCGAATGGGAGTACAAGGTGCTCAACACCGCGCCCGCTCTGGGCGCGTGCCAACTGGCCAGGAAGCTCGCGCCATGAACACCGAGTCGCGCAACCCGCGGTCGATTAAGCTCGACGAGATGTCAGCGCTCGAGATCGTCTCGCTGATGAACAAGGAGGAGTCGGTCGTGATGGACGCGCTGCGCGCGGCGGAGGGCTCTTTGGCGCTCGCGGCGACCCGGTGCGCGCAGGCGTTCCAACACGGCGGACGGATCGTTTACGTCGGTGCGGGCACGAGCGGGCGGATCGCGGCGATGGACGCGGCGGAGATCCCGCCGACGTTCGGCGTGGAGCCGGACCGTTTCATCGCGCTGGTCGCGGGCGGAGACTCGGCGCAGGGCAAGGCGGTGGAACAGGCGGAGGACGACGAGCGCGCGGCGCAGAAAGCGCTGCGGCAGATCGGGCTGCGCCACGGCGACGTCGTGGTCGGCCTGGCGGCGAGCGGGCGGACGCCGTTCGTGCTTTCGGCGGTGCGGTTCGCGCGGCAGCACGGGGTTTGGACGTGCGGGCTGGCGAACAACCCCGGGACGCCTTTGATCGAAGAGGCGGAGCTCGGGATCTTGCTCGACACGGGGCCGGAGGTGCTGACCGGCTCGACGCGGCTGAAGGCAGGGACTGCGCAGAAGCTGGCGCTGAATCGGATTTCGACTTGTGCGATGGTGTTGTGCGGGAAGGTGGTCTCGAACTTGATGGTGGACGTGCGGGGATCGAACGAGAAGCTGCGCCTGCGTTGCATCGCGATCGTGCACGAACTCACGGGCCTCTCCGACGCCGACGCCCGCGCTGCGCTCGAGAAGCACGACTGGAGCATCCGGGCGGTGCTGGATGCCCAGTCGTGACCTGTTGAAATGGAATGCCCCACCCCTGCCCCCTCCCCGCAAGCGGAGAGGGGGTTTTGTCTGCCGAGCGAGTGCGAGCTGACGGGTTACGATGAGTCCGAAGCCCGCGCGGCGCTGGAGAAGCACGACTGGAGCATCCGCACGGTGCTCAAGGCGTAGGCTGGGGGCCGCCCTCTCGGGAATGTCGATAGCGAGCCTGGCCCGCATCTCGAAACAACATTATCGACCCCGCACAATGGTTACTAACTCTTCGACGACTACTCTTAAGGAAGCGCGCAAACTATCCAAATCGCTTTTCCGAGCAAGATAGCGTCGATTGTGTGCGGCAAGATCCCCAATAGACTTCAGCACGTTTAGCCCTGACTTCGCATTGCGGCTCAGATTCCATGCGCCCTTCGCGTCGTCGCTTTCACCAATACATCGCGAAATCAGCTCACGCAAAGGCACAAAGTCGCTCTTGGAATCCTTAATCTTCAAATCAATGCCTTTAACTTCGAAGCACTCGATGATAAGAGTTTCAGTGACGCGTCGAACCATGACCGAGGCGGCGTCGTACGCCTCGTACAAGTACGTCTTATTGATTTGCGCACCGATTTGCTCTACATACGACCTGGTCTTCGAGCAAATATCTGGATCCAGGTAAGGTGGCGCGTAATCCTGCGCATACCCTTTGCCAATTCGCTCACCGATTGTCATTTCCCACTTTTGCACCTTTCTCTCGGTACCCACGACCTTCACGAGTGAGCTCTCCGGGTAAACAATAATCGTCGTGCGATCCTTTGTCGTGCTTTCTTGGCCGCGGTCTTCTCTAGCTTTCCAGTCTTCTACAACGAACTTCTCTAAGAGCACCATTGCATTCAGCCAAGGATCAAATCGTATGGAGCGCATAGCCATCGGCAATCACTCAACTGATCCGCCGGACACATCTTCATCATAGTCGTTGAAGTCGCTGGCAAAGACGACAGTCGTCATCATCTGAGGCATGTAAAGGACGGGCCACCAGAACGGACAATCGCGCCAGCCATCATCTTTCAAGCCCTCTTGGCGAAACAGCATTAACATTGGAAGGTTGATCGCGACCTTGGTCGCAATTGCACCCTCCACGTGCGCAGTGTCGGGCGCATCAAAGGGACGACCCTCGCGCCTGATTCGCACATTTCTTCGATTCGTCCTCGCAAGGATGTAGACCATGCCTCGATTGGGAGCGCCCTCCGGATTCATGCTTACATACTCCATGCTCGCCTTAACAGCATCAACATTCCAGTGATAGGCTGAATCCTCTTCCTTGTCATGTGTTAGCGCGATCAAGTCGACAACGTCTATCGCCTGTGCAAGTGGGACTAGCGCCGGGGCGGCAGAGCTGCCGGTATCGACGATTGCTGCAATTCGAGAGTCTAGCTTCTGGACGATCCTGGCAATGTTTGACTTGTAGCCGGTCTGGAAACCGACGGGCAACAAGCGCTTCCCTGCACGTAGCGTAGTTAGTGTGCTGATCAAGATTTTGTTGGGCGAACAAGGGATGATCAAGTTATCCGCTTTTCGGATGAATGCCACGTTTTGGTTCGTCGAGCGAAACGCGTGCCGCAGACCTGCGTCAAATTCATGTACGGTTCTTAGCACCTGGTAGATGCCTGGTGAAGTGTAGAATCGGGTCACAGCCAAATCAGCGAGCGGACGTGCGCCATACATGCGTGCATGCTGCAAGACCGTGTCTTGTTGAAAACGGTGTGCTCGCCTGCCGTAGTAAAAGCCGATCAAGTTTCCGATAGTTAGACCGCGGTCAAGTATCTGTCCTCCAATGAAAATGTTTAGTTTGTTTCGAAGTTCGAGCTGCCCGTCGCGATCCAAGAGTTGCATTACGTCCTTTTCCGAATTGACCTTCTCGACCTGGATTGCTGGCAAATATTCTTCTACCTCTTCAAGCACGGAAGCAAGCTCAGGCACATATCCGTTCGCCGCTTGGATCGAGGCTCGCAAGTCGTCATGCGCGGTTCTTACAAGATCGTGAAACACCTTTGTGCCTTTAGTTGCGCTTTCACGTAGTCCTTCGACTAGTGCTTCGACAACTAGTTCCTGCCAAGTGTGTGCCTGTTTGCTGTACTCCGTATGGATAATAAAACTGTACTTCTTTGGTTTCTCGCCAAGGTGTTTGGCTTGAAGACGACGCATCAAAGCTCCAACCACAAAAGTAACAATTGCTTGCCGAAGAGAAGGCACACCCTTGGATGTGAGAGCCTCATCAGGATTAAATCGACGCCGATCGGCATGATGCAGGACTTCCAATTCCAAGGGGTTTACGGCGTGATACAGGAAGGAGGCCACAGAGCCTGATTCCTGGGCTCTTTCAAAATAGAAATTGCCTCCTATGTAAGCATCGTGCGTTGGCACAATTTCTGTGAATGCCGGCCTTGTCGGCATGAACGTCTCGCCGTCGTTCGCAGTAACGTGAGTGGGCTGTAAGTATAAAGAGTATGGCGTCGCCGTTACTTGCAAGAAGCTCGCATTCTTCAACCTGCTCCGTATCCCGTTGATCAGGCCCATAACTCGCTGAAGCTCTGCTTCCTCGGACTTTGACTTCTTGAAACCGATAGACGCAAAGTCGGCTTCGTCATCAACGATCAACACACGTCTCTTGCTCAGGTCGGGGTAGGTCTCGAAGAGTGCTCTCGTGAGGCGTTCAAGGTTTCGCACTTCCTTTTTTGCCACAACAACAAGAGGCAATCTCTGCTCCCTGAGCGTGAGCTTTGGAAAGGTCATGATATCGAAGACTCGTATGTCGTCAAGATCGACGATTGTATCAAATGCCTTCTTGAGGCGTTCATATGTCTGAGTTGTCAGGGCGCGTGTGCCTTTGGTCAAGACGATAAAGAGGTCGAATCCGTTGTCGGCTGCGAGTGCGATCACACCTAGGAACGTCTTGGTCTTACCACTCTGGATCATGCCAAGCAGCATGCCGGGGTTATCCCCACTGGTTTGCTTACGCAGGAGATTCTCTACTGTCCTTTGGATGACCTCAACAGAATCGATCCCATAAGCCTGTCCAGCTTCTTCGGCTTCACGCAAGAGCGTGGTGAAAGCTTGTCCGCCGGTGTTCATGGCGTGTTCACCATGTTCAAGCCAGCTTTGCCGTGTTGAGCCATGGCCTTCCTAAGAACACTACCCTCCGTTGTAGACCGCACGAAAGAAGTCTACTCCCAATTCTGGATTCATCTGGCGAAGAGGTGGGCGTTGTGCCAGGCGAGCATGGCGGGGTCGGGGCGGGCGTAGAGTTCGGTGGGGACGAAGCGGAGCGGTTTGCCACCCATGGCGTAGTAATCGCGGCCGTTCTCGTACTCCTCCCTGATGCGTCTGCTGACCTCCAGTCGGAGATCGGGCGTGATCGTGACGAGGC
>CAMLDW010000066.1 GCA_946479035.1 uncultured Chthonomonadaceae bacterium | reverse complement strand
GTCGAGAACCCGGTCCACGTGCACGATCTCAACGCGACCATCCTGCGCCAGATGGGGATCGACCACACCCGCTTGACCTACCACTACCTCGGCCGGGACTTCCGCCTCACCGACGTCTACGGCCAGGTCGTGCAGGGCCTGATCAAATAGTCCCGCCGCCGAACCCGGTGGACGTCCGCGAGCATTGCGTAGAATAGCAGCATGATGTCCAGCCTAATCCTCGCGACCGTAATCGGGCCGGCGGCATTGGCGCCCAGCTCGATCTACGACTTCAAAATGGACGACATTGACGGCAAGTCAGTGCCGCTTACCAAGTTCAAGGGCAAAGTCCTCCTCGTCGTGAACGTCGCTAGCAAGTGCGGCAACACCCCGCAGTACGCGGGACTCGAGGCGATGTACAAAAAGTACAAAGACCAAGGCTTCGCGATCCTCGGCTTCCCCGCCAACGAGTTCGGCGGACAGGAGCCCGGCACCAACGCGCAGATCAAGGAGTTCTGCACCGCGACCTACAACGTCGAGTTCCCGATGTTCAGCAAGATCGTCGTCAAGGGCGAGGGGATCCACCCACTCTACCAGTGGCTGATCCAGCAGACCGACAACAAGAACGACATCGAATGGAACTTCGCCAAGTTCGTCGTCGGCCGCGACGGAAAGGTGCTCGCGCGGTTCAGCCCCAAAACCCAGCCCACCGACCCGAACCTCGTCTCGCTGGTCGAGAAGGCGCTCGCGACCAAGTGACGCGCACCGTCCTGCGCTCGGAAGACATCGCGTGCGGCGGGTGTACGGCGTCCATCGAACGCGCACTCATGGCCGTCTCAGGGGTCTCCAGCGTCGCTGGGGATCCCGAGACGAAAGTGGTCGTCGTCGACCACGACGATTCGCTCAGCGTCGAAAAGATCCGAGCAGTCGTCGAAGACCTCGGCTTTGCCACCAAGCTCGTCGGCTAGCCCTTCTTCTCGTCTTCGTCCGACAGGCTGTCCTCGAACAGCTTGCGCAGCCTTTCCTTCTCCGCCCTCTCGTGCTCGCGCCTCTTGACGTCCGACATGAAGCGGTCGAAGCTCTGGTCCTGCCTCTTCTGCTGCTTCTTCTCAGTCAGGTCTGGCACCTGACCGAACTTCATAAAAGGGACCCGGTCCGTGGCGTAGGGCCACACGGCCAGCAAAGGGAGCCCTGCCAATAACCCCACCCAAGGGTTCCCCCAGCCCTGCTCGATCACCACCGCCGCCGCGCAGAGCCACATCAGCACGCGCGTCGGCACAGGGATCACCGCGAAGAGCAGGATCTGCGCCGTCGGATTGACGAGGCACCACGTGAACACGACCACCTCGACGGGCAGGTTCAGAGAAGGCGGGATCATGCTCGGCCCAAAGATCCGCGTCCCGATGAAGTAACCCAGCCCGCCCAGGAACGTCACGACGAAGAAGAACAATGCCGTGCCCAAGTTCCCTAGGCGCCGCTCCAGGTCCGAGAGGAACTGGTAGATGATCCAGCACCCCAGCGCGAACCATAGGACGGCCCCCATGTTCGCGCCGAAAGGGTAGGTGAACAGCGTCCACGGCTTGGACATTTCGAGCGAGTAGCGCAAGTTCTCCCAGACGGCGTTTTCCGCGCGGCCGCTCTGGGTCCACCCCGCGACGAACGATAGAACCAGCGCGAGGATGATCGCCCGCGTCGCGACAGGCTTGAACCCGCCGCCGTCCCTTCCCGAGTTCCAGCTCTTGCGCATTGCCTTCTGCCCCCCTCTCGTGCTACAACATACCTAGACGGGCTGCGAGGGCCAAGGGTTGTAAGCTGCACCTCATCCTGCAGCACCGACTTTTGGTCTTGCGAGGGAAACAGATGCCTTTTTATGTCATTGGGAACGACGGTAGCAAGTTCGGCCCCGCTGAGGTCGAGACGCTCAGCCAGTGGGCGAAGGAGGGACGGCTCGGCCGAGAGACCATGGTGGAGAACGCCGAGAACGGCGCCCAGGCCAGGGCGCGCGACATTCCTGGGGTCCGCTTCCCTTCGACGGCCGTCATGGAAGGGACCAACGACGCCGTCTTGAAGGACCCGAGCCAGGCCCCCAAACGCGCTTCAGGTGGCGCAGCCGCAGTGGCCGCCGGCCAGCCCGCTTCCTATGTCGCAGGCACTCCCGAGAGGGTCACTGGCATGCCGGAAAGGGCGCCGGGCGATCCGGCCCGGGTCGCGGAGGCTCCTGCAAAGGTCGTCGCCCCTTACCAGGCGGGCAACGCACAGTCCTCCTACTCTGAGCCCGGCACGACTCCCGCACAGCCCGGTGCCGCCAGAGGCACTGCGTACAACCGCAACATCGACAACGGTAGCGCCAAGCTCGTTACGCAGGCGTGGGTCATCCTCGCCTTCGGGTTCTTCTTCGGGCCGATCATCACGCCGTTCGCGATCTACAGCGCCAACCGCGCGCTCAACATGGGTAACCAGGACGCGCAAACGCCAAAGCTGATCGCCTGGATCCTCCTCGCGATCCAGCTCGTCGCAGTGCTGATCCTGCTCGTGATCTTGCTGATCGGGTTCTTGGCCGTGAGGAACGCGAAGTAAGGTCTGGCGCCCCTGGCAGGAATCGAACCCACGACGCCCTCCTTAGGACGGAGGCGCTCTATCCACTGAGCTACAGGGGCGCTGGAGGGAATGTACCTGAGCGCCCTGCCGCTCTCCGGGCTAACCGCCGCCGAACTGTTTGCGGAACTCTTCCTGCTTCTTGAGGATCGCGTCCCGCAGTTCCGTCGGCAGGTCGTTGATCGAGCCGTACTTAAAAGACGTCATCGGATCGGCGTAGTGGGAAAGAAACCCGCCCATTCGTGCAGTCCGCGTCCCGGCCCCTTTTTCGTACCTGATCGTGAGCGTGTCACCGTGCACGAGAGCGACGCTTGAACAATCATAGCCGAACGGAGTTGACGGAAACCGCTCTTGCATGACGCTGTTCATCGCAAAAGACTCTGCGTCCCAAAAGAAGCTCGAGTCACCTGCCTTCGGCTCCTTGACGTGTGGCTGGACGAACTGGTCTGACACGACTCGCAAGCTCCAATCGAATCCTTGCGGTATCGTCGCGAGCGCGTCTTGCTGCTCGTGGAAAGGTTGCCGACGGGATGGCGGCGCAGCCTGGTCGAACTCATAGTAAGTCGATGCGACCTGTGCGAGCGCGATCGCGTACTTCGAGAGGTCGGGACGGCCCATGAACTCCACGTCCTCCGCCCGCACCCTGCGGCGTTCCTGCGCCGGCAAGAGCCCGTAAAGGCGGATGCAAGCGACGCCTAAGTCGGGCAGTTGGTGCGAGAGCGAGAAGGCACGCTCAAATAGCCCTTTCCCCACGGACAGTGCGTCGTCGTCCTTCGTCGTTGCGACAAAGTCCGCGAACTGGTCGAGCGGCAGGCTCTTCTGTACCGCCGCGTACCTGCACATGCGCTGGAACGCCTCACGGTCCATCCGCTTCCACCGCTCGCGGTAAGGGTTCGTCGGCACCACCGTGATCCATCCGTCCGCCTCCTCCGACCTCAGACTGCGCGCTGCAAACAAGGCGCCGAGAGTCTGCGAGTTCGTCGGTTCAGGCGAGAGAGCAGAAGTCGCGAGCGCTAGGTAGCAAGAGTCGCCCAGTGACGCGACCATCGAGACGCCCCTCGCCTTCGCCGCTTGCAACATCGCCGAGCCGGGCACCGAGAGGGCCGTGTCCGCTGTGCCGTCGCCGATCAGCGCCGCGAGCAGTTCTGGATGCCCCTCCGTGATCTGGGACGGTTTCACAGAGAGCAGCGAGGGCGCGTCGAGCTCCAGCTTGCCGTTCAGCCCAGTCGCCCACTTTGGCACCTCGCCGCCGGTGTTATAGGTGATCGAGAGCCGGCCGATCGTCTGCCACTGGTTTGTGTCGAGCACATTCAGCACGAACATGATGTTCGACTCGCTAACGTGCACATCGAGCTGCATGCTTGACTTGAGGTCGGTCACGGTGCCTGACAGCTTTTGATATACGTCCGTGGAAGGCAGCCCCGCACGTGCCGAGGCGGCGGAGTAGTCGGACCATTCTCTTGAGAGTCGCTCCAACACGGCTTCGGAACCGGAAGGAAACGGCCTGTCCCCGGACGAGCCAAACGTCACCGGCGTCGCTGAAGTGCGCACGAGATCGTCAAAGTCGAGATGCGAGACCAGCGCGACCATCGCCCGGTAGCCCGGCAGCTGCGCCGCCAAAGGCTGGAACCGCACGCTGTCTTCGTAGCTTTTGACCGTCCCGAACTCGCGCACCTTTAGCGCGAGCTCCTCCGCGGCCTTCGCATCGAACGGTTTTTCCGGCCCGCTCTTGACCGCCTCCTTGATCAGCCGCACCTTCTCGGCGTACTCCGCCTCGAAGTCCGCAACGTCCTGCGGCCGCGTCCGGCCCAGGTACGTGACCGCGCCCTGCTTCGTCCACGAGGCGTTCAGCGTCTTGGCGATCTTATCCAGCGCCTCTTGCACCGGCACCCCCGCGAACCTCACGACGAAATAGTCGTCCTGCACCGTCCCGCTTGGGCGCAGGTCCATTCCGAGCTCCTTCCCCAGGTCCGCCAGCACCACCTCCGCCTTCGCGCAAGCGTGCTCGAACGTCACCGTCTGCGGCTGTTGGCAGAAAAGCAAGAAAGCGAAGATCATTCGCCACCGCCTCCCTTCGCCTTCCGGTACTCCGCCGCAGCAGACTTGTAGGCAGCTTCGATCCGCGCCTGCACCTCCTTCGAAAGGTCCGTCACCGGCGCATACACCATCTCGCGCGGCAAAAGGTCCACCTGTCCGCGCCGGTACAAGTAGCCGATCCCAGGAAACTCGAATTCCAGCAGCAACTGTTGCGCCTTCGCCGAACACACGAACCCAACGTCCACCGAAAGGCTCTGCGGATAGAACTCGTTCATCGCCTTCGAGCGGCCCAGGTCCTCGGGAGTCATTCCCGATCCTGGACGGGCCCCAGTCGTCGGTCGCGAATACAGCAGGTCCGTCTCCAGCACGCGCACCCGCAGCACGCTCCCCCGCGGCACGCCCGCGCCCAGGAGCCGCGAAGCCTTGTCCTTCTCCCATCCAGGGTAGCGCACCAGGCCCGGCGAACGCCAATCGGGCTGCTCGCGCCCTTGCGCCAGCAGCGAGTCCTCCGCGAACACGATCCGCCGCGCCGCGCGCGCCGTCCGCGCGTCCAACCTCGCGATCGGCACCTCCACGTAGTCCGTACGCGCCGCTTTGCGCTGCGTCACCGTCAGTCCCGCATAGACCCGCATAGTGTCCAAGAGATCGCGCCTGCCCAACGTGTCGATCGAGATCGCCTGGTCCGCGAACATCGCCGGCAGCATCGCCACGAACACCATCAGCTCGTTGTCGCTCAGCGCCGCGTACCCGGCGTACTCGTCCAGCCCCGCCGAACGCCCTGGCGGGAGCGAACCGATCAACGCCTTCCACTTGGCTCGGTCGATCCGCTGGCTCCGCACTTCGGCTCGGTCCGCAGGGCGCATCGTCAGCCATCTGTCGTCAATCGCAATTTCGTACGGCTTCCCGATCTGGGGCACCATCGTCCACATCGAGGCGTACTTCTGCTGCCCCTGCGAGAGCGCTACCAACGAAAGCAGGTACATCTCGTCGCTCATCAGCGCCACCACGTTCCGGCCGAGAGCGTTAGCCGATGCGAGCAGCCACCGCGAGCCGAGCAGGCTCAAAGGCTCGTTAGCCACAGGATCCATCATCAAGGCCTGCGTCTCCACCGAGACCTGGGGCTTGTCGCCCTGGCCGGAGAACATCGCCATAGCCGCCTTTCCCAGTTCTTGCTCGAGCGACGACGCATCGTACTGCCCCGGCTGCTTCGCCAGCGCGTCCGGCACCGAGCCCGCGTTCAGCTGCGTGGCGTTGATGAACACGCGCGAGTATCCGCCGTCCGTCAGGCGCAGCTCCACAACGATGGAAAGGTCCTGTCGCCGTACGGAGAGGCTCGTCTCCTTGTACTGGTAGAAACTGGTCGTGTAAGGGTGGATCAGCTCCGAGAAGAAGCCGCCTTGCTCGACGCGCTCGGCTGCGCCCGTCTCCGCGATCGCCGCCTTGTGCACCGCGTTCTCCCTCTCATACACTCGCATCGCCTCGCCGTTCGGCAGCTTGCGCTGGAAAGCGTTCGGCTGCGGCGCGTAAGTCACTTGGTCGTCCGGCCCCAAGTCCGCGAACGTCTCCACGCCGATCTCCTTCACCAGACGCGTCAGGCACCGGCCCGCCGGCGACTGCTGGTCCATCGCCTGCTGCTCCTGGATGTTGATCGAGCCCCGACTCGCGGAGTCCGCAAGAATCGGCAAGACCTTCTCGATCAGACCTTTCGCGTATGCGAGCGTGTACTCGTCCTTGATCGCGCGCTTGTCCAGCCAGTCTTGGATCAGCTTCGCCTGCGCGTCCTTCTCCTCCTTCGCGTCCGCGAGCTCTTGCGCGTGCGTCCGGCCCAGGTACTGAACCCCGCCCTTCTCGCTCCAAGTCGCGTTCAGCGTCGTCGCGATCTTCTCCAGCGCCTCCGCAACCGGCACGCCGTCGAAACGCACCAGGAAGTAGTCCTGCATGACGCTGCCGCTCGGCTTCATGGACACGCCGAGCTCCTTCCCCAGGTCCGCCAGCACCACCTCCGCCCTCGCGCATGCGTGAGTGAACGTCACCGTCTGCGGCTGGGCGGTGAGGAACCCAAGGACGATCGCTGAAACCATGCCTCCTCCTGGGGTCAGTATAGCGGAGCGGTCGGCACCGTGCGTCATCTGGGTCAAACACCCGTCAAAGCAGTCGGTAGGCCCTGCCGAAAGCGCCACCACAATCGCTCTCGATGCTCGCCGCGATCGCCCTCTCCGTCGCCCTCGGCGCCCAAGACTTCAAGGGCTGGCCGAACTCCCAGCTGCTCAAGACCGACCCGAGGGAGAGGCACCTCAAGAACCTCCGCAAGCTCACCTTCGGCGGCCAGAACGCAGAGGCCTACTGGAGCGCCGATGGCAAGACCCTCGTCTGGCAGTCCTCACAGCCCGGCTATCCCGATGAGCAGATCTTCATGATGCGAGCCGACGGCAGCGGCAAAAGGCTCGTCAGCACAGGCAAAGGGCGCTGCACCTGCAGCTACGTCTCCCCCGACGGGCGGTACGTCTACTTCTCCTCCACGCACCGCACCTGGCCGGCCAAACAGCCGGACGTGGACATGAGCAAGGGGTACGTCTGGATGGTCAACCAGCACTACGAGATGTACCGCCGCGACCTGAGGACTTGGCAGCTCGAGACCGTTCTATCCCTCCCCGGCTACGTCGCCGAGACCACCATCTCGCCCGACGGAAAATACATGGTCTTCACCAGCGACTTCCAGGGCGACCTCGACATCTATCGTGCGGACCTCGACGGGTTCAACATCAAGCGACTGACCGACAATCAGGGCTACGACGGCGGGCCGTTCGTCTCGTGGGACGGCAAGAAGATCGTGTACCGCCGCGGGCCGCTCGATATGACCGAGCAGCAGCGCGCCGACTACGAAGCGCTGCTCAAACAGCACCTCGTCCGCCCCACTGCGATGGAGATCTGGGTGATGGACGCCGACGGCTCCAACAAAAAGCAGGTGACGCACCTCGGCGCGGCGAACTTCGCGCCTTTCCTCTCGCCCGACGGCAAGCGCGTGGTCTTCGCCTCCAACTATAAGGACCCGCGCGGCCCGAACTTCGACCTCTACACGGTCAGGCTCGACGGCACCCGGCTCGAGCAGGTCACATTTACCACGGACTTCGACGCTTTCCCAATGTTCACGCGAGACGGAAAGCGCCTCGTCTGGGCCTCGAACCGGCACGGCTCCAAACCGCACGAGACCAACATCTTCGTCGCCGATTGGGTGGACTAGCGGGCCGAGAAGGGAGGGTGCCTCTCCGCAGCACCGAAAATGGAGGGCCGACCTCCCGGGCGGCCTAAGGAGTAAATGGAGGGCCGACCTCCCGGGCGGCCTAAGGAGTAAATGGAGGGCCGACCTCCCGGGCGGCCTCCGGACCGCAGAC
>CAMLDW010000065.1 GCA_946479035.1 uncultured Chthonomonadaceae bacterium | reverse complement strand
AAGGCGCTCGGCGCGACCGTGATCGACCCGACGGACCTCCCTTCGCACGGAAAGTACGACGACACGGAGCTGGAGGTCCTGCTCTACGAGTTCAAGGCCGACCTCAACAAGTACCTCTCGCGGCCTGGCATGAAGATCGCGCCGAAGTCGCTCGAGGACCTGATCGCCGCGAACATCAAGCTTAAAGAGAAGGAGATGCCGTTCTTCGGCCAGGAGCTGTTCGCGCAGGCGCAGGGCAAGGGGCCGCTGACGGACAAGAAGTACCTCGACGCTCTCGAAAAGAACCACAGGCTTTCTCGCGCAGAAGGGATCGACGCCGCGATGGACAAGGACAAGCTCGACGCGATCATCGCACCGACGGGCGGGCCGGCATGGACGACAGACCTCATCAACGGCGACCACTTCAGCGGTGGAAGCTCGACGCCGTCCGCGGTCGCGGGCTATCCCGCGGTCACGGTTCCGGCCGGGTTCGTGCGCGGTCTGCCCGTCGGGATGACGTTCTTCGGGCGCGCCTGGAGCGAGCCGACGCTGATCAAGTTCGCTTATGCGTTCGAGCAGGCGACCAAGGTCCGCAAAACGCCGCGGTTCTTGAACAGGGCCGAGCTGGGCTAGCCTAGCTAGTAGTCAGACCACTGGAAAGCGTAGTGCCCAAGATTGAGAGCCACTTTCCTATGCCGAAGGTATGCCTCCTTCAACTCTAGCGCCTCGGTCAACCGCTCCCCAGGCGTCATGGCGCGAAGCCTAGCAACTTTGGCTCGATGCTCCTCAATCGAGATGGCTTCAAGGTCGGTTCGTTGCACAAGACCATTCTAGCGTTCCCGGACGACCGTGGCTGAGCAGGACTCCACGACCGCCTCCATGGGCGGCGTCAGCTTTTCGACCGTCACTTCGACCGCGACGACCTTGGAGAACCGCTCCAGCACCAGGTCGGCGCAACGGCCGGCGAGCCGCTCGAGCGTGTTGAAGGTGCCAGACCCGCTCACCTCGAGGACCAGCTTGGCGAGCCCCGCATAGTCCACCGTGTCAAAGAGCCTGTCCGAACGGTCGGCAGAGCCGTTGACCGTCGCGGCGATCCGCGCACGGAAGTCGTTGCCAGGGGCCCGCTCAGACTCAAAAACGCCGTGGGGGCCGTGAAACCGCAGCCCCTCGACCCTGACTTCGTACACGCCCGATTCTGACACCGGAGAGTCCTGCCAACTAGCCTCGACTGTGATATAATCGAGCCATACAACTTGGCGGGACCTATTCGGGGCGCCTCAGGGCGGCCTTTTTTTATCAGTTCTGCCAATGGAGGCGCGATGGACATTCTGAAGCAGCTGCAGCAGATCGCGACGGAGCGAGAGATCCCGCTCGAGGAGCTCAGGCAGGAGCTTGAGGTCGCGCTCGCTGTCGCCTATCGCAAGTTCAAGGGCGCAGCCGGTGAGGTCAACGTCCGGCTCGACTCCAAGTACAAGACCGGGGCCGTGGTGGAAAAAGAGGTCGTCGGCGAGCTGCTCGAGCCCGCTACCCAGATGCAGCTCGACATCGCCATTAAGCGAAACCCCAACGCGCAGATCGGCGACTTCGTCGACGTCGAGATCGACACGGAGACCTTCGGGCGCATCGCCGCCCAGACCTTCAAGCAGGTCCTGCAGCAAAAGCTCCGTGAAGCCGAGCTGCGGCGCCTGCACGACCAGTTCAGCGAGCGCGTCGGCGACGTCGTCAGCGGGATGATCTCGCGCAGGGAAGAGTCCAGCGTGCTCGTGCAGGTCGGCCGCCACGAGGTGCGCCTGCCCAAGCGCGAGCAGGTCCCGACGGACGACTACCGCCCGAACGAGAGGCTGCGCGTCTATGTGCTGAAGATCGAAGAGTCCATGCGCGGCTTCGAGGTCATCGTCAGCCGCAGCCACCCGAACCTACTCCGCAAGCTGCTCGAGATGGAGGTGCCGGAGGTCGCAGAGCACCTTGTCGAGGTGAAGGCGATCGCGAGAGAACCGGGCCAGCGCAGCAAGCTCGCCGTGATCAGCCACGACGAGAGGATCGACGCCGTCGGCGCGTGCGTCGGGCAGCGCGGTGCGCGGATCCAGACCCTTATGGACGAGCTTCGCCCTGAGAAGATCGACGTCGTGCCGTTCAGCGAGGACCCGGAGACGTTCATCATCAACGCGCTCAGCCCGGCGAAGGTCAATTCGATCAGGCTCAACCACGATGAGAAGAGCGCGTACGTCGTCGTGCCGGACAACCAGCTTTCGCTCGCGATCGGCCGCGGCGGCCAGAACGTGCGCCTCGCAGCGCGCCTGACCGACTGGAAGATCGACATCAGGAGCGAGGAGCAGGCGGCCGCGGAGCGGGCGGCCGGTACGCCAAAGCCAGCGGAGGCCGTCGTGATGAGCCCGGCGCCGGGGCCGGTCGTCACCGTCCCCGCGCAAGAGCCCGCCATTTCGCAGGAGCCCGCGTCCGCCGATTGAACGAAGGGCCGGTCCGCACGTGTTGCGCCTGCCGCAAGAAGGGACCGCAAAGCTCCTTCGTGCGTGTCCGGCGTTCCGACGGCGCGCTGACGGCTCAGGGCGGCGTCGGCAGGAGCGCCTACTTTTGCCGTACGGCCCAATGCACCGGGGCCGCGTCGCAGCCCGAGAGGCTACAGCGGTCGTTGAAGGCGCCAGTGAGCCTGAGCGAGACGCTGAGGCTCGCCCAAGAGATACAGGCCAGCGAGAGGTAAAACAGACGGGAATGCATCGTTCGATCACCGAGATTGCATCTGAGTTTGGCGTCGCGCCTGTCCAAGTGACAAGCGTGCTGGACGATCTCGGCGTCGGTCACGAGCAAGGGCAGTTCGAGTCCGACGAGGACACCTACGACCTCGTCCGAGAGGCGATCAAGGAGCTGGGATCGAGCAAGACCGTCCGCCTGCAGCGCGGTCGCTCGCCGCGCGACGTCGCCGCCGCGATCGGAGTCGCCGACAAGGACGTGCTCAAGACGCTCATGGTCAAGCTCAAGGTCATGGCGACCTTGACCACGACGTTGGACGACGAGATAGCCGAACAGCTCGCGCGGCAGTTCGGCTTCGGCGTCGCCTGGGGAGAGTCCGCCCCGGTGCGGCCAAGGCCCGCGACCGCCACCGCCGTCATGGAGCCCAAGAGCGTGCCGCGCCCGCCGGTCGTCACGATCCTCGGCCACGTCGACCACGGCAAGACTTCGCTGCTCGACTACATCCGCAAGACGAACGTCGTGGCAAAGGAGCACGGCGGCATCACGCAGCACATCGGTGCATACCAAGTCAAGATCAAGGACGGGCTCATCACTTTTCTGGACACTCCGGGCCACGCCGCATTCACGGCAATGCGCGCGCGCGGAGCGCAGGTCACGGACATCGCGATCCTCGTCGTCGCCGCAGACGACGGGATCATGCCGCAGACGGTCGAGGCGATCAGCCACGCCAAGAGCGCCGAGGTCCCGATCATCGTCGCCATTAACAAGATCGACCTGCCCGGCTCGAACCCAGAGCGCGTGCTCCAGCAGCTCATGCAGTACGAGCTCATCGCCGAGGCGTTCGGCGGCCAGACGATCACCTGCAAAGTCTCTGCCGTCACGGGAGAAGGGGTCGACAGCCTGCTCGAGATGATCCTACTTCAGGCCGAGGTCATGGACCTCAAGGCCGACCCGCGCGGCGCGCTAGAGGGCGTCGTGATCGAGGCGAAGCTCGACAAAGGCCGCGGCCCCGTCGCGACGGTGCTCGTCGAGAACGGCACGCTCCGCGTCGGCGACGTCATCGTCGTCGGCAAGACCTGGGGCAAGCTCAAAGCGATGAACGACTGGGCCGGCGAACGGCTCAAGGAGGCCGGGCCCTCGACGCCCGCTGAGGTCCTCGGGCTGGACGAAGTGCCCGAGGCCGGAGACGTCGTGGAGCCCGCGAAGGACGAGCGCGCAGCGCGCGACGTCGCAGACGCACGGATCGCGGTCGATCGCGAAATCGAGCTGAGACCGATGCGCCGCAAAGTCTCGCTCAAAGACCTCGTGAGCGCAGGCAGCGACGACCAGGTCAAAGACCTGAACCTGATCGTGAGGGCTGACGTGCAAGGCTCGGTAGAGGCCGTGCGCGGCATGCTCGAAAAGCTCAACAACCCGGAGGTCAACGTCCGCATCCTCCACACGGGCGTCGGCGCGATCACAGAGTCGGACATCCTGCTCGCAAGCGCCGCTCGAGCGATCGTCGTCGGTTTCAACGTCAAGCCCGAGGGCGGCGCCAAGATCGAGGCCGAGAGGCAGAAGGTCGAGGTCCGCACCTACAAGATCATCTACGAGCTAGTAGAGGACATCGAGAGTGCCGTCAAGGGGATGCTCGAACCGAAGTTCGAAGAGGAGTACCAGGGCACGGTCGAGGTCAGGGCCGTGTTCAAGCTCACAAAGGCGGGGATCGTGGCCGGGTGCCACGTTACGGAGGGCAAGGTGACGCGCAGCGCGCAGTGCCGCGTCAAGCGCGACAGGGAGATCGTGTACACGGGCAAGATCTCGAGCCTGCGCAACGTCAAGGAGGACGTCAGGGAGATGTCCGCCGGCCAGGACTGCGGCATCCGCTTCGAAAACTGGACCGAATTCAAGGCTGGCGACGTGATCGAGGCGTTCCAGCAAGTGCAGGTCAACTAGCGCACCAGGTAAATCTGCCAGCACTAGGACGCACCGAAGCGCGACCGACTGGGTTACAATCCTAGTTGACAGGCCCCCTCGCAAGGTGCACTCATGGGAAAAGTCCTTCTTGGCGTCTCTTTCATCGCTCTGGTCGGCGCAGTGATCGCTGCGTTCAGCTTCCAGCCGCCGCTCGAGCGCAAGCTCCAGGTGGTCAACGGCCGTGTGACCGTTTCGCTCTTCGGCTCGATACTCACGTCGAACGGCGTGAGGACGACGGTAGACCAGACTGCCGATCCTGACGATACGACCGCAGAGGCGTCCAGCGGCTTTATGATCGCTGGCTCCGACCTCCGGTTCACGCTCGGAGACGGGCGCTTCGAGAGGACCGATGGCGGCGGTGTGACAGTGCGCGGTGGGTTCTCGCTTTCCAGCCGGGGCAGGACGCTCGATGCACGCGACTTTTCAGTCGTCAGCACGAACGACACGAAGGTTCCGTTCCAAGTCGTGGTCGGCAGAGGGAGGTCCGCGTTCGTCGCGTTCGACCTCTCGAGCCCCAAGGTGCTGTTCAAGGTCGACGACATGGAGCTGATCGTCGGTGCGATGGATATGTCCCTGACGAAACGAGGAGCGCAGCAGCTCGGCCGTCCGGACCTTGCCGGCTCGCTCGTCGGAACGCTCAGTGTGTTCGGCGGCTCGAAGACCACAGACGGAGGCGGCGGGATCGTCGCCCCTGGCGAGGGAGGAGGGCACCAGAGCCATGGTGCAAACCTCGACGTGATGCTTTATAACATGAGCTCGCTCACCTCGCTCGGGCACACGGGCACTTTCCCCAACGGTGTGAACGGCCTCGCGATGTCTACGACCTCGTGCAACGTCGGCACGGGCAACATCCCTTGGGCAGCGCCGATGCAGGTCGCGCACCCTGTCATCGCGATGAACCTCTACCGGGTCCTGAACGGCCGGTTTGAACAGGTCGGCTGGTCGTGGCTCAAGCACGGGTTCTTCGCGACGAACTCGAACGGTTGCGGCACCTGCCAGGACCCAGGCACTGGGTCTCTCCTCGGCCCCGACTGCTCGGACACGTACGGCACGGGCAACAACGGCGATCGGCGCTATCTGGGCGAGCGCAAAGAAGTCAACCCTTGGACCGGCGTGTGGACCTGTACGAACTCGTACTTCTCCGGCTATCAGAACGACTGTGTCCGTCGCAACGACGGCAGCGGGCTCGACTCTGTCGCCCACCGGCTGATCGTCCAGGACGCCGACATGGGCAACGCGGGCGCCACCTACTACTACGAGGCGTACTACATCAGCGCCAGCGACTTTGACCGATACAACAACATCGGTTCGCGCCAAGCCACTATGTCGTGGAACGGGTCTGCCTGGAGCGTCAATGGAAACGTCGACGGCGGCATTCTCCAAGGGCCGGCGATCAACCGCTGGGGCGAGATGCGGACCACCGCGGCCCCGCAGACCGAAGGGGACGTCATCGTAGCCGTGCAGACGACCAGCCTCGGCAATGGGATGTGGCACTACGAGTTCGCGGCCTATAACCACGATCTCGACAGGCAGATCCGGGAGTTCATCGTGCCTTTGCAGTCCGGAACCGTGGTTCAGAACATCGGCTTCCACGACATCGACCAGGACGCGGGCAATCAATGGACGTCGAACGTCGTCGGCGGGACGATCAAGTGGTCCACCGGCGCTTCGGGAGACCCGAACGCGAACCCGCTGATGTACGCGTCGATCTTCAACTTCCGTTTTGACTCGAACCGCCCGCCGGCCTCGACCCTTTCCAGCCTGACCCTGTTCAAGCCTGGCACGGGCTCGACCCTCACTGCCGACACCAAGGGCCCGATCGTGCTCACACCGGTCGAAAGCTTCGATAACGTGTCGTCCGTCACCACTGGCGGCAACCTGCTGAGCCTTGCGCTCTCAGACGACAACAAGCTCGCGCTGCAGCCCGGCATCCTGCCGAACGCGGGCGCCGGGATGGGGATCCAGACTTCGATCACGGCCCCCGTCGGAACGATCAACAGCTTCACGATCGGGATCGAGTCGCAGGACTCCGTCGCTCCGGGGACGGGCGGAAACCAGACGGTCGAGTTCTGGAACTGGACGAGCTCCGCCTGGGAGCTGCTGAATACGAGCCCCACGACGACCGCCGACTCGTTCGTGGCCGTAACGGTCTCGAGCAATCCGGGGCGGTTCATAAATGGCGGGACGCGCGAGGTGCGCGCCCGCGTCCTGCACCGCAGCGGACTGTCCGTGACCATTTCCCGGCCGTTCTCGTTCGACCAGGTCGGGTACCACTTCAACTAGCGTGACGCTCGGATAAGCATGAAGAGGCTGTTGTTCGCCCTGGGAGCTTTGCTCGCGCTGTCTGGCCATGGCAGCGCGCAGCAGGTCGTGTACGACAACACGACGAGCTCGCTGAACAACAACGTGCAACTGCTTCCGGACTGGCTGAACGACAGCGACGAGGCTGGGGACGAGATCTGGCTGGACGGGACTGCCAGGCAGGTCACGGGGTTCACGTTCCTGATGACCTACCGCGGCACCGCGCCTGGGACCCTGGACGCGCGGATCCGTTTCCGGGACATGAACGCGAGCGACGACGCCCCCGGGGACGTGTTCTATGACTCTGGGCTGATCTCTTCTTTGGTCACCATGCACGGGATCAATGAGTATTCGCTTGCCGTGCCGCAGGTGACGGTTCCGGGGCACTTTGTATGGACAGTGCAGCTTTATAACCGACAGGGGTCTGTCGGTGAGATCGGGCCGTCGTACTACAACCCGGCGAGCGTCGGCTTTAGCGACGATTGGTTCTGGCTTTCTGGCAACGGGTCGGACTGGACGGCCTATAGCTGGGGCGGGGAGCCTTATGCTAACTTGGCTGCGCGGTTCACTGCGGTCCCGGAGCCGGGGACGCTCTTGGTGCTGGGCGTCGGGCTGTTTTTTGTGCGCCGCAAAAGGCGGCGAAATCCCATTTTAAATGGGGATTTGTGATGTTTTTTGGGGGGCGTCGCCTGGTGGTCGCCATGTTGTCGCCTTGTGGGAAACGGATGCCCTCACACGGACCCTCCTTCGCGCGAGAGGGAGCGGGAATCCGGTGTCGATTCCGGGCTCTTAACCCGGTCCCCGCCCTACTCTACTTTCGGGCGACTGCTTGTACTGCCTTTCTAACTGCTTTGACGAGCGGGAGGTGGAGGGTGTTTCAGAAGTAGGGAGAGCGGCCCATGGGGCAGCGGGAGGAAGGGGTGAAGCCGTGCGGACACGACTACAGGCGGCTCGCCGAAGTCGTACAATGTACCCATGCTGCGCGCGGGCACTGCTGTCTGGAAAGGCGCGGGGACCGAGGAGGCGACTTGGCTTCGTCGCGTCTGTCGGGATTTCGATTCGCAATTGGGACGGCGCACCGGCGCGCGCCCGACGGGCACCGCACTGAAGTGCGGAGCCACACGTGCGACGGGGCGCTTGCAGGAAGGCCACCCGCCGTTACTGACAGTCTCGGAGGTAGGGTATCAATCTGGCGCAGGAAGAAGAAAGTGACAAGAGACGTCTTCGGAAACCCGA
>CAMLDW010000064.1 GCA_946479035.1 uncultured Chthonomonadaceae bacterium | reverse complement strand
TCGCAACTGCGGCAGGGATATGTCTCGCATAATGTGTGTCGATTACCACGCGGAGGGACTGGTTAGCCTCATTATCGCGACTCTCGAGCACTTCTGGCGATACTCCGAACCAGTTCGTTTTGTCCAGAACTAATTGCAGCCGTTCCCGGCCATCGTGTTTTCCGAGTCTCTTCAACTCGTCTTCGATGGTGTGACCGTATGGCAGATGACCAATGTCGTGCAACAATGTGGCCAAGCGTATGAACCGTTGCTCCTTGTCGGAGAGTGCAGTGGCAAGCTTGTATTTCCACCGTGGATCAGTCGCATACTCTGGTGGATCTGGCCTGCGCGCGTTGTGCCCGAGTGCCTTTATGATGCGGTTCGCCACTGCAACGGCGCCGAGCACGTGTTCGAACCGGCGGTGCGTTGCCCCTGGGTACGCAACATAGCTCATGCCGAGTTGACTCAGCAGGCGCAATCGTTGAAACGCCGGTGTGTCGACGACTCGTTTTTCCTCCTGAAAGAGCCAGATAAACTTGTGAACTGGAATGAAGAGTTCCTCCCGGGACTCTTCAATTCCAGCTTGATCATCTTCCTGGTTCCCGGCATCCCGGTTCGCTCCAGCTCTGTCGTCCTCCATGAGGAGCAGCGATCGAGTCTTCGTATCTGGGATTCTTCCTGCAGAAAGCTCTAGTACGCTTTGAAGCTCAGCTCTTGTTGCATCCGGGAGGCTTTGCACGAATTCTCTCAGCCGCTTCCAGGCGCTTGAGTTCATAGCGTTCTTGCCGCTTGGCCAGCGTCGTCGCGCGTCGCGCTTTGCGTTCGACTCCAGCCATTGCTCGAGGGCGGCGCCGCACTCCCTTTTGAGAGCCCGCCAGAGGGCGGCTCGTGTTTCTTGTGTCTGGGGCTGGACAAACCAATCCATTGTTTATCTCCATTCTACTATTATTAGGGACTAACTGCACCCGCTCGTCGCGCCGCAGGAGTTGCACTTCAGGCACACCCCGTTCCGCACCAGCGTAAACGAGCCGCACTCGCTGCACGGGTCCCCCTCGTACCCCTTCATCCGCGCCTCCCTGATCCGGTCGGCGAGCACGTCGATCGAAGGCGCAGAGAGCACCGCGGCCGCGTTCCCCCTCTCCGCGAACGATCCTGTCGCGGACTTGCCGCCTTGATCGTCTCCTGCGGGGGCGCCAAGCCGCGCAACGGGGCTAGGGGGTGGGGAACTCTGCTGGCCCCTTTCGGGCTTGCTCGCGCCGGAACTGAAACCGTTCCCAACTGGGTTCTCGACCACCGCGCTCGTCAAGAGCGCTTCTGGCCCTTGCCCTTTCCGAAACCCGTGCGAAGAGTGGTCCTCGCGCGTAAACCCCGGCGCGTGCCCCTCCACGTCAGCCCCCTCCTCCTCGTCCTCGAACTCCAAAGCGGCCTGCCGCGATGTGCCCGCGTAGTCGCCGCGCAGGTCCTCCGGCGAGACCTGCACCAGGTCATAGCGCCCCAGATACGTCATCGCAAGCTCGCGGAAGATGTAGTCGATCACGGACGTCACCATCTTGATGTTGTCGTGCCCCTGCACCGGCCCGTTCGGCTCGAATCGCGTGAAGACGAACGCCTCCACGAACTCCTCCAACGGCACGCCGTACTGCAGGCCCAAAGAGATCGCGATCGCAAAGCAGTTCATCAGCGAGCGGAACGCCGCACCCTCGCGGTGCATGTCGATGAACACCTCGCCAAGCGTGCCGTCCTCGTACTCGCCCGTGCGGACGTACACCTTGTGCCCCGCGATCCGCGCCTTCTGCGTATAGCCGCGCCGCCGCGAGGGCATCAGCCGCCGCCGCGAGATATAGCGGTAAACGAGCCTCTGCGCCGCCGCCGCGACCTGCTCTTCCGGCGCGCCGTAAGCCTCTTCCAGCGAAGCCTCGAGGATCGCCGCCGCCGCGTCGTCGGTCGAGGCGTTCAATGGTTGTGAGAGCTTCGATCCGTCGCGGTAAAGCGCGTTCGCCTTCAGCCCGAGCTTCCATGAGAGCATGTAGGCGTCGTTGATGTCGCGCAGTGTGGCGTTCTGCGGCAGGTTGATCGTCTTGCTGATCGCGCCGCTCAAGAATGGCTGGGCGGCCGCCATCATGCGGATGTGCCCGTCGGCGTTGATGAAGCGCTGGCCCGTCTTGCCGCACTTGTTCGCGCAGTCGAACACGGGCAGGTGTTCATCGCGCAGGTGGGGTGCGCCCTCGATCGTCATCGCGCCGCAAACGAACTCGTTGGCGACCGCGACCTGCTCCTTGGGGAAGCCGAGGAAGCTCAAAAGGTCGAACGACCAGTCGTTCAGCATCTCGTCCGGCACGTGCAGCCGCTCGCGCAGGAACTCCTCGCCCAGCGTGAACTTGTTGAACGCGAAGTTGATCTCGAACGCGTTCTCCAGCGAGGCCTCGAGCCGGTGCAGGGCGTCGGTGTCGAACCCCTTCTCCGTCAGCGTCTCGTGGTTGATCAGCGGCGCGCCCTTGAGCGTCTTGTGTCCGACGACGTAGGCCACGATGTCCTCGATCTGCTCCTGCGAGTACCCGAGCCGCTTCAAGGCTGCGGGCACGCTCTGGTTGACGATCTTAAAGTATCCGCCGCCAGCGAGCTTCTTGAACTTTACGAGAGCGAAGTCCGGCTCGATGCCGGTCGTGTCGCAGTCCATGATCAGCCCGATCGTGCCGGTCGGCGCGAGCACCGTGACCTGCGCGTTGCGATAGCCGTGCTGCTCGCCGAGCGCGAGCGCGCGGTCCCACGCGTCGCGCGCGGCGCTGAGCATCGGTGCGGGGCACTCTTCGGCGTCGATGCCCACCGGCTTGATGTCGATCTTCTCGTACTGGTCGTCCGGCTCGTCGTAAGCCGCGCGCCGGTGGTTGCGCACCACGCGCAGCATCTCCTTCTTGTTGTCAGCAAAGCGCGGGAACGCGCCTAGCTCCTTCGCCATCTCCGCGCTGGTCGCGTAGGACTCGCCGCCGAGCACCGCCGTGAGCGCGCCAGCGATCGCAAAGCCCTGCGGGCTGTCGTAAGGGATCCCCATCTGCATGAGCAGCGCGCCGAGGTTGGCGTATCCGAGCCCGAGCGTGCGGTAGTCGTAGCTGAGCTGCGCGACCTCCTTGCTCGGGAACTGCGCCATCAGCACGGAGACCTCGAGCACCACGGTCCAAAGCTTGATCGCGTGCCTGTAGCCCTCGATGTCGAACTCTCCGCTCTCTGAGTCGTAGAACCGCGCGAGGTTGATCGAAGCCAGGTTGCACGCCGTGTCGTCGAGGAACATGTACTCGCTGCAGTTGTGCACCACGATGCCGTTCGCGACGAAGTGGCTGGTCTCTGGCTCTGTGAGGTCGTACACGTCCTCGCTGCCGCACGGTGTGAGCGAGGCCACGCGGTCGTAAAGGTGGTCGCGATACGCCGCGACCCTCCGGTTGAGCGCGCTCAGCCTTTGCGCCTTTGCGCTCTCGGGCAGGAATCCGATCTCATGCTCGAACACGACGCGCGATGAACTGCTGATGCGCAGAGAATGCGTCTGCTCGACTTCGTACTCCGCCAGGCCTCCCCTTCCGTCAGGGAGCATCGCGCTCGTCTGCCCGAGCGCTCGGCGGTCCTCATAGATCTTCGACTTGATTCCGAAGCCGAGCAACATGAGCTGCACCTGCCGCAACATTAGAAGGCTCGTCGAATCGAGCGCGACGTACTGGGACTTATCGCTGTAGTCGGCGACCGTCCCGTCGGTGGTGAACAGCGCGCTCAACATCGCCGCTTGGCTTTCGCGGTCGAGCTCGAGCGCAGCGTCGGTGATCCCTTTCTCTGCGGCGCTATCCTCGAGCGAGGCATACCGGCGCATCGCGTCGAGCACGCCGCGCACCGACGTGCCGACGCGCAGCGAAGTGGGAGTCGTCAGGACAGCCGTCGTCCGGACGGACCTGCCGTCGGTCGCGAACTCTGCCTTGACAGACTCCAAGTCGCTTCGTAGCCGCTCTGCGACCTCGCCTTCCTCCTTGCCGAGCGTGACGAACAGGCGGTCTTGGCTCTCGCCGAGAGTGATGCAGCCGTCGCCGAGCGCAGCGCCGATCAGGCGCGCAAGCGGGGCAGAAACACGTTCGCTCCCAAACCCTGTGCGCTCGAGCACGACCGTGTCGTCCTTCGTGAGCTCGATCGCAGGCACGTCGCCGCGGTTCGCGGTCATGACGCGGTGGTCCGCCGTAAGCCTGAGGCGATATCCCGAAGCCGTCTTGAGCTCGAACACAGGCTTGTGCCCGGTCATGACGACACGCGAAGAGAGCGAACGGCCGCCGTGCCCGTTCACCACTTCTGGCCGCTCTCCGACCAAGTCCTTGATTCGCCGGTACCCGCTCGGCGTGCTGACCAGCGTGTCTCCCGTCACGCACGGGTTGCTCGCGTTGATGCGCCCGCCCTTGGGGCAGGTGTGCCAGTCGTTGATCGTGGTGTCGTACTGCGTGCCGGGGTCGGCGCACGCCCACGCGCTGGTGCAGATGTCCTCCCATAGCTCGCTCGCGCGGACCTTTTTGGTCGTTTCGCCGGTCGTGCGAGACTTGAGCTCCCACTCGCGGTCCTCCTCGACCGCGCGCAGGAACACGTTGGTCACGCGCACCGAATTGTTAGAGTTTTGGCCCGAAACTGTTACATACGCCTCGCTCTCGTACCCTGCGTCGTAGGTGGGGAAGTCGATGCCGGTCGCGCCCTGTTCGGCGAGCTGGATCGCCCGCTGGATGTAGTTCGGCGAGACTTCGTCGGCCTTCGCCTCCGCGATCGCCAGCTTGAGCTGCTTGTTCTCTCGCGGGTTCGCACCGCCGGCGTTGCAGGCCTTGATGATGTTGTTCAGGTGCTTGTGGTTGAGCATCGAGCCCGTGACGAGCGACGCGACCTTCTGCTCCTCGATCACCTTCCAGTTGACGAACTTCTCGATGTCCGGGTGGTCGACGTCCAGGCACACCATCTTCGCCGCGCGCCGCGTCGTGCCGCCGCTCTTGATCGCGCCCGCGCTCCGGTCACCGACGCGCAGGAAAGACATCAGCCCGCTCGACTTTCCTCCGCCGCTGAGCCGCTCGTTCTCGCCGCGCAGCTTGCTGAAGTTGGTGCCCACGCCGCTGCCGTACTTAAAGATGCGCGCCTCGCGCGTCCACAGGTCCATGATCCCGCCCTCGTTCACGAGGTCGTCCTTCACGCTCAGGATAAAGCACGCGTGAGGTTGCGGCCGCTCGTAGGCGTTCAGGCTCCTGTTCAGTTCGCCGGTCGTCGGGTCGACGTAGTAGTGCCCCTGCGCCACGCCCTCGATCCCATACGCGAAGAAGAGCCCCGTGTTGAACCACTGCGGGCTGTTCGGCGCCGCCTTCTGCGTCGCCAGCATGTGGCAAAGCTCGTCATAGAACGCCTGGCTGTCTTCCTCTGAGTCGAAGTAACCGTACTTCTCGCCCCAGTACCGCCAGCACCCCGCCAGGCGGTGGAACACCTGGCGCGAGTCCGTCTCGCAACCGTCGCCGCCTTCTTGCTGCGGTACGCCGGCCTTGCGGAAGTACTTCTGCGCGAGGATGTCGGTCGCGACCTGTGACCACGTGGAGGGCACCATCACGCCCTCCATGTGGAACACCCGCGAGCCGTCCGGGTTCCGGATCTCGCTGGTTCTCGGTACGAACTCGATTCCCTCGTAAGCGCCGCCCTTGGCGCTCGTGAACACTCTATTGATCTTCATTTATGCGGTTCCTTCCCATGGACTGATTGCTGAAACTGTGTTAGTAGACTCTAGTCTACCGTTCCGGCGAGCTGCTTCACTATAGATGCAGCCACTCCCGGGTTTTTGATGTCCCGCTTGGTCCGCTTGATCGCGTTGACGACCGTTGCGAACTCCTGCGGGCTCTCGAACTCGCGGTAGACGCTCGCGAACCGAACGAACGCTACCGCGTCAAGCTGGAGCAGCTCCTCCATCACCCTGTCGCCGACCCGCCTGGTGCTGACTTCGAGCTCCATCAGGTCGAACATCTCTTGCTCGATGCGCTCGGCTGCCGCTTCCATGGCCTCCGCCGGCACGGGCCGCTTGTGGCAGGCGTGCTGGATTCCGGAGAGCACCTTTTCGCGGTCGAACTCTTCGCGCTGCCCGCTTCTCTTAACGACGAGGAGGCGCGGCTTTTCCGCCTGCTCGAACGTCGTGAACCTACGGTTGCAGGCGACGCACTCGCGCCTCCTCCTCACCGCGTCGCCCTCCCGGGCGGGCCTTGACTCCAAGACCCTGTGGTCTTCAAATCCGCAATAGGGACACTTCATGGCCTTGACCCCACATCTGGGGTTCAGCGACACTATACACCCCCAGATTTATGGTGTCAAGGGGTATTTTACCGACACTTTTTCCCGTCGGTTTTCGTCAGGGGTTTTCCACGGTTTGGGGTAACAAGGGGATCGAAGTGACTGGGAAGTGAGCGAGTATGCAATGGGCCGGTTGGCCGGGATGGTGGTGCTGGCGGCGATCGCCGTCGTGGTTCTCGTGATCGCTTTGCGCAACAAGGGGCGGGCGTAGCTTCAGGCCGCGAGAGGGAGGGCGTCGGAGTAGATGCGGTGGAGGGCGGCGACGCAGTCGGGGTCGAGGTGGCTGCAGGCCATCTTGTCCATGAGCGCGAAGACGTCCTCGATCGGCATGGCGTGGCGGTAGGGGCGGCGGGCGCTGAGGGCGTCGAATACGTCCGCCGCAGCGATGACGCGCATGTCCATGTCGAGCTGCTTGGCGTTGAGGCCGCGCCAGTAGCCGGTGCCATCGAGCCGCTCGTGGTGGGCGCAGGCGACCTCGGCGATCCTTTCAAAGCCGCGGATTGGAGAGAGGATCTCGAGGGTGTACTTCGGGTGCTGCTTGATGAGCTTGAACTCCTCTTCCGTCAGCGCTTCTGGCTTGTCTAGCACCGCGTTGGGCACGCCGAGCTTGCCGATGTCGTGGAGCAGCGCCGCGCGGCGCAGGGTCCTCTTGCGCGGCTCGTCAAAGCAGAACTGGTCGGCTATTTCAAGGGCGTAATTGGCGACGCGGGTCGAGTGTTTGGCGGTGAAGACCGATTTGGCGTCCACGATCTGCGCGAACCCGGCGCAGACCTCGTCGATGTGCTTTTCGGTGGCGACCTGCGCAGCCTCGGGCATCGGCAGCGCGCGCACGGAGTCGCGCAGCATCAGATAGTACTGGTCCCAGAGCTTCGAGTCGTTCTGCAGCGCGAGCGCGGCGTCGGCGACGTCGGGGTCGAACCACTTCTCTCGGCGGTCGCGCACCATCGCGAACGCCGACTCTTCTTCGAACGTGCTAGCAAAGACCTCCATCGTCTGCGCGAGGCAGAGGATGCGTGCGAGGTAAGGGATCTCTGCGCCTTTCAAGTGCTGCGGCGATCCCTTGCCGTCCCAGTGCTCGTCGAGGCTGTATACCGCGTCGACGACGGCCTGGTCGAAGCCGAAGGAGCGCGCGATGTCCGCGCCGCGCGTGCAGCGCGCGCTCGTCACTTCGTCCATCACCTTGGCGGGCGGGGCGAGGTGTGCGATCAGGTGCCGCGCCTTGCGCAAGAAGCCGTCCTTCGGCCTGGTGTGCTTGAGCGCGAACTTGGCGGACTCGAGCGGGCTGGTCCAGTCGATGAGCTTGACCGCGCGCTTGCTGAGGTGGTCGTCGGCGCCGAAGATCTGCTGGATGCGGGCGGAGTTGTTGGTGCAGCCGGCGTCCTTGACGAGGCTGGCAAAATAGAGGCGGCCCAGGTTCTTTTCGTCGAGCCCGAGCCGTCGTCCGATCGCCATTGCGAGGAGGCAGGTGCGGACGGCGTGGCCCTCCGGCTGGCCCTCGACAAGGTCGAGGGCGGCGCTGAGCGCGGAGAGGATCTCCGCCAGCGTCATTTGAGCCTGTCGTGCAGGGCCTGCCACCTTGGGATTATCGGTGCTTTTGCCGGGGTGTGGAGGGGGGTTGGGGGCTGGGGTTTCGGGGTTCGGGTTTCGAGTTTCGGGTCTGAGGGTCTCGGGCTTCGGGTTTGTGCTGCCCGCCCACCTGTCCGGGGACCGCACTAAAGTGCGGAGCCACGCGAGCAACAGAAGCGTGGCCAGAGGATCAGCCTGGCCACCCGCCCGCCGTGTTTGGTGGGTCATAGTAGGGTGTGGCGCGTAGGATCGCATTCCTGTGCTGGTTGGGGTTGTTAGTGCCGGTCGGATTCGTAATGTAGGCGCTCTGGGAGGGACGGCGAGCAGACGACGAATACCGAGTGCAGTGGCAGAAGTACTGGATGGGTCAGACGCTGCCGACCGACGCGGAGGCAAGGTTTCTCGCCGCAAACACAGGGATCGAGGAGAATCGGGTTGCGGAGATCCTGATGACCGGTGGTGTGGCCACTTTGGCTTGGTACTTCGCCTCTTTGGGGCCATGGATCTTGAATAGGCGACGGTCGCGGTCGGTACGTTGTTGATTCCAGCCCAATTGACTGATCGCGCCCCTTCAGGGCTTGAGGGGAAGGACTTGGATTGTAGACACCCTCTCCCAAGGGAGAGGGAACGCTCGGGGCGCACTCGGCACCGCACTGAAGTGCGGAGCCACACGAACAACGGCCACC
>CAMLDW010000063.1 GCA_946479035.1 uncultured Chthonomonadaceae bacterium | reverse complement strand
TCCATGAGCGGGTCGTAGCCGCCGCCGAGCTTAGGGAACGCGATCACCTCGCGGATGTTCTCGTCGTTCAGCAGGAACATCACGAGCCGGTCGATGCCGGGCGCGATGCCGCCGTGCGGCGGCGCGCCGTACTGGAACGCCTCGATGATGTGTCCGAAGCGCTCCCTCTGCTGATTCTCGTCCACGCCGATCAGGGTGAAGACGCGCTTTTGCAGGTCAGGCTGGTGGATGCGGATCGAGCCGGAGGCCCACTCGGTGCCGTTGCACACTACGTCATAGCAGTCGGCCCGCACGCGCGCGGGGTCCGACTCGAGGAAGGCGAGGTCGGCGGACTTCGGCGAGGTGAACGGGTGGTGCGTCGGGTCCCATCTTTGCTCCTCTTCGTTCCAGTCCACGAGCGGGAAGTCCACGACGAAAGCGAACGCGAGCATGCGCGGGTCTCGCAGCCCTGCGCGCGCGCCGATGTTGTTGCGCAACCGTCCGAGCACTTCGTTGCCAGCCGCCCACGAGTCGGCGATGAAGCAGAGCAGGTCGCCGGGCATCGCCTTGGCCTTGATCAGGATCGCGCTGAGCTCTTCGGGCTTGAAGAACTTGGCGATCGAGCCGCGCACGTAGAGCCCGTCCACGTCGATCGAGCCCTCGGACTCTTTGCCCTCGACGTACAGGGAGGCCATGCCCTTGGAGCCGGCGGACTTGCAGAACTCCTCTAGCTCGCCCACTTCCTTTCGGCTGAGCTTTGCGCCGCCGGGGTAGCGCAGGCCGCGCACCTTGCCGCCAGCTTTTACCGCATTTGCGAAGACGCCGAACCCGCTCTCTGCAACGATCTGCGAGACGTCGAAGACTTCGAGAGAGAAGCGCAGGTCCGGCTTGTCGCTCGCGTACTTTTCGAGCGACTCGTCGTAGGTGAGCCGCGCGAACGACGCGACCCTCTCTTTATCGAGCGAAAACTCGTCGATGAGGCCGTTGACGACCTCGAGCGTGAGCGCCTCCATGAGCGAGAGCACGTCCTCTTGCGTCACGAAAGACATCTCGAGGTCGAGCTGCGTGAACTCCGGCTGCCTGTCGGCGCGCTGCGCCTCGTCGCGGAAGCACTTGGCGATCTGGTAGTAGCGCTCGACGCCCGCGACCATGAGCAGTTGCTTGTACTGCTGCGGCGATTGCGGCAGCGCGTAGAACTTTCCGGGCTCGAGGCGGTAGGGCACGAGGTAGTCGCGCGCTCCTTCGGGTGTGGAGCGGGTGAAGATCGGCGTCTCGACCTCGAGGAACGCGCGCTCGTCCAGAAACGCGCGGATGCGACGCACGGCTGCCGCGCGCACGGCGAGCCGCTGGTACATCGAAGGGCGGCGCAGGTCGAGGTAGCGGTACTTGACGCGCAGCTCCTCGTTCACCTTCTCCATCAGTTCTTCGTCGCTGACGGGGAAGGGGAGGACCTTGCTCTGGCTGAGCACTTCGAAGCGCGAGACGGCGATCTCGACGTCGCCGGTCGCGAGCCTGGGGTTGCGGTTCTTCTCGTCGCGGTCGCGCACTTTGCCGGAGAGGGAGAGGCAGGTCTCGGACTTGATGGCGTCCGCGCCTTTCACGACGTCGGGGTCGAACACGGCCTGCACGATGCCGGTGCGGTCGCGCACGTCGACGAAGAGGAGCCCGCCGAGGTCGCGCACCTTGTGCGCCCAACCGTTGACGGTGGCCTCGTTTCCGACGTGCTCAGCGCGGAGAGATCCGCAGTCGTGCGTGCGCTGTTCAAAGCCCATTTGGAGTTGGCAGAGGATACCAGCGGAGTGCCCGGGCGACGGGCCGCAAGTCGGCAGCAGATACCTCCAGCAAGCAGCTGCTCGACATAGCTGAGTCGTCTTCCATGCGGTAACTTGCGGTGTCGGAGCAGGCTGGTGAAGAAGAGAGAATTCGAGCGGCACCTCAAGGCTCAAGGATGCCGTCTTGTCAGACAGGGTGCGCGGCACGAGATCTGGGAGCAAGTGGAGTCGGGGCGCACTGCGGCAGTACCGAGGCACTCCGTTTTAAAGCGGGGAACGGTTCGGCGGATCTGCGACGACTTAGAGATACAGCGCCCGTTCTAAGCTCAGGAGGCGCGCGGCACTGTAGTGACGACGGCACCCTTGGCCAAGCTCTTAACCGCCTTTTCGCGGCGGTATGCCATCAGCTCACGAAGTGCATCCAGAACCATCTCCTTGGCTTCTTCGGGCGTCTCACCTTCAGAGACGGCTCCCGGCACCTCAGGCACATAGGCTGTGAACCCGCCCTCTTCGCTCGGCTCTATGATGACAGTCAGCTCGTCGGACATTTCTAGCTATTATAGACGCCAAGTCGCCTCTTCCTGTGCCTGGATGGGTGGGTAGAAAAGCGTACTGCGGAACCAGGAGACGGGGCCGGGCGATACAATAGACGTCAGACAGGTGAACGCGATGAACCGACGCAACTGGACGATCCTAGGCTTGGCAGTGACTACGATGGCGCTCGTGACCGGCTTTACCGGTGACGACGGGTACCCGGCGATCGTGAAGGAGAAGACGCTTTACGCTGATCACGACTTCCGAGGCCTTCCCGCGCCGAAGTTCGAGGTCGCGCAGTGGCTGACGGGCGCGGCGCCGGACACGAAAGGGAAGGTCGTGATCATCGACTTCTGGGCGACGTGGTGCCCTCCGTGCCGTGAAGGCATCCCGGTGCTCGGCGCTTGGGCGAAGAAGTTCAACAAGGACCTCGTCGTGATCGGGGTCAGCGACGAGGCGGTGGCGACGATCAATGGGTTCATGAAGACGACGAAGATGGAGTACAACGTCGCGACGGACCCGGGGAAGAGGATGCATAAGGCGGTTGGCGTCAAAGGCATCCCGCACGCTCTCGTGATCTCCGCCGACGGGATCGTGCGCTGGCAGGGGTTCCCTGAAGAGAAGCACGACAAGCTGACGACGGAAAAGATCGCGCAGATCATCGCGCAGAGCAAGAAGGACTACGCGGCTGCCCAGGCCAAGGGCGGCGGCTAGGCACGGTGCGGATTTAGGCTCGCTTTGTTCATGGTGGGCCGCGCACCTGCGCGGCCCTTCGTTTTGCTGCGCTTTCGCCCTGCCATAATCGCAGCATGCTCCTCGCAGCCGCACTGATTGCCACGACCCAACAGGCGACCAAGTCTTACGAGGTCTTCTTCTCGACACACGACAAGTACGAGATGCGCGGCAAGCTCGTGATGCCGGACACGCCGGGCCCCCACCCGGTCGTCATCTATATGCAGACCGCCGAGGGGATGACCGTCGACATGAAGCGCGCGGGCGGAAAGGACGGCTCGTTCAACTACTTCGACGTCTATCGCAAGAACTTTCCGGAGATGGGCGTCGGGTTCTACAGCTACGACGGGCGCGGGATCGAGATGGGCGACCAGCCGCCGCGCTACGAGAAGATCGACCGCGCGGTCTACGACACCAGCACGATCGAGAACAAGGTGCTCGACGCGATCAGCGCGCTCGCTTCCATCCGCGGCCGCGCGGACGTAGACCGGAACAGGATCTACCTGATGGGCGCGAGCGAGGGGACGCTCATCGCCGCCGAGGTGGCCTCAACGGTGCCGGACCTCTTTGCAGGGCTCGTGCTCTATGGCGTGCTCACCTCGAACATGCGCTACGACTTCGCTTACATCATGTCGGACGGAGCGTACATGACGTACCGCCAGGCGTTTGACGCGAACGGCGACGCGCTCGTCTCTAAGGCGGAGTTCGAGGCGGACCCGTTCAAGTACCGCGCGAACACCCTGCGCGGCGCGGAGTTTTCGGTGTTCGACAAGGACGGCGACGGGTTCTTCACTTTGGAAGAGATGAAGCTGCTCACGCAGCCGTACCTCGACGCGCTCAAGAACGACAACTTCGCGCTGCTCGACCAGTGGGCCGCGAGCGCCGCCGCGGTCGCGACGCCGAAGAACTGGTTCAAGGACCACTTCGCTCAAGGGAGCCTGTGGTCGTACCTCTCCACGCTCGACTTGCCGATCGGATTCTTCCAGGGCGACATGGACACGTCCGTGCCGATCGAGGGTGTAAAGATGCTGGAGGCGAAGGCGAAGGCTGCGGGGAAGACCAAGATGGAGTTCCACTACTTCACGGGGTTCGGGCACTCGCTGGGGATCGAGCGCTACTTCTATGACGGCACGGTCCCGCCGGGGCACCAGGCGATCTTCGAGTTCGTTCGCCGGGTCTCGCGCTAGCGGGCCCTGCCGCACCGCGCGGCAGGGCCCCTGGCTCGTTCGATGGCAGTCGGCGCTAGTGCCAGCCCGCAGTCGGCGACCATGTCTCAGTGGACTCGGTCGACTTCCCACCGACGATCTTCTTCGTCACTCGCTTGCCGCTCTTTGGCTTCCATCCGCCTTTGCCGTCCGGCTCGTACTCCATCGTCTCGGTGACGACCACCCGCTCGCCGCTGCGGGTGGACGAAGTCTCGGTCTCGACCGTCTTCCGCTTCTGGCCGGTCCGCTCCGTGGTGGTCACGGTGGTCCCGTCGTCATAGACCTTGGCCTCTTGCTTGAAGCCCTCGCCGCTCTGGATGATCTTTTTCCTGCCGGTCCGGCCGTCGTCGTCCTTGAACTTGACCCATCCGTCGTCATCGAGCGCCTTGGTATCTCCGCCCTTGGCACCGCCGCCAATGGCGCCTCCGCCATTAAGACCGCCGCCATTGAGACCGCCGCCCTTGGCACCGCCGCCTTGCGCGCCGCTGCCAAGCCCCTCGATCGCCTCTCGGATCTTTCTCCCTGCCCAGTCGAGGGCTTCCTTGGCGCCTTTGATGGGATCAAAGCTCCAGCCCAATTGGAACTGGCCGTTCGAACCTGCCTGCGACTGCACGGGGAACTCCGCCCTGCCGTTCTCGACGGGCAGCGACATATCGTTCGCGCCGTTTGAAAACGTGACTGGGCCGGAAAGGACGTGCGCCGTCGCCGTGCCGGCGATGCTCTTCGGCTCGACCGTCAGGATGAGGTGCGTCTCGGTGCCGCTGAGCACCTTGACTTGCGTCAGCTTCGCGCTGGCCGAATAGACGACCGCCCTACCGGACTGCAGCGCATTGCCGCTCGCCTTGTCGACGACCGAGTAGCTCGTCTCGCCGGGCTTGACGCCAAAGTCGGCGGGAGCGGCGGTCACGATCTGGTGCGAGTTCGCAGCGAGGACCGGAACTTCGTGCCCGCCGATCGTGTTCGTCAGGCCCATCGCGTTGCCGCTGTTCGGCACGTTGATCGTGCCGTGCTCGGTGGACGGGAGGATCGGTGTGCTCATGTCCAAGACGTCCGCGGATCCTTGCGGCGGGGCGACGACCATGTTGCAGAGCCGCGAGCTGTTGCCGTGGTTGGCAGAGATGAGGTAGGCGCCGGCAGCGAGGCCGGCGGGAAGGAACACGCGACCGTACTTGTCGGGCTTCTTGGTCGCTACGACCTCGCCTTCTACGGTCTTGACGTCGATCACTTCGCCTTCGACGACTCCGCTCGCCGCGAACGTGAAGGGCTCGTTCGCCCTGATCTCGCTAGGGGTGACGAACTCGGCCATCTTGGGGTCGGCGAGCGCGACGCGCAGGTACGGCTTGCTCAGGTTGCTCCCGGCTGGGATCGTGATCTTGCCGGTGCCGTCGGTCTTGCCGGTCCAGGAGCGGACCGGCTTGTGGTCGGCGTCCAGCTCGGTGACCGTGACGGTCTCGTTGGGCTTGTTCGTCGTGACGTTGCTGTTGCCGCCGTAGTTGTCGACGGAGGTGACTTCGACCGTCGAACCTTGGGCCCGGGCGGCCATGGGTGTGAGGAGCAGGGCGGCCGCCAAGAGCAGCGTCCCTATTCGATTGTTGAAGATGGTCTTCATCTCGTGGACCGGCCTCGTTGCCGGTATCTCCGAGCGCTTAGAGGCGCGGCCTGTGGAAAATGTTCCAGCCGGTTCCGGTCCGGCCCGCTTGGGCCGAAGCGGCGAAAAAAGCCACAAAACGACCGAACACGGCGGGCCGAAGGGAAGTCAAAGGGCTCGTGGGGCGGGGCTCCGCCCTGGGGAAAGAGATGAGTCGTTTTAGGATGTTTTGGGCCGCGCTAGCGCTCGGTCTCTTCGCGGCAGGGCATGCGCAGATCGTCTCCACGCCGCACCACGTCGCTTTCGCCGAAGGGAGCGGGATCCTGACCAACCCGCACACCAGCCTGACCGCCAGGTTCGCCTTTGCCGTCCGCAAAGTAGACGACAACCCCGCCGAGGGCAGGTTCGAGTTCGGCACGTTCGTGCCCGAGCACGGGCACGTCGCGATCCGGACCGACCACATCAACGAGCTGGTGGTCGACCACAACCAGGCGTGGTTCGGCGGGCCGGCCGGGCTCGTACTGACCGACCTGCACGGCGTCGCGCACGAGTTCCACGGCCACCTGCGCGTGCACGTGAGCGACAACGTGTTCATCGGAGAGGGCGAGCACCGGCACCTCGTCGACATGCTCGACCTGAGGTTTGTGAGCGAGGACGGCAGCTTGGTGTACGAGTTCGCGGGGATCACGCCGCCCGAGAACATCCACGTCGGCGTGCGGACCGGTTAGGCGCCGGGGGACTTGTGAGTGTCCTTTTGGCGGGCGGGCGCATGCGCGCCCGCCCGCGTTACACTGTAAGCCGTGACCCAGGAAGAACTGGACAGGCTGACGCCGGAAGAGAAAGGGAGGCTCGAGGCGGCGGAGCAGGAGGCGCTCAAGGTGCTTTCGCGCCAGATGCGCGAGGGTCGCTGGTACCCGCGGCGGCACATGCGGTTCGCGTTCTTCGTGCTGTTCGGGCTGGGCGCGATCTACTTCTTGGTTCTGGGCGTCGTGTGGCTTGTTGAAACCCTGTTGAGGCGCTAGCTGTCAATCGTCTCTTTGTGCCTCGGCAACAGGAGTACCGACGCATGAAGGAGCGCAAGAGCTAGCGCTTTTCCACGTCGGCGAGAGGGAGGCCCGCGCCTTTGAACGCTTGGTCGAAGGTCGCATGCTGGGAGGAACCGATGACGAGGCCCGGGTTTTGCTTCTTGCCATCGACGTACCAATAGATCCACGAGCATTGGAAGCAGACCAGGACGTCGTACTTGTGCCCGTCGTAAGTGACGGAGATCGCGTGGCGGGGCATGAAGCAGCCTGCCGGCCCGAGCGAGTCCGGTTCCGCGATGCTTTTCTCGAGCGCACCTATGAGCTTCTCCCGCACTTCGGCAGACGTGACCTTCGCGCGACCTAGCACTTTCCACTCATAGAGCATGTCGGGGGACTTTTCCTCAGGAGGGATGGGGTCGAGCGAAACGAGCTCGAAGTCCGCGCCGTCGCGCAGGGCCTGCCAGGCCGCGCCCGAGAGCGAGTTGCGGTGCCCGCACCCCAGGGCGAAGAGCAGGCAGAGCGCGAGGGCGAAGCGCGCTTTGCGCGTTCGCGCGCCTTCGTCGGCCCTGCACGGTGCCATAGGCATCATTATCACCCAAGCTGTGGCGCGCCCGGTCCCTCCCCCAAGGGGGAGGGTTAGGGTGGGGGTCGGTCCGGATCCCGTCCCGTTCGCTCGATGCAAATCCCTTTCACTCTTGCTGCAACGCGCTCCGGGCTCTTGAAGCATTCGCGGGAGGCAAAACGAACTGTCGTGATGCTCTGCTGCTCGAGCAACGCATCGCGCGCAGCGTCCCTCACATCGTCGTGCTGTTGACCATCGACTTCGACGCAAAGCTTCGCCTCGTGGCAGTAGAAGTCGAGCGTGAACTGCTCCAAGGGGACCTCCCGTTTGAAATGGAACCCCGTCTTGTGGTGGCGGAGCTGCTGCCACAGCTTTTTCTGCGACTCGGACATCGTGCGCCGGAGCCGTCGCGCGTTGTTCGTCTGTGCCTTGCTGGGTCTTGGCAGACGCATGGGATTCGATCACAGGAATGTTGTCACAACTGGACCCCCACCCTAACCCTCCCCCAAGGGGGAGGGGACGGCGCGCGGGGCTCTCTCCCGAGAGGAGTTCTGCTTGGCTGTGACCCCCACCCTAACCTTGGCGCGGGCGAAGTCTCCGCTGGAGACTTCGCGCGGCCAATCCCAAGGGGGAGGGGACGGCGCGCGGGGCTCTCTCCCGAGAGGAGTTCTGCTTGGCTGTGACCCCCACCCTAACCTTGGCGCGGGCGAAGTCTCCGCTGGAGACTTCGCGCGGCCAATCCCAAGGGGGAGGGGACGGTGCGTGGCGAATCGTGGGGGCGGATGTTAAGGGGGAGGCCGTTTTTTTGCCATTTTTTTTGGTGGCGGCAGGTTGGGAGCGTCATTTTTCCCCACGCCCGGACGCGCGGGTTTTGAGCGGATGCCCTCACCCTAACCCTCTCCCGCGCGAGCGGGAGAGGGAACCGGGACCGTGCCGGGGAGTACCGGAGTCTGTCCGGGCGTGCCCTGTGGTCCTCCGGACGCGCAAAGAACGGTTCCAGGCTGGCTCGAACGGACGGCCAGCGAGGAGCCCGTAACGCCGCGCCGCCCTAGGTTGAAGGGAGGCGGTTACCCACCGCACGGAAGTGCGGAGCCACACAAACTCGGCCACCCGCCCGCACTGAAGTGCGGAGCCACACGAGCTCGGCCAGCCGCCCGGCTAGCATTTTCGACTTCAACGTTTAAGATCGGAAGAGCACACGTCTGAACTCCAGTCA
>CAMLDW010000062.1 GCA_946479035.1 uncultured Chthonomonadaceae bacterium | reverse complement strand
CTCATCGGCCCCGTCGCCGCAACGACTATCGCTGCGAGGATGAAGATGACACCAACTGCGACGAGGACTTCAGTGAGCGTGAATCCTGTTTTTCCTGAGCTGCTTGACATCCGCACGTTCCTCCGCCGTCTGACGGCGGCTTATGGGACAACCAACTGTTGACCGTTGCTCGAACCGACGCCCGATAATAGGGATCAGCCAGTCCTGCCAGAGCGGCCGCTACCACGAGCAGGCCAAACGCGACCGCAATTCCCTTGCCAGCCCGCATAGCCGTGTCTACAAGATACATCACTGGGGGGGGGTGCAAGCCCTTTCCGCACTTTTCTTAAGTCCTTGGCGAGGAGGACTTTGTGTTGCAAGGCGGTCGCCCCTGATTCATGTCTGTTCCGTCTCTCTTGTGGAGAGCGCGACGGCGAACTGCTGCCGGAACATCCTGGCATAGAGCCCGTCGGGCAGCTTGAGCAGGTCCGCGTGCTTGCCCACCGCCGTGATCTTCCCGTCTTCCAGCACGACGATCCTGTCCGCCTTGACGACCGTTGAAAGCCTGTGCGCGATCACGAAGCTCGTGCGCCCTCTCAGCAGCCTCTCCAGCGCCTGCTGCACCAGCGACTCCGTCTGAGAGTCGAGCGAGGACGTCGCCTCGTCGAGGATGAGGATCCGCGGGTCGGCCAGCAGCGCGCGAGCGATCGCGAGGCGCTGCTTCTCGCCCTGCGAGAGGTCGATCCCTTTTTCGCCGAGCGAGGTCTCGTAGCCCTTGGGCAGCGACTCGATCGCCTCGTGCGCGTTGGCGGCCTTCGCGGCCTCGATGACCTCTTGATCGCTCGCGTCCAGCCGCCCGTAGCGGATGTTCTCCATCACCGTCGCGTCGAAGAGCAGGCTGTCCTGGATCACGTAGCCGATCTGTTTTCGGTAGCTCTTGAGGTCCACGCCCTTGATGTCGGTCCCGTCGACCAGGATGCGCCCGGCCTGCGGGTCGTAGTGGCGCATGAGCAGGTTCGCCATCGTCGTCTTTCCGGACCCGGAAAAGCCGACGAATGCGACGAGCTCTCCAGGAGAGACCCGGAGCTGCACGCCCTTGAGCACGGGCGTCTCGGGCACGTACTCGAACCAGACGTCCTCGTACGCCACCTCGCCCCGGATCGGCGGGATCTTGGGCGCGTCCGGCACGGAGACGATCGGGTTCGTGGTGTCGAGCGTGCGAAAGATCCTCGCGAGCGCGGCCTGCGTGCGCGCCAGAGGGTCGAGCACGAGCAGCGTGCGCACGATCGGGCCGTAGACGTACCCGACCGAGTAGAGCAGGAACATCACGAGCGTTCCGGACTGCATCTCGCCGCGCAGAGCCATCAGGCCGCCGAAGTAGAGGATCAGAGCTTGGCCGATGCCGCCTAGGCCGTCGGCGATCGTCCACATCCGTGTGCCCAGCACGCTCTGCTCGACGTTCGAGTCCATCAGTCCTCGCGTCAGGCCGTGGAAGCTGCGGATCTCCCACTGCTCCTTCCCGAACCCCTTCACGACCAGGATGCCGGTCAGCTTCTCCTGCATGTCGCCGAACATCTCGTCGCGCATGTGGCGGATGTCCTCGCTCGTCTTGGAGATCGGCTTGAGCGTCACCCAGACGTTGTAGACGTAGAGCGGCGTCGCGATCAGCGCGAGCAGTGCGAGCTTGGGCGAGATCGAGAACAGCACGAACAGCACGAGCACGAGCTGAACGAGGTCCGCCGCCATCGTGTTCAGGTTCGTCACCAGAAGGTTGTAGATCGTGCCCGGGTCGTTCATCACGTTGCTGACCATCTTTCCAGGCTGCCTCCGCTCGAAGTAGCCCATCGGCAGCGACTGCATGTGGCTGTAGAGCTTCTCGCGGATGTCGAGCAGGAACGTTTGCCCGAGCCTTTGGTTGACGAAACCGACCGCGTAGCTCATGACCCCTGCGCCAGAGGCGAACCCGATCACATAGCAGAGGTATAGCCACGTGTGGATCGGTCGCCCCGACTGCAGCTTGTTCACGATGTCGCCCAGGATCAGCGGCGGGATGAAGCCGAAGGCGGCCTGCGCCATCGTAAGGACCATGCCGACCGCGAGGGTCTTGCGGTACGGCTTGATCTCGCGGAAGAGCCGCGACACGAGCTTGGTCGGGTGCTCGTAGCTCACCGCCCGCCGGTCCAACCTGGATGCGCGAGCGCCCACGGCTAGTCCACCGCCTCGGTAGAGCGCACCGCCGCGAGGTCGAGCAGCACCGAGACCCGCGTGATCCGCTGCCGCGCCATGTTCTCGACCTTGAGCGCGCCGATCGGCAGACGGACGCTGTCGCCGATCTTGGGCACGCGCCCGATCTCGTCGACGATGATCGAGGCGAGCGTCTGGGTCGTGTACTTTCCGCTCGCGCTGTCCAGTCGCAAAAAGGCGAGCAGCTCGTCGTAGCGCACCTCTGCGCGGGCGGTCACGCGCGCCTCGCTGGTCCTTTCGATCGGCGCTCGCTCGCTCTCGAGCCGGTCCTCCAAGTCGCCGAAGATCTCTTCGACCACGTCCTCGAGCGTGACGAGCCCGCTGGTTCCGCCGTACTCGTCGCGCACGATCACGATCTGCGTCTTCATCTTGCGCATGTGCTCCACCATCTTGTCGAGCGTCAACGTCTCGGGCACGAACTCCGGCTCGCGCAAGATGCGAATGATCGAAAAGTCCGGGTCGTCCCAGTGCGCGACCAGGTCCTGCACGTAGAGCACGCCTACCACCTCGTCGATGTCTCCCTTGCAGACGGGGATGCGGCTGTGCCTGATCTGGCTTATGCGCTCGGGCAGCCTTGCGCGCGGAGTGTCGAGCGGCAGCCACTGGACGTCGAGGCGGTGGATCATCACGTCCTCGGCGTCGAGCGTGTCGAACCGAAGTGTCTTGGTCAGGAAGAGCGCCTGCGCCTCGTCGAACTCGCCTTCGTCCAGCCCGGTCTGGAAAAGCACCTCGAACTCCTCGCGGGTCATGCCCTGCGTCTCAGCCGCGTTCAGGTCGATGCCGAACGGCCGCACGATCATCGCGGTCGTCCTTTGGAACAGCCTGGCCAGCGGCCGCAGCACCGGGATCACGACCCGCAACGGTCCGATCAGGAGCAGCGCGGCGCGCTCGGCATGGCGCATCGTCACGTACTTGGGCGTCAGCTCGCCGACCACCACGATCGGATAGGTGACGAGCAGCACCGCGATCGTGCCGGCGGCCTGGTGGGGGAGTCGCGCGAACGCGTTTTCGAGCAGCCCAGAGATGTAAGGCTCGGTCAGGGCGCCGAGCCCGATCCCCATCATCGTGATGCCGATCTGGGTCGCGGCGATGTACGTGGAGCGGTCGTCCAGCGCCTTGAGCGCCTTTTTGGCGTTGCGGTTCCCCTTCCTTGCCAGTGCCTCGATCTTGCTGCGCCGCGCGCCCACCAGCGCGTACTCGGCGGCCACGAAGAACGCAGTGCCCAAGAGAAGTAGCACGCTCAACAGCACCGTAGTGCTACTGTCACCTTCCATCCGGTACCCGGCAGTGTATCAGAACCCCTGTGCCGCCAGAGCCCTAGACCCGCTCTGCTATGCTTGCCGCACCCGATTGATCGAGATTAGGACGATACGAAAGCACGAGGCGAGCGCCTTCCTCGGCCTTCTGTGCCGGGTCTTTGACCTGGACGCGGCCCGGGCCCGCCACGTCTTCTTCAAGGAGCCTTTGTTCGACCTGGGACGCAAGTGGGCGCTCTTCGAGGGGGGAGAGCTGCGGGCGATCCTGACGACCACCCCGCTGACCTTCGGCTTCGGGCGGGCCTTCGGGGTCGCGGGCGTCGCGACGGAGCCTGCCCACCGCCGCAGGGGCCTCGCGCAGCGCCTGATCGAGCACGTGCTCGCACACGGTGCGGCGGCCGGCGAGCCCGGATGCCTGCTCTTCGCGCACGAGGAAGAGGTGTACCGGCGCGCTGGCTTTAGCACGGTCGACCTCGTTGTGCGCGGCCCGGTCGTGCCGAACCTCGATATCGGCGCCCTGGACCCTCTGCCTTTCTCAAAGGTGCGCGAGAAGTACGACGCGTGGGCCAAGTCCGACGCTTCCCGGCTCCTGCGCGACGAACAGCGCTGGAAGTACTGGCGATGGATCCCACGCACGTGCGAGGCGGCTGACGGCGGGTACGTCTGCGTCGAGCCGCACCTCTGCCGCGAGGCGCTGGTCGCCCAGGGGAAGAGCGCCTGGCCCGTGATGCCCGGCACGAGCTGGCTCGGGCTCGAGTCCCTGACCAAGAGGTTGGAAGTGCCCCTGGCGAACAGCGCTAAGGAGCTCTTCGTCATGGCGCACTCGGTCCCCTGCCAGCCACAATTGTTCATGACGGACCAGTTCTGAGCGTGCGGCTCTCCGCTCGGGACTCATGACTCGGGGCCCGCGACTTTTTCGCAAAGGTATCCTCCGGCCTGCGGAAGATGGGCAACACCCAGATATTCACCTCGGAAAGCGTGAGCGAGGGGCATCCAGACAAGGTCGCCGACCAGATTTCGGACGCCCTTCTCGACGAGTTCCTGGCGGAGGACGACCGGCTCAAGCTCACGGAGGAGAAGCGCTGCCGCGTCGCCATCGAGACCATGCTCGCCCACGGCGTCGCGATCGTCTCCGGCGAAGTGTCCAGCGAAGGCTACGTCAGCGTCCAGAACGTCGTCCGCGAGACGATCAAGTCGATCGGCTACACCGACACGCGAATCGGCTTCGACGGCGAGAACTGCGGAGTGCTGGTCGCCATCCAGCCCCAGTCGCCAGACATTGCGATGGGCGTCCTCACCGGCGGAGCGGGCGACCAAGGGATGATGTTCGGCATGGCGACGCGCGACACGCCTGAGCTCATGCCGCTCCCCATCTCCGTCGCGCACGCGCTCATGCGCCAGTCCGTCTGCGTGCGGTGGCAAGACCCAGGCGTCGGCTTCCGGCCGGACGCCAAGTCCCAGGTCTCGATCATCTATGAGGGTGGCAAGCCCAAGCGCATCGACACCATCGTCGTCTCGCAGCAACACGAGGAGAAGGTCGAGAAGGAGATCGCGGCGCTCATCAAGGCGCACATCGTCGACCCGGTGCTCGCGGACTACTCCGAGTACGTGCAGGGCGAGATCAAGTACCACTTCAACCCGACCGGGCGGTTCGTAAAGGGCGGGCCGGCGGGCGACACCGGGCTCACCGGGCGCAAGATCATCGTGGACACCTACGGCGGCATGTGCACCCACGGCGGCGGTGCGTTCAGCGGCAAGGACCCGACGAAGGTCGACCGCAGCGCGGCCTACATGGCGCGCCACGTCGCCAAAAACATAGTCGCGGCGAACCTGGCCGACAGGTGCACCGTCGCGCTCGCCTACGCGATCGGTGTGCAGCAGCCCGTCTCGGTCCAGATCGAGACGGACGGGACCGAAAGGGCCGACCCCGACAAAATCGCCAAGCGCGTGAGCGACGTTTTCGACCTTTCGCCCCTGGGCATCATCCGGCACCTCGGCCTGCGCGACTTCCGGTACCGCCAGACCGCCAAGAACGGCCACTTCGGCAACCCCGCCTTCCCATGGGAGCGAACCATGGAGGCGGAGGCGCTCAAAGACCTCGCCTAAGCGCTGCAAAATCGAGCGCCCGTGCCGCTCTTCGCGGTACGGGCGCCCTGGTCCTGGTGTGGAGTCGGCCTAGTGTACGCGCACGTCGGAGAGCCCGCCAAACTCCGCGTGCCGCCTGACAAGCCGAAGGACGTCGGTCCGCGCGACGCCGCCCCTTTGGTACTCCTCGATGGCGGCGAGGGCGCTCTGGACCTGAAGTAGGAACCTCGGGTGGTCGCTCTGAGCGATGGCCTGGCGAAAGTCGTCGGCCGCGCGGCTGAGCTGGCCCATGGACATGAGCGCCATGCCACGGGTGTAACGGTATCCGGGTTCGAGCGGGTTGAGCATCAGGAGACGGTTCGTCGTGAGCACGACCTTTTCGTACTCGCCTGCGAACCACAGCGCCTGAGCGGAGACTTCTAGCGCACCGAGATGGTCGGGATCGTGCTTGAGCACTTCCCGACAGCTCTCCAGCGCTCCTTTCCAGTCGTATGTCTGTAACATGGTCCTCGCTGATGAATCAGCATACGGCGAGGCGCACGTCTCTCCGCTTCCAACGCGCGCTTCACCGTCAGTGGAAAGTTCGGCCGGCACGACGGCCTTCACCGTCAAGCACGCCCGTTCACTGACGACAGTTTGGGCCATGCCGAAAGCCGCTCGGATACCTGTTTTCAACATTACGCCACCCGCCCTGGGGAAATCCGGTGTAATTGCTGGTTGAGGGGTGCGACCTTTGCACGCAGTGCGAGCGGGATCTTCGTGCGCCCGTCGGGCGTACGGACACCGACCATCGAGGCGAGGGTCGTCGCGTCGTTCGCCCAGGCCCGGACGAACGCTTCGTCGGTCGAGGGGACGAACGCGACGTAGTCGCCCTCGTTGCGGCGCGTCATGGCCGCGCCGACCGGCAGCTCGCTCTTGAGCCTGACCGCGAAGCGGCGCACTGCGTGCTCGATCGCGGGCTTTCCGAACGCCTCGTTCAGCTCTTCGCGCTGCGGCACTTCGAGATAGACCAGGCACCCCTGGCCCTGCTGCCGCACGATCTCATAGAACTCCTTGGGGGTGGCGAGCCCCTCCGGGCCGGTCGCGCCGGACAGCATCCGCGCCAGGGCCTGCGAGAGCTCCGCGCACACGGCGCGCAGGGTCTCGGTCTCGCCAGCGCCGATCGCGGCGGGCCGGGAAGTGGAGGCGACGAGGTACCCGAACGGTGCGGCGCCGAACTCGAGGGGCACGATCAGAAGGCTGCCGATCCTTCGCCGCACGGCCTCCTGCGAGGGGAAGCGGGCGTCGTTGCGCCCGTTCTCGATGCTGAGCACGGGCGCTCCGCTGCGCAGCCAGCCTTCCAGTCCCCTGCCGAGGGGGAAGGCCACGTCGTTGATCGCCTGCAGGTCGGTCCCCTCGTGCGCGATCAGTTCGGCCGTGCCCCCTTCGATCGTCCACACGGAGAGATGGTCGAGCTTCACGGCGTCCCAAAGGTCGCGCGCGACGCGGGATGCGAGAGTGGCCGGCGTCGCCGCGCCGAGCGTTGTCGTCGCGACGGTGTAGAGCAGTTCGGCCTCCTTCATCCGCCTGCGCTCGTCCTCGCGGACCTGGCAGTCGATGAGGAGCTCGGCGAGGAAGTCGGCGGTCTCGTTCGTACGGCGGAGCGAGGCTTCGAGCTCGATGCCGCTCGGGTGGAACAGCGCGAGCATCCCGACGAGCTTGCCGCGCACCTTGAGCAGCACGCTGGCGAACTTGGTGCCTCCGGCGGGGTCGCGAAGGGAGGCGACCACGGCCTTGGCGTGCGCTTCGATCTCGTCGTCGGTCGCGCGGCGCGGCAGTTCGATCACGGCCTCTTGCAAAGATGTCTCGACCCGGCCCGCGGTGCTGCGCACCGCTAGCGCCTCGCCAGACTGGGAAAGCGTGCAGACGCCGACCCCCTCGGCGCCGGAAAGGTCCAGCACGCGCGCGGCGATGGCGGCAAAAGGCGACCCTGGCTGGCGTGCGACCGATTCAAAGAGCTGCACGCAGGCGCGGTCCTTGCGCCCGCGCTTTTCCAGGTCGCGTGCCGAATCGGAAAGCGTGCGGAAGCTCTCGCGGAACTCCTGGTACTCCTGTGCGTCGACGGGCATCGTTTCGCCCGCTGCCTGCTTGGACTGCGCCGCGTACTGGTTGAGCACCTGCAGGGTGGCGTGCGCCTCTGGCATCGGGACTTCGTTCGCCCTCCGGTTCTCCCTTGCCGTGCGCGCCATACTCAGCGCGACCCCGAGCACCAGCACGCCGAGCGCGTGGAGCAGCAGCGTCGCCGTGAAGGCGTTGCCTCCGCCGAAGAGGTTCGCGCCGACCAGCAGCCACGAGGCGACGATCGGCGACATCATTGCCGCGTTCGCCCGGTCGCGGTAGTAGGCGATCACCATCGGCACCGCGGCGAGCGCGCCCCAGTTGGCGATCAGCCCGAGGTCGGCCAGGAAGATCGCGACCACGCCGCAGTCCGCGACGGCCACGAGCCCGGCGAGCCCGGGGTTCTTCATCCCCTTCTGCCCGATCATGTAGAGCAGGTAGGAGTAGGCGGAGAAGACCGCGGCGACCTTCCAGGTCAGCTCGAACCCGGGCCGGCCCAGGATTCCGGCCGCAGCCATGCCCCCCGAGGCGACCAAAACGCGCAGGATCAGCTCAAACATGAGTCTCCACTCTAGGTTTTCGGGTCTAAAACCCTGGACTGGAGGGTGAGGTTTGGGGTTTTGGGAGCGGGGGCGGGGAGAGAGTGATGAATGATGAATGATGAATGGGGAGGGGGTCTGACTCAGAAGCGGCAGATACCTCACGCGCGCGGGCCGCAACAGGCTCGTCGAGTGCCTCAAGGGATGGAAGCTGGGGCTCGTGAAGGACCCGATGCTCGACAAGGGCGAGGTCGTCGCGGGCGGCATCGCGCTGGACGAGGTGGATCCGCAAACGATGCGCTCGCTGCGGTGCCCCGGGCTGTTCCTGTGCGGCGAGGCGCTCGACGTCGCCGGCCCCGTCGGCGGCTACAACCTCCAGGCCGCCTTCTCGACGGGCTACGTCGCGGGCGAGACTGCGG
>CAMLDW010000061.1 GCA_946479035.1 uncultured Chthonomonadaceae bacterium | reverse complement strand
TGTTGTTCACGTTGCTCAGCGCCCGCGCTCCCTGGTTGATGATGTCGAGCGCAAGCGTCAGCGCCACGATCTCCGAGATGTGCAACGTCCCTGCCCTTGCCATGTAGCCGCAGATGTAAAGGATCGTCGCCAGCGAGACCGCGCCCACGAACTCCACCATCGGCCGCAGTTGCGCAAAGCGCCGCACCGCCCGGATCTGGCTGGCGAACGTCTTTTCCACCAGCACGGTGTAGATGCGCGACATCCGGTCCTCGGCGGCGAAGGCCTTGATCACACGCGCGCCGGTCAGCCCCTCTTGGCTCACTCCCGTAAGCACCGAGAGGTCCTCTTGCACCTGCGCCTGCGCCTCGCGCATCTTGCGGCCGTTGCGCTGTACGAACCAGGCCAACACGGGGATGAAGAGCACAGCCACGATCGCCAGCTTCCACTGGATGACAAAGATCGTCACCAGCGCCGCCGTCGCCTTGAACGGCCCGTCGATCGAGTCGCGGATGATGTTCACCGCGTTCTGGTAGACGTTCACGTCGTTCGTCAGCACGCTCTGGATCGAGCCGGTCCGCCGCTCGTTGAAGTACGTCACCGGCATCCGCATCAGCTTGTCGTAGAGCCGGATGCGAAGGTCGCTAGCCAGCCGCGTCGCCGCGCGGCTCAGGTAGTACGTCTGCCCGCGCGTGAACGTGTACTTGAGCGCGAACACGCCGACTACGATCAGACAGATCCAGCCGAGGGTCCGCAGCGCCTGGCTCTGCCTCTCGGCGACGTCCGAGGCGCTCTCGGCCTTGCCTCCCGACGAGGCGGCAATGTGGTCGAGCCCCTCCTGCGCGCGAGCCTTCGTGATCCCGAGCTCCTTGGCCAGGTCCCCAGACTTCGGCAGCGCCGCGCGCGGGTCGGCGGGGTGCTTGGAGATCGCCTCGCGCGCCTTTGCCGCGCTCACCCCGAACTCCTTCGCGATCTCCTGGTCGCCGTACCGCGCGTCCCGCACGTCCACGCTCACGGGCGCGGCGTCGCCGATCGCCCGCATCGCCCGCTCCGTCAGAGGGATCGTCGCCGCCGTCAAAAGCGCGCCGATCCCCACGCACAGCAGCCCCTTCACGATGGACCGCCGCTGCGACTTCAGCTCGGCCGCCAAGCGCGGGTCGAAGCCCTTAAAGATCTTGAGCAACTAAAACTCCGCCTGACCCACGGCGCGGTGGAAGGGGATCACGTCCCGTATGTTCTTCATCCCTGTCAGGTACATGATCAGTCGCTCGAACCCCAGCCCGAACCCCGCGTGCGGCGCTGAACCGAACCGCCGCAGGTCCAGGTACCACCAGTACGCCTCCATCGGCAGCCCCATTTCCTCAATACGCCGCTCCAGACGCTCCAGCCGGTCCTCGCGCTGCGACCCGCCGATCAGCTCCCCGATCCGCGGCACCAGCACGTCCATTGCGCGCACCGTCTTGCCGTCCTCGTTCTGGTACATGTAGAACGCCTTGATCTCCTTCGGGTAGTCCGTCACGATCACGGGACGGCCGATCTTCGTCTCCGTCAGCCACCGCTCGTGCTCGCTCTGTAGGTCGCTCCCCCACTGCACCGGGTATTCGAACGGCTCGCCGCTGTTCTTCAAGAGCTCGACCGCCTCAGTGTAGGTGATCCGCTCGAACTTCGACTCCACCACGTGCCTCAGCGTCTCCAGCAGCTTCGGCTCCATCCGCTTGTCGAAGAACTCCAGGTCGTCCGCGCGGTTCTCCAGTGCGTCGTTGATCACCTCGCGGACGAACTCCTCCGCCAGGTTCATGTTCCCCTCGATGTCGCAAAAAGCCTGCTCCGGCTCGATCATCCAAAACTCAGCCAGGTGCCGCGCCGTGTTCGAGTTCTCCGCGCGGAACGTCGGGCCGAACGTGTAGACGTTCGTCAGCCCCAGGCACTGCGTCTCCACGTTCAACTGCCCGCTCACCGTCAGGAACGAAGGCTTGCCGAAAAAGTCCTGCGTCGGGTCGTCCCCTTTCAGCCGGTACTTCCCGCCGTGCGACTCCATCAGCGTCGTCACAGCGAACATCGCGCCCGCGCCCTCCGCGTCGCTCGCAGTGATCACCGGAGTGTGGATCCACGAGAAACCGCGGTCCTGGAAGAACTTGTGAATCGCCCACGCCGCGCGGTTGCGCACCCGCATCACCGCCCCGAATGTGTTCCCGCGCACGCGCAGGTGCGCGATCTCCCGCAGGAACTCCATCGTCGCACCCTTCTTCTGCAGCGGGTAAGTCGCTGGGTCAGCCGGTCCGAACACCTCCATCCCCGTGGCCTTCAGCTCCACAGCCTGCCCCTCGCCCGGGGAGGCGACCAGAGTGCCGTCAAAGCGGGCGCAGGCGCCCGTCGTGACCTTCTTCAGCTCCTCCTCCGGCACCTGCCCAGCCTCGATCACGACCTGCAGGTCCTGGAAGCACGAGCCGTCGCTCAGCTGCACGAAGTGGACCCCCTTGCTGTCGCGCCGCGTCTTCACCCAGCCGAACGCGCTCGCCTGTCCGCCCGGCTGCGACCCCAGCAGGTCGCGGATGTACGTCCGGCGGTAATCCATGGGAGGCCGATTTTACCGTTCCTCCAGGTGCCGGCCCGCCTAGGCTAGGGAGGAGGCTCTGCAGAGTCAAATGGCGGTACGCTCGGTGCTCGATGAAGAGGTGCGTGGTTCTCTTGTTGCCTCTGTTGCTCGCGGGTTGCGGCTTTTCAGAAAAGAGCCTCCTCGGAAAGTGGACAGGCAGGGTCCAGATCAGCGACGAGGCAAAGAAAGAAGCCAAGGACAAGCCGCTCACGGCGGCAGCACAGGCGTTCGCCGAAAACTTCGCGTTCCCGATCGAGTTCAGGGCCGACCACACCTACACTTCAAGGCTGGGCGAAGGCACCTGGACCTACTCCGAGCACAAAGTCAGCCTCGTTCCCAAGGGTCCCTTCGACTTCCAGATCGCGGGCGCGAACGGGTCTGCGGCCGCACTGGTCCTCGACGTCTCGCAGGACGGAAGGCAGTTGACCTTCGAGCACAACACCAGCGCCACGAACCAAGGCTACGTCTTCACCAGGGACGATGCCCAGTAAAGCCGGTAAATCCCTCAGCAACGCGCCAACGAGCCAGTGACGACAATCGTCACTGGTGACCTTATGTCCGCTCTGAACAAGCTTGGTACGGGCCTGGCGATGGCAGCTCTTTTGCTCGCCGTCGGATGCAAGTTCGAAGACACGACCGCCCTCGGCACCGAGGGCAAGTTCGACACGAAGGCGCTCGACGTCTACATGGGCGACAAAGACCGCGGCGCGCCACAGCTACAGACCGTCAGCAACGGCCAGCAACCGGCAACCGACGTACAGCTTCCACAGGCGACGACAGCCGGGGAAGGGCCGCAGCCTGACCAAACGGTGGAGAACACCGGCGTCTACGGCCATTGGGTCGCGAAGATCGACATGAAGGCACAGATGGAGAAGGAGCGCACCAAGATGGCCGCCGACCCGAACACCACGCCCGAGCAGCGCAAGGCCGCCGAGCAGTTCACCGAGTCGATGGCCCAGGCGCTCGGCGCCATGATGACCTTCGACCTCAACGTCAGCAAGGACAAGACCTTCACGATGGCGATGATGGGTATGCCGATGAAGGGCACGTGGGTGCAGAACGGCGACGTGATGTCGCTCACCCCTACCGAGTTCATGGGGATGAAGCCCGAGGACTTCGCCAAGAAGAACGGCGCCCAGGCCAGCGTCAACGACAAGCCGATGCTCCTCAAGGTCGCGCCCGACGGCAAGAGCCTCATAGCGATCGACTCGAAGAACGGCGCCGACACGCAGGACCTCGTCTTCAAGCGGGCCTAGCCCGCCCTAGGGCTCGAAGGATGAGGAGCGGCCGGTCCGGCCGCTCCTCTTTATCCTTTGGCCCCCAATCGACTGCCTTAAGGCGATGCTTTCTAAGTGGTGAATCCTTGCAAACAGGCCAAATAAACGGCAAACAAATGGGAAAAAGCGGATTTGGCCTTAACAATCGGCCTTCGTTCTGCCGCGCGCCGTTCCCCTCCCCCCTTGAGGGGGAGGGGAGATCTGAGGAGAGCCCGACACGCGAAAAGGTCAGCTCGCCTTGCCGGCCACGTGCGCGTACTGCCCTTTCATGATCCGGTCGAAGTGGCCCTCTTGGTACCACTTGTCGAGCGCCTGCATGCGGTGGACCGGGAGCGGGTGGGTCGCGTTCATGCTGTAGAAGTAGTAGATGAGCAGCTTTCCGACCGCGTCGCTCGGATCCATGTCCTGGTATGAGCGCGCCTGGTCGAGGAACGCGTCGACGCTCGCCTCGCCGTCGAGCCGCGAAGGGCCGTGGGTGAGCGCAAGGTTGGCCGAGGCCGAGAGCTGGAACTGCTGAGAACACAGCAGGCCCGCACGGTCCGCGCTGACCTCGGCCTGTCGCGACCACTCCATGTACGCAAGGATCAGCGCGATGCGCGCCGTCTCGCCCAGCCCGAGGGTGCTGTGCGCGACCATCTCCAGGATCACGCTCAGGATCGCCCCGACCGTCTTGTAGAGCACGTGCCCGCACTTGATGTGCCCCAGCTCGTGCCCGATCAGGTGGTACATCTGCTCGTCGTCGAGCGTGTTGATGATCGAGCTGCGGACCGTGATGTAGGGCCGCTCCACACCGCCGGTCCAGGCGTTCGGGAAGGGGTCGCTTGTGACGTACAGCTCGGGCTTGGGCATATCAAGGATCTTGCAGCACTCGTCCAGGCACTTGTCCATCGACTTGAACTGCTTAGGCCCGCACCGCACGCTGGTCGCCATGTTGTAGCAATAGAGCCAGCGATCCCCGCCGATCTCGTAGAACTTCTTGACGGCCAAAGGCAGCAGGGGCACCTTCTTGAGCGCCTCCAGCGCCTTCTTGTCCGTCTCCGCCACAAACGCCTCGTGGCTGATGTTTTTGAACTTCTTGCGGGCCATGGGTAATTGAGTCTACGCGAGATCATGGCTAGGCCGTTGCGCCGTCCGGACCTCTGCCATTCCTACCTGCGGGTACTTTGGTTCCTTTTCGCCCAGGCCTAAGGGCTAGGCGCTGGGCGGTACCGATAATCAAGGGGAAGGGCCGACCGGCCAATGCTTTGGATCCGCAATTTCCTTTTCAGCATCGTCTCGCGGCTAAGCCCTGTCTCCGCAGGAGTGTATTCGGGCGTCATCGTGTTCTGCAGTTGCCTTGTGTGCGCAATCACGCTGAACTTTGCGGCTGTCGGTGCCCTCAAGGAGGCCGTCCGGATGAACCTCGTCCGGTCTGCCGCTCAGGCAGCTTCGATCATCGACGGCGACCAGCACCGCAGGTTCCTAGAGCCGTCTCAAGAGCACAGCGAGCAGTACCGTCAGGCGATCGCCCCGCTCAAGAGGATGCTAGCGTCCACCGACGACCTTGCCTTCGTTTACACGTGCGTGCTCGTGGACGGTCAGGTGCGCTTCGTCCTTGACCCGACGCCTGCAGGAGACTCTGACCGCGACGGCGTGGACGACAAGTCCCACATCATGGAGCCGTACGAGGACGCCACGCCGGCGATGGTCCAAGCGCTCAGGCAGGGCAAGACCGCAGTAGACGACAAGCCGACGGCCGACAAGTGGGGCTCGTTCATCAGCGGCTATGCGCCTTTCTTCGATTCGCAGGGGCGCATGGCAGGCATCGTCGGCGTCGACCTCCGGGCCGAGGGCTACTTGAACCGCCTCGCTAGGATCCGGGCTGCCAGCGCGCTCAGCGTCTTCGTCGCCCTGGTCCTGTCTTGCATCATCGGCATCGGTGCCGGCCTGATGCGCAGGACGGTCATCCAGGCGGAGGCCAAGCACAAGATGGACCAGAGCAAGACTGAAATCATCGAACGCCTCGTGCGTGCGTCCGAGTACCGCGACGACGACACGGGACAGCACGCCGTGCGCATGGCAAAGTACTGCGAAGCGCTCGCACGATCCATTGGAATGAGCGAGGGCGACTGCTCGATGCTCCGTGAAGCTGCGCCGATGCACGATGTTGGCAAAATTGGCATCCCGGACCAGATCCTGCACAAGAAGGGAAAGCTCACGCCCGAGGAGTTCGAGGTCATCAAGACGCACACTGTCATGGGGGCGAACCTGCTCGCTGGCAGCGAGTACGAGCTGCTCAAGCTGGCAGAGGTGATCGCACTGACCCATCACGAGCGGTGGGACGGGAGCGGCTATCCGCGCGGGCTCGCGGGCGAAGACATCCCTCTCGTTGGTCGCATTTGCACCGTGTGTGACATCTTTGACGCTCTCACCTCGAGCCGGCCATACAAGGAAGCGTGGACGTTCGAGCGGGCAACCGACATGATCCTTTCGCTCTCCGCCCGCGAGCTCGATCCGCGGCTCGTCGATGCTTTCATGGCGATCCTCCCAGAGATCAGAACGATCAGGGGCTCCCAGGACGAAGGGAAGGCCGACTGTCTGCCGCTCGCAGCATAGTCGAGCGAGACCCAAGTGCGATTCCAACGTGCCGCGGCGGCACAGCGCGTCCTCCTCCAGCACTGCATACATTCGCCCCGTTGGGGATTGCCGCGCTCCGTTCCCCTCCCCCTTGATGGGGGCAATTCAGGAGAACCCTCATCCAAGTCGCCGCGGACGTTCCGATGGCCGCAAGGACTCTCCTGTGGAGGGCCCGACCCGCGCAACGGCCAGGGTGGGGGTCACGATCGCCCTACGCCTCCAACTCCCTGGACTCATGGCTCCGGGCCCCGCGACTAGTACCCTCGCGCTATGCCGCAGCCGATCTACCTCGTCGACGCCTTCGCGCACGCGCCCTTCACCGGCAACCCCGCCGGCGTATGCCCGCTCGAGGCGCCGGCGGACGAGGCGTGGATGCAGCGCGTGGCGGCCGAGATGAACCAGGCCGAGACCGCTTTCTTCTGGCCCGAAGGGGACCGTTTGCGCCTGCGCTGGTTCACTCCCGCCCTCGAGGTGGACCTGTGCGGCCACGCGACTCTGGCGAGCGCGCACGTCTTATTCAAGGAACTCCAGTCAGCGGGCATCGGGCACCCCCTCCCTGACCTCCCCCAAGGGGGAGGGGCCGGAGACATCGTGCGATTCATAACGAAAAGCGGGGAGCTCGCGTGCCGCGCGGTGGACGGCGGCATCGAGATGGACTTTCCTTCCGAAGCGCCAGAGGAGGCGGACCCGTTTCCCGTGTCGGCCGCGCTGGGGGCCGAGCCCGTCTGGTACGGCGCCAACCGCATGGACTGGTTCTTCGTGCTCGAATCCGCCGAGCAGCTCCTTTCCCTCAAGCCCGACATGGGCGCGATCGAGCGCCTTGGCAAGCGCGGCGTGATCGTCACAGCGCAGACCAACCTCGTTCCCGAAGATTCCCTCCCCCTTGGGGGAGGGTTAGGGTGGGGGTCCGCGCACTCATCGCCCCCCGACTTCGTCTCGCGCTTCTTCGCCCCGCAGAGCGGCATCGCCGAGGACCCGGTGACCGGCTCCGCCCACTGCGCGCTCGGGCCCTATTGGGCGGCGCGGCTTGGAAAGGAGTCGGTCGTCGGCTACCAAGCCTCCCTGCGAGGGGGCTACGTCGGGGTCGAGGTCCGCGGCGCGCGCGTCGCCCTCTCCGGCCCCGCGCGGACGGTGCTCGTCGGCGAACTTACTTAGCGAGGCCAATCCAGCAACGACTCTGACCCTCTCTCAACAACAAAGGGAGAGGGGGAGCGGAGCTAGGCAGCCATCGCGGTGAAGAGCGACTCGTGCTTCTTGAACGACTCGACGTACTCTGAAGTGAGCGAGTCCATCTGGTCCGGCGAGATGCCGAGCCGGTCGTAGCACCCTTCGGAAAAGCGGTACATCAGCCCGTCGCCGCCGAGCCCGATCCCCATCGTCATCGCCATCGCGCTGCCGAGGTGCACGCAGTCGACAACCGGGTGGTAAGGCTGGCACGCCTCCGGGTCGTGGTGGTAGCGGACCCCGAGCACGACCTCGTCCGGCAGGTTCCAGTTGCGCGCGAGGTGCTCGCCGACCTGCGTGTGGTCGTATCCGAGGATCCTGCGCTCGGCCTCGTCAAAGGCGATGCCTTCGCGCTCGGCGTAATAGACGATCGCCTTGAGCTTTTCTCCGATCCAGAGCGAGAGCGCGACCTTGCCGACGTCGTGCAGCAGCCCCGCGGTGAACGCGAGCTGGTCCTCGCACTTGCGGCTCTTCTGCGCGAGCGTCTGTGAGGCGAGCGCGGTGCCATAGGCGTGGTGCCACATCTGCATCGGCCCGAGGTCGTACCCTTTGAGCGGCTTGGACATCCAGGGGTAGGTCGCTGCGACCATCGCCAGGTTCTTGACCGAGCGCATGCCCAGCACGACCACGGCCTCCGGCAGGCTCGAGACCTTGCGCGACATCCCGTAGAACGCGCTGTTCGCCAGCCTCAGTACGCGCACGCTCAGCGCCTGGTCCTGCGAGACGATGTTGGCGATGTCCTGCGCGCGGCTCGTCGAGGAGTCGGCCAGCTTCATGACCTCGATCGCCGCGGCGGAGAAGGTCGGCAGGTCGCTGGTGCGACTGACGATCTCCTCGAGCGTGATATTGATCGGTTTCTGCGTGTTGCCCATCTATGCCCTCAGGCTGCAGATCACAGCCTCTCCCATCTGGATCGTCCGGACGAACACTTCGCCCGAGACGGTCGCCATCTTGAGCGTCCGTCCCGAAGTGCCGCCCTCGTCGGCTCCGACGACGGACATTCCCATCGCCAAGAGCACCTCCTTCACCGCCGAGAGGTTGCGCGGCCCGATGTCGAGCGTCGGCTTTCCACCGTCGATCGCACCGATGCACGCGCCCCCCGCATAGGCCGCCTGAATGCGCGTCCTCTGCGCGCCCGCTTCGACCATCCTGCGGACCATCTCTTCGATCCCTGTGTTTGCGAACATCCCGAGCCTTTCGGCGACGGTGCCCGCGCACGAATTCGGGAGCATGACGTGTACGGCGCCGCCGACGTTCGCTACCGGGTCGAGCGCGCAGATGCCTACGCAGCTCCCGAGCCCGATGAACGAGAACATCCTCGGTCCTTCCGAGACCAGGATCTCAGCGAGCCCGACGATGGTCTCCTCAGTCCGCGCGGTGCCTGGCTTGGGCCACTCGACGGCCTTCCTCTCTTCGGCCGGTAGTGACGCCAGTGCCTCGGTCTTTGGCTCCGCGCCCGTCGTCGTACGTTGGGTCATCCGTGTCCGTCCCGATGGGGCAAGCACGACCGAATCGCGCTGCCCGTGGGTTCATTCCATCCCACGGTGAAGCTACCGACCGGTTTTTTTGC
>CAMLDW010000060.1 GCA_946479035.1 uncultured Chthonomonadaceae bacterium | reverse complement strand
CCGACCTCGTATCCCGCGTCGGTCAAAGTCCTCCTCACCAACCCAGCGATCTCCACGCACCCGGGGCTGTCGCCGTGGACGCAGATCGAGTCGACGCGCTCGGCGAGCACGAGGACTTGGTCGGCGATCTGACGCTTGTCCGCGAGCACCGCGCCCGGCTCGCTGCGAGGCACGAGGGTCCCTTTGGGCGTGTACGCGCGGTCGGCGAACCCCTCGCGCATGAAGGGGACATCTGCCGCGAACGCTATGTGTTCGTGGTGCGAGCCCGGCAGACCGAGCAAGGGGAGCTCAAGCCGGAGCACGACCGCTATGAGCGGCACCGTCGCTGCCCCAGGAACCACGGTCGCGTTGTAGAGCGCGCCGTGCGGCTTGAGATAGTCCCATTGCGCGATCGAGACCTGTTCCAGCAGGCTCTGTTGCAGCAGGGAGCGCTCGTTCTCGTCCCTGACGACCAAAGGCGCGCGGCCTAGCCCCGCGCGGTCCGGCACGCCAGGGTGCGCGCCGACGCGCACTCCGAGCTGGCGGCACCTCTCCACCGTGGCGAGCGCCAATTCCACTGACCCGGCGTGCGCGCCGCAACAGACGTTCGCGCTCGTCGCGATCTCGAGCAGCGCACCATCGTCCGGAAACCCCTCAGCAAGGTCCACGTTGATGTCCACGCGCTTCACAGCCGGTCACCTTTCATCGCCTCATACTCACCAAGGCGGATCGGACGGAAGCGCACACGGTCGCCGGCCTTGATCGGAAAGTAGGCGTCCTCGAGCGAGACGATCTCTAGCGGGGTCGCTCCGATGAGCCGCCAGCCGCCGGGCCGCGCGCTGGGATAGATCCCGGTCTGGTCGCCCGTCACGCCGACGGAGCCCGGCGGCACCACGATCCTCGGCGCCGGCAACCGAGGCAGGCCGCTGATCTCTTGCGGCAGCTTGCCGAGATAGGGAAACCCCGGGCAGAACCCGACCGCGTAGCAAAGGTACTCCCGCGAGCAGTGCGCCTCGATCACCGCCTCCGGCAAGATGCCAAGCTCCTGCGCGGCGGACTCGAGGTCCTCGCCGAGCTCGTAGCAGACGGGAACGCTGTGCAGCCTTGCCGACGCCGTTTTCTTAAAAGTTGTGGATTCTTTTAGCGCCTCTTCCAGTGAGGACAACCTAAACTCGGCAGGATCGACGAAGACTCCAAGCGTGTCGTAGGAAGGGACGACCTCGTCGACCCCGGGAAGCCGCATGCGCTCGAGCTCGTCGGCATAAGGATAGGCAGGACCGTCGCCCAGGCCGCGCACGATGTATGCGGCGTCGCCCAGCGGCTCGATCCTCATGCCGCAAGCATACGACATTGATCAAGGACAGCGATTTGCAAAGCAGACCGACGGTGAAGGTGGCGCTCGGGACGGACGCCGTGCTCCCGCGCTACCAGACGGCGGGCTCGGCGGGCATGGATATATGCTCTACTGAAGAGGTCGTGCTCGGCCCGCTCGAGCGCAGGCTCGTGCCCACCGGACTGCGCGTCGCGATCCCCCAGGGGTATGAGGGGCAGGTGCGCCCGCGCAGCGGGCTTGCGCTGAAGATGGGCGTCACGATGGTGAACACGCCCGGGACTATCGACAGCGACTACCGTGGCGAAATAAAGTGCATCCTGATCAACCTGAGCTCGGAAAGTGTCAGACTGGAGAAAGGCGAGCGCATTGCGCAGTTGGTGATCGTCCCCGTAGCGCAGGCGGAGCTAGCGGTGGTGGACGACCTGGACGGCACTGAGCGCGGCGAGGGCGGTTTTGGCAGCACAGGATCGAAATAAGGTCTGTCCGAAATGCTTCGAGGTCAATGACCCGGCGGCGACGTACTGCCTCGAGTGCGGGGCGCCGCTCTCGGACGAGCCCGGCGCAGAGGGTAGCGACCAAGAGGTCTACCGCGAGATCACGCAGGCCAACCTCCACCGCATCCGCGGCGACTACAAGCCGGCGATCGACGTGTGCCTGGGGATCCTAAAGCGCTTCCCCAACAACGGCACCGCCCACACGCTGCTCGGCGACATCTACGCGGAGAAGGGCGAGCTCGAGCAGGCCGCCGAGTGGTTCGAAATGGCGCTCGACCTACGCCCGGAATCGGAGAACGACCGGCGCAAGCTCGAGGCGGTGCAGCGCCGCCGCTCCGAGCAAGACGCCGCCAGCGCGGCGCAACAGCTCGGCATACCCGAGAGCAAGCCGCGCGCGCAGCAGTACGTGTTCGTGATGGTGCTGCTTGTGGTCATCGTCGGCATCGGCAGCTTCTTGCTCGGCGGATCGATGGCCCCGAATAGGAACAGTGGACAACCTAAGACAATCACCGACCCGATCAACGTCGGCGACCCGAAGCCAGACCAGTCGGTTCCGACCGGCCAACAGCCGACGAACAACGAACCGGTCGTGCAGGCGACGGTCTATCCCGGGAGCCCCGTCGAACAGCAAACGGCTGCGCTGTTGGCGCAGAAGTACACGATCGGGCGAAAGATCCTCGGCGTGCACGAGGATCCGCGCGGCCCGTCGCTGCACCTGACGGCGAAGCTTGAGAAGGAGGACGACCCTGCGTCCGTCGCGATCGATATTGCGCGCGCGGTGTTTACGGAGTACGCGACCTTTGCTTCAATAACTGTCGAGCTGGGCGACGGCGCGCAGACCGTGTTCGTCGCCGACGTCGTGCGCACGGACTATGACAAGGTGACGAACGAGAAGCTCGACGCCAAGACCATGCTCACGCACGTCTGGCCAGCGACCGGGTGACGAGCCATCGCTCACCGGCCCCAGACCAGGTCCGGCCGCACGACGATCGTTTCTTCACGGTCCGGGCCGATACTCACGATGACGACCGGCACGCCTACGAAGGACTCGATTGCGCTCAGATACTCGCGCGCCTCGATCGGCAGGTCCTTCAGAGAGCGCACACCGCGCAGTTCGCCGGACCAACCCTTCATCTTCTGATACTTCGGCACGACGCGCTTCCACTCTGCGACGCTCGTCGGCATCGCGTCCATCGAGTACCCCGTGCAGACTTGCAGTTCTGGAAGGCCAGATAGCACGTCGACCCTCGTCACGATCAGGCCGCTGAGCGAGTTGAGGCGCGCAGAATAGCGCAGCGCCACCAGATCGAGCCAGCCGCAGCGCCGAGGGCGTCCCGTCACGGTGCCGTACTCGTACCCTTGGTCTCGGATCTGCTGTCCCGTGGCGTCCAAGAGCTCGGTCGGGAACGGCCCCTCGCCGACGCGCGTCGTGTACGCCTTGCAGACGCCGAGGACGCCGTCGATGTGCCGCGGGCCGATCCCCGTGCCGATGCAAGCGCCGCCCGCGGTAGGGTGCGAAGATGTCACGTAAGGATAAGTGCCGCTGTCGAGGTCCAGGAATGAGCCCTGCGCGCCTTCGAACATCACTTTTCGCCCGCCCAGCACCGCCTCTTGCACGAAAGTGTCTGTCTCGCGCACGTGCGGCTTGATCTTCTCGGCATAGGAGACGTACTCTTCATAGAGCGCATCGAACGCAAGGGGCATCTCGCCGAACATCGCGAGCAGCTGGTTCTTTACCGCGAGGACCTCGCGCAGCCTCTTCGCAAAGACATCTTTCGAGACGAACTCGCCCATGCGGATGCCGATGCGCTGGACCTTGTCGGTATAGGCGGGGCCGATGCCGCGCGTGGTCGTTCCGATCTTGTTCTCGCCGCGCGCGTCCTCTTCCAGCCTGTCGAGCAGGCGGTGGTACGGGAACACGACGTGCGCCGCCGCGCTCACCATGAGCGCGCCCAGCGCCGGCTGCTGCGCGCGCGTCGCGGCGAGCTCCTCGAGCAGGCTCTTGGGGCACACTGCCATGCCGCCAGCGAGAACGCTAGTGCAGCGCGGGTGCAGGATGCCGGCCGGCAGCAGTTGGAACTTGAACGTCCTATCGCCTGTGATGACGGTGTGCCCGGCGTTATTGCCGCCGGAGTAGCGCACGACGACGTCGGCGTCGTGCGCGAGCACGTCCACCATCTTCCCCTTGGCCTCATCGCCCCACTGGGCGCCGACTATGACGAGCGTTGACATTTTTCTTCCTCATTCCCGTCCCTCCGTCTCGTGGTCCTCTCTGTCCAAGGATCCGAAACGGAGGCACGGGCCAACCCGCCCACCTACTTAAAAAGCCTAGGCCGGCGGACGCTTCGCGAGGATCCGCCGACCTAAGCCGTTGAGCCTTATCTCGACTGCCTTCATTATACGCCCACCGGGCCCGATCGCCCCACCTTATTCGGCCTTTTCTGGCTTTTCCGGGCCCGGCCCATGCACCACGACGCCTTGAGAGTGCGCCAGGACCAAGACGCCCTGCGGTGACTTGCCGATGGGCCCGCCGAGCACGTGTGCCGCTTCGCCGGCCGAGTCCCACATCCGCAACCTCGGCGCACAACGAGGGACAGGTGTGATACAGGAATTGAACTTTCTGACGTGAGAGAAATGTGGAGCGGGGGTGGAACGGCTGGTGGGAGTCGTCCGTTTCTTGAGGCATGGGACACAAGGGCGACACGTCACTGCGAGCGCTTTTCATTGCGCTCGCTCTCGGAGTTTTGGGGTCCGCGCTGTTCAAGGACGCGGGGTTCGGCGTGAACTTTCCTCTCTGGACGGCGGCCGCGTTCGGCGCGGCGGCGTACTGCGCGTGGCGCGGCGGCAGCGCGACACGACTGACCATCGCGGGCCTCGCGCTCGCCGGGCTCTCCGCGCTGGGGATCGGCTGGTACTCCTCCGTGAACGTCCGCGCGGCGGACTGGGTGGCGTTCTCGGCGGCAGTCGGCCTCGCGGCCCTGGGCACGCAGACGGCGCGTGTCGCTGCGGCGAGCGTGTGGGACATGACGGGCCGGCTCTTCGCGGCGCCCTTCGTCGTTCTGGGCCGAGGGCTCGGCTCGCTCGAGCACGTGCCCTGGAGACGGCTCTCAGAAAGCCGCGTGGCACAGAAGAACACAGCATTGCTGCGCGGCGCGCTGATCGCGACGCCGCTCGTGCTGCTCTTCGGTGCACTTTTCTCCCGCGCGGACGCAGTGTTCAGCAAGACGGTGACGGACGCGTTCTCGATCGACTTGAGCGAGGCGTTTTTTTGGGCGGGCTGGGCGGGGCTGTTCTCTGTGGTCGGGCTTGCGGTCGTCGGCGGCTTTGCGCTGCCTTCGATCGCCAGGCCGCCGGTCACGGCGGCCGAGCCAAGGCCGCACACTCGCGTCGGCATGACGGAGGTGAGCGTGGTGCTGTGCAGCCTGTGCGGGCTGTTCGGGCTCTTCGTTGCAATCCAGTTCCAGTACCTCTTCGGCGGCTCCGCCGCGGTTGTGGCGACGACGGGGCTCACGTACGCGGAGTACGCGCGAAAGGGGTTCTTCGAGCTCGTTTGGGTGGCGGGGCTGTGCCTGCCGCTGCTCGTTGGCGCGCACGCGGTGGCCGCGCAGGAGTCGCGGCGCGACGTCGTGACGTTCCGCATCCTGTCCTCTGTGCTCACGGGGCTGCTCTTCGTCGTAATGGCTTCGGCGATGACACGCATGCAGCTCTACATCGGGACGTACGGGCTGACGCCGCTGCGCGTGTCGGTCTCGGCGTTCATTCTCTGGCTGGCGCTGGTGTTCTGCTGGTGGCTGGCGAACCTCTATCGCAGATCGATGGAGCGGTTCGCGATCGGCGGCGTGGCTGCAGGGTTCGCCGTGGTCCTCGCACTGAACTTCGTGACGCCCGACACGATCGCGGCGCGCTACAACATCGCGCGGTTCGGCGGCACTGCGGGGCTTGACGCTTCGAACTTGGCAGACCTGGGCGCGGAGACGGTGCCCTTGGTCATGGCGAACTGGCCGCGCCTTTCGCCCAGTGCGCGCGAGGTGGTCGGAAAGCGGTACAGGGACCGCTTTGCTGGAGCGGAGGACTGGAGGGGCGAGGCGGTTAGCGAGATGCTGGCCAGAAGCGCGACGAGGTAGTTCTCCGCCCCCTGACCCCCTCCCCGCAACGCGATCCTACGCGGAGAGGTGGAGGAAACTACGGCAGATCGTGGCCGAGCTTTTGCTTCTTGGTCTGAAGGTACTTTTTGCTATGCTCGGTGGGGGTCGCGACGATTGGGACGTGCTCGGTGATCTCAAGACCGTGACCGTGAAGTCCTTTGACCTTGCTCGGGTTGTTGGTCATGAGGCGCATCTTTTTGACGCCGAGCGACGAGAGGACTTGGGCGCCGAGCCCATAGTCGCGCAGGTCCGCCTTGAAACCGAGCGCCTGGTTCGCTTCGACTGTGTCCATGCCCTTGTCCTGCAGTTCATAGGCGCGCAGCTTGTTGAGGATGCCGATGCCGCGACCCTCTTGTGCGATGTAGAGGACGATGCCGCGCCCTTCCTTCTCGATCATCTCGAGCGCCATCTGCAACTGGTCGCCGCAATCGCAGCGCAGCGAACCAAGGATGTCGCCGGTGAGGCAGGAAGAGTGTACGCGCACGAGCACCGGCTCTTCGGTGTCGACGACTCCCTTCACGATCGCAATGTAGGGGTGCGACTCGACTTTAGTCTCGAACGCATAGAGCTGGAACTGGCCGAACTTGGTTGGAAAGCTGATGGGGCCGGCGACTCTTTCGACAAGGTTCTCGGTGCGCCTGCGGTGCGCGATGAGGTCGGCGATCGTGATGATCTTGAGCCCGTGGTTCTTGGCGTAGGGGACAAGCTTGTCGAGGCGCATCATCTCGCCGCTGTCGTCGACGATCTCGACGCCGATAGCGACAGGCTTCAGGCCTGACAACCTGCACAGATCGACGGCAGCCTCCGTGTGGCCGGCGCGCTTGAGGACGCCTCCGTTCTCGGCCCGGAGAGGGATGACGTGCCCCGGGCGCATGAGGTCGTCGGGGCGCGCATCGGGGTCGCAGAAGACGGCGACGGTCTTTGCCCGGTCCTTCGCGCTTACACCGGTGGTGGTGCCGTGCCGCGCGTCCACCGTCTCGGCCATCGCGGTGCCCTGGCGCGCCGTGTTCTGCTTGGTCATCATGGGGATGCCGAGCTGTTCGAGCCTTTCTTGCGTGGTCGGGATGAACGGCACGCCGCGCCCGTGCGTGATCATGAAGTTCATCGCCTCTGGCGTGCAGTGCTCGCCAGCCATGATGAGGTCTCCCTCGTTCTCACGGTCGGGGTCGTCGACGACGACGAGGATCTTTCCTGTGCGGAAGTCTTCGAGGGCCTCTGGGATTGGGGCGAAGTCCATGGTTGCCTGTGGCGTTAAGTCTACTTTGGGCCCGGAGGTTCACCGGGGCCCAGGGAACGCCAGGCCGTGGGAACTGGGGTCACGGACAGGCTCTTGAGGATGCACGGAAGTTGATACCGTGACACCGTCTGATTGCGGACAGCTTGCCAGTTGCATCGGGGCCCCGGATGGGCCAACAGCACACGGACGGATCAAGAAGCAGCAGGCGTCCTACTCGCTCGATTGGGGCCTCAGTTCTGGATGTGCTACCCAAAGTTCGTACCCCTGCTCAAACGTGTCAAGGTCTATCATCCTTATCTCACCGGTGTATAGATTGTAGCTCGGCAGGTGACTGATCCCAATGGCCCTCAGCCTGGTCACGTCGTGCTGAACACCCGCGAGGACCGCCTTGTTGCGAACCTGCAAATCGAACGATTCGTCGTGCTCGCCCATGTATTCAGCTATCCAAGCGGAATAGAGGCTTTCGAGCACCGAAGTCTTAGCTCCCGCGTCATGCATGTAGACCGATGTGCCAAAACCGACCGTCCTGCCCGTTGCCGTTCGGGCATCGAAGCCAGCAAATCCGTTGGTCACGCGGTCTTCAGCCGAAACCATCGTTCTGTTCGAAAGCTTGTTGATCCGTGGCAAGACCAGCTCGCGGTAGACGCGGTCGAGTCTCGCCGCGGTTAGTTCGTTCGCTTTGATCTCTTCTGGAAATGCATAGCGCATCATCGTCTTGCCGTCGGCCGCCAGCATGGCGTTCAAAAGCTGTTCAGCCTGCCGATCCAATGGCAGCGGGCGACGGAAATACCAGATCGCGAAGATCGCGCACCATGCGACGAAGACAATGAGGGCATTGCGTTTCGCACCCCTGGTGCGCAGTGCCTCGGACAACTTGTGCTTAACGTTCATAGTTGCACGCTACTGGGGGTCGCCTGGCGGGCTCCAACCTATGCAGGCATTTCCACAACTGGTACCGCCCGCGTCGCACACTGTGGCCGGAGTGTACTGGATCGCGTTTCGCCCCCAACCTTCGCCGTACTGGCACTTGCAGTTGAAGTACCTCAAGTAGCAAAAACAGCACCAAGTGTTCGAAGCCGTATAGCACTTGCCGAACCAAGACCCATAGACTGGAGGGTCACAGCCAAAGCCGCAGCCCTCGGGTTGACAGCTGCCGTGCAAGCTGAAGCAATCGTTGGAAAAGCTGCACAGTGTGAACGCGGTTGCCGAAAGGGCCGCCATCACGATCGTTGAAAGAACTCGTCTCATAGTCGTCACCAAGGGGTTCAGGACTGCTTCTCCCAAATCTTAAACTGCGTGAGCGCGCCCCTGTGCCAGCGCTTCTCGATGTGACCGTCAAGGTAAATCCCATGCGCGTAATGCGTAACGAATGGGCTGTACTCGTGGTTGAACGTCTCGTCGATGAGGACGATCGGGTTGCGCCCTGTCCGCTCAACGTGTTCTAACCATGACGGTAGCTGTTCTTGGGCGGTGGGACCGGCAGGAGGCATCCACGTGAACACGGCTGGATACTGCGGCGCAATGTAGGGAACTCCACCAGTCTGGAAGACGCTCATTGGGAGGCTCTCTTCCCGCATCAGCGTTGCACCGCTTGGAGGAAGGCCGAGCCCGTCCGGCCCGCCACCTTCGTAGTCTTCGCAGTACAGCATGAGCGCGATGTGGATTTGCCGCATGTTGGACATGGAACGGGTTTTCTTGACCTGCCACTTCGCAGCTTGGAAGACCGGCAACAGCAGTGAGAAAAGCAAAACGATGATCGAAATCACGACGAGTGATTCTATTAGCGTGAACCCACTCGCACGGCGTGGCTCCACGTCAATCCCCCCAGTTCGACATATTGACCCTTCGCTGCAAGTTTGACAAGCGACCACCGTGAAAAACATACCATCGGCCCGTCCAAGATGCGTTGAGCGCTATCTGCGCCTTACTGGACGCGTCTGCAACGAGAAACTCGTTTCTTGGCACGACACTTGAAGCCGTCGATTCCGCAACTTCCTTTGCCGTAGCTTGGTAGAAGACGACGATCCAATCAAACTCCGTGACCGGAAGCTTTGCAAAGCTGACCGCTTTGAGCGAGCAACTGGTGCAAGTCCCGCCTTGAACGACCATGTCATGGCCAACGATCGCCGGTACCGCGCGACCCCTCACATCGAGCGATGGAAGCGATAAGTCGCGATACTGCAATCCTACAGGCGGATCGTCAGCAAGGTCGTAAGATCGTGAAGTCGCACCTTGCATCGTCGCCGTCTCTGGAGAAAACCAGATGACAGCAGCAATCGAAAGAAGGACCAAGGACTTCATTCGGGCACTCCCAATCCACTATAACCCACTTCGATCAAAGGGGGGGGGGGGCGGAGAGGGAAAAAAACCAGGGGGGGCGCCGGGTAAATTTTACCGCCGACCCGGCGGGGGGAGCCCGCGTGCACGAGTAGAAACCGGC
>CAMLDW010000059.1 GCA_946479035.1 uncultured Chthonomonadaceae bacterium | reverse complement strand
GGTCGGCCCTCCATTGCAGAGAGGGAACTGTTACTGCACGCCGGCGCGCTTGGCGGCCTCGGCCTCTTGCTTTTTCTTGAGGAAGAACTCGCTGGTCCAGATCGCGCGGGCGGCCATGGAGACGGAGAGCTCGTGGAGCACGCCTTCTTGATAGAGCGCGTTGGGGACGAAGAGGCGGAACGCGAGCGCGCCGTTGTGGTTGCTCCAGGAGCCGAGCATGTGGGTCTTGAGCCAGTTCGTCTTCTCGTACTCGTTCAGTTCTAGCGCCATGTACGCCACGTGCTTGGGGGCGAGCTTGAGCGGGACTGTGAGCGTGAAGTGCAGACCGTTGCCGAGCACCGGGTGCGGCTCTTCGGACGTGATGAAGAGGTCGAGCGAGTGCGTCGTGTCGGGCTCCCAGAGGAAGGTCGAGTGCGACGACTTCTTGTCGGACTTCTGCCACGCCATCGCCATGCGGTCCATCGCCCAATCGACGTCGCGCCACTCGTCTGCATTCAGCCACCGGCTGTCGATCTGGCCCTCGTTGATGAGCGGCCCGAGCGCCTCGATGGCGACCTCGTCGCGCTGCTCTCGTACGCCGCTGGTCGGGTGCGAGGAGACGGCGAGGGACGGATGGAGGGTCTCTGTGATCTTGTCGACGATGCGGTAGGCGGTCGTGACCTGGGTCCGCGCGGCGGTGACGAAGATCTTGTTGATCCAGTGGGCGATCTCCGCTTCGGCATAGATGCTCGAGTGCAGCCTGTAAGTGTCGGTTCGCTTGTCGTAGAGGAGGCAGCTCAGGATGCAGCTGTCCATCTCGGCCTCGAGGATGGCGTCGAGCTGGTCCTTGAGCTTGCCGGCGCGCACGAGGTCGATCTCGGCGTGGAGGCGATAGTAGGTGCGGCTGTTGCGGAAGATGCCGTCGTCGGTCCAGATGCGCTGGGCCAGCGGTCCGGGCCACCAGCAAAAGCCGTCAGGCTGGTTCAACAACCAGTCGGCCGGGGGCGACGCGACATCGTACACCCCGCCGACGATCTGTTCGCCAAGCGTTTCTCTCTTCTTCCAGGACAAACAATTTCCTCCCGCTCCTAGGAGGAGGGCTGCTCTATTGTATGTCAGATTCGGCTGAGAAGTGCCCGGAATGCGCGAATGGGGCCGCTGGAGAGCCTTCCCCCGGCCGTATGTGTAGCCGGGAGAAGGCTTGGCACGGCTCAGCAGACCTTGAGCGCGTCTTTGATGGTCACGACGGCCGTCTTGGCGCGGTACATGTTCGAGTCGGCGGCCTGGACGAGCTCTCCGTAGCTCTCGCCGTCGGACTTGAACTTAGCGACGCCGAAGGTGAAGCTGCACCCTGGGGCGAGCGCCGAGGTGGAATCGACGAACGCCTCTCTCGCACGGTCGAGGAGCCGGCCGGCGAAGCTGCGGGTGCGGTTGTCGAAGACCACGACGAACTCGTCGCCGCCGATCCTGCCGACCGCGCCGTGGCTGCCGACGAGCCGCTTCAGGGACTCGACGAGCGAGATGAGGACCGCGTCGCCGACCGCGTGGCCGTAGAGGTCGTTGATCGTCTTGAAGCCGTCGCAGTCGATCACGGCGACGACGGCGGGGCAGCCCTCGTTGCGCGCGTGGTAGAGGACGTTCTCGGCGTACTGCTGGATCGCAGAGCGCGTCATGGCGCCGGTGAGTGCGTCGTGGTTGGCGATCTGGCCGATGCGCCGGATCTTGCGCTGCATCGCGACGATGACGGTCGCGGTCGCGGCCATGGAGACCACGTTGACGACCAGGCTGAGCGACGCGCTGTCGTTCGCCAGGTTGCCGTGGCGGTAGTCGAGCGCAGTCAGCGCGATCATCGTGGCCACGGTCACAAATCCGCTAGCGAACCAGTCGCCCTTGATGCTCGCGACGAACACGGGCACCATGAACATCAGCCGGAAGCCGACGGCATGGCCGCTCAGCGCGTCGAGCAATAGGGTTCCCAGGAGCGCCAGTGAGCCGTGGCAGACCGAGCGGAACCACTCGTGCGCCCGGTAGAAGGCCCTTACGTCCTCCCAGCGCTTGGTCAGTTCATTGAACAGGTCGGAGAAGTCGTCCCAATAAGGCCCCGTAGACTCAATCAGGCGTCTCCTCGCTCTCTTGAGGTGATGCCGGTTACTCATATTAGGATTCTTGGAAGCTCACGCGGAACTTTAGGTTTGCGAGCCTAAAAACCTAGCAATAGCGGTCATCTTCTGGTTACCTGTGCTTTGGGCCGGCTCAGGTTCAAATGAGGCTGGGGGAGGCACGAAGAGGGCCCGGAGGCGGTGCCTCCGGGCCCTTTGTGGGGCTAGGGCGGGCTGGGCCTAGTGGTGGCCGTGCCCGTGGCCCTCGTCCTCATCCTCGGGCAGGTCGGCGACGGCGGCCTCGGTGGTCAGCAGCAGGCCGCTGATGCTTGCAGCGTTCTGGAGGCAGGTACGGACGACCTTTGCGGGGTCGACGACGCCGGCCTTGAACAGGTCTTCGTACTCAAGGGTCTCTGCGTTGAATCCGTCTCCGGGCTTGCCGTTCCGGACCCGTTCGACGACGACCGAGCCCTCCTGGCCGGAGTTCTGCGCAATGGTGCGGAGCGGGGCCTCGCAGGCCTTGCGCACGATTTCGACGCCGATCTTCTCGTCTTCCTTCGCATGGACCTTGTCGAGGACCCTCGCAGCCTGGAGCAGGGCAGAGCCGCCGCCGGCGACGATCCCTTCTTCCAGAGCCGCACGGGTGGAGGCGAGCGCGTCTTCGATGCGCGCCTTCCGCTCCTTTAGCGCGGTCTCTGTAGCCGCGCCGACCTTGATGACGGCGACGCCGCCAGAGAGCTTGGCCAAGCGCTCCTGGAGCTTCTCCTTGTCGTAGCTGCTGTCGGTGCGCCCGATCTCGGCCTGGATCTGTTTGATCCGGCCCGTGATCTCGGGCTTCTTGCCCTTGCCGCCGATGAACGTGGTGTTGTCCTTAGTGATGACGACCTTGGCGGTCTTGCCGAGCATGTCTGGGGTTACGTTTTCGAGCTGGATGCCCAACTCTTCGGTGACGAAAGTGCCGCCCGTGAGGATCGCCATGTCCTCCATCATCCGCTTGCGGCGGTCGCCGAACCCAGGCGATTTGACGGCGGCGATCGGCAGGTTGCTGCGCAGCCTGTTCAGCACGAGGGTCGCGAGCGCCTCGCTCTCGACGTCCTCGGCGACGATGATGAACGGCCGGCCCTGGCGCAGGACGTTCTCGAGCAGCGGCACGAGGTCCTGCACGTTACTGATCTTCTTCTCGTGGAAGAGGACGAGGGCGTCCTCGAAGACCGTTTCCATCCGGTGCGGGTCGGTGATGAAGTAGGGGCTGAGATAGCCCTTGTCGAACTGCATCCCGTCGACGATCTCGAAGGTGGTCTCGGCGGAGCGCGACTCCTCGACCGTCACGACTCCGTCCTTGCCGACGGTGTCGATGACTTCGGAGACGAGCGCGCCGATCTCGGGGTCGTTTGCGCTGATCGTAGCGACCTCGTTCATTCCGGCGCGCCCTTTGACGGGCTTGGACATCCTCTTGATCTCGGCGACGACCGCATCGGTCGCGATCTCGACGCCCTTCTTGATCTGCATCGGGTTGCTGCCGGCGGCGACGTTGCGCACGCCCTCTTTGAAGATCGCTTGTGCGAGCACGGTCGCGGTGGTGGTGCCGTCGCCGGCGAGGTCGTTGGTCTTGGTGCTGACTTCGCGGATGAGCTGCGCGCCCATGTTCTCGAAGCGGTCCTCGACCTCGATCTCCTTGGCGATGGTGACGCCGTCATTGATGACGGTGGGAGAGCCGAACTTCTTCTCGAGCACGACGTTGCGCCCGCGGGGGCCGAGGGTTACCTTGACCGCGTTGGCGAGCTTGTCGACTCCGGCCTCGAGGCGCTTGCGCGCGTCGCCGCCGTAGGTGAGCTGTTTGGCCGACATCAGCGCGCCCCCGCCTTCTCTCGCGCCGTAGGCATGGCGACGGCCTTGTCGGAGGCGACGACGATGCCAAGGACGTCGTCGGTGCGGAGGATCACGTAGTCCTTGCCTCCGACCTTGACCTCGGTGCCGGCGTACTTGCCGTACATCACGGTGTCGCCCTTTCTGACCTCTGGGCGGACGAGCGTGCCGCTATCGAGGGTCTTGCCTGGGCCGACGGCGAGGACTTTGCCGGTGAGCGGTTTTTCCTGGGCGGAGTCCGGCAGGATGATCCCGCCGGCGCTCTTGGACTCCTTGGGGGAGGCCTCGACGACGATGCGGTCGTGTAGGGGTTGGATGTTCATCTTTTCTAACCTGTCCTGAAGGTGGGCCGCGGGCCCGAAATCGGTGTTGGCAGTATACCGGCGAGAGTGCCAACAGCGGCCGGGGGATAGGGCGAGGGTCCGCCCCGGACGTAGAATGCCGCGGTGGCGCGAAGAAAGCCCCGGAGGAGGCTGCACTGGGCGGCCGAGCAGGCGCTGCTGTGCCTGGTCGCGGTGCCGACGAGCTTTGGGGCGTACCGCTTTTACTCAACGCTGGCGCTAGAGCCCGGTCCGCACTGGCTGGGGAGGCTGGTGCTGTTCGGGATGTCGGTGAGCCTGCTGATCGGCTTCATACAGGCGATCGCGGGCGTCGGGGGTTTCCTGTGGCTGGCGATGAGGGGGCTACAGACGCGCTATATGGGCGACCTGGGCAGGTGGATGCCGCTGCTCGTGGTGATGTCGGCGGCCAGCACGTATCCGGCGCTCGCGGTCCCGGAGAACAGGGAGGCGGGGCTCGTGCGGATCGTGCACCGTGGGCAGAAGGTGGTGGACGACATGATCGCGTTCTACAGGGTCCATGGCCGGATACCGCTAGAGCTGGGCGAGCTCTACCCGGACGGCGCGGCGCCGACGACGGGCAGCATGTCGTACGACAAGTGGGAGCTGATCGTGGTAGGGAAGGAGGCCGGGTTCGAGCTGCGGGTGCGTGCCTCGACCGGCGGCTTCAACGGCGACGCGCTCGTCTATTGGCCAGGCGCGGAGTACCCCTCGGAGATCGACGGCAAGAGCGTAGAGCTCGTCGAGGACTGGGCCTACTTGCGCGACTGACCTGCGAATTTCGTCGCGCGCTTAATGAGGTTCATCTGACCGATGTGGTAGCTGTCGTGCACGGCCATCGCGACCAGCGTCTTTAGGGCGGCCTCGTCCGACTTCATCTTGTGCTTGAACGACTTCGCTGAGGCGATCTTGTGCGCCTTTGCGAGGTTGGCGAGGAACCGCGCGCGCAGCTTGGGGAGCTCGGAGGGGTCGGGCGACTGCCAGTCCTCCATGAAGCTCTTTGCCTTTTTGCCCTCGAGCCGGTTGAGCCAGATCGTCTGCCAGAAGACTGCGTGCCAGAGGTTTTCGAGCAGGGAGTAGGGGAAGCCTGGGAGCCTTTCTGCGGCCCGTTCCGGCTTCAGACCCTTGAGCATCGAAGCGGGCGCAGGGATGTCGCCGCCCATGATGATCTGCCTGTAGACCTCAGCTATGGCCTTGGGATCCATGGCTCGATTCTCGCACAGGCCCGGTATTAGGCACGGTTCTGGCAGTCCCAAAGGGCGATACCGTGGGGAAGCTGGTACCGTCTAGAACCTTGGTGAGGACTCTCGCGGCCGTGTTCGCAGTCCTGCTGGCCGGGTTCGCCCGAGCCGGCGCGCCAGCGCGGGCCGAGGGGGCCACGCTCTACGTCAACGACCAGCAGATCCTCACGTTCAAGACGGGTAGCGGGGCCTACTCGCCAGCCAAGCGGGCCGGAATCGCGGCGGCGGCGATCAACGGTGCCACCGAGAGCGAATTCACACTGGTCACTGACTCCGGCGGGGTGCGCGTGCTGCTTGGGAAGCAGAAGGTGCTTTCGCTGGACAAGGCCGAGGCGCGGGCGCACAGGTCGAGCACTGGTGCGCTGGGCCGCGCGGTGATGGACCGGCTGAAAAAGGCGATCGATTCGATCCCGTTCGTGCTGGCGAGCCACCACGTTTGGATGCAGACGGGAGGCACGGCGACGGTCGCGATGACCGGCCCCTCGGCGGACAAGGTCGCGGTCTCGTTCGACCAGACGGGGCCTGCGAAGGCCGTGCAGAAGGACGGGATGATCTTGCTCACGGCGACCTACGAGGGCGAGTGCCGCATGACTGTGAAGTTCGGGCAGCAGTCGGAGACGCTCGCTGTGAGCGTGATGCTCCCTGCGGCGGCGATCGGCACGCCGGAGACGGCTTACGTCACTGGACGGCCTGCGGACAAGGCGACGGTCGCGGCTGCGGCCTCGCGCGCAGCGCTTTCCGTCGTTTATGGCGTTCCGGGCGCGCGCGTGGAAATCGGCGCGATCGACGCGCCGGAGCTCGTGCCCGCGCAGCGCGGCACAGCGACGGTGCACGTGACGGTTACCGCTCCGGAGAAGTTTCCCGTAGAGGCGGAGGTCGCGGTCGACCTGAAGAACACGGGGATGATCGACAACCCGAGCGAAGAGCTCTGGTACAGCAACCACCCGGAGAACCTCAAGGGCCCGGCTCGACTGTATTGGGGCCGGCTCGGCGGCGGGAAGGCGGCGCGCGTTCTCTACCACCACCAGAACGCGTCGCAAAAGCCGATCACGGTGAGCTACATGCTTGTCAACACGGGGGACACTGCAGCGAACATCGCGGTGATCCTCGGGGACGCGGTGCCGCACAGCAACCCGACGTACGCCGGTTACATGGCGGGGCAGGAGTTCTTCCCGCGGTGGGTGCGGCAGTCGGCGGTTGTGACGGTGGTGCCCGCGCACAGCGCGGTACCGGTCGTGGTGGAGAGGATCGGGCCAGGGCTGACCGCGAGCGGGCTGATGTCCTTGCACAGCCTCGATGGGAGCAGCGTTCTGTTCATCGGTGAGAGCGATTGGAGCACGAGCGATCCAGGCCAGAAGGGAAACACTGCTTGGACTCAGCCGGTCATGTCGCTTGCGGACCATCCGATCAACCTGGCCGGGCAAGCGAGCCACGTCTACAGCCCGGCGGTGAAGAAGCTTGAGACGAAGTACGAGGTCGGCGGGCGGTTCGGATACATCCGAATCGGGCAAGAGGCTGTGGGCCGCGTCGACGACACTGGAAAGCTGGAGGGCAACTTCGGGATCGTGTACCAGATCCAGGTGACGGTCTCTAACATGACTCCCGAGGAGGCGGAGGTCGAGTTCGTGTTCGAATCGAGCGCGGGGTACACGGGCGCGTTCTTTCGCATCAACGAGGTGCTCTACAGCACGCCGCTGCTACAGCCCAAGAAGACGTTTCAGATCATGAAGGCGAAGTTCGCGCCGGGCGAGAGCAAGGTGTACTACATCGAGACGATCCCGCTTTCAGGCGGAAGCTACCCGGCGACCGTGACCATCAAGCCCGTGGGCGTACAATAGGCCCGATGCAACCGGAGCCGCAGCTGATCCGCGAACTCTTCGACCTGCCCGGCGCCGGATCGGCGGAGGTGGTCTCCAAGTTCCGAGACCAGGACGGCACGTCGCGCGAGCAGAGCCAGGAGTTCGGTCGGCGGTGCATGGCAGAAGGCGACTATGTCGGCGCGACGCGACAGTTCCGCGCCGCGCTGAGACAGGCGGAGGGCGACAAGCACGAGGCCCTGCTCGAGCTGGGGGCGGCGTATGAGGCCGCAGGCATGACGCCGCAGGCCTATGAGCAGTACAAGCGGGCGTCCAAGCTGCGCGCGAACGGCGACCTCTTGCGTGGCCTGAGCAGCCTTCTGCTCTCGTACGGAAAGGCGGGCGAGGCGGCCGAACAACTTCGCAGAGCGACTGAGATCGAGCCGGGGATGGCGTACAACCATTTTAGGCTCGCAGAGGTGTTGCGCAAGATGGGGTTGCCGAAGCAGGCGCTGGAGGCGATCGCCGGTGCTGTCGCGAACGCGGCTGACGACCCGTTCTATCACTATTGGACTGGGGATCTGTTGTTGGAGATGAAGCGTTTTGACGAGGCGGTGAAGTCGTTTGGTGCGGCGGCAGAGCTCTCGCCCGGCGACGATAGGTTGTTCCAGCTTTCCGGTCTGGCGCTCTGGGGCGCAGGGAAGAGGCAGGAGGCCGTGCGCGCGGTCCGTCTCGCCAGCGACTTGAACAGCGAGGATCGCGTCAACTACGGGCTCCTGCGCGTCTTCCTCAAACTGCTCGGACAAGAGGTCGAGTCCAACCAGGAATCGAAGAAGGCGAGCGAGATGGACGCATACGACCGCGACCTGCTCGAGCGGTACCTGCACCTGGTCGGGATCTTGCCCTAGGGCGCAAAGATCCGCCACACGAGGATCGCAAAGACGAGCACGAATCCCAAGCGCACGAAGCGCAGCTTGATCATGTGCCGCTTCATCTCCGGGCCTCGCGCGGCGAAGTAGACCATGAACGCTCCGTGCAGATAGAGGAAAGAGCCAAGCAGGATCGGCCAGGGGAAGTCGTCCTTGCCGAAGAGCCCCGGAACGATCGAAAAGAGAGCGACGACGAGGCCGATCGCCGCCACTGAGAAGCCCGCCTTGATCAGCTTCTCGCGCTTCTGCATCGCTGCGATTCTATCCGACGGTATCCTCGCGCGTGAAATGGGCCTGGGCGCGCTTCGAGGTTTCTGCTCTCTTGCAGGGTTGGAGCTGGGCGAGGAGCAGGTCGAGGCGTTCGTCCTTTACCGGGACGCGCTCTACCGCACGAACGAGACGGCGAACGTCACGCGCGTTCCGATGGGGGAGTGCGAGGTGCGGCACTTCATTGACTCGCTGCTCGTCGCCGAGTTCTGTCCTCGCGGCGCGCGGGTGCTGGACGTCGGGACGGGGCCGGGGCTGCCTGCCTGGCCGCTCGCTTGCGCGCGACCGGACCTGCGGGTGACGGCGATGGACAGTTCGGGAAAGATGCTGAGCGTGCTGCGCGCGTGCCCGCTAAAGAACCTCTCGATCAGGCAGCAGAGGGCAGAGGAGGTGGACAAGAGGGAGTCGTTCGACGTAGTGACGGGCCGCGCGATCGCGCCGCTCGCGGTGCAGATGGAGGTCAGCGCGGCGTGGGCGAAGGTCGGCGGCTCGGTCGTGCCTTTCCGTACGCCGAACGATCTTCGGGAGATCGAGAAGGCGAGGTTTGCGAAGTTCGGCGTACGTTTGGAGAGCACGGAGGAGAGGGAGCTGCCGGGGACAGAGGTCGTGCGCGTGTTTCCGATCTACAGGAAGACGAAAAAGACGCCGGCCAAATACCCGCGCACGTGGGCGCAGATCAGGGCTAGTGCCCGGACTTCTTGAGCTCTGCGTCCAGTTCGCGCGCGGTCGGGTCGTTCGAGTCGATCGCCAGGGCCTGTTGGACGCGCAAGCGCGCCTCGGCGAACTTGCCGAGCTGCGCCTTGATAGCGGCGAGCCCGCTGAGATAGCGCGCGTTGGTGGGGAAGCGCAGGACGGCCTCTTCTGCCAGCGGTTCGGCCTGCTTCAGATCGCCTGACTCGTAGTAGTAGGTGCCGAGGTCGTAGCGGATCTCGGCCGCGGTCCATAGCACGTTTGGGTCCGTGCTGTTGGCTGGGATCTGTAGGAGCGCCTGCTCGTAGTTGCGCACGGCCTCCTTCTGCTCGCCGAGCGCGCGCTCGGTCTTGGCCATCACGACGTAGGCGGGAAAGCCGGTGGGGTTGTAGGTGATCAGGCGACGGATGAGCTCCTTGCTCTTCTTCAGTTCGTCTAGCTCGGCTTGCGTGAGCTTTTTGCCGGAGTCGAAGTCAAGGATCGGTTGCTGCGTCATGTCGCGCACGGTCTTGAAGGTCTCGTCGAACTGCTGGTCGTTGAGGATCGAGTAGAGCCCTTCGTCGCCGGTCGTCTGGTGCGCGGCGTAGAACATCCACGCACAGATGCCCAAGAAGACGACGACCACCGGCCAGTACCTCATGGCTCTAGTTTGCAACTATGTTCACCAGTTTGCCAGGGACTACGAACGTTTTCTTCACGGTTTTGCCTTCGAGGTGCATCTTGACTTTCTCCGAAGCGTTCGCCAGGGCAGTGAGCTGCTCTTCCGTCGCGTCTGCGGCGACCTCGATCGTGTCGCGCAGCTTTCCGTTGACCTGGACGGCGACAGTCAACGTGTCCGACTTGGCCAGGGTCGCGTCGGCCCTCGGCCACTTCTGGCCGTAAGTGAACCCCTCTCTGCCGAGCCCGTGCCAGATCTCGTCCGCGGTGTGCGGCGCGCCAGGCGAGAGCACAAGGACCGTCAGTTCGATCATCTCGCTCAGCGCCAACGCCTCGGCTGCTGAGGGCGGCGCTCCTTCGCGCCCTTTGTGCAACAGGTCGTTGACGGTGTTGACGTGCTCCATCATTGCGGCGACGTAGGTGTTGAACGCGAACGCCTCGATGTCCTTGGTCGCCTTGGCGAGAAGCTTGTGCGTGGAGCGGCGCACATCGCGCGCGACTCCGTCCATCGCCGCTGCTCCGATCTTGGACCGCCACTCCTTGTTGTAAGAAGGCGCGACCTCGCAGGCAAGCTTGAAGACGCGGCCTAGGAATCGCGCCGTGCCGTTCATCCCGTCGTTGGTCCACTCGACGTCCGCCTCGAACGGCGCGACGAAGAGCTCGAAGAGGCGCAGCGCGTCGGCGCCGTACTGTGCGACGGCCTCGTCGGGCGTGACGACGTTTCCCTTCGACTTGCTCATGCGCACCCATCGCCAGGTGAGATCGCTCTCCGGCGTGCGCGCCGCTTCTTCATAAGTGACGAGCACGCCCTCTTCGCCGACGCCGAGCGCCTCACCGGCGCGCGGCTTGCGATACGGCGTGCGGCCGAGCACCTGCCCTTGGTTCTTCAATCGCGCGAACGGCTCCTTTACGCTCACGAGCCCTTCGTCGAAGAGCACCTTTGTCCAAAAGCGCGCGTAGAGCAGGTGCATCACCGCGTGCTCCGCTCCGCCGACGTAGCAGTCCACGGGCATCCAGTACTTCGTTCTCTCCGGGTCCCACGCGCGCTTTTCGTTGTGCGGGTCGCAAAAGCGCAGGAAGTACCACGAGGAGCACGCGAAGCCGCCCATCGTGTCGGTCTCTCGGCGGCCGAGCCGCCCGTCGTGGTCTGTGACGCTGACGAACTCCGGGATTTGTGCAAGCGGGGAGGTGCCGTCGTTCGCGGGCTCGTAGTGGTCGACGTCGGGCAGTTCGACCGGCAGGTCTTGCTCGCGCACGGCCTGCATCGTGCCGTCGGCGCTGTGGATGATCGGGATCGGGCAGCCCCAGTAGCGCTGTCTCGAGATCAGCCAGTCGCGCAGCTTGTAGTTGGTCTTCTTTTCGCCGACGCCGTGCGCGGTGATCCATTGCGCGAGGCTCTCTTGCGCCTGTTTGACCGTCATGCCGTCGTATTCGCCGCTGTTGATCAGCGTGCCGTCTTTGGTGGAGAAGGGGAGTGGGGGCAGGCTGTCCGGTGGCTTCCCTGTGGTTTCCCCGTGGCCGTCCGTAGCAACGGGACCGCCACTGGACGGCGACTGGTCAGCGCTCTTCGGCGCCACTACCGGCACCACCTCCAGCCCGTACTTTGTCGCGAACTCGTAGTCGCGGTCGTCGTGCGCGGGGACGGCCATGATCGCGCCGGTGCC
>CAMLDW010000058.1 GCA_946479035.1 uncultured Chthonomonadaceae bacterium | reverse complement strand
CCCTAACCCTCCCCCAAGGGGGAGGGAATGGGCGGAAAGTGTGCTAAACAGGGTGTATGTTCGGGGTTTTGGCGTTGTTGGCGATGTGGCAGCAGGAGCCGCCGGTGTTCAACCAGGCGGTGCTGAGCGGGATCGTGGTGACGGAGTTTCAGACCCCGCAGGGGCAGATCACGGTCTATTTGCCGGACGACATCGCGCCGGGGGACACGATCTCCGGGACGGTTTACGTCGTGCCGAAGGGGACGGGCGCGGAGCACGCTGCGAACGAAAAGCTGCTGACCGGGTTCGTGCTTTCGATCGACGGAGTGTATGCGGCGCGCTCGGGCTCGCGGATCGTGGTGCGCGGGCTGGACAAGCAGCACCGGCTGCAGCGCTCGATGGTGACGCGCGTGTTTGAGGGCGGGCCAGAGTACGCTGCGCCGGTCGTGGTGGACCAGTCGCCGACGGACTTTGCTACGAAGTTCGTTTTTCCGGAAGTGTCTGCGGCGGCGCGCCCGATCCAGATCGTTGGACCTTTTGACGGCGACGCTGGCGCGACGAAGGTGACGGTGGGCGGAAAGGAAGCGGTGGTGCTGGCGGAATCGCCACGGCGGTGCATCGCGCAGCCAGACCCTTCTTGCGTCGGACAGAAGTCGATCACGGTTGAGGACGCGGGAAAGCAGGCGCAAGGGACGATCTTTCTTCCGCGGCTGACGCTGACTGCGGCGAAGACCGCGCTGCTGCGCGGCGAGAAGACGACGATGACGGTGCGTGTGGAGGGGCTCGAGGGGCTTCCGGCGACGGCGTACCCGATCCCGGTGGAGCTGACGAACAAGACGCCGCGCACGATCGACTTTCCTTTGACGACGAACTTTGGGATCGAATCGAAGGACGTGGTTGGCGACACGTGGTCTCGCACTTACACGATCAACTCATTGGACACGGGGATCTTTTCGGTGACGGGGATCCTGTTCGCGATCCCGCTGCACGACGCGAAGACGGCGATGAGCATCGAGGAGTTCAACGAGTGGATGCAGGCGGTCCGCGTGCTCTACACGGAAAAGCTGAAGAAGCTGCAAGAGGAGGCGGACGCGGAGGCGAAGCGCAACAACGGGAAGGTGAACATCGGGCTTTCTTCGAACATCGACCGGAAGAAGAAGCTGTTGCAGACGATCGACGCCTTCAGCGGCATTTCGGACGCGGGGGAGAAGTCGGTGGCGGCTGTGGCGATCGACAAGCTGCTTTCGGACGAGGCTTTCTTCGGCCTTGCGGCGGACCTCATTACATTGGCTGCGGACCTCTTGGGATACACGGAGGTTCCGATGCCGGGAATCGGTCACCTTTTGAAAGGGGCGAAAGCGGTGATGAAGAAACTGCCGAAGGTCGTCGAGGCGCTGGAGAAGGCGGAGAAGGTGTACGAGGAGCTCGATAAGATCAAGGACGCCAAAGAAAAGTTAGACAAAGCGAAGGAGCTGAAGGAGGCGCTGGACGGCGCGAAGAAGGCGGTCGAAGGAGCGAAGTAGTTGGAGGCGCCGAGCGGATTCGAACCGCTGGATGAGGGTTTTGCAGACCCTTCCCTTAACCACTTGGGTACGGCGCCTCGGGGTCGGGATTCTACCCCTCGCGAATTCGAGCTTTCGGGGCCTGCGTTTGGCGTGAGCCAACGGTGCGCCCCCTCCTAACCTCCCCCGGCGAGGAGGACGTCTATAGTCAAAGCGAAGCGGTGCCGGGGGAGGGCCCGGAGCAGGGGTTCCGGTAACCTCGCCGCATGGCGAAGACGCACGAGTACCCCGTCACGGTGGGTTGGAGCGGGGGAAGAAAGGGGAGCGGGAAGGCGACGGACGAGAACAACTCGGTGAGCGTTCCGATCGCGGTCGGGACGGAGTTCAACGGCGCTGGCGGCGGGACGAACCCGGAGGAGCTGCTGGCGATGGCGGTGGGGTCGTGCTATCTGATGACGTTTGGAATCATCGCGGAGAACAGGAAGATCCCGGTGACGGAGATGAGCTTAAAGGTGGTAGGAGAGGTGGAGGAGAACGGTCCGCAGTTCACATACAAGAAGATCAGTCTGAAGGCGCGGATAAAGTTGGCGGACGGGACGGGCGACGCGCAGGTGAAGTTGGCGGAGGAGATGGCGCACAAAGCTGACAGCTACTGCATCATCACCAACGCGGTGCGGGACAAGGTACAGATCGAGGTGACGCCGGAAGTGCTGGTCGGTTAGGTCTCTCATGCGAACGAAGCTGGTGGCGGGGAACTGGAAGATGAACACGACCTCGATGGAGGGCGCGGCGCTGGTCGAGGCTTTCATCAAGCAGGTGGACTACTTGTGGGACGTGGACGTCGTGGTGTGCCCGCCTTATCTGGCGATCCCGCGCGTGCGCGAGCTGGTGAAGGACACGCAGGTGAAGCTCGGCGCGCAGGACTGCTTTTGGGAAGAGCAGGGCGCGTTCACTGGGAAGGTGAGCGCGAAGATGCTGGCGCAGTTCTGCTGCGACTATTGCATCGTCGGCCACTCGGAGTCGCGCGGTCGGTTCGGGGAGTACGTGACGCCTTTGGACGTGCAGGAGTACTTTAGCGAGAGCGACGCCTCGGTGAACAGGAAGATCAAGGCGTTGCTCTATTACTCGATCAACCCGATCCTTTGCGTGGGTGAGACGATGGCGGAGCGCTCGGGCGCGGAGACGGAGAAGGTGATCGAGCGGCAGTTGCGGGGGGCTCTCGCGGGGATCGACTCTTCTGAGCTTTATTCGTTCGTGGTGGCTTATGAGCCGGTGTGGGCGATCGGGACGGGGACGGTGTGCGACTCGGCAGAGGCGGAGCGGGTGTGCGGGCTGATACGCTCGCTGGTGGGCTCGATCACGGACGCGGACGTGGCGGAGAACGTTCGGGTGCTGTACGGTGGGAGCGTCAAGTCGGACAATTCTTCCGAGCTTTTTTCGAAGCCGAACATCGACGGTGGGCTCGTGGGCGGGGCATCGCTGGACCCGGACGGCTTTGCGCGGATCGTGATGAGCGCATGATCGGCAAGCGCGCGAGCGAGACGGTGACGCGGATGGCGCAGATCATGACGCCGAACGACGCGAACGTGCTCGGGCACGTATTCGGCGGTTCGATCCTGGCGATGGTGGACCTGACGGCGAGCGCGACTGCGCAGAAGTTCGCCGGGCGGATCTGCGTGACGGCCTCGTTCGACCGCGTGGACTTTCTGCACCCTGTGGACGTGGGGAACCTGGTGGAGATGGAGGGGTGCGTCTCTTTCGTCGGGACGACCTCTTTGGAGGTGACGATCGACGTGTTTGCGACGAACCTGACGCGCGGGGAGCGGCGGCACACGAACACTGCGCGGGTGACGATGGTGGCGCTGGACGACGCGGGGAAGCCGGTGCCGGTGCCGCGCCTGGTGTGCGAGACGCGGGAGGAGAAGGTGCGGTTCTTGGAGGGGTTTGTTCGGCGGCGCCTGCGGAAGGAGCGCGCGGCGCAGTTTTCCGGGTTGCAGGCGCGGCTGGCTGGGGCGAGCGACGCGGAGATCGAGGGGTGGTTCGCGGAGCCGTCGACGCTGAATGCCTGACGTATCCGCTGCCTTGCGCGCCCCAATTCGGCTCGCGGGGACTTTCGCAATCGCGTCCAAGCCTCCACCACTCGTTGCGTGGCGGAGGCATTTTCGCGCGGTGCAGTGGGAGCAGCACACTACATTGCGAATGTCGACGCCCCCACCCTAACCCTCCCCCGCAAAGCGGGGGCGGGAACCCTGTCGATGCCCTCTCCCTAACGCGTCCACGCTAAGCGGGGGAGGGGACGGTTCTTCAGTGCGTCATTTGCCAGCGGAGGTCGGGGGGAGCGTCGTTGAGGAAGCGGGGGGCGACTTTTTTGGCGAGGGCGGCCTCTTCGGCGTCGTCGGAAAAGAGCGAAGCGCGGAAGTCGCCGACTTTGCCCTTGAGCAAATCGGCGTCCTTGTGCTTATCGAGGAAGTTGAGCGCGCCCTTGCGCGCGTCGGGGTTGAGCGAGAGGAGCAGCGACTTGATCAGGCGCGGGACGTGCTTCTTCTCGAAGTCGTTCTCGGGAGACTTGAGCATCTTGGCGATGTTCTCCGGCATTCCCTCGATCCACTTGCGGACCTCTTTGCCCGCGACCTCGCCGGCCTTCATGGAGAGCCAGCCGAAGGCCTGGTCGACGAGGGTGGCCGAGCCGAGGAGCCTGGGGTCGAAGAACTTCTTGTTCTTGAGGTCAGCGGGGGTGAGCCCGCCGAGCTTGAAGACGTTGAAGAGCCCTTCTGCGTACTGGCCCTCGCTGACGGGCGGAAAGATCTTTTCGTTCGCGCCTTCGAAGCTGACCTTGTCGGTGTAGATCCATGTTCGGACCTGGTCCCACGGGCCGCGGAAGTTGCTCTTGTTGGTCATTTCCGCGAGCGAGACGAGGATCTCGTCGTTGTTCATATACGGGAAGTAGCGCACGCCGAGCTCTGGCTCTTTAAGGTCCTTGTTGAGGCAGTGGGTGCGCGCGGTGGCCTCGTCGATGGAGTCGCCGTCGATCCCGGCGTCGAAGTTAAAGCGAAGGCCGAGCGGCGTGGTGTTCTGAGTGACCTGGTAACCGGGCCTGTCGGGGATCCAGAGAGTGCCGGGCGGCATGACCATCTGCGTGCCGCACCTGGGCTCGCCGAAGAGGTCAGGATCGCCGGGGATATGGAGCGAGTTCATGTCCTTGCCCTGTCCCGCCGCTCCGTTGAGCATGTTCGTGACGTCGATTTGCGAGAGCCTGATCGTGTTGAAGATCTCGTTGGGGCTACGCGGGATGGTGCGGAAGATGTCGTTCTGGTACTTGATCGCGTTGGTCGAATAGCCGTCGGTGCCGAGGTAGTTGATTTTGAGGTCGAGCTTGGGGATGAGGACATAGGGCGCGCCGACGAGGTTGCGGAACTCGTCGGTGAACTTGATTCCGCCGAAGCCATCGGGAATCTGGTAGTCCATGTTGCTGCCGGAGACTGGATCGGGGATGAAGCGCTCACGGATCTTTGGGACGGGGATCCAGTACTCGTAGAGGTCGTGGATCTGCTCGCTACCGATAGGAGTCACGACCGGGCCCATGGTCTGCGGCAACAGGACGCTCTTATAGATCTGCATGTGGAGGTCGGTGTACCAGAGGTCGTAGCCGTATTCTCGCACCGTCCATCCGCCGGGTGCGATGCCCTCGTTTGGGTCGATGGTGATCGGTTTTGGGTCAACGTCTTCTATGGAGCGCTCGCGCATGGCTTGCAACGCTCGGTTTAGGATCCCTGCGTTCGAGATCGGGATGTGCTCGGTATCCAGAGTCTGCGAGAGCGCGCGCATCGAGTTGTAGTTTTCGGCGCTGTCCTCGATGTCCACTCGCTGCTGCGACATTTCGAACGTTCGCGCGGGCTGCTCTGGGCGCGTGCGGACCACGCGCGTGACGACCCGGTCGTCCGGCTCGTCTTCAATGTGGATCTTGAACTGCACAAAGTAGCTGACCTGCGCCGTCACGGTCTTGCTCGGGTCGCGCGGGTCGGGGACCTGCTCGGTGTGCTGGTACATCGGTTGGGAGTCGTAGGTGTGGTCGCCGCGCTTGACGAGCTGCGCGGCGTTCATGCCGTGGTTGAAGAGCGATCCGGCGATGGCGAGGGTGAGCAGCATGGGCGGTCCTTGGAGGTGGTTTTACCGGGGCGGTTGGGGCGCGATCAAGCCCGGTATGCTTTTGCCTGATGTTTCGATTTGGGCGGGCGAGGATCCAGGCTGTGCTCGCCTGCTTGTGCCTTGGGCTTTTGGTCATTGGGCTGCTACGGCCGGCGCGGGCGTCCTCTCTTGTCGCAGCTCCGCAAGAAGAGAAGGTGGAGTTTGCGCGCGACGTGCTGCCGATCCTTTCGGAGAAGTGCTTCTTGTGCCACGGGCCGGACGCGACGGACCGGCAGGCGGGAATGCGGCTCGACCTGCCGGAGGGGGCTTATGCCGACCGCGGCGGTCGGTTCCCTATCGTGCCTGGCAAGCCAGAATCGAGCCTTGTCGTGCAGCGGATCACGAGCAAGGACTCGCCGATGCCGCCAGCCTATTCGGGCAAGACGCTGAGCGACGCGCAGCGCTCGGTGCTCGTGAACTGGATCAAGCAGGGGGCGAAGTACACGCAGCACTGGGCCTTCGTTCCGCTGCCCGACCACGTTGCAGTTCCGGCGGTCTCGTCGTCGTGGGTGCGGGACCCTCTCGACGCTTTCGTTCTGGCGCGATTGCAGAGCGAGGGACTGTCGCCGAGCGCAGAGGCACCGCGCGAGAGGTGGCTGCGTCGGGTGTCCTATGACCTGACGGGGCTGCAGCCTTCGCCTTCGGAGGTCTCTTCGTTCTTGGCGGACGGCTCTTCTTCGGCTTATGAGACGGTGGTGGACCGGTTGCTCGCGAGCCCGCGCTATGGGGAGCGGATGGCGGTGCCGTGGCTGGACTCGGCGCGCTACGCGGACAGCTACGGCTATCAGTCGGACCTGCTCGCGTCCGTGTGGCCGTACCGGGATTGGGTGATTTCGGCGTTCAACAAGGGGATGCGCTATGACGAATTCTTGCGCAGGCAGATCGCGGGGGATCTTGTCGGCGACTCGCTGCCGACCGCGTTCAACCGCCTGCACCGTTTGACGAACGAAGGCGGCTCGATCGAGGGCGAGTACAAGACGTTGAACGCGATGGACCGAGCGGAGACGTTCGGGACCGCGGTGCTCGGCCTTACAGTCGGGTGCGCGCGTTGCCACGACCACAAGTACGACCCGCTCAAGCAGAAGGAGTACTACCAGCTGACCGCGTACTTCAACTCGATCGACGAGCGTGGGCTTTACAACGGCTCGGAGGTCGTGCCTGCGCCGACGCTGCTCATGACCGACCTCGACGGCAGCGGGCTCCCCAAAGCACGCGAGGGATTCATGAAGGCGCGAGCAGAGGCACAGTCGCTTGTCGTCAGTGCCTCAGTCGGCTGCGAAGGGTGGCTGAAGGCCGGCGCGCCAGGAGCGGAAGTCCACGGCGTAGTTGCGAGGGTCTCGTTGGACAGCGAGACTGACGGAAAGTTCTTATCAAGCGCTAGCGGCCCGTTTGCGCAGCGGTACGGAAACCTGGCGACCGTAGATGGGAAGAACGGCGAGGCTGTCTTGTTTGACGGCGACGACGGACTTGCGGTGCGCGGTCTGCCGGACGTGGACAGGTGGGACTCTTTCACTTGGTCGTTCTGGATTCGTGACGACGAGCGCGTTGCGGAGCCTCGCGTGCTCTTGCACAAGACCGGCGGGACGGACACCGGCTTCGCCGGTTTCGATCTGATGCTGATTGGCGGTCGCTTGCAGGCGCGCATTTATCGCGACTGGCCGGGGAACGCGCTCGCGATCGAGAGCGTGGGGGAAGTGCCTGAGAAGGAGTGGGCCAACATTGCTTGGTCATGGAACGCGGACACGTCGGCGAAGGGCCTGAAGCTCTACTTGAACGGCAAGCTTTTGGAGATGCGCATCTTGCGCGACGAGCTTTGGAAGCGTGTGCGCGTGTTCGGCGACCTTGGGCCGAGCGGCGGCGCGTGGGCGTTCGGCAGCCGCTTTCGGTGCTTGGGGTTCAAGGGGGGAGTCTTGGACCAGGTCGCGTATGCGGACCGAGCCTTGAGCCCGCTCGAGGTGCGCGACCTCTATGACGGGCGCGCGATCAAGGAGGCTGTCGCACACCCTGATATGTACAAGTCTGAGCTTGAGGAGTTCTATGCATCGGAGATCGATGATCGGGCCGCACCTGCGCGTGAGGCGGTTCGCAAAGGGCTCGAGAACTTGGTCTCGCTCGAAGACAGGCTGATGGAGGTGCCGGTGATGCGAGAGACTGCGGTGCCGGTGCCGGCGTACCTGCTCGGGCGGGGGCAGTACGACGCGCCGAAGGAGGTCGTGCACCGCGGCGTGCCGGCGTTTCTTCCACCCTTGCCGAAAGGCGCACCTTCTGACCGGCTGGGGCTGGTCGAGTGGGCGCTGCGGCCGGAACATCCGCTCACTTCTCGCGTCTTCGTCAACCGCGTGTGGCAGATGATGTTCGGCACTGGGCTCGTGAAGACTTCGGAGAACTTCGGAGTCCTGGGGGAACAGCCTTCGCACCCGGAGCTGCTCGACTATCTGGCGCGGTGGTTCGTGGACTCGGGATGGGACATCAAGGCGCTGGTCAAGAAGATCGCGCTTTGCGCGACCTATCGGCAGGACTCAGCGCTGACGCCAATGCTCGAGGAGAGGGACCCGGAGAACAGGTTGCTCGCGCGCGGGCCGAGCCACCGGATGGACGCCGAGATGGTGCGCGACACGGTGCTGTTCGCATCTGGGCTGCTCGACGACCGGATCGGCGGGCCGCCGGTCAACCCTTACCAGCCGGCGGGGACCTGGACGGACAACAACGCGTTCAGCCCGCCTTTTGTGCAGAGCAAGGGGCGCGACCTTTACCGCCGCAGCATTTACACGACGTGGAAGCGCACGACCCCGGCCCCGGACATGCTGGCGTTCGACGCGGCGGGGCGCGAGGTGTGCGTGATGCGAAGGACGCGCACGAGCACGCCGATGCAGGCGCTGGTGACACTGAACGACGCGCAGTACGTCGAGGCGGCGCGCGCACTTGCGGAGCGCGCGATGAAGGCGCACGCTGACAGGGAAGGGCAGATCAAAGAGGCGTTTTTGCGGCTGGTGTGCCGTGAGCCGAGCGTCTTCGAGCTTGGGGTGCTGCGGCAGGGGTTCGACGAGCAGTTGGCCTACTACCGCGGGCACTTGCTCGACGCGCTCGACCTGGTTTCCGACGGGGACTCGAAGCGCGACGAGGGGCTGCTCGCGAGCGAGGTGGCTGCAATGACGGTGACGGTGCAGACGATTATGAACATGGACGCGGTGGTGTGGGAGCGATGATCCCTTACGACCCGACGCACCCTTGGTCGCGGCCGCTCGGTCTGACGCGGCGGCAGTTCTTTGGGCGGATAGCGGGCGGAATCGGATCGTTGGCGCTGTCGTCGCTCTTGCCGGAACTCGCGTGGGCGCAGGACGGGCTAGGCGTGCCGGGCGTTCTAAGACAGCTGCACCACGCGCCGAAAGCGAAGCGGATCATCTACCTTTTCCAGGCGGGCGGACCCGCTCAGCAGGACCTCTTCGACTACAAGCCGAAGCTGAACGAGATGCACGGCAAGCCGCTGCCGGACGAAGTGCGCGGCACGCAGCGCCTGACGGCGATGACGGGAAGCCAGAGCGTGATCCCGTGCGCCGGTTCGCCTTTCAAGTTCGCGCAGCACGGGCAGAGCGGCGCCTGGGTGAGCGAGCTGCTGCCGAACATGGCCTCGGTCGTGGACGAGCTTTGCATCGTGCGCTCGATGTTCACGGACGCGATCAACCACGATCCGGCGATCACGTTCTTCCAGACCGGCGCGCAGATCGCAGGAAGGCCGAGCATGGGCGCGTGGTTTTCGTACGGGCTAGGCGCGGAGACGGAGGACCTGCCGGCGTTCGTCGTGCTGGCGAGCGTGGGGCAGGGAGACCAGCCGCTCTATGCGCGGCTTTGGGGGAGCGGGTTCTTAGACTCGCGGTACCAGGGCGTGAAGTTCTCGTCTGGGCGCGACCCGGTGGTGTATCTGACGAACCCGGACGGTGTGTGCCAGTCGGGGAGGCGCGCGATGCTCGACCGTTTGAGCGAACTGAACAAGGCGGCGTACGAGAAGGAGCTCGACCCGGAGATCGAGAGCCGGATCGCTCAGTACGAGATGGCTTACCGGATGCAGACGAGCGTGCCGGAGGCGACCGACGTTTCTTCAGAGCCTGCCGAAGTGTTCGAGCTTTATGGCGAGGACGCGCGCAGGCCGGGTACTTATGCAGCGAACTGTCTTTTGGCGCGGCGGCTGGCGCAGCGCGGCGTGCGTTTCATCCAGCTCTACCACCAGGGCTGGGACCACCACGGTGGGCTGGTGGCGGGGATGCACGACCAGTGCGGCGAGACGGACCGAGCGACGGCGGCGCTGATCAAGGACCTGAAGCGGCTAGGGATGCTGGACGACACGCTGGTGGTGTGGGGCGGGGAGTTCGGGCGGACGAGCTATTCGCAGGGGCCGCTGGACGTCAACTCGTTCGGTCGCGACCACCACCCGCGCTGCTTTACTGTGCTGATGGCTGGGGGAGGCGCTCGCGCGGGGACGGTGTACGGCCAGACGGACGAGTACGGATACAACATCGCGGACGCGTCCGGTGCTGCGATCCAGCCGACGAAGGACGACTTTACCGAAGGCGCGGTGCACGTGCACGACCTGCAGGCGACGCTGCTGTGGCTGATGGGCGTGGACCACAAGAAGCTCGTTTATCGCTATCAGGGGCGGGACATGCGTCTGACCGACGTTCACGGGCATGTGATGGACGCGTTGATGGGGTGAATTGTGGTGCAGGCGGGACGCCTGCACCACAAGCACCACCACCGGGGCCTATTGCTTGAGCGCTTCGGCGCCGGCGACGATCTCGAGGATCTCTTTGGTGATGCCGGCTTGGCGGGCGCGGTTGGCGTTGAGCGTGAGGGTGTCGATCATCTTTCCGGCGTTGTCGGTCGCGCTGGTCATGGCGGTCATGCGCGCGCCGTGTTCGCTGGCGGCGGACTCGAGCAATGCCTGCAGGACGACGGTGAGCAGGTACTTGGGGAGCAGCAGGTTGAGGAGCTGCTCGGGCTCCGGCTCGTACTCGTACGTCTTGCCGGTCGCGCTGCCGGTCGGCGGTTCGATCGGAAGCACCTGCACGACGGTCGGCTCTTGGCGGATCGGCGAATAGAACTTGCTGTAGAGCACGTAGACCGCGTCGGCCCGTTCTTCTACGAACATCTGGCGGACGAAGTCGGTGAGCTCGACGGCGTCCTGAAGGCGCGGGCCGGTCGTGGGTACCGCGATGCGGTGCGCGATTTCGTGCCCGCGCTTGGCGAAGAACTGCGCGCCCTTGCGGCCGACGCCCACGATGCACTTTTCTCCCTCGACCTTGTTTAGGAACTCTGTTGCTTTTCGCAGCAGCGAAGAGTTGAACGAGCCGCAGAGCCCGCGCTCGGCTGTCATGAGCACGAGGCAGGTCTTTTTGACTGGACGGCGCTTCAGCAGCGGGTTTTCGGGCAGGTCGCCCGCGGCGCCGATGCTGCGGATGAACTCGCGCATTTTTTCGCTGTAGGGGCGCGCCTCTTCGGTGCGGTTCTTCGCCTTGGTGAGGCGCGCGGCTGCGACGAGCTTCATCGCGCGCGTGATCTGGCGGATGTTCCTCGCGGTGCGTATTCGCTGCCGGATCTGTTTGAGCGTCGCCATTCGTTATGCGGTCGCTTTCGCGGCCTTGAACTGGTCGGTGAACTCCCGGTAGGCCTTTTTGAGGGTCGCCTCGGTCCCGGGCGACATCTGTAGCGTCTTCTTGAGCGCCTCGACGGCGTCGGGGTACTTGTCGTTGACGAAGGCGCGCAGCCCTTTTTCGAACTCCGCGACCTGGCTGTTCTCGATCTCGTCGAGGAAGCCGCCTGTGCCGGAGAAGATCGAGACGATCTGGTCGACGACGTCCACGGGGGAGACGAGGTCCTGCTTGAGGAGCTCGGTGAGTCGCTGGCCGCGCATAAGCTGCATTTGGGTCGCGCGGTCGAGGTCGCTGGCGAACTGAGCGAACGCCTTGACCTCGTTGTACTGCGCCATTTCGAGCTTGAGGCGGCCGGCGACCTGCTTCATCGCTTTGACCTGCGCGGCGCCGCCGACGCGACTGACGGAGATGCCGACGTTGATCGCAGGCCGGACGCCGGCGAAGAAGAGGTCGGGCTCGAGGTAGATCTGGCCGTCGGTGATCGAGAT
>CAMLDW010000057.1 GCA_946479035.1 uncultured Chthonomonadaceae bacterium | reverse complement strand
CCGCGCCCCAGCTTCCAGAACAGCTCCCGCATCACCTCGCCGAAGACGTGCGGGCGGGAGGTGGACTTGCCGATCGAGTGGTCGTCGCGCGGGTAGGCCATCAGGTCGAAGTGCTTGTGCGCGTCGATCAGCGCCTGCACCATCCGCGCGGTGTCCTGGAAGAGCACGTTGTCGTCCAGGACTCCGTGGATGATCTTGAGGTTCCCTTGCAGCCCCTCCGGGTGGAAGAGCGGCGAGGTCTTCTTGTATATCTCCGCGTCGTCCTTCTGCATCCCCAGCCGCCGGCGCGTGTACCACTCGTTGTAGGAGTTCCAGTCCGTGACAGGCGCGACCGCAACGCCCGTGTCGAACGTGCCCGGCGAAGTGAGCATGATCATCAGCGTCAAGTATCCGCCGTACGACCAGCCCCACACCCCCACGCGCTGCGGGTTGACGAAAGGAAGCGTGTCCAGGTAGCTCTTCGCCGCAGCGGCCTCCTGCACATCGATCACGCCCATCGCGCGGTAGTAAGAGGAGTTGCGCTCGCCGCCCATCCCCCAGCTTGCGGCGAAGTCGACGTAGAGCGAGACCATGTCCAGCTCTTGCGCGGCGTAGTTGCTGAAGTAACCCTTCCACGCCATCTTCGCGCTGTTGGCGTACATGTCGGAAAGGAACGCTGGGTGCGGCTTGGTGCGGTCCATCCCCTTGGGCGTCACGAGCAGGCCGTGCAGCGTCTCGCCGTCCGGTCCGGGGAACGTCACCTCCTGGAAGTCCGCCCACGTCAGCTTCTTGAATTCGTCGAGCTGCGAGACCGTCATCCGCTCGGTCTTCGGCTCGATCGTGTACAGCTCCCACGGGGTCCATGGGCCGCTCACCATGCTGGCCATCACCTTGCCGTCGTCGCTAACCAGCGGCGGCGAGCAGTCGTCGAACTGCACGCGCGTCGCCGCGCCGTCCTCGATCGGCGTGTGCACCGTGAGCTTTCCGATCGGCTCGAGCACCGTGATCTCGGTCTTGAGCGGGCTCCGCGCCTGCGTGACGAGCACGATGCGGTCGCTGTTCTTGGGCCGCACAAAGCCCGCGATGTCGTACTGCTCGGCGAAGACCGGTGTCACGTCTCCGCCGTTCGGCGAGACGGAATAGAGCCCGCGGTGCACGAACGCCCCGCCGAAGATGTCGGTCGTAAAGAGGACCTTCTTGCTGTCGCGGGTCCAATCGAGGTTGCGGAAGTCGGGGATGTAGTTCTTCGGCGCCTTTTCGTGGTAGGCGTCGAACTTCTTCATCGAGTCCATCGGCACGACGGTGATCGTCGCCTCTTGGAAGTCGTCCTTGGTCCAAAAAACGGCGATCTGCGAGCTGTCCGGCGACCACTTCGTGCTGGTCATCCACAAATAACGCGGCAGCCCTTCGACGAACTTGATCAGCCCGCCGTCCGCGTCCACGATGCCGACCTGCATGTTCTGGCTCATCTCGCCCTGCCACATCCGCTGGATGTTCACGACCTCCGCGCGGTCTTTGCTGAAGTCCATCATCACGTGGGCGCCGAGCTTGCTGCTGTCGGACCAGAACACGACGATCCGCTTGGAGTCCGGCGACCAGTCGAATCCGTCGAGCGAGGTGTCCGCCTTGCTCAGGTACGTGAGCTGCTTGGTCTGCCCGCTCTTTCGGTCGAGCCGGAAGAGGTTCATGCCGCGGATGAACGCGACGTACTTGCCGTCCGGCGAGTACTGTGGGCTCGTGACCTGCTCGTTCGTGTCGATAAGCGGGCGCAGGTCGCTTCCGTCCGGTTGGAGCAGCCAAACGCGCCCGCGGTAAGGGCCAGCCATGATCTCTTTGTCGTCCGGCGACCAGAGGAACGCGCCGATCCCCGCGTCGTAGAGCTCTTCCTCTTTCTTTTGCAGGTCGGTGCGCGCGTCGTCCTGTCGCGGCGGCCTCGGGAGCTTCGCGCTCTCGATCACCCGCGCCTCCTTGCCGCTTCGCAGGTCGACCACGTAGGCGTCGAGCATTCTATTGCCTGTCTTGTTGGTGCCGTACACGACGTAGCGGCCGTCGTGCGACATCACCTCGCCCGTTGGGCTGCGGCCGTTGACGATCGGGTAGTCGTACAGGCGCTCGAGGGTGAGGCCGGACATCGGCGCAGGGAGCTCTTGGGCCAGCGTGAACGACGGGAGAAGGAGGACAAAAAGGGCGAGGAACCGCACGGCTCGGTGCATGACTCCCGTTTTTACCCGTGCCGCATTCTCGTGCAATTGGACTGCCCAAGGTATCTTGTCTTTCCTGTGATCCTTCGGATAACCACGACGCATAGGCCGGCGACCGACCTCGGGTTTCTCCTCCATAAGAACCCGGCGCGGATCCATTCGATCCAAACCTCGATCGGCAGCGCGCTCTAGCTCCCTCTGGGCGCCCAGTCCCAATCGCTGAACACCCCCATGGCCATGAACGTCATATCCATTGGAAGGCTGAAAAACCAGTCGCTCGAAAGTAGAGTAGGGCGGGGACCGGGTTAAGAGCCCGGAATCGAGAGGCGCTCCGCTCCGAAGCTGCCGAATCCACCCTCTCAGGACGCTCCCGCACCCATGCCCCTCCGCTCCTCAGTCCGAGCCCTCCGGCACCGCGAACGGCGCGACAGCCCGTGAGCGGAGGGGCTGGGAAAAGCGCATTAAATCCCATTTAAAATGGGATTTCCCGCCATGATTAAGCGCGATGCCCAAGCTCACGGTCGTGCGCGACCACCCGAACGACTTCGGCCACCGGTACGCCCTCATCTCCCTAGACGGCGAGCTGCTAAAGCGGATCAAGTTCAAGGAGTCCTTTGAGATGGAGATCGCGGCGGGCGAGCACACAATCGAGGGGAAGAACGAGCTGGGCAAGGGGACCTCGCTGCGCTTTACCGCGCGCGAGGGCGGAGCGGTGACCGTCCACGTCGGCGGCGTGCCGACCGGCTGCTTCGCGGCGGTGATGTGGCTCTTCCCTCCCGCGCCGACGATCTTCCTCTCGCTCGAGCCGTGGCCAGGCAAACCCGGAGCCCCGAGCTCCCCAACCTCCCCACCCCCCAGGTAGCATTTCCGCCATGCGAACGGGAACGATCATCGCTCTGGCCGCGGCGGCCCTGCTCGTCGGCTGCAACGGCAACAAGCCCGCCGAGGGCGGCACCACGGCCGACGGCGGCGCAAAAAAGCTGCACATCGCCATGATCCCGAAGGGGACCATGCACGAGTTTTGGAAGACGGTCGAGGCCGGGGCGCGCAAGGCCGCCGGTGAGATGAACGTCGAGCTCACCTGGAAGGGCCCGATCAAGGAAGACGACAAGAACCAGCAGATCCAGGTCGTGAACGACTTCATCGGCAACGTCGACGCTATCGCGCTAGCGCCGCTCGACAGCAAGGGCCTGCGCGGGCCGGTCAAGGACGCGAACGACGCGGGCACGCCGGTCATCATCTTCGACTCGGCGATCGAGGACAGCAAGATCGTCTCCTTTGTGGCGACAGACAACCACGCCGCCGGAATGAAGGCGGGCGAGGCGATGGCCAAGAAGCTGGGCGGCAAAGGCAAGGTCGCGGTGCTACGCTATCTCGAAGGCTCGGCCAGCACGACAGAGCGCGAAGAGGGGTTCATCATGGCGGCGAAGGCCGGCGGCCTGACGATCGCGAGCGCGGACCAGTTCGCAGGCGCCTCGCCGGAAGAGGCGCGCCAGGCGGCGGGCCGGTTGATCCAACGCTTTTCCAGCGGCGGCAAGATGACGGTCGACGGGATCTTCGCGCCGAACGAGTCATCGGCCTTTGGCACTCTGCTGGCGCTGCAGGAGAGCAACATGGCCGGAAAGGTAGCGTTCTACGGTTTTGACTCGAGCGAAAAGCTGCTCGACGGGCTGCGGAAAGGCCAGATCGACGGGCTGGTGCTGCAAGACCCGTTCAACATGGGCTATCTCACCGTGAAGACGATGGTCGCGCACCTGAAGGGCGAGACGGTCGCGCCGATGACCGACACCGGCTCGACGCTCGTGACGAAGGACAACATCGACTCTGACGCGGTCAAGAAGCTCTTGAACCCGCTCGGTTGATGCTCTCGATCACTGGCGTTTCGAAGCGGTTCGGGGCGACGGTCGCGCTGGGCGGCGTGGACTTCGCGGTCGGAGCCGGCGAGGTCCATGCGCTCGTCGGCGAGAACGGCTCGGGCAAGTCGACTCTGATGCGAATCGTCGCCGGAGCTGTCGCTCGCGACTCGGGCTCGCTCACTTTGGACGGCGCGCCGTTCGAGCCGACCGACCCGCGCCACGCGCGGGCTTGCGGGATCGCGATGATCCACCAGGAGCTTTCTCTGTGCGACCACTTATCGGTGGTGGACAACGTGCTGTTGGGGATCGAGAAGACAGACCTCGGCTGGCTAGACCGGCGCGAGCAGGAGCGGGTCGCGCGCGGTGCGCTCTCGCGCCTGGGCCACTCAGAGCTCGATCTCTCTTCCCAGGTCGGATCGCTGCCGATCTCGATCCGGCAGACGGTGGAGGTCGCGCGCGCTCTGGCCGTCGGTTGCCGGGTGCTCGTGCTGGACGAGCCGACGAGCAGCCTCAGCCACGAGGACGCGGCGCGGCTCTTCGAGGTCGTGCGGCAATTGCGCGAAGAGGGCCTCGCGATCGTGTACATCTCGCACTTCTTCGACGAGGTGCGCCAGATAGCAGACCGGTACACGGTGCTGCGCGACGGCCTCGTGGCGGGCGAGGGCGGCGTCGCGTCGTTCGTCGACGAGGACGTGGTGCGGATGATGGTGGGGCGCGAGATCACGGAGCTTTATCCGCGCTCGGCGCGCACGCGGGGCGAGCCGCTTTTGGAGGTCGCGGGTCTTGCTGGGGCGGTGCGCCCTACGGAGGCTTCGCTCACCGTTCACCGCGGCGAAGTGCTGGGGATCGCGGGGCTGGGCGGCTCGGGCCGCACGGAGCTGGTGCGCGCGGTGTTCGGGCTAGATCCGGTCGTGCGAGGGACGGTGCGCGTGGGCGCCTACCAAGGTCCCGCTTCGCCCGCGCTGAGATGGCGACAGAAGGCGGGCATGCTGAGCGAGGACAGGAAGCTCGAGGGGCTGGCGCTGGGTATGACCGTCGCGGAGAACACGCTCCTGACGTCTCTTCCGTTCTGGGTCTCGCCGGGGTGGGAGGCTGCCGCGGCGCGGCGCTCGATCGAACAGCTCGCGATCAAGACGCAGGGCCCGCACCAGCCCGTTGGCGCGCTGAGCGGCGGCAACCAGCAGAAGGTCGCGTTCGCGCGCTTGCTCGCGCACGACGCGGACCTCTACCTGCTCGACGAGCCGACGCGCGGGATCGACGTCGCGAGCAAGGAGCAGATCTACACGCTGATCGACGGGCTTGCCAAGCGCGGAAAGGCCGTGCTGATGGTGAGCAGCTACCTGCCCGAACTGCTCGGTGTGTGCGACCGGATCGCAGTGATGACGCGCGGGCGATTGGGGCAGGCGCTCCCGGTAGGTTCGTGGTCGCAGGAGAGCCTGATGCAGGAGTCGGTGCGATGAAGGGGCTGAAGAACACGATCGGCCTTGTCGTCTCGCTCGCGCTGCTTTATGCCGTGTTCGCGTTCTTCGTCGGCTCGCACTTTACGAGCGTCGCGACGGCTCAGAACATGCTCAAGAACGTCACGATCGACGGGCTCGTTGCGGTCGGGATGACGTACGTGATCGTTTCTGCGGGGATCGACCTCTCGGTCGGCTCGATGGTAGCGTTCGTGACGATCGTGTTCGCTTTCGCGCTCGACCGCGGCGCGAGCGTGCTGGCCGCGACGCTTCTCGCGCTGTGTGCTGGACTGGTTTCCGGACTGCTCAACGGTGCGCTGATCGTCTCGCTGCGGATCACACCGTTCATCGTGACGCTCGGCTCCCTGTTGATCTTGCGCGGCGCGGCGAAGGGGTTTTCAGGCGGCAACCCGATTTATCCTCACGACACGGGATGGGTCGACACGCTGATGCGTTCTTCCGGGCTGTTCGGGATCCCGACGGGCGTCTGGCTGTTGCTCGTCGTCGCGGTGCTTGCGGCGATCGCGCTGCGCTACACGCGGTTTGGCCGGCACACGGTTGCGGTGGGATCGAACGAGCAGGCGGCGCGGCTTTGCGGCGTTCCAGTCGGAAGAGTGAAGATCGCGGTCTATACGCTCGTCGGGCTGTGCGCGGCGCTCGCCGGCCTGGTGCAGGTCTCGCTGCTGACCGGCGGCGACCCGACGATCCAGGAGGGGCTAGAGCTGCAGGTGATCGCGGCGGTCGTGATCGGCGGCGCGTCGCTAGCGGGCGGGACGGGCTCGATCGGTGGTAGCTTGCTCGGCGTACTGATCATGGAAGTGATCCGCACGGGATCGAGCCTCCTCGGATGGCCGAACTGGGTGCAACAGACGGTGACGGGCGCGATCATCGTCGCGGCGGTCGCGCTCGACCGCGTGCGGCACGGGAGGTCGGCGTGAGCGCCCTCGAGCAGCTCGTCGCGATGACGCAGGAGCTGGCGCGGCCCGAGCACGGCCAGGTGATCCTGGGCGAGGGGAACACGAGCGCGCGCGACGGGGAGAGCCTTTGGATCAAGGCGAGCGGGCGGCAGATGCCGGGGATCGGCGCCGACGGGTTCGTACAGGTATCGATAGCTAAAGTTGTACAAGCCCTGGAGGAACCGAAGTTGGACGACGGCGCATTGCGGGAGCTGCTGAACAGTGCGCGCACGGATCAAGGCGCGACCAACTACCCCTCCACCGAGACGTTCATGCACGCCTGGCTCCTGACCCTGCCGGACGTCAACTTCGTCGCGCACACGCACCCGGTCACGACGCTGGGGGCGATGTGCGGGCCGAAGGCGCGCGCGTTCGCGGAGCAGCGGTTCTTTCCCGACCAGATCGTGCTGTGCGGGCCACGGTCGGTGTTCGTCCCGTACGTCGCGCCCGGCTTCGAGCTCGCGCTCGCGATCCGTTCTGCGTGCGCCGCGTACACGGGCGAGACTGGGGCGCAGCCAAAGACGATTCTGCTACAGAACCACGGGCTGATCTCGCTCGGGAAGAGCGCGAAGGAGCCGCTCGCCGCCTGCCTGATGATGGAGAAGGCGGCGAAGGCCTTTGCGATCGCCGGAGAGGCGCACGCGCTGACGGAATCGGAGGTGCGGCACATCCACGAGTGGACCGACGAGCACTATCGGCAGTCGAAGCTTTGGGAATAGGCGCAGATCAAATCGCGAACTCGTGCTTGCCCGAGCCGACCGACTTGTCGCCCGACGCGGTGCGGACAATCGCCTCGATGTTCGGCGGCACGGTCACAGTCATCTGCGCGCCCTTCCACGAGACGGAGATTCGGCCGCGCACGGAGTCGTACCAGCAGTCGGCCCACTCGAGCGGCCCGCGCTCTACGTAGACCATCGCCTTCTTGTATCCAGGCTCGACGAGGCGGATGCCGCCGATCGTCTCCATCATGAACTGGCCCACCGCGCCGAACGCGTAGTGCGCGAAGGAGTTCATGCCTGGGTCCTGGAACCCTTTTTCGGGAGTCCAGCCGTCCCAGCGCTCCCAGATCGAGGTCGCGCCCTGCTTGACGGAGAAGAGCCAGCCGGGATACTCGTCGCTGAGCAGGAGCTTATAGGCGAGGTCGGTGCGGCCGCCGTCGCGCAGCACGAGCATGAGGTCCTTTGTGCCGATGAAGCCTGTCGTGAGATGGCCGCGCGAGTCGATGTCTTCGACGAGCCGCGCGAACACTTTTTCTTTTTGTTCGCCTTCTACTAGGCCGAAGGCGATGGTCAGCACCTGGCCCGTCTGCGACTTCCCTTCCACCCATCCGTCTTCAGCGACGTACCGCGCGCGGAAGCGCATCCCGACCTGCTTGAAGAGCGACGAGTAGGCACGCCAGTCCTCGGTGAAGCCGAGCACGCGCGCCGACTCGGCGAGGATCCACACGGACCGCGCGAGGAACTGCATGTACAGGACCGTGTGCGGCGTCTCGACGCCGACGTTGAGCCAGTCGCCGAAGCAGTGGAAGTTCTCGGGCGGGTAGCCGTCCTCGGTCAGCCGCCCGGTGCAGAAGCCGACGAACCTCTTCATCGACTCGTACTGGCGCATGAGGACGCGCTTGTCCTCGTAGACCTGCCACACCGCCCAGGGGACGATCGTGCCGGCGTCGGCCCACGCGGGGCCGCCGTCGCTGAGGTCGTAGACGACGGGCGCGACCATCGGGAACTGCCCGTCTGCGCGCTGCGCGTCGGCGATGTCGGTGAGCCACTTTTCGAGGAACGGCTGGACGTCGGCGAGCAACATCGCGGTGCGGCAGAAGACCTCGATGTCGCCGGTCCAACCGAGGCGCTCGTCGCGCTGCGGGCAGTCGGTGGGGACCTCGATGAAGTTGGAGCGGAAGGTGCGGTCGATGTTCGCCCAGAGGGTGTTCAGTTGCTCGTCGGAGCACTTGAAGCCGCACGCGGGCTCGTGCGCGTTGCTGACCGCTCGGCCCGAGACGACGCTCTTGTCAGGCGTTTGCGCAAAGCCTTCGACCTCGACGTAGCGGAACCCGTGGAAGGTGCCCTTGGGCGACCAACCCTGGTCGCCATTCTTGGTCGTGTAGACGTCGGTCGCACGCGCACTGCGCAGGTTTGTAGTGTAGGCGGTGCCGTCGGGGTTGAGCATCTCCGCGTGGCGCAAAGTAAGCACGGTGCCGGGGCTCTGCGACTTCAGATCCAAGTGCGCGACGCCCGCGAAGTTCTCACCGAGGTCGAACACGTGCCGCTTTTCTTTCGTCGTGGTCACCGAGCTCGCAGCGACATCGGTGTATGTGACGGCGGGGCGCATCAGGTAGGGCTCGAGCACGGGGCCGACCTCCTTCCCCAGCGCGACCGGGTGCCAGTCCTCGACGCTTGGCGAGACGCGCGCGTCGAAGACCTCGCCCATGAGGAGGTCGGACTGGGTGCAGGGGCCGGTGGCGGCGCGCCAGTGCTCGTCGGTCGCGACGAGCTCGCTGACGCCGGACTCGTAGTCGATCCAGAGCATCGCGCTGAATCGCGTGTGCTCGCCGTAGTGGTGGCGCTTGCCAAAGCCGACGTAGCCCGCGAACCACCCGTCGGAGAGCGTGACGCTGATGGCGTTCGAGCCTTGTTGCAACAGCGCTGAGACGTCATTGGCTCGGTAGTGCAGGCGCTTTCGGTAATCGGTCCAGCCTGGCGCGAACCACTCTTGCGCGACGGGCTTGCCATTGATGCTCGCGTCGAAGATGCCGAGCGCGGTAGCGTAGAGTACGGCACGCTTGACTTTTGCGTGCAGTACGACGTCGCGCGCAAGCAGGCGCGGCGGCGGCAAGAAGAGCTTGGGGACCGTAAGCACGCCCCAGGGCGGCAGCCCGAAGGCGCCGAGCACGCGCACGGGCTTCCATTCGCTGGACTCCTCCCACCGCGCCTGCCAGGACGCGTCGGTGACGACCTCGCTCGTCATCCCGCCGTTGCGCAGCAGCAGCTTTGCGATCAGGCCGGAGACCGAGACGCCGATCGAGCGCACGACGACCTCGATCGTGTTCTCGCCGCGCTTGACCTGCTTGGTCACTTCGATCAGTCCCGCGCGACGCCACGAATCGGTCTGCCCGTCGCTCCTGCCGACCTCGACGCCGTTGAGGAACGCCTGATAGGAATCGTCGCCGGTAACGAGCAGCCACGCTTCTTGTGGCGCGCGGTCGGTCTGTAACGTCTTGCGAAAGCGGGCGGTGCAGACGGGCACTGGATCGAGCGGCCCATCGGCGTGCCAGACCCAGTTCGCACCGACGAAGTCAGGCGGGCGCAGCCGGTCGAGCGGCTCGTCGAAACCGATCCACTCGGCCTTCCACTCGTCGGGCGCCTGCGTCCAGGCTGCCTGTTCGCTCCAATCGCCTGGCTTGTCGCTTTCGTCCCACACGCGCACGCGCCAGTAGGCGGTCTGTCGCGGCTTGAGCGCTGCGCCCTCGTACGAGACGTCGAACGTACGGTCGCTGGGGACCTTTCCGGAGTCCCACAGGTCCGCCTTGCCGCCGGGGACGGTGGAGACGACGACCTGTAGCGCCGTCTGCCTTTTGCCGCCCTCTCCATCGGCGGACAGGACCCAAGAGAGCCTGGGCGAGGCGTCGGCGACGGCGAGCGGGTCGGTGAGCAGGTTGCACCGGAGGCGGCCAGGGACCATCGTTGAGAGTATGGACGAGCGGGGCGCCGCAACGGACCGGTGCTGAGGCAGCGTATGGCAGGCGTGGTCGTCGGCTGGGTGTACCTCGGGTTCGTCACCGCGTACGTGCCGTACGCGGCGTTCCGGGCCTCGAAGAAGTTCAAGGCGCTGAAGAATGCGCCGGACAAGTCGGCGCTGTTCCTCTCAACGGTGTTCACGCAGGTCTTCTTCGGCGTTCTCGCGTTCGCGGTCGCGCGGTTCGAGGGGATCGCGCTGTTCCCTGCCCCTCACCTGGGGTGGGAGAGCCTGTGGTACTCGCTGGCGTTCCTCGTGCCGACGCTCGGCACGATCCCGGTGCGCTGGAACTGGCGGTCGCAGGACGAGAAGCGCCGGACGATGCGGCGGATGCCAGCCAGCGCGCGCGAGGTGCCACTGTGGGCGCTCGTCTCGCTGGGCGCCGGCGTCACGGAAGAGATGACGTACCGAGGCGCGCTGATGCGACTGTGGCTGGTCGTGCTGGGCTCGTGGTGGCCGGCGGCGATCGTGTGCTCGGTCGCCTTCTGCCTCGCGCACGCCGTGCAAGGGTGGCGCTCGATGGCGGTGATCTTCCCGATGGCGCTCGCCAACCACCTGATCGTGCTGGCGACCGGGGACCTGTACACGATGATGGCGATCCACTTCGTGTACGACCTGCTCGCGGGGCTGTACTTCTTGCGACTCGCGCGCAAAGAAGGGGTGACGGCGCTCGGCGGGCCGGAGCCTCAGTCGGCGAGCTGAAGGCCGCGCGTCTCTTTCACGAGCGGGACCAGCAGCAGACCAAGGAGCGGGACAGCGCCGACCCAGAAGAGGACCTTCATGATCGCGTCGGGGCCGCGCGAGGCGATCGTGCCGACGAGCAAGGGTCCGATCGCAGCGATGTAGCGGCCGGAGTTGTAGCAGAAGCCCGAGCCGGTGCCGCGCAGCCGCGTCGGGAAGAGCTCAGGCAGATAGTAGGTGAACGAGCCGAACACGCCGAAGACCGAAAGCCCGATCGGGAACGCGAAATAGAGGCGGGTGAACGGGTCGAGGTCGAGGCCGAACGCGAACATGATGGAAGCGCCCGAAAGCAGGAAGTAGACGGCGTACATCGCGCGCCGTCCGAGCTTTTTGGCGAAGAAGATCGTCAAGAGGGTGCCAAGGAGCCCGCCGAGGTTGAAGGAGTTAGTCGCTATCTTCTTCCAGACCTCTGCCTGGTCGGCGTGCCCTGCCGTGGTCGCCAACTGGGTGGCGAGCTGCGGCAGGAAGGCGTTGCAGCTCCACCAGGTGACCAGCGCGACGACGGCCATGCCCAGGCCGCTGAGGGTGATTCGGAGGTAGGGCTTGGTGAAGAGCTCGCGGATGGTCGGGTGCGCGCCCGAGGCGGTCGCGGACTTCCACCGTTCCGGCTCCTTGATAAAAAGGCGGACGATGAACGCGACCGCGGCCGGGACGAGCCCGACAAGGAACACATAGCGCCACGCGACCTCAGGCTGCGATTTGAACGCGACGCCCTGGATGAAGTAGGTCGTGTAGGTCGCAAGGAAGAGCCCGAGCGGCGCAGCGGTGTAGAGCAGCGCGCCAGCCTCGACGCGGCGCTTTTCCGGCACGACCTCCGCGACCATGCTCGCGCCGGCGGCCCACTCGCCGCCGATGCCAAGGCTCGCGACCACGCGGAAGGCGATCAAGAAGCCCATGTTCGGCGCGACCGCGCACAGTGCGGTGCCGACCGCGTACATGAGCATCGTGAGGAGCAGCGTCTTGGTGCGGCCGATGCGGTCGCACACGCGCCCGAAGAGGATCCCGCCTGTTGCCCATCCGACTAGGAGGATGCTGGTGAGTAGGCCGGTCCAGTAGGGCACTGCCTGTTTGGCCGCGGCAGAGCCGATCTCGATGCCGAGGAGGGTTGGGACGCAGTTGGGCGCGACGTAGTTGAAGAGGAGGCCGTCGAAGACGTCGAAGCCCCAGCCGAGCCACGCCGCAAGGAGGACCGTCCACTGGTAGCCGGTGAGGTCGAGGAATCCGCGCCTTTGGGCCGTCGCCAATTTCACAGGATAGGACGGCGCCACGCGGCGGTTTTATTCAGGAGTTGGCTGCCCCGCAGGGACTCGAACCCCAACTGACGGTACCAGAAACCGGTGTCCTACCATTAGACGACGGGGCAGCTCGGTTCCGATTATGGCAGACGCACGTTCTGGCGCGAGGAGAGTGGCGGCTCGCGCGCGGTGCCGCGGAGCGGTGCCCTCCCCGGATGCGGATCGCACGGCGCGACCCCCACCCTAACCCTCC
>CAMLDW010000056.1 GCA_946479035.1 uncultured Chthonomonadaceae bacterium | reverse complement strand
CAAGCGGTCGTCCACAACTCGAAAACGACGATCCACGGCTCGAAAACGGGCCTCGGCGAGGCGTAAGCGGGCGGCTTCGTCGCGCGAAGGGTTTATCCCTCTACCCCTTCTATCCCTCAACCCCTCGGGGTTGAGGGTTTTTATCCGATCGCACAACGCCCGACCGCGGACCGACACCGAGCACCAACCCCCTCCTAACCTCCCCCGGCGTGTTGGACCATCTTAGTCGTAGGCGCGCCCTCCCGGGGGAGGGATCGGACGTGCACGAGGCAGTGAGTACACTCGGCACCGTGCGCGTTGAGTTCCTGTACATCGACGACTGCGACGTGGCGGAAGTGATGTATCCGCGCGTGGTCGAGGCGATGGGCGGGAAGGCCCCCGTCGAGCGGGTGGACCAGCACCGGATCGCGCTGGAGGACCCGAGGCGCCGCTTCCATTCCGGCACGGTGCTGATCGACGGCAAGGACCTCTTCGGGATCGCTCCGACACCGACGCCGATCCTCAGTCCCAGCTGACGGCGCTACCCGGGCGGGGTCCCGTCCCTCGATGCGATCAAGGCCGCGCTGCGCGCCTTCGGCCTTTGAGCCGCTAAGGACGTCATTAACCACAGTTGTCCTTACGCAGCACGGTCCCCGTCTCGATGATGCTCCGCGCGGGGCGCATGAAGCGTTGGCGCGAGGGGCGCGGGCGCGCGTTCTACCCGCCGCTCGACTCGCGCTTCATGGTGACCCTCGCATGGAGCTTCCTGCCGCGCATCCTCTGGAAGACCGCAAGGATCAAAGAAGTCGAGGTGCGCGGGATAGAAAACCTGCGGGCGATCCGGGGCCAGCCGGCGGTGCTGACCCCCAACCACCCGACGAACCTCGATCCTCTCGTCGTCATGCACGTCTCGAAAGTGCTCGGCGAACCGTTCAACTACCTCGCGAGCCGCGAGTCGTTCTCGGTGCCGATCCTGGGCTGGGTCCTGCAGAAGTGCGGCGCGTACTCGATCCTGCGCGGCACGGTCGACCGCGCCGCGATCAAGACCACGCGCTCGCTGCTTGCGGAGAAGAAGCGCAAGGTGGTCATGTTCCCCGAGGGGCTGACCTATGGCCAGAACGACGTGCTGATGCCGTTCCACGAAGGCGTCGCGCAGTTCGGCTTTTGGGCGCTCGAGGACATGAAGAAGTCCGGTGACGACGGGCCCCTCTGGTTTGTGCCGATCGGGATCCGTTATCGCTTTACACAACCGATGGACGCACAGATCGAGCTGGCCGTGTGGCGGCTGGAGAGGCACATTGGCATCGTCCCTCCCTCCGGTCAGCCCGTCTATGAGCGCTTGCGGGCAGTCGGCACGTCTGTCGTCGAAGGGTTCGAGAAGGCGTACGGCGTCCGTCCAGAGAAGGACGACACGCTCGACCAGCGCATCGCGCGCATGAAGAACGCCTGGGTCGCGCGCACTGCGGCGGTGCTCGGCATTGAAGACAAGCCGAGCCTGCCGCTCGGCGACCGCATCCGCGAGATCGTCAACGCGCTCGACCGGATGACCGTCGCGCTCGACGCCTCAGAGTTCACAAAGCAGACGATGCGCCGCCGGCACGAGGAGACGCTCCCGCTCTACCGGGACATGGAGCGTGCCGGAAGGTTCCTCGCCACTGGGGCCAAGTACGTCGCCGACAAGCCGAGCGACGAGCGTTACTTCGAGGTGATCAGCCGAATCGAAGAGGAGCTGTTCGGCTTTTCGCCGCCGCGCGGCCCGCGCCTCGCGGTCGTGAACATCGGTGCGCCGATCGACCTCCGCCACTTCCGCGAGGAGTACAAGAAGGACTCCCGCGCGGTGGTCAGCGCAGTGACGAAAAGCATAGAGCACAAGGTCCAAGCGCTTGTTCTGCCCTAGAAAAGGAGGGCTCTAGGGATAGAGGGCCGACCTCCTGGGCGGCCGGTTTGCCGCGAGAGGGCCGCCCAGGAGGTCGGCCATCCATGGGGGAGTGGGTCTAGCGTCTGTGCCAGAAGAGCGAGTCCTGCCGAATGCAAAGCTCGCCGACGCACGCCTCCCACCCGTCCGGCGTAAGCGCGAGCTCGACGCCTTCGACCGCGACGCTTGGCGACCACGCCTTGTTCTTCTCGTAGAAAGCCTTCTCCATGTTGTAGGCCTCCATCAGCTTCATCCGCGCGTCCCATTCGGGATCGGGAACGAAGTCGTCCGTGCCCGGCGGCAGGTGCGAGAACTGCACGTACCCCCAGAACTCCGGCTTGTGCATGTCGATGAAGTGCTGCGGCGACCAGACCCAGTTGTGCTCTGGCCTTCCTTCGATCTTCTTTCCGTCGTCGTCTGTGTCCCACTCCACGCGGCTGAAGTTGACTCGCCACTTGTCCCCTGCGCGCGGCGGCGCTGGCACGAGCGAGAACTCCTTGAGTACGCGCCATGGGAGCGCAATCTCGACGCCCCACCACTCGTCTACGTCGCTCGGGTCGTTGATCGTGCCCTGCACGTGCACGGCCTTTTTCAGACCCGGGATCTCCCACTCGTTGAGCGCGGGGCCGCCGTCCCGGTAAGGCTTTACCAGCCGCAGGTCCCAATCGGTGCCGAGCGCGTTGATCTCGTACTCGTAGTACTGGTGGTTGTCGCCGTCCGGATCGATGAATACCTCGAAGTCGTTGTCGTGAAAGATCACGCTGTCGTGCTCGGTGAGCGTCGCCCAGACGTGAGGCTCGGTCAGTTTCGCCCCGATGTAGAGGAACTCGCTGTCCCAGAGCATCTTTACCCTCGTCTCGTGGGACGGCTTCGGCTTCTTGTCGCCCTCGATGTCCACGAAAGGGTCCGTCCAGGGCGCGTCCCTCCACACAGGGTCGTCGAGCCTTCCGCTCAGCTTCGGGGGCTTGCTCGCCCGGTAGCACACGGTTCCGCGCGGGTGGGGGTAGGGCAAGTCTTTGTTACCTCGGAGGAATGAAGCCGATCGTGAGCAGGACGCACGAGTAGATGCGCGTGTCGCCTGTCGCGACGTGCAGGCAGACGCTCGGTTGCACGCCAGCCTTCTTGAACTCCGTGTGCTTCATCCCTGTGACATTGCAGGCTAGCAGCGTCCTGTACTCCGCGAAGATAGGTGGGAGAGCCCCGTCCGGCAGTGTCATTCCGATGGCGCTCTCGATCGGCACGGTGTCCGCGATGGCGCGCAGAACATCGGTGACTTTGACGATGTCAGGTGCGAGGTTGAGGTACACGACCGTCGCGTTCGGGCCGTGCTCGGTCGCGACCGGGTAGTTAGAGTCGGAGACCAGGACCTGCGAGCCGTGCCCTGCGGCAGCGAGAGCGCGCGCGATCTCAGGGTGCTGCAAGGGCTGCTTGAGCATCGTTCAAACCGTCTTGAGCGGCGTGACTTCCCGCTTCTCTGCGGGGGCCGGATCGACCCAGACGCCGTCGGACTTCAAGAGCGCCACTAGCTCGGAGACTCCCTGCTCCTGCGGAATCCCGTTCTTAACGACCTCGCGCTTCCGATAAAGCGTGATCTTCCCTCCCGCCGCACCGACGTAGCCGTAGTCCGCGTCCGCCATCTCGCCAGGCCCGTTGACGATGCAGCCCATCACCGCGATGTCGAGCCCGACAAGGTGCTTGGTCGCCTCGCGCACTTCGCGCAGCACGGTTGGGAGGTTGAACTTCGTCCGCCCGCACGAGGGGCACGCGATGTACTCGACCTGCGTCTTACGCAGCCCGAGCGCCTGTAGGATCTCGTAGCACACGGGTATCTCGTTAAGAGGGTCTTCTGCCAACGATACGCGGATCGTGTCGCCGATCCCTTCTGCCAGAAGAGTGGCGATGCCAGCGGTGGACTTGACGCGCGCATACTCTCCGTCGCCCGCTTCCGTCACGCCCAGGTGCATCGGAAAAGGCGTCTTCTCCGCGTCCAGGGCGGCAGCCATCAGCCGGTTCGCCTCGATCATCACCGGCACGCGGCTGGCCTTCGCGCTTACGTTCAGGTTCTCGTAGCCGTGCTTCACGCACAGCCGCACATACTCCATTGCGCTCTCTACCAGTCCCGCGGGAGTGTCACCGTAGGTCACGAGCATCCGCTCGCTCAGTGAACCGTGGTTGACGCCGATGCGCATCGCGCGGTCGCTCCGCTTGCACGCCTCGATCACAGGTAAGAAGCTCTCCTCGATCGCGGCGCGCTCTTCGTCGTGCTCTTCGGGCGAGTAGTCTTCGCGCCCGGTGTGCTTTCTAAAGACGAACAGCCCCGGGTTGACCCGCACCTCGTCCACGTATTTCGCGGCCTCGACCGCGATCCCGCTGCCTTGGTGGTGCACGTCGGCCGACATCGGCACTTTGCCATACCGCTCGGCGATCTTCGCGGTGATCTCCTCGAGGCACTTCGCCTCCCCCATCGAAGGCGTCGTCACGCGCACGATCTCAGAGCCGGCCCGGTGGAGCGCGATGGCCTGCTCGACGACCGCCTCGACGTTGCGGGTCTCCTCGGTCACCATGGACTGTACAACGACGTGGTGGCCGCTGCCCATTTCGACAGCGCCGACGCGGCAGGTGCGAGTTTGACGCCGGCCGACCTTCGTTTGAACCTCCATGCCGCTCCCCTACAGGATACTTCCCCAGCCACGTCTAGCCCAGCCAAATCAGGGCTGGGAGCCTGGGAACGACCCAAAAAAATGCCGTCTTTTCTGGTTTTTCAGGTTCACCTCCGACTTGGAGGTGTGTATAATGCAGGGTACTCGCGTGGCTGAGCGCCCATTGGCACTCATTATGATGGTTCTGGACGTGCAGGCACCGAGCATAATTCAAGCTGCGTGTGCTTGATCGATCGCTTATACAGGAGATTACATTGAGAAGGAAACTTGCATTCACACTGATTGAACTGCTCGTCGTGATTGCGATCATCGCAATCCTGGCTTCCATCTTGTTCCCCGTTTTCGCTCGCGCGAAGGCGACGGCTAAGAAAGCCTCTGACCTGTCCAACTTGAAGCAGCATCTGATTGCCATTCAGATGTACGCGGCGGACTACGACGACGTCTGCGTCCCGACGATGACCTCGTCTGCGACGTTCTTCGTCAACTACGACTGGACGACTGACTACAGCTGGCCTCAGCTCGTAATGCCTTACGAGAAGAGCTGGCCGATCCACCACAACCCGGCCGACCCGCAAGCGACCGACCAAGCTGCGCTTGGTAACTGGGGCTTTGCACAGAACACGACCGGACGACAGAGGGAGTTCGCAATCGGCATGTCGACTTCCTATGGCATGAACTACATGGCCTGGGCACCGATGGACAACCCGAACGCCAAGTGGACAGGAACCAGCCTGACCGGCGGTCAGCCCGCCGAGTGCATCATGCTGGCCAACTCCATCTGGGACAAGGCTGGCCCGAGGTCACCCATCGGAGGTGGCAACTGGTTCATCGAGGCACCGCACTACGCGTTCTCCAGGACGCAGTGGTGGTTCGGTGGCTGGCAGCTCGGCAACCCTGCCAGCTGGCTGCAGTACGGCGGCGTCTTTGACTTCCACAACGAGGCGACGAACGTTGGTTTTGGCGACAGCCATGCTAAGACCATGAAGATTCCGGCGCTGCTTTCTGGAGTCATCGTCAACGCTAACTTGACGATCGGTGGCGTCTACGACCAGAACCTCTACCTCTGGGACTACGGGCAATAGAGGGACATGACCAAGAAAACGCTACTGTTTGCCGTGGTTGCCCTTTGCCTGGGTGCGACCGCACTCATCGGTTGCGGGTCGTCAGACGACAGCGGAGCCACGGGCATGGATCAGGTCAAGAAGCAAAGTCAGGGTCAGGCCCCCGTGGACAACGGGGTGGTTGGCCAGGACAAAGTCGCTCCTGAGGGCGGGCTTCCCATGCCGCCGGGCAAGCACAGCGGCGGCTAGCGCCTGCTCGGTTGATACTCGACCAATGGAGGCCCTCAGCGTACCAACGCTGGGGGTCTCTCAGTTTTGGAGTATCCTCCCACTCATGGTCAGGCGAACCCTCCTGCTAGCCCTCTTAGCCTCTGTCGCCGTGTTGATGTACGCCTGCAAGAAGCAGGACCCCGAACCCAGCTCGATGGAGGACGTCCAAAAGGCGTCCGTCGGCAAGAAGAACATCTACGACGGACCCGCCCCCGGAACGATCGCCAAGTGATGAGGATCGTCCAGGTCTCCAAAAAGCTTCACGAATAGTGGACCTGAAGGCCGACGACTTGCGCCTTCAGTCCGGGCGCGTTTGAACGCGGGCCTGAGCGCGCATGGCAAATAGACTTCCGTCGCTGCGCCACCGCGACTTCCGAAACTACACCTTGGGACGGCTCGTCGGCAACGCCGGCGCCAGCGTCCAGCAATGGGCCGTCTCGTGGCAGGTCTACCAGGTCACGGGGCACAGCTCCCTCCACGTAGGGCTGCTCGGCGTCGTCAAGATCCTCCCCCTGCTCCTTTTTTCGCTGCTCGGCGGGCTCGCCGCTGACCACATGGACCGCAAGAGGCTCATGACCTGGACTCGGGCGGCGATGGTCGTCTGCACAGGGCTGCTCTGGCTCCTGACGGTCAAGGGGAACACGAGCGTCGGCCTCATCTACGGCGTGGTCGCGCTCGACGCGGTCGCGCGCGCGTTCGACGGGCCTGCCCGTAACGCGATCATGGTCAATATGGTCCCCGCAGAGGACCTGCCCAACGCGCTCAGCGTCAACGGCATGGCGTGGCGCCTCAGCGACGTAATCGGCCCGATCATCCTCGGAGGAATCCTCGCGTTTTCGCAGTTCAGTAACGCCTACCTGGTCTCGGTCGTCGCCAACGCGTCATTGATCGTCGTCCTCCTAACGCTGGCTCCGGTAATTCAGGCCGCCCCTTCGACCGGCGTGGACTCTGTCAAAGAGGCGCTGTGGCAGATGGGCGAGGGCTTTCGCTTCATGAAGAGGTCCGAGATCGTGCGCAACACGATGGTGCTCGACTTCTGGGCGACGTTCTTCTCCTCTGCCGACGCGCTCTTCCCCGCGTTCGCCGGGCCGGTGCTCAGGCTGGGCGGAGGAGGCTACGGGGTGCTCGCGGCCGCTTCGGGCGTCGGCGCGCTGCTTGCAGCGCTCTATCTCTCGCTGCGCCCCACGATCGACAAGCAGGGCGCGATGGTGATCGGCATGGTCGGCGTATACGGAATGACCACCGTGCTGTTCGGCGTCAGCCAGAACCTGCCGACGGCGATGTTCTTTCTTGCCTGCACAGGGGCGGCGGACATGGTCAGCACGGTGATGCGCCAGACGATCCGCAACCTCGCCACGCCGGACGAGATGCGGGGGCGGGTGGGCGGCGCGTCGATCCTCTTCCAGGTGGGCGGCCCACAGCTAGGCGACGCCGAGGCCGGCGCCCTCGCGCACTTCTACGGCGACCGCGCCTCGGTGGTCATCGGCGGGGTCGCCAGCGTGCTCGTCGCCGCCTGGTACTCCAAGACCAGCAAGCTCGGACGCTACCGGCACGCAGACTCAGGGACCCAGGTCGCGTGACGAATCTGGCCTGCCGTATACTAAGGACACATGTTGCGAGGAATTCAAACGATCGGAGTGGCGTGCGCGGTGGCCCTCGGGTTCGCCGTGTTCGCGCTCAGCTCGCAGAACAAGCCAAAGGACCAAAAGATGGACGTGAGAGCCACCAAAGGAACATTGCCGGGGGGCGCGACCCTCTTCGCCAGCGACAAGGTCGTGCCACTCAAGCACGGCCTGCAGGTCGCGACCTTCGCCGCAGGGTGCTTCTGGGGCGTAGAGGACTACTTCCGGCAGGTCGAGGGCGTCACTGCGACGGCCGTCGGCTTCTCTGGCGGAAAAGTCAAGAGCCCCACCTACAAGCAGGTCTGCTATACAGACACTGGGCACGCCGAGTCCGTGCGCGTCGAGTTCGACCCCAAGGTCGTCTCATACGAAAGGCTGCTCGAAGTGTTCTGGAGGATCCACAACCCGACTCAGATCGGTGGGCAGGGCCCTGACATGGGCGACCAGTACCGCAGCGTTGTCTTCTACCACGACGAGGCGCAAAAGGCGGCTGCGATCAAGAGCCGCGACGAGCTGCAGAAGACAACGCAATCGAAGATCATGACGCAGATCGTACCGGAGGCGCCCTTCTACATGGCCGAGGACTACCACCAGCAGTACTGCTTCAAGAACGGAGTCGCCGCGTGCCCGATCCCGAGCAAGTCCGGCGGCGGCGGGCACCACTAGACAGGCGCGCGTCCCGAGCGGCTCTTTTCTGCTCGGGACCCCGCTACCTTACGTTGAAGTACTTGGCGGACGGGTGGTGCACGATGATCGCGCTCGTGCTCTGCTCCGGCACCAGCATCCACTCTTCCGTCAATTCGATCCCGATGTCCTGCGGCTGCAACAGATCCATCAGCAAGCGCTGGTCTTCTAGGTTGGGGCAGGCCGGGTAGCCGAACGAGTACCGCGAGCCGTGGTACTTCGCGCTGAAAAGCAGTCGCATGTCGTCCGGCTCCTGGTCATCGATGCCTAGCTCCTGCCGCACCGTCTTGTGCCAGTACTCCGCCAGCGCCTCCGCGGTCTCGACCCCCATTCCGTGCGTGTAGAGGTACTGTTGGTAGTCACCGCTCTTGAACTGCCCGCGCTCATACTCGCTGATCTCGCTCCCGATCGTCACGACGTGGAACCCGACGACGTCCATCTCGCCGAACCCCGTGCTGCGGAAAAAGTCGCTGATGCACAGCCGTTTCATGTCGCGCTGCCTAGGAAAAGTGAAGCGGCATCGCTCGGTCCTCTTGTCCTCTTGGTAGATGACGAGGTCGTTCCCCTCGCTTTGGCACCAGAAGTAGCCCCACTTCACGGCCGGTTTGATGAACGGCGCGAGCTCTTGCTGCTTCTTCTCGAAGACCGGGCGAACGTTCTCTTCGAGCCACTTGGCGAAGTCGGGGTTGCTCATGCCTTCGGGCTTGCGGTACTGCCACTGCCCGCGCCAGAGCGCGATCGGGTTGACGTACTTGAAGACCTCGTACACGTCGAACTTCGTCCGTTTCTTGGCGCCATAGAACGGCAACTTGGGGACACTTCGCGCAGGCAGGGTGCCGCTCGTGACTCCGTCGAAGACGTAGAGGGCGGGATCGAGCGCGTCGACTCGGTGCGACTTCGTCCTCTGCGCCGCTTCATTGCCGATCTCAGTCGCCAGGTCGTCGCCAAGTGGGCCGTCGTCATGTCGACTACCGCTTCGCTTCAACTCGTTCTCGCCTTGCCGCCCCGGAGACAACTTGGCGTCCACTTGGCGTCCACTTGGCGACGCTTGGATATCTCCCATCAACCGCAGCCCCTCAAACGCGTCCTGCGCGTAGAACACGCTCCCCTCGTAAACGGACCGTAGATCCTTCTCGACGTACGCCCGCGTCAGAGCTGCGCCGCCGAGGATCACCGGAAACGCCGCCACCCCGCGGTGGTTCATCTCCACCAGGTTGTCCTTCATCACCACCGTGCTCTTTACCAGCAGCCCGCTCATCCCGATCACTTGGCACTTGTTCTTCGTCGCCTCGTCCAAGATCGAGTTGATCGGCTGCTTGATCCCGATGTTTACCACGCGGTAACCGTTGTTCGTCAGGATGATGTCCACGAGGTTCTTGCCGATGTCGTGCACGTCGCCCGCGACCGTCGCGAGCAGGATCGAGCCCTTCTCGCTCCCCTCGACCTTCTCCATGTGCGGCTCCAGGTGCGCGACGGCTGCCTTCATCACCTCCGCGCTCTGCAGCACGAACGGCAGCTGCATCTTCCCCGCCCCAAAGAGCTCGCCGACCGTCTTCATCCCGTCGAGCAGCACGTTGTTGATGATGTCGAGCGGCTCGCGCGACTCCATCGCCCTGTCTAGCCGGTCCGTGAGCCCTTTCTTGACGCCGTCGACGATGTGCTTCTTGAGGGAGTCCTCGATGGTCAGGCCCTCAAACGGGTCGGCGGCCGTATCGGCCGCCTTTACGTTCTCGAACCGCCTCATCAGCTCGATGAGCGGGTCGTACTTGACCTCGCGATCCTTGTCCATCCTGAAGGACCCCTAGTTTACTGGTCGCTGGCGACCCAGGACGCCGAGGACTGAGTCCCGCAGAACTAACAGGGGCTCACGAGGACACCCGGCAAGATAGTTGAAGGCAAGTGGTACCGGTATCCTTCGATCCTGTGACCGGCTTCGGTGAGTTTCCATACCCCTCCCAGCGCATGCCCGTGTTCGCGCGAAGCGCGGTCGCGACCTCGCAGCCCCTCGCAGCGGCCACCGGGCTCGAGGCTCTCCGAAAGGGAGGCAACGCCATGGACGCCGCGCTCTGCATGGCGATCGCGCTCACCGTCCTCGAGCCGACGAGCAACGGGATCGGCAGCGACGCGTTCGCAATCGTCTGGGACGGGCGTGCGCTGCACGGCCTAAACGCGAGCGGCCGCTCTCCGCGGGCCTGGGACGTCTCTAAGTTCGGTGACGAGGTGCCCCGGCTCGGCTGGGAGCCCGTCACGGTGCCGGGAGCCGTCGACGCATGGGTGCAGTGCTCGCGCAAGTTCGGACGTATGCCCTTCAGCGAGCTGTTCGACGCCGCGATCGCGTACGCTCAGGACGGCTTCCCTGTCTCACCGATCACTGCGCGGGGCTGGCAGCGCAGCGCCGAGGTCTACGGCGGCTTCCCTGCATGGCGTGACACTTTCCTGTTCGATGGAAAGGCTCCGGAAATTGGTCAGACGGTCGCGCTGCCAGACCACGCCAGAACACTGGAGCTGATCGCTGAGAGCGAAGGCGAGGCGTTCTACCGCGGAGAACTGGCCAAGAAGATCGAAGGCGACGCAAGAGGGCACGGTGCGGCGATGTCTGCAGACGACCTTGCGACGCACCAGAGCGATTGGGTCGAGACGATCAGCACCGGTTTCCAAGGCGTCCACCTCCACGAAATCCCGCCCAACGGTCAGGGCCTCGCTGCGCTGATCGGTCTCGGCGTCCTGCGCCATTTGCCGATCTTAGAGGCGGCGGTAGACGGGGCCGACTTCTTCCATCTTCAGATCGAGGCGATGAAGGTCGCCTACGCGGAGGTCTTCGCGCACCTCAGTGACCCACAGACGATGCAGGTCACGCCGCAAGAACTGCTCGACGACGCGTACCTCGCGCGCCACGCGGCTGGTATCGATCTGAGGAGGGCCGGCGAGCCCCGCTCCATGCTGCAGGCCGCGCCCAGCACCGTCTACCTCTGCGCCGCGGACGACCAGGGGATGATGGTGAGCTTCATACAGTCGAACTTCAACGGCTTCGGCAGCGGGATCGTGGTTCCAGGCACCGGCATCGCAATGCAGAACCGCGGGCACGGCTTTGTGACCGCTCCTGGCCATCCCAACCAGGCCGCGCCCGGCAAGCGCCCCTTCCACACGATCATCCCAGGGTTCGTGACCGACCAAGGGCGACAACCTAGCGACAGCTTGGCGACCACTGGGCGACGGCCCCTGATGGCCTTCGGCGTCATGGGCGGGCACATGCAGGCACAGGGCCACCTGCAGATGGTCGCGCGCGTCTTCGGGTTCGGGCAAAACCCCCAGGCCGCCTCCGATGCGCCTCGCTGGCAGGTGACCCCCGACGGGGCCGTGCTTTTGGAGCGGGGTTTTCCGACTGCAGTCGCAGACGAGCTCGAGCGCCGAGGGCACAAGACCGTGCGCGAGCAGGCGCCTGGGCTCTTCGGCGGCGCGCAGCTGATCCTCAAACACGAGGGCGCCTATTGTGCCGCGTCGGACCATCGCAAAGACGGCTGCGCCCTTGGATTCTGAGGCGCCGGGTCGAGAGAAACGGGGTGCCCGACTGGTCGGCGCAGTCGACCGCCCGGGAGGTCGGCCCTCCATCCGTCCGACGGACGGCTGCGACGAGCGCAGTAGAATCACGGCCCATGGTCTCGTCCCTCACCTGCTTCCTGTGCGGCAAGCAGTACGACCCGAACGTTCTCCAGACCGTGTGCACCGACTGCAAGCGCCCGCTGCGCGTCGATTACTCGTGGCCCTCGCAGCCTCTCAAGGAGTCGCTCGGCGGGCTCTGCTCGATGTGGCGCTATGCGGGGCTCCTGCCCCACTGCGAGCCGTTTTCGCTCGGCGAGGGCGCCACGCCAATTCACCGTGTTCCGGAGTTCGGGCCGGGCGTGTTCATCAAGGACGAGGGCGTGAACCCGACCGGCAGCTTTAAGGCGCGTGGGATGTCGATGGCGGTGAGCATGGCGCGCCATCTGGGGGCTCGCAAGCTCGCCGCGCCGAGCGCCGGCAACGCCGGTGGAGCGCTTGCTGCCTATTGCGCGATGGCCGGGCTCGAGGCGCACGTCTTCATGCCGAAGGACACGCCGCGCGCATGCATCGTGGAGGCGCAGTCGCACGGCGCGGACGTGCGGCTCGTCGACGGGCTGATCAGCGACTGTGGCCGCATGGTCGCAGAGCAGAAGGATAAAGAGGGCTGGTTCGACATGAGCACGCTCAAAGAGCCGTACCGGGTCGAGGGCAAGAAGACGATGGGCTACGAGATCGCAGAGCAGATGGGATGGGAGCTCCCGGCAGCGATCATCTATCCCACGGGCGGCGGTACCGGCCTCGTTGGCATGGGCAAGGCGTTTGACGAGATGGAATCGTTCGGGTGGATCACTGACGAAAGGCCGAAGATGGTCTCCGTGCAAGCGGAAGGGTGCTGTCCGATCGTCAAGGCGTTTGAGAAGGGCGAGCGGTTCGCTGAGCTGCACGAGAACGCGCACACGGTC
>CAMLDW010000055.1 GCA_946479035.1 uncultured Chthonomonadaceae bacterium | reverse complement strand
CATCTCGATCAGTTTGGGGAAGTCGCGGGAGAAGCCGTTCTCGCCCGGCCATTTGTGCGTGCAGTCGAAGCCGATCTTGCCCCCGAACCCCTCGGCCATCGAAGCGTGGTCGAGCTGGTCCACTGGGCCGCGCGAGTGCAGCGCGTCGCGGCCGGGGTCGCAGTTCGCGCCCAGACGGAACAGCACCTGCCCCACGTCTTGCACGTCCACGTCCTCATCAAAAACGAAAACAAACTTCGTGAACGCGAGACCGCCCAGCCCCCACACCGCGTTCATCACCTTGTACGCGTGGCCGGGGTACTTCTTCTTGATCGAGACGAACGCGACGTTGTGGAAGCACGCCTCGACCGGCAGGTTGATGTCCACGATCTCCGGCACGGTGAGGCGGATCATCGGCATGAAGATGCGCTCGACCGCCTTGCCCATCCATCCGTCCTCCATCGGCGGCTGGCCGACGATCGTCGCTGGATAAATGGCACCCGAGCGCATCGTGACGCAGATGCAGTGGAACACGGGGAACTGGCCCGCGAGCGAATAGTAGCCGGTGTGGTCGCCGAACGGGCCTTCTAGCCTTCTCTCTAACGGGTCGACGTACCCCTCGAGGACTATTTCTGCGTCGGCGGGAACCTTCATGTCGATCGTCTTGCACCTGACCAGTTCCGCGTTCTTGCGGCGCAGGAACCCGGCGAACGCCATCTCGTCCAAACCCGGAGGCAAAGGTGAGATCGCGGAGAAGGTGTACGCAGGATCGCCGCCGAGCGCGACCGCGACGGAAATACAACCTGGTGGCACGCTGCCCCTCACCCCCGGCCCCTCACCCCCGGAGGGGGGAGGGGTGGCCTCCATGTGGCGCATGCCGGTCTTGTGCATCTGCCAGTGCATGCCGAGCGTGTTGCGGTCGTAGAGCTGCATGCGGTACATGCCGACGTTTCGCTTGCCCGTGTTCGGGTCGTAGGTGAACACCAGCGGCAGGGTGATGAACGGCCCGCCGTCTTCCGGCCAGCACGTGAGGATCGGGAGCTTTCGCAGGTCGATCTCGTCGCCTTGCATCGTGATCTCTTGGCACGCGCCGCTGCCGACCGTCTTAGGGATCGCGTCCTTGACTTCTTTGAACGCGTCGATGACGATGCCGATCGCTTCCTTCGGCGATTTCGGTATCGGCGGCGGCAGGAGCTTCGCGATGCGCTGCGCGTGCTCTTCATAGTCGTCGCAGCTCAGCGCCATCGACATGCGCTTGCGCGTACCCATCGTGTTGATCGCGATCGGGTGCTCGTATCGCACGTCAGCGAGCGGCACCCACTCCGCGTCCCCTCTCCCGCCCAAAGCGTGGGGGAGGGTCAGGGAGGGGGCACCCGCAGCCCTCGCACTCGCCGCGCGGACCGCGTCAACAAGAGAGGATCCGCCGCTTGATCGCGGCGCGGGCTGATCGGCCTGATCCGACCGATCCGTCCGATCGATCATGCCCGCGCCGCTCAGGATGCTCGGCATGCCCATCACAGCAGAACGCGGGTCCGGCGTCCCCAGACGGTGCGGAGGCCCGACCACGCTTTCGAAGAGCAGCGCCGGCCCGCCGGACTTCATCACCCGGTCCGCGATCTCGGTGACTTCGAGGTACGGCGAAACCGCCTCGGTGATCCGACGTAGCTCGCCCGCCCTCTCCAGGGCCTCCAGGAACTCCCGATAGTCGCGCCAAGCCATCTGCCGCCATTCTACGCGAGGGGCGCGGCGATGGTCCGTCTAGCTCGCTTCGCTGCGGGCGTGCGGAGCATAAAGCCCGAAGCGGCCAGCCTGGTCCCAGCCCTTGCCAAAGATCGTGTGCAGGCTGAACGGCGGATCGCACTCGATCGCACCGAACTGCCACCGGTGCTTGTCGTGCATCTCGATGCGGCATTCTGCGTGGAACATCTCTATTCGCATGCCCATCTCCTGCCGCTCGATCTTCGGCAGGGCCACGAAGAGCGACGTCGCGTTGCACGTGACGAAGGCGAGAGGTTCCGAGATGCTCCGCAACAGGACGTTCAAGGCTTCGCAGACCGGCGGCCCTTCCCCGCTACCGATGCCGTCGAACACGTAGCGCCCTACGGCGAAAGTGCACGGCACGTCCCTTACGGCCTCGACGATCTCGACCGCGCGATCGAACGTGACCAAGCTTCCCAAAGCCTCCATCGAGAACCCCTGCGGCTCCATGTAGACCGCGAACTGCGCGTAATCGCCCACCTTGCCGACCGTGAACTCGCAAGGGATGCGGCCTTCTAGCATCGCCGTGACGCGACCATCGACGGGCGGCGCGTCCCAAGTGAGGACCTTGTCGAGCCTTTTGCCCAGGAACGAGGCAGCGTTTTCCGGCGGCTCGCAGTGACAGGTCACGCGAACGATCGTCTTGGCGCGGTTGACTTCTAGCTCGAAGGAGCGTTCTAGCCCGGGCACGTCGGCCCTCCTCTCTGGGGATTATCGGTAGGTCGAAGGCAAAAAGACCGTGATCCCCTCCCTCAAGGGTGGTCAGCGGGATGCCACGGAAGCAGCTTCGACCGTGTTCCAGAGCAGGCTGGCGACCGTCATCGGCCCGACCCCGCCGGGGACCGGGGTGATCCAGGAGGCAACCTCCGAACAGGTCGAGAACTCGCAGTCGCCGACGTCCTTGTCGCGCCCTTCGACTTTGTTGAAGCCGGCGTCGAGCACGACTGCCCCAGGCTTGAGCCAGTCGCCCTTGACCATCTCGGCGCGCCCCACGGCCGCGACTACGATGTCCGCCTGACGCACGAGGCTTGGCACGTCCCGCGACTTCGAGTGCGCGACCGTTACCGTCGCGTTCTTTTCGAGCAGCATCAGCGCCGCCGGCTTGCCGAGGATGACCGAGCGGCCGATGACGACGGCGTGCCTCCCCTCGCACTCGATCCCATAATGGACGAGCAGCTTCATCATGCCGAGCGGCGTGGCGCAGCGGAAGCCGGGCAGGCCCGCGGTCAGCCTTCCGAGCGACTCCGGCGTGATCCCGTCGACGTCCTTTCCCGCTCCCAGCGCCATGAGCGCGGCGCGCTCGTCAAGATGCCGCGGCAGCGGGTGCTGTAACAGCACGCCGTGGACCTTGGGGTCGTCGTTGAGCTGCGCGACGCGCTCGAGGAGCTCGGCCTGCGAAGTCTGGTCGGTCGCGTTCCAAATGCCGCTCTCCATGCCGACGAGCCCGGCCCACTTCTGCTTCATGTGCACGTAGGCGAGCGAGGCCGGGTCCTGCGAGGCGACGATCGCCTCGATTCGGGGCACCGTGCCCTTCTCGCGCATGGCGGCGACGCGGAGCTTCAGCTCCTCGCGCACCATCCGCGCCAGCGCAAGCCCGTCGAGGAGCTGCGCGCTCATCCCTTGCGTGCGACCTCTTTGTTCTTCTTGACGACCGACTTGGCCTGCTTGTCGGCGAACGATTCAAGCCTCTTGGCGAGCGCGGCGTCGGAGGCGCCGAGCACGCGCACGGCGAGCAGCCCGGCGTTGGCGGCGTTGTCGATCGCCACGCACGCGACCGGCACGCCCTTGGGCATCTGCAGGATCGAGAGGAGCGAGTCGAACCCCTCGAGCGCCTTCGTCTTGACCGGCACACCGATCACAGGGAGCGTGGTCCAGGAGGCGACCATCCCCGGCAGGTGGGCCGCTCCGCCGGCGCCCGCGATGATCACGCGCAGGCCGCGCTTGCGCGCCGTCTGCGCGTAGGTCCTCATCCGGTCCGGCGTGCGGTGCGCGCTGACGATCTCGAGCTCGTAGGCGACCTTGAACTCTCGCAGAACGGCCTCTGCGGCTTGCATCGTGGGCAGGTCGCTGTCCGATCCCATGATGATCCCCACGACCGGCCTCGCCATGGCTGGCAGGATACACCGCTCGGGTGTGGAAAAAGAACGTGCCCGCGCCACGCCGGGACTGCGGCTTTCACCTGGGGCGGTCCGTCCAGAACAGTAGCTCCGTGCGCTGGCGCGGAGCGTGCCAGGGCCAAGAAAGCGATGACTGCGAAGAACCTGTTCGATTCGAGGGCGATCATCAAGGTCCTCGGCGTGGGCGGCGGCGGGTGCAACGCCGTAAACCGCATGATCCAGACCTCTGTGGAAGGCGTGGACTTCGTCGCGCTCAACACGGACATGCAGGCGCTGGAGACCTGTTTCGCGACGACGCGGATCTCGATGGGCAAAGGGACGACGCGCGGCCTAGGCACCGGCGGAGACCCCGCCCGGGGCCACGCTGCGGCCAAGGAGTCGGAGCGAGAGATCATGGAGCAGATCGAGGGCGCCGACATGGTCTTCGTCACCGCAGGCATGGGCGGCGGCACGGGCACGGGCGCCGCGCCGGTGGTCGCCGAGCTCGCTAAACGCCTCGACATCCTGACCGTGGGGGTCGTGACCAAGCCGTTCGGCTTCGAGGGCCCGAAGCGGCGGCGGATCGCCGAAGAAGGGATCGAGCGCATCAAGGCGCACGTCGACACGCTGATCGTGATCCCGAACGAGAAGCTGCTGAGCGTGGTCGAGCGCCGCACCTCGCTGCAGGACGCGTTCCTTTACGCCGACGACGTGCTGCGCCAGGGCGTGCAAGGAATCAGCGACATCATCATGAAGCCGGGGATGATCAACGTCGACTTCGCGGACGTTCGTAGCGTGATGAAGGGCGCGGGCGTCGCGCTGATGGGCTTGGGGCGCGGAACGGGCGAGCGGCGCGCGCGCGTCGCCGCCGAGCAGGCCGTCTCGTCGCCGCTCCTGGAAACGGACATCCAAGGCGCGACGCGGTTGCTGGTGAACATCACCTCGGGCCCGGACTTCACGATCGGCGAGTCGCAAGAGGCGATGGAGTACATCATGCAGTTCGCCGATGCCGACGACGCAGCGATCTACATGGGCCAGGTGTTCGACGAATCGATGGGCGAGCAGGTGTGCGTGACCCTTCTGGCGGCGGGGATGCAGTACGCGCCGGTCACGCTGCGCGACCGCGAGGTCTTCGTGAAGGCCGACGCGCCGACCGCTACCTCAGAGCCGATCCTTCCGACGGACGACCAAGCGCCGCGGCGCGGGCTCGAGGCAGTGAGCCTCGATGAGATCGACTTCGACATCCCCGCGTTCCTGCGCAGCCAAAAGTCCAGATAACGCTTTTACTATCGCAACGTACTGGTCCAACGAATAGCCCCGCCCTTCCAAAAGGCGGGGCATTTTTTCTGCGCCCGCTCGCGGCACATTTGGAGCGGCGCTCAACTATCCCTTCGCGACAATCTTCGAGACCTCTTGCATGAGCGGCTCCACTCCGCCGAACCCGACGGTGCGACCGATCTCGTTGCCCTCTGCGTCCAAGAAGAGCAGGGTCGGGAGCGCCTCGGGCGAGTGCTCGCTCAAGAACGCCGCGTCGTCGCCAGGATGGTCGACGTCGATGCTGACCGGCACTACGTTCTCCATCAACTTCGCAAAGCGCGGGTCGCTGAACGCCTCCTTCTTCATCTGCTGGCACGGGCCGCACCACTCGGCGTTGAAGTCGACCATTACGAGCCTCCCCTCTTGTTTGGCCCTTGCAAACGCCTGGGAGGTAGTGGACCCGAACTCCAGCTGTGACGGGCTTGTGCCCCGCAAGCCGTGGATTCCTGCTGCGAAGGCGAGCCCGAAGACCACGATCAAGGACACCGGGAACACGGCCGACTTCCAGCTCTTCATCTTCTTCTCCATGTTCTTGGTCACCGATCCTGGGCTACCGTCACTGGGCCGAGGACTTTCTCCTACTAGTTCGAACCCGTCAGCCACGGGCCTTGTTCCACGTCAGGCGACTTCTTCTTCGACATAGCGACCAGGATGTCGTAGGCCGCGTTGTCCATGAGCACGATCCTCACCCAGTAATCGAGCTTCTTGTCCTCGGTCAGCTCTTCCAGCTTGATGGTCGTCAAAAGGATCGATGGGTCGAAGGAGTTGGCTGCGGAATGGATCTGCCCCTCGTTCAGCTTTTCCTTCATCTTTGCTATGAGTAGGCTCGCCGTGTCGTCGATCAGCGCCTTTCGCGACATGGAAAAGGCCGTGAAGTAGACGAGCCCGTCCCTTAGCACCTGCTTGTCCGGCACGTTGCCCTTTCCCTCCGAGTCCTTCAGCGCTTCGTCCAGCTTGCTCTCGTAGTCGTGCAGCGTCTTGTACTCGAACTCTTCCTGCTTGACCGCGTCCGCCCTGTGGGTCTCCAGGATCGGCAGCAGCGCCTTGATTTGGTCCGGAGTCATCAGCACGGGCAGGAGCTGGTTGTAGATCTCGACCTTGCGCAGCTTCTCCAGTACGCGCTGGCTCGTCGCCTTCTGTTCGGCTGTCAGCTGGGCTTGAGAGGCGGCCGCGAGGCAGGCGACGAGCCCAAGGACGGAGAGAAAGCGGCAGTTCATGGTTGTTCCTTCTTGTGCTTGACTGACGGTTCGCGGCTAGGCGCGGTTACCTCTTCCATTACGAGCGTGACCATCGCGGCGGCTCCCAAAACCTGCAGGTGGATGAACGCGAGCCCGATCGCGGCGACCCCGACCCAGCCAAACGGCTTCAGCCCGTCTGGCCCTGCCCAACCCAGGCTATATACGCCCCAGAGCCCGGCGGTGAGCACCCCCAGCCCGGCGAGGAGCCCGGCGCTGCCGAGCAGAGCGCGGTTCCGGCGCGGGCTTCCCAGCATCCTGGCGCGGAGGCGGTCGGAACTGCGGCGCATCCACAGGCCGTAGGCGACCCACAGGGCGAAGCACGTGCCCGCCTGCAGCCAGATCATCGGCCTGAGGGTACCTGCCTCTCGGCCACAATGCCGGGGATGACCGTCGTCTACGGCACTGTGTGCCTCGACCTCACCTACCTGCTTCCGAGCCTTCCGACCAAAGGTGGCTACGTCGAACTGACGGGCGAGCTTCGGTCGCTCGGCGGCGAGGCCGCCAACACGGCCGCGGCGCTGCGAAAGTGGGGCGCGAAGGCCGTTCTGGTCGGCAACTCGATTGGCGCTGGAGAGGAGGCGGGCCTACTGGCGCAGATGTTGGCGGAAGAGGGGCTGGGCGACGCGGTCTTGCCCGCCATTGAACGGCCAGCTCCTGTCTGCCACATCATGGTCACGCCGGACGGTGAACGGACGATGTTCGGGCGAGGCTTCGTCGAGATGGAGACTGCATCGGAACCTTTGCTCGTGCCGCACATAAAGGGAGGGTGGTTCACGGCCGACCCGAACCACGGCAAAGCTTCTCGCAGGGCGCTGGCAGAAGCGCACGGCGCGGGAATGCGCACGTACGCGCTCGACTTCGTGCGCGATGACGAAGTGCTCCCGCCCGGGAGCATCTGGCAGAGCAGCACATCGTGGGTCGGCGCTGCGCACGACCCGAGCGTTAACCTCGCGTGGCTCGAGTCCTGGCTCGAGCGGCACGACGTGACTGCCTTGCTCACGGACGGGTCGGACGGGCTCTACGTCGGCGACCGGGCCAAGGGCGTCCGCCACCTTCCGCCCTTCCCCGTCTCGCCGGTCGTCGACTCGACCGGCGCGGGCGACGTCTTCCGCGCCGGGATGCTGCTTGGGCTCGACGAAGGGCATGGATTAGCCGACAGCCTGAAGCTCGCCTCGGCCGCAGGCGCTCTCAAGTGTCGGAGGGTCGGCGCCATCGCTGGCATAGCAGAGCGCGGGGAGATCGAGTCCTGCGTCGCGGCGCACCCGGAGGTCGCCGAGCTCTACGACCGGGCGGTGTAGTATGGGAGCAGGGTGAACAGGTTCCAGCGCACGCGACAAGACCACAGCTTGGAGACGGCGGAGGACTACGTCGAGCTGATCGACCGCCTGATCCAGGAAAAGGGCGCCGCGCGCGCGGTCGACCTCGCCGCGCGGCTCGGGGTCAGCCCCGTGACGGTCGGCAAGACCGTGAAGAGGCTGGTGCGCGAGGGGTATGTCGCGACCCAGCCTTACCGCAGCGTCCACTTGACTGCGAAGGGACGCAAGCTCGCACAGGAGTCGGAGCGCAGGCACAAGGCCGTGTACGAGTTCCTCGTCGCGCTCGGCGTCTCAAAGAAGACGGCGGAGATCGACGCCGAAGGGATCGAGCACCACGTGAGCAGGCAGACCCTCGGGGCGATGCGCCGCTTCCTCGCCCGCTAGACCGGACGCCCGACGGGCACGGCGACCACGCCGGAGAACGGTTCGACCGGCTTTGAGGCGGTCACGAGGCTGCCGCCGATCTCGTCCGCGTGCACGACCAGCACCCCGCCGGGGTTCTCCACACGCACCTCGCCAGCCTTTCCGTTCCTTCGCATCCACTCGGCCGCCGCCGCGCTGCTTCCGGTGCCGCAACCGAGCGTCTCACCGACTCCGCGCTCCCAGATCCTGATCCTGAGAGTCCTTTCGCCCGTCTGCTGGGCGAAGATGACGCTCGTGCGCTCTGGAAAGAGCGGCGAGTGCTCGATCTTTGGGCCGACGCGCTCGAGCTCTTCGTCCCCTGGCAGTGCGGAAACGAAGGTTACAAAGTGGGTCGAGCCTGCGTTGACCGCAGAGCCCACGTATCCGCAGACCTCCTCTTCGATGAGCGGCCCAGGGTGTAGCGCTTTCTCGAGCGGGACATCTTCGGGTTCGTACACCGCGGGGCCGATCGCGGTCTTGGCAGTGCCGTCCGCGCCCACGACCGCGCTCACGAGGCGGCCAAAGTGCTCGATGCGGTGCTCGCTGCCCACCCATCCGAGCCAAAACGCGTGCAGCGCGGCGCAGCGCAGCCCGTTGCCGCAGAAGTCTTCGGTCCCGTCCGGGTTGAACATTCGCATGTGCAGCTCGCCCCTGTCCGCCGCAACGACGAGCAGCCCGTCGCTACCAATACCGAGCCGCCGGTCGCACAGGCGCTGGGCGAGCGGCCCGGCCTCGTCTTCGAGCCCTAAGGCGGCAAGGTCCGATCCGTGCAAGAGCACGAAGTCGTTGCCGACCGTCTGCGTCTTCCAGAACGGGAGGCCGCTCACACCAGGGGCTCCAGGTAGTACTCGGCCCGCTTCATCGTCGCCTTGTACCAGCATCCGCTGGGGCTGACGAGCGGGAACCACCAAGCCGCCGGCCTGTGGCCCGCGCGGCGCAGCCCGTCAGTGGCGATCACGGCGCTCCTGACGAGCTTAAGGCGCATCAGTTCGGCCTCGAAGTCGATGCTCTTGCGCCTGTCCCGGGCCTTCTTGACGCCTTCGGCGCGCACGAGCGCGGCCTGCTCCTGGTGCAGCCCCCGCCACCTGCGCTTGCACTCCTCGATCTTCGCGATCGCGCCGGCGAGCTGGGCCATGAGCTCCTCTCGCCTCTTGAGCTCTGCGTCGTCCGGGTCCTTCTGAAAGACCCTCTCGCGCCAGTGCTTCCCCAACTGCGACTCTGCGTGGGCGCGCTCGACCTTCAGCTTCTTGAGCTCTTTGACGACCTTGGCCCGCTTGGCCCGAACGGCCTTGACCTTTTGGTTGAGCGCCGCCATGTCGCGGTGCATCGCCTGGTACTCGTTCGCCAGGCAGCTCCATTGCCCGCCCTCTTGCGAATCGAGAAACGTGATGAGCTCCAAAGGGCTCCGTAGCGACGAGAGCATTTCAAGGAGGTCGGACTGCTCCTTGGCTATCGCGCGCCACCGCTTTGAAAAGCTCTCTGCGCTCATTTCTTCGGCGCCGAACGGGCGGCGCAACGGCTCCGGAAGTTGGAACCAGGCTTTGCACTCGCTCAGCGCGTCCCACGGCTCGTAGCGCACGCGAAGGACCGGGTTGAGCCTCATGCCCGGCCAGGACTTACTGACCATTCGGTTGAAAGCCACGGTGACGGGCATATAGGTGCTCGCCCCTTCGTGCATGACGAACACAAACTCGGTCGCGAGCATCCCGATCAGCGTCACGGCCTTGCCGACCACGACCGCGTCCGGGCCGAACTTCGCCTCCAAGACCTCGGCGAGCCGCTCCACGCTTTCGACCGGCTTCTTGAACGAGAACGCCACGGGCTCCTCTGCCATCACCAGCCCCCCTCGCTTGCCCAGCCTTAGAGTTCCGCGGCCGATGCCCGGGATGTACACGTCGAACGGCAGCGCGCCAGCGCCGAACTTCTCCAATGCGTACATCTGGGAGCCTTCGACCGCCTCGTCGTAGGCGGCGCACGCCTGCGCGCGCGTCTTGGGGTCCAAGAAGAACTGCAGCAGGCCAAAACGCGGGCGGCCGCAGGTCTGCCTGTTGAAGCGCAGGAGCTCGGTCGTGCGGGTGGAGTCGGTCACCACGTGCTCGCCGGCAACAAGGTCGTAGACCTTGGGGGCGAGCAGCCTGTAGAACTCGGCGAGGTTGCGCGGCTCGGCGCCGTCCCATCGGTCGCACACCATGGCGCTGAGCGCGCCCGCAGCCTCGACCGACTTTGCCTTTTCGCTGCCGGTGATCGCGCTCAGGGTCTCCTGCACCGCCCAGTCGAAGGTCGAATAGAGCGTCTCAAACAGCCTGTTGAGAGGGGTCTCGGCGACCGTCTTGACGTGCGCGCCGTATGAGGCGATGCCGCGCCAGCCCATCGCCTCCGTGACCTCGTCGAGGTAGCCGGGCCGCTGGCTCGCGATCCAGGCGATCTTGCCGCCCGCCGCGGCGAGGCGCTCGCGGGTCACGACGGTCTCAGAGCCGAACAGCGAGGAGAACTCGCCCGCCGCGCTCCAGAGCGCTTGGGTGCCCGTGTCGTTGTGGGGGAGCGCCGCGTACCCCGCCTTGAGCTCCTTGTGCGGCACTTTCGCAAAGTAGTCGGTGTCGTGGATCCCGCACAGGAACGGCCGCTCGATCCCGAGGCGCCGCGCCGTCTGCACGACCCCCGCCTTCATCGGCTCGTCCCAGAACACGGTCTGACCGAGCGCAAGGAACGGCGCGCCGGGAGCGACCCTTTCGAGCTCCTCCAGCGCCTCCTTCTGCGATCGACAGAACTCCTCCATGCCAGACCAAGGATTGTACGGTAACTCTCGGGGACACGACACCGACCGCTCCCGACAGCCTCACAAGCCGGGGAGCCCGGCCCAGGTTCCCTCCGGGCTACCCTGAGATTATTGCTGGGGGCGTCCGATATTGAACCGTGAGGGCCGCCATTGCGGCCCGCCCAGGAGCATCGTAGAGGAATGAGCCGGCCGGAGTCCAGCGGTAAGGTCGTCAGCATAAGCGTGGCGAGCCAGATCACCGGGGTCGAAGTCCACACGCTCCGCTATTGGGAGCGCGAGTTCAGCACGTATCTGCGCCCGGGCCGGACCGAAGGCGGGCAGAGGCGCTACCGGCCCCAGGACATCCAGGTCGTCTTCACGCTCAAAAAGCTCCTCCGCGACGACATGTTCAGCATCGCCGGCGCGCGCCAGCACCTCAAGCGGCTCTTCGAGACCCGCGAAGCCGCCTAGCGTTGTGGTGCAGGCGTCCCGCCTGCGCTCATACAGGTGAAGGCAGCTTCGGTTCCTCCGGCTCCTCGATCGTCCTGCTCTCCTTGATCCTCCTGAGCTTCTGCTCGAACACCGCAAGCGACCGCCCTTCCAGCGGGTTCGGCTTCCCCTCCATCAGGCACGCGAGCGCGCCGCACTCCGCGCGGCTGAAGCGCACGCCGTGCAGCACGTGCTCCTCGAACGCCTCGTAGGCCAGCGGCGCGACTGCCCGGGCGCACTTGGCCATCGCTTCTGCAAAGACCTTGATCTCGTACTGGGCGTGGGCGTCCATCCGCAGGCGCAGGAAGTGGAACAGGTTGTGTAGGTCGATCTGCCAGTACCACTCGGTGTATAGGGAGAGCGGCAGGTTGGTGCGGGCGAGCTCTCGCGCCAGGCCCCCTTCGAGCATCGCCTCGTAATGGCCGTAGAGGGTGCGCTGGTCCTCCTCGATCTCGCGCAGCATCTGCTCCACCAATGGGTCAGGGAGCTTCTCTTCGCTGCGCGCCTGCTTGTTGTCGGTGCTCTGCGTGCGCATCTGGTCCGGCGCGGGGACGTAGAACTCGTCGCGCATGATCGAGTAGCGCCCGCTGATCTCGTTCAGCCGCGCCGTGCGGTGGCGCACCCACTGCCGCGCGACGAAGATCGGCATCTTGGTGTGGAACGTGAGCTGAACCTGCTCGAAGGGCGAAGTGTGGTCGTTGCGCATCAGGTAGTGGATCAGCCCACGGTCCTGCCGCACGGTCTTGGTCCCCTCGCCGTAGCTGACCCGCGCCGAAGAGACGATCCGCGCGTCTCCCCCCATGTAGTCCACGAGCCTCACGAACCCCTTGTCGAGCACCTTGATGTCCTTGTCGAGCAGCTCCTCGGCTTCCGGGACGATGATGCGCGCCATCGCTCGATTCTGGCACGGCGCCTGATCGCCTTCCCTCCCCCGGCCCTAGGGCCGCTCGGCTACACTCTCCCGGTGCAGAAAGGGACCAAGATCGCGCTGCTCGTGCTCGGGGTGCTCGCCCTCGTCTGCGTCTTCGGGATCGCCTCGTTCTATCAGAAAAGCCTGAGGACGATGGAGGGCGCTAAGGCGGACGCCAAGCTGGCCGGCGACGAGATCCTCATCCTCCTCACGGGCAACTGGGACACCAAGGCGATCGAGCTCCGCACCTCGCCGGAGCTGCAGGCGAAGATCGACTCCGGCGAGTTCCCAGCGCGGGTCGCGGCGTGGAAGGCGCAGTTTGGAACGCTGGCTAGCGGCGAGGTGCAGCCCTCGGACATCCACGCCACGTTCGACAAGTCCGACAGCCCGAAGCTCGTCGTCAAGCTGGCCGGGCGCGCCAAGTACGAGAAAGGGGACGCCGAAGTGACGATGACCCTCACCCGCGAACCGAGGAACGCCTGGCTGCTGAGCGAGTTCGACCTCAAGCCCGCAAAGTGACGCCGGCCCGGCGCGCGAAGTTGCGCACGATCGTCATCCCCTGCTCCGTCAGAACGGACTCCGGGTGGAACTGCACGCCCTCGATCGGCAGGCTCTCGTGCCGGATCCCCATCACCTCGCCGTCGTCCTGCGCCGTCGCAGTCACGCTAAAGCCCGCCGGGACCGAGTCGCGCGTCAC
>CAMLDW010000054.1 GCA_946479035.1 uncultured Chthonomonadaceae bacterium | reverse complement strand
CAATCGTGCTCTGTGCTCTCTTGACGGGCGCCACCCTTCTTCTGGGCCTGTCTTCGCCAAGGTTCGAAGACAGCAGTCCTGAGCAGCGTCGGCTCGAACAAGCGCGAAACCTTGTGCAGGGCGCAACGCTGGAACTGCCCGCTGAAGAACTTGATCGGGTAAGGGCACTTGGCCGGACATCAATCTTGATTGGGAGGACATGCTCTTCTTGCAATAGCGACCTCAATCTATTGCGGCGGGAGGATCTGCGAGAGCGCATCTCGATCCTCGTCGTTCCAAGTTCTCGGAGGGCGTTTGAGCATGAACCTATGAGAGCAGCTCTCCAGAAAACTGACTGTGTTGTGTTCGACCCGCTCCGCAGAGTGTTTCCATCGGCGATCTACGAGATTGCGCCGCTGCTCGTCGATGTAGAATGGAAGGGGAAAAGGGTTGTCGTTTCCAGTGTTTCGCTCCTCGACATGGCACCGAGACCGATTCTCACGACGGAGCACCCAAGGTGACGAGAACGTTCTTGCGAGGTTTCACTCTAATTGAAGTCATCGTAGTGCTTTCAATCCTTTCGGTGTTGGTCGCGCTTCTCCTGCCGGTGCTCAGCCGGGCGCGGGACGCTGCACGTGTGGCCCAAGCAGCGTCAAATCTACACCAGATAGGAGTTGCACTCGAGTTGTATCGAAGTGATAATGACGGGGAGGTCATGTACGGAAGAGCCTCTGAGATGGGGCTGCCAACCGAACTGAGCCTCTATGGCGGACCTGGTGTTCCTGAAATGTTGATCGGCGGAACAAACGGGCTCTGGAGCAGTCCTTGTGGCCAACACTCGGATACCCCTCCAGCCGAGTCGACGGGGACGAACCTTGGGTACTTCCCGTCCGACCTTGACGAAGAACCGTGGAGGGCTTACGTGGAGGCCAAGGGAGGCACGGCCATTGTAGCGGCAGATTCGAATTGTAACCCAGCGGATGTGCCCCTTTCGGCTGCGTTCTACAAGAAACTTCACCTCGGGCTGGGATTGGACGGTCACGTCGAAAAGAAGGTCGTCTCGACATTTCGAGAAGGGTTTCTGGTTTGGCTCGACTGAGTACTGAACACACGAAATTGCAAACCTGGTCAGGAGATAGTCAGAATGAAACTTAACACATCAATGACCGCCATTGGCGGGGTACCTCTTGCCGTAATTGCTGGCATCGTTCTGAGCGGGGGCCTTACTGCGACACCTACTGTCGCTCGGGCAACCACCTGCGGCGTTGACGATTGTTCCAGCAACCTCGGATGGACATTCGTCTGCTGCAACTACATCGGATTTCGCTGTCGCATTTTTAAGCGACGTGTTTGTAGTGCGTCGCCTCCGGGCTTTGAGTACGAGGAGATTTCTAACACTGTTGGAGATTGTTCGACCTCAGACGCGTGGCCCATCCAAGAAATATCTCACGTCAGCTGCGTCCAGCCACCCGAGTAGGCAGAGGGCGAAGTGGGCATGGTTAGCAATCCCAAGTCTGACACGAGGCTGACGGACCGGTTGCGCAGCTTTGCGCAGCCGGCACGTCTACGTGTACTGATTGCGATCCTCGCAGTGCTCGTGATGGTCTTTGGGATTCTTTGGTACCGAAACAGGGTAAGGAACGAGCGACTCGAGAGCGTGGCGGCAAAGGTCCTTAGTGCATTTGCGTCAGGAGATTCGTCAACCATTTGGCACTACATGAATTCCGAGGAGAAGCGGCTGGTAGGGATCAACGAAAGTGGCTTGGATCGTTTCTTGGATTGGGCACGAGGCCGGGCCGGCGCACTTACGCTTGACGGACAGCCGGTTTTTGACGTTATGGGGAATGGATTTAGCCTTACCGCGACACAAGTGTTCAGGACACCGGATAAGAGGCCGGTCATGTTTACGATCACCGTCTATCGGACAGAGGAAGGTCCCTGTGCATTTGTCTCGGCCGGGATGTTCTTCGTCGCCATGGAGTCGCGATATGGAATGGATTTTGTGGGTAATCCGAGAGCCGCGTGGCTTGCCGTGGACAAGGGACTTGAAACAGAAGAGCAAGGACTTGTCTCGATCGGGTTGAAGGGCATCGCAGACATCGGAAGTGAGCCCAAGCTCTTTACATGGAAGGGGCTTAAAACATTTGCATCTAAGGTAGCCGGTCGGGACAAATCGACGGAATCGCCACATAGGTGATATCCGCCCAAGGAAAGCGGGCCGCGTTCGCCTCAGGTTCCGTCCAGAGGGAAGCACGTTTGATCAGAAACGGCGCAGGCAGAATGCTTACCCGCTACCGGACTACCTCGTTGCCGCCCATAGGATTGCGTTCTTGATCATGTTCACGAACGCGGGCTCGGTGTAAGACTCAGCCGTGTGCCCGAGGCCCGAGTAGAACGCGCGGCCGCCCTCGAAGTCATGGCACCAAACGATCGGATGGTCGCCCGCCATCTGTGAGCCCGTGTAGCTCGCGGGGTCGAGCCGCGCCAGGACGTAGACCGCCCCACGCGGGTCCCAGCGGTAGTCGTACCACTCGTCGGTCCTTTGCCAGACTGCGCTCAGCCCTTTTGTGACAGGGTGGCGCAGGTCCTCGACGACCACCTTCGCCGGCTGGATCTGGGGGTGGCGCAGGAACCACGCGCCGACGAGCGAGCCGTACCAGGGCCAGCCGTACTCCGTGTCCGCTGCGGCGTGGATCCCGACGTAGCCGTTTCCTTTGCGGTACCAGTCCTCAAACGCCTTCTGCTGCGCGTCGTCCAGCACGTCGCCGGTGGTGCTCAGGAACACCACGACTTTGGCACGGGACAGGTCATTGACCAACTCAGCGGCGTCCTCGGTCTCCTGCAGGATCCAACCATTCTCGCTGGCGAGTTTCTCGAACATCTTCTTGCCGTCCGCGATGCTGTCGTGACGGAAGCCTGCGGTCTTGCTGAACACGACGACCCCAAGCTCGGGGACAGAGACCTGTTGGTTCGCAAGGACGATGGCGGCGAGCAGCATGCTCTTACTGTAGCGCATTGAGGAGGGAAATGAGGCGGGTTGGGTACCCTCTGCGCGCGATGCCGCGGCTGGAGGTCCGAGACGTCACGATGCAGTTTCCCGCCGTCCGGGCCCTGGACGGCGTTTCTCTGAGCTTCGAGCCTGGCGAGGTTCACGGCGTCGTGGGCGAGAACGGGGCCGGCAAGAGCACGCTAATGCGGATCCTATGCGGCCTGCAGGAGCCGACGGGAGGGGGGGTACTGATCGAGGGTCAGTTGGTCAACCTGCACGGGGTGAGGCACGCGCTCTCGCTCGGCATCGCGATGATCCATCAGGAGCTCGACGTCGTCGACCAGCTGACCGTCGCAGAGAACGTCTTCCTTGGTAGCGAACCGAAGCGGCTCTTCCTCGTCGACCGAAAGGCGATGCACGCGAGGACACGGGCTCTGCTGGATCGCGTAGGCGCGACTTTCTCGCCGCGTACTCTCGCGGGCGACCTCTCGATCGCGGGCAAGCAGCTCGTCGAGATCGCAAAGGCGCTCTCGCACGATGCGAAGGTTCTGATTATGGATGAGCCGACGGCAGTTCTGACCGAGCGCGAGACGGAGGCGCTTTTTCGCCTGATCGAAGAGCTGAAGGCGCAGGGCGTGACAGTGATCTACATCTCGCACCGTTTGGCGGAGATCGGCCGAGTGTGCAACCGCGCGACGGTGCTGCGCGACGGAAGGCTGGTCGAGACGCGCGAAAGGGGCGCTTTCAACGAGGCTGCGCTTGCGCGGCTTATGGTGGGGAGGGAACTGGGCGACTTTTATCCCGAGAAGCGGACGACCCCGCCGGGCCCGGTCGCGCTCGAAGCGAAAGGCGTTTCTGTGCCGGGGTTCGTGCGCGGCGCCGACCTGTCGGTTCATGCTGGTGAGATCGTGGGGGTCGCGGGGCTGGTCGGGTCCGGGCGGACGGAACTGGCCGAGGCGATCATCGGCGCGCGTCCCCTCTCTGGTGGCACGGTTCTGATTAAGGGGAAGCCTGTCAAGATCGGCTCGGTGAAGCGCGCGTCGAGGCTGGGCGTCGCGTACGTCAGCGAAGACCGCAAGCGCATAGGGCTCGTGCTTGGGATGGACGTTGTGGAGAACACGACGCTTGCAAACCTGCGCGCTTATTGCCGGCCGCTGATCTCAAAAAGTGCCGAGACGGCTGCGACCGAGAGGTGGAAGAGGGATCTCGACGTCAGAGCCGGAGACCTTCGGGCCGACGTTCTGTTCCTCAGCGGCGGAAACCAACAGAAGGTCGCGGTGGCGAAGTGGCTCGAGACCAAGCCGCGCGTTTTGATCCTTGACGAGCCGACGCGCGGGGTGGACGTGGGTGCCAAGCGCGAGATCTACAACTTGATCCACCGGCTCGCCGACGAAGGCACAGCAATCATCGTCATCTCTTCCGAGCTGCCCGAGATCATCGGTGTGTGCGAGCGCGTGGTGGTCATGCGCGAAGGGCAGACGGTCGCTGAGCTTGCGGGCTCGCAGATCACGGAGGAGAACATCATGCTGCGTGCGGCGGGTGTCGCAGCGTGAAGCGGGCCTTTCAAGAGTACGGCGTTCTGGTGGCGCTGGTCGTTCTGTTCGCGATCAACGTCGCGACGCGCGGAGAGAGCTTTTTGCAAGCTGAGAACCTGCGAAACCTGTTCAGCCAGAACGCGTACGTCGGCATGGTCGCGATCGGAATGACGTTCGTAGTCATGACTGCAGGGATCGACCTGAGCGTCGGCAGCATGGTGGCGCTTTGCGGCGCAGCGGCTGTTCTTGTCCTGAACAAGCAAGCGAGCGGCGGCGCATCCGACTCTCAAGCGATCTTCATGGCCTGCCTCGCGTCGATCGGTGTCGGCACATTGGCGGGGCTGGTCAACGGCGTCACGATCGCGTACGGGCGGGTCGCCCCGTTCATCGTGACGCTGGCCGGGCTGGCCGGGTACCGCTCTCTTGCGCAAGTGCTTGGGCAGGGCGGCGAGATCCGCTCGCAGGTCGCGTCGTTCCAGGACCTCGGGTTCGGAGGTATCGACCTGCCTTTTGTCAAGACCGCGGTAGGGATGCCGCTTACGATCTTTTGGAGCCTGATCGCGTTCGTCGCGGTGGCGCTAGTCGCGAGCTTTGTGCTGAACTACACCCGGTTCGGGCGCTACCTGATCGCGGTCGGGGCGAACGAGCGCGCGGCGAAGTACTCTGCGATCAACACGAAGACTGTGAAGCTCGCGGCCTATACGGCTCTGGGTGCGGTCGTGGGGCTGGCGGCCACTTTGAATGCAGCCCGGATGAACTCCGTGGGTACGGGCTCGGCGGGGAACTTCTACGAACTGGACGCGATCGCCGCAGTCGTGATCGGCGGGACGAGCCTGCGCGGGGGCAAAGGTAGAATCTGGGGCACGGTCGTCGGGGTGGTTCTGTTGACCCTGATAGCGAACATGATGACGGCCTATCGCATCGACACGAACTGGCAGGGCATGGTGAAGGGCGGTGTGATCCTGGTCGCTGTGCTGCTCCAGCGTGGCAGCAAAGCGAACGAATGATCGAGGACGAAGATGAAGAAGTATTGGACTCTCGCGGCGATGTCCGCATGTGTGATGGTCTTAGTCTCCGGATGCAACTCCGGCGCGACCCCAAATGGCGGAGGCGTCGGGGCTGCCACTGGCAAGCGGTTCAAGATCGGTGTCGCGATTCCCGACCCAGACCACGGCTGGACCGCGGGCGTCAACTATTGGGCAAAGGAGGCCGCGAAGCTCTATCCAAACGTCGACTGGATCATTGAGTCGGCGAAGAGCGACGAGGAGCAGATCGCCGACCTTGAGAACCTGAAGGCGCAAGGCATCGACGCGCTCGTGATCCTTTGTACTTCGAGCGGCCCTGTGACGCCGGCTGCGAAAAAGCTGCACGACGCCGGAATACTGACGATTAACGTCGACCGCGGCTTCACCGAGCCTTTCGCTGATTTCTTTGTCGAGGGCGACAACAAAGCTTTCGGCCGGAAGTCAGCGCAGTACATTGTTGACAAGATGGGTGCGGATCCAAAGACTCACACTGGGGCGAGAGGGAACCTCGTCGTGCTCCGCGGCATCAACTGCACCGTGGACGACGACCGCTATAACGCGGCGATGGAAGTGTTCAGAACGAATCCCGGCGTTAACATCGTCGCGGTTCAGCGCGGAGAGTGGAGCCGCGACACAGCGGACAAAGCGATGCAGAACATTCTGGTCGCTAACCCGAAGATCGACGCGATCTGGGCGCAGGACGACGACATGGCGCTCGGTGCGGAGAACGCTCTGAAGGCGGCCGGTCGTGTAAATCAGGTCTGGATGCTCGGCGGGGCCGGGATGAAGGACATCGTCAAGCGCGTGATGGAGAAGGACCCGCTCTATCCCGCCGACATCACCTATCCGCCCTCGATGATCGTCCTCGGAATGCAGAAGGCGGTCGAGATGCTGACGATCGGCAAGGAGAAGGCGATGCAGTTCACTCCGAAGCACATGATGCTCGACATCGAGCTCGTCACTCCTGAGAACGCGAAGCAGTTCTACTTCCCGGACAGCATCTATTGACCGGAGAAGATCGTCGCGGCGCGTCCCGCCCTCAAGCGGGGCGCGCCGCTACTGTGTTTCCTGGGCGCTACGGCCCGTCTAGGACGAACGTGACCGGGTCGGAGCCGAACGTCAGGATGCCCTGGAGCTTGGTGCCGCCGTTGGTCAGCGCCATGGTGCCGTCGCCGGACTGTGGCGCTTGGCCGGTGAAGGTAACTGTGATGCCTGTGTTCCCGTTGTTCTGGATCGCGCCGGTGACTGGGCCGTCGAGGTTGGCTCCCACGCTGTGCATCGTGCCTGTGATGTCGCCCGTGACGTCCACGTCGAACGTCGCAGTGCCGTTGTCGACCGCGCCGTCCCAGGTGCCGACCCAATGGCCGTTGAAGAAGCTGAGGCCCACGAGGCCCCCTACGCCGCCGCACCCAGCCATGCAGAGCGCGACCGCTAGAAGCACCAGCGCCCTCACTGCCCGCCGCCCTCTTTCTTGTCGGCCGGTGGCGGCGCGCCCGCGTTCATGACGTACTTGTCGAGCCACGCGACCCAGCGCGACCACATGTCTAGCACGGTCTCCTGCGCGCGCTGGCCGTGGTCCTCGTGCGGGTACATGTAGAGCGCGGCGTCTTTACCGATGCTTTCAAGCACTAGGTACATGTTTTTGGCGTGGACCGGGTTGGTGCCGACGTTCTGGTCCGTCATGCTGTGGTACATGAGCAGCGCGCCGGTCATGTGGTCAGCATAGAGGATCGGCGACATGTCCTCATAGACCTCACGCGCGTCCATGAGCAGCCGCTGTTCGTTCTGGAAGCGCGTGGGTGTGAGCGTGCGGTTGTAGTTGCCGTCGCCAGCGATGCCAGCCTTGAAGAAAGGCGTGTGCACGAGCGCGTTGGCGGTGCTGAACGCGCCGTAGGAGTGCCCGCCGATCGCCAGCTTCTCCCGGTCGACCATGCCGCGCTTGACCAGTTCGTCGATCGTCGTCGAGAGGTTGTGCAGCAGGTCGTTGACGTAGTTGTTGTTCATCATTCCGGCTTTGCCGACGATAGGGCAGTCTGGCGCTACGACTGCGTATCCGAGCTGTGTGAAGAACTCCTTGCTCTGCGGGCCGTAGCTGACCCAGCGGTTCTTGTTGTAGCGCGCGTCCGCACGGTCGTACGAAGCCTGGTCCGTAAACTCGCTCGGATAGAACCAGAAGAACGCAGGCAAAGGCTTGTCCTTGGTCCACGTCTTGGGGAGCGTGACGCTGACCCAGAACGAAAAGCCGTCGGGCCGCTTGACGCGGAAGCGCTCCTTGATCGTCTCTGTCATTTCGGGCGTGTAGTCCTTGTTGTTGGTGAGCTTCGTCTTCTCCCCGCTCGCAACGTTGAGGAGCCAGCTGTCGGGCAGGAGCGTCGGGCTCTCGCGGTTGATGACGATCTGGCTTGCATCGTCGGTTACGATGTCGTTCAGCGTCTCGTACGTGTCTTCTGCAGACTGCCAGACGATCTTCGGCTCCCCTCCACCGAGTGTCACTTCCTTGAGGAACGGCCTCGGCGCGTTCTCGAGCGGCTTCGGACTGTTCTGCGTACCTTGCAGCCAGACTTTGTTGCCGCTCATTCGCACGACTCGGCTGCCGTTGGCGTTCGTTGTTGTGACGAGGGTGCCTGGCGGGTCGACGTCCGGGCCAGTCTTGTACGAGTAGATCTCTTGTAGCTTCTGGTCGCCTTCGAGGTTGACAGCGTAGAGCACGCTGTTCCCGCCGCGTGTCGTGGATATGAAGAGCGTGCGACAGTCGGCCGAGTAGCTCAGCGAGCCGATCGAGTCGCTCGTGGCGTAGACGGTCTCGACGTCTTTCTCGCCGAACGGCGCCTTCCAGAGCATGACGCGGTCCTTTCGCGGTGCGTTGGGGTTCTCCTTGTCCGCAGGTTCGCGCTGCAGGTAGCTCAGTCCCGCGCCGTCGGGGCGCCAAGCGATCGCGCGCTTTCCGTCGCCCGCGCTGCCGGCTTGGCCACCGCCTCCGAAGCGCCCGCCTCCCCGCGCCTGCTCGGCCGAATAGCCCGCGTTTTCAAGCCAAAACGCCATCTGCTCTTGCTGCTCGACTACCGTGTCGCCGCCGAGTTGAATCTCGCGCTTGCTCAGTTCCGCCAGCGTCTTGCCCGTCCCGTCCCACACCTCTTCGACAAACCCGAAGCTGCTGGGCTGGACGATGCGGCTGAACGGCTTGACCACGGTCGTGACGCGCACCGCTCCTCCGCTCGGGTTGGAGTCGATCGAACGCACCATCTTGGGCGTCCCGATTTCGGTGAGCTTGCCGTCGAGCGAGACCTTGGCGAGTTGGCCGGTCATGTAGTACTCGTATAGCGCGTCGTCCTGTGGCGACTGCAGCAGCGAGAAGAACACGCGCAGCTCGTTGTTGCGAGGGTCGGTGCGCTCGATGAAGGGCACGTCGTTCAGGCTCGGTTCGTTCGGCGGAGCGGGCATGCGATCGGGGCGGAAGACGGCCATGAGCGCCTTTCCGCCGTCCGTCCACTCAGGGCTCGTCACGTTCGTCGCCATGAGCGGGCGTTTGTTCAGCCTGCGCACTTTTCCGGTGGCCGTGTCCGCGACGTAGAGGTACGAGGCGTCGGCGAAGTTCGCGAAGAACGCGATCGTCTTGCCGTCCGGCGAGAACGATTCGCCCGTGGACGTCGCGCCGTCCGGGAGCTGGACGGCCCAGCGCTGTTTCGTCTTCCAGTCGTAGACGTCGAGGCTCGTCGAAGAAGAGACTGTGATCGAGCGCGCGCGCGTTGCCTGGATGTCGACCTGGAAGCCGCCGAGGTTGTAGTAAGGCTTTGAGAGGTCGGCGAACTTCACGAGGCTCGGTCTCGTGCGGACCAGGTAGTGCTCGCCGTCTGGCCCGACGTTGTTGAGAGTCACGTTGAGGTGCCGCGGGGCCGTGACGAGCTTCTCGATGACTCCGCCGGGCAGGATGAACCCGCCCTTGGCCAGGATTTCCTCGTTGTTGCCACTTCCGCTGGCGAACGACGAGGAGGAGGCGAGGAGAGCCAGTGCCATCGCCACGCAATTGAGGGTCCGGGTCGCGTTCATGCCTCAAAGTTACCTGGGAATCGAGGCTCATTGAACCTGGATCGGTGCGCGGTCAGGCGTATTGCCGTCGGTCGAACACGAGGTCGGACGTGATCTGCCAGACCTCGGGCTCGACCTTGTTCTCGGGCATGATCTTGCTTGCGTGGACGATCGCGCTCGTCAGGCCGGCCTCGAGGGCGTAGTGAAGGAACGCGGAGTTGAGCACGACGCGGGCGGCGGGGTTAAGGCCGAACGAGATGTTGCTCACGCCAAGGATCGTGTTGACGAGCGGATACGCGCGTCTTATCTCCTTGATCGCTTCGATAGTCTGGATACCGGCCGCACGGAACTCCTCGTCGCCCGAGCCGAGCGTGAAGGTGAGGCAGTCGAAGAAGACGTCGTGGTCGGGGAGCCCGGCGTTGCGCGTTTCGGTAATGATCCTCTCGGCGATCTGGACCTTCCGGTCGGCGCTCTTGGCCATGCCCGCCTCGTCGATGGTCAGCGCGACGACGGCGGCCCCGTATTTCCTAGCATAGCCGACGACCTTGTGCAGCCTCTCACCGCCGTCCTCGAAGTGGATTGAGTTGATGATTGGTTTGCCGGCGAGGCACTGGAGCGAGGCTTCCACGACGTTCGGTTCCGTCGAGTCTATCATGACGGGCACGGTGACCTGCTTGTTCAGGAGCTTGAGCAGCGTCTTCATGTCCCGCTCCTCGTCCCGCCCGACATAGGCCGTGCAGACGTCGATGACGTGAGAGCCTTCGCCCTCGAGCTCTCGCGCGAGCTCGACCATCGCGTCCCAGTTGTCCTTGGCTAGCAGGTCCTTGAACCTCCGGCTGCCGTTGGCGTTCGTGCGCTCTCCCACGATGAGGAACGACGCGTCCTGCTTGTACGGCACGAACTGGTAGAGCGAGGAGCAGCCGACCAGGCTGTACGCCGCGGCCTGCCGTTCGGTTTTGACGTCGAAGTCGAAGCCAGGGAAGAGAGAGCGCTGCCTGGCCCAGTGCGAGCTGGCGCCGTGCGGCCTGCCACCGACTGCATCGACGACCAGCTTGATGTGCTCCGGCGTCGTGCCGCAGCAGCCGCCAACGAGCGCGGTGCCGTGCTCCTTGACGAACTCCTCGTGGTGGCGCGCCAGTTCTTCAGGAGTGAGCTTGTACACCGCTTGGCCGCCTTCCATCGTCGGGAGCCCCGCGTTGGGCTGCACACTGACGGGCCTCGTGCTGTTCTCGCCCAGGAACTTGACGTGCGGCGCCATCTCGACCGGGCCTGTCGCGCAGTTCATGCCGAACGCGACGACGGCGGGGAAGCACTCGACCATGTTGAGCGCAGCGGCTATCTCGCTGCCCACGAGCATCGTGCCGTTCTGCTCCATCGTGACCTGCACGATGATCGGAACGCGGCGACCGGTCTCGACCATCGCACGGTGGCACGCGACGATGCTCGCCTTGACCATCAATAGGTCCTGAAGGGTCTCAAGAAGCAGCAGATCGACGCCGCCGTCGAGCAGGCCGCGCGCGGAGTCGCAATAGGTGCGTTCGAGCTCTTGCCACGTAGTCTGGCCGAGGCTGACGAGCTTGGTGCCAGGGCCGATCCCGCCGCCTACGAAGCGCGGCTTGATTTGCGACCACCTGTCAGCGGCGCGCCTTGCACATTGTGCGGCGGCAAGGCTTACGTCGTAGACCAGCTCTGGAACCTCGTATTCGCCTAGGACGATCGAGGTGGAGCCAAAGGAGTTTGTCTCGACGATGTCGCTGCCTACAGCGTAGTAGCTCTCGTGAAGCTTTTCGACCACGTCTGGTCGGGTGATCGAGAGGATGTCGTTGCACCCTTCGAGCACCTTGCCGCCCAGCCGCTCTGCGGCCTCCTTCAACCTTCCATCAAACGAGCCGCCAGGCGCCAGCGTAAAGTCTGCGTCGGACAGCCCCATGCGCTGGAACTGCGTGCCGCTGGCGCCGTCCCAAACGAGCACGCGCTCCTGCAAAGCGTCGAGGAAAGGAGATACGAAGTTCACTTCTGGGCTAAATTATGGCGGTGCAAACCCCCGAGCCCCAGAAAACGCCTCCCGACGCCGAACCTGGAAGGCTCGGTCTGCCTAAGAGGGTTTGGACGCTGGGCTGGATTAGCTTCTTTGCTGACGTCAGCACCGAGATCGTCTACCCGATCGTTCCAATCTTCTTAACGAGCGTGCTTGGTGCGCCGAAGGCCCTGGTAGGGCTGATCGAGGGGCTGGCGGAGGCGACGGCGAGCGTTCTGAAGGGGTGGAGCGGGCTGCGCTCGGACAGGACGGGCAGGCGCGCTCCGTACGTGCAGTGGGGGTACGGGCTGAGCGCCGTGGGCAAGCCGCTGTTGGCGCTGGCTTTTGCGTGGCCCGTGGCGCTCGCAGCCCGTGTGATCGACCGGTTTGGCAAGGGGCTGCGGACTTCGGCGCGGGACGCGCTAATCGCAGACGTCGCTCCTCCGGAGCGAGCCGGACGGATCTTCGGGATGCACCGGATGATGGACACCGCCGGCGCGCTGGTCGGCGTGGCGCTGCTGCTGCTCATGGTTTGGCTGTTTCCGGGGCAGTACAGGCTGATCTTTGTCCTCGCGTTCTTTCCAGGAGTTGTGGCGTGGTGGCTGACGACTCGCATCAGAGAAGGCGCGCCGGCGATCGCGCGCGAGGTGCGGGAGCGGGTCTCCTGGCGGAGCCTGCCCGCGTCGTTCTGGTGGGTGATGGTGCCTTGCCTGCTCTTCGCCTTGGCAAACTCCTCGGACGCGTTCTTGTTGCTTCGCGCTAAGAGCCTAAAGCTGAGCGACATGCAGGTCGTGCTGGCGTACATGGCGTACAACGTGACCTACGTACTGGTCAGCTACCCTGCGGGGAAGCTCAGCGACCGAGTCGGGCGGTGGTGGCCGATCGGCGCGTCCTGGCTGCTCTACGCCCTCGTTTACCTGGGGTTTTCTATGACGGGCGCAGGCTGGCTTTGGCCGCTGTTCCTGCTGTATGGCGTGTACATCGGGATCTCTCAGGGTGTGAGCAAGGCGCTCGTGAGCGACCACGCGCCCAAGGAGGCGAAAGGGACAGCGATGGGGATCTTCAACCTGCTCACAGGCGTGGCTGCGTTAGGGGCGAGCGGCCTGACTGGCGTGCTGTGGGACCGATACGGGTTTGCGCTGGCGTTCCAGGTCAGCGCGGGGCTTGCTGTGTTGGCACTAGTCTTCGTCCCTGTTTCCTTGCTGAAGATCAAGCGCCCAGCGCCTCGAGGTACTTGACGCCGCTGCCCGTGTTGAAGAGCACGACGGACTCGTCCTCCTTGAGGAAGCCGGAGGCGATCAAGCGGCGGTAGGCGGCAAGGGTCGCGCCCCCCTCGGGGCAGGCGAAGATCCCTGTGCGGGAAGCGATCTCCTTCGCGCACGCGATCATCTCTTCGTCCGACACGGCGATCGCGGTGCCTCCGGTCGCGCGGATCAGGTCGAGCATGATGAAGTCGCCGACGGCGGCGGGCACGCGCAGGCCGCTCGCGACCGTGTGCGCGTTCTCGTGCAGCTCAGCGAACCGCTCGCCCTTCTCAAACGCC
>CAMLDW010000053.1 GCA_946479035.1 uncultured Chthonomonadaceae bacterium | reverse complement strand
GCGCGACCCCCACCCTAACCCTCCTCCAAGGGGGAGGGGACGCGCCCCGGCGCCCTGAACGGCGGCCCGGCCAAAGGAAGAAGGCACAGGTCCAAGACCTGTGCCTTCTAGAGCGGGCTACGACCCGATCGCTCCCGGCTGGGAGGTCACGCAGCGTAGCGGTAGGGGACGTACTCTTCGGTGCCGTCGAGCACCTGCTGCAGTCGCGAGTCGATCATGTCGGTCGCCTCGTTCTCGTCGCGGGCGACGAACACGACCTTCTTGGCGCCGGCGATGAGGCTCTGCTCACGGACGGTCGCAAAGGTGTCGAGGACGTTCTTGTCAAGACGCTTAGTGGTGGCAAAGTCGAGGAGCAGGGAGAACTCGCGGCCCTTTCGCTGGTCGAGCTGTTCGCACAGCTCTTCCATAAAGACCTCGGCCTCACCGTTCGTGACGCAGCCGCCAAAACTTGCTTCGATGCGCGAAGCGCTAGGGTTCCAATTGATCAGGTACATAACCGCAAAACCAGCCTATCGTAAATTGGCACGGGCAACATGCCCGGCCTGTGTGGCTTATTCAACGTTTCGCAAAGCAGACCGCCCGCACCAATGCTGGGTGCGGGCGGTTCCGGTCTTGTTCCTAGCAGGCTTTTTGCCTGCCCGCAAAGTTAGCTGGCCTCTTTGACCTGCTTTGAGGTGAGGAGGAGCGGCTGAGCTTTGCTGGTGAGGATCCCTTCCGGCACGATGACCTTCTTGACGTCCTCGTTGCTGGGGACCTCGTACATGACCTCGAGCATGATGTTCTCGATGATCGCGCGCAGAGCGCGGGCGCCGGTCTTGCGCTTGATCGCCTCCTTGGCGATCTCTCGCAGCGCTCCGTGATGGAACTCGAGCTCGACGTCGTCCAGCTCGAAGAACTTCTGGTACTGCTTGACGATGGCGTTGCGGGGCTCGGTAAGAATACGGAGCAGCGCGTCCTCGTCGAGCTCGTCTAGGGATGTGATCACGGGCAGGCGGCCGATGAACTCGGGGATAAGTCCGAACTTGAGCAGGTCTTCGGGCAGGACCTCGCGCAGGATGTCCTTCTTGCGCTCGGCCTTGCTCTGGGGGTCTGCGCGGAAGCCGAGCACGTTCTCCTTCTGTCGCCGGAGGATGATCTCGTCGAGGGCCTCGAAAGCGCCGCCACAGATGAACAGGATGTTGGTCGTGTCGATCTGGATGTACTCCTGCTGGGGGTGCTTGCGCCCGCCCTGGGGAGGGACGTTGGCGACGGTGCCCTCAAGTATTTTCAGCAGGGCCTGCTGGACGCCCTCTCCGCTGACGTCTCGGGTGATGGAGGGGTTGTCGGTCTTGCGGCCGATCTTGTCGATCTCGTCGACGTAGATGATGCCGCGCTCGCAGAGGGACTTGGCGTTGCGCGGGTCCATCTGTTCGGCGCTCTGGTAGAGCTTGAGGAGGATGTTCTCGACGTCCTCGCCGACGTAGCCCGCCTCAGTGAGGGCGGTGGCGTCGGTCATGGCGAACGGGACCTCGAGCATTCTTGCGAGGGTCTGAGCGAGGAGCGTCTTGCCCGAGCCGGTCGGGCCGACCATCAGGATGTTGCTCTTTTGCAGCTCGACATCGTCGTCCTTGATCTGGTCGTGGATGCGCTTGTAGTGGTTGTAGATCGCGACCGAGAGGGCCCGCTTAGCGTGCTCTTGGCCGATGACGTAGCCGCTGAGGTACTCGACGATCTCCTTGGGCTTGGGGACCTCCTTTTTCTTAGCCTCGATGGTCTCGAACTTGGGGGTAGCGCCGTGGGAGTCGGTCTTGCGGGCTGCGGGGGAGGGGGCGTCGCCGCCGGTCAGGAGGATGTCGTTGCAGAGGCTGACGCAGTCTGAGCAGACGGCCCCGTGGAGGCCGACGATGATCTTGCGACCCTCTTCCTTCGGCTTGCCGCAGAGGCAGCACCTGTTGTTGTCTTCGAAGCGCGCCATTCAGTCCGTCCTAGGTTCCAACTCTATCGCGAGCCGGGCTCAAGCACCTTGTCAATCAAGCCGTAGGCCAAAGCGTCCTCGGCCGACATAAAGTGGTCTCGGTCGCAGTCCTTTCTTACCTGGTCTTCGGGCTTGCCGGAGGCTTCTGCGAGTATTCTCATGAGGGCGTCCATGTAGCGGTCGGCCTCGGCCAGGGCGATCTTCATGTCCGCGACGGGGCCTTGGGCGCCCCCGCTGACCTGGTGGATCATGATCCGGCTGTTCTTGAGGGCGTACCGCTTGCCCTTGGTGCCGCCGGCCAGGAGCACGGCGCCCATCGAAGCGGCCTGCCCGACGCACATGGTGGCGATGTCGGGCTTGATCATCTGCATCGTGTCGTAGACGGCGAGGCCTGCGCTCACCACGCCCCCCGGGCTGTGGATGTAGAACTCGATGTCCTTGTCCGGGTCCTCCTTTTCGAGGAAGAGGAGCTGGGCGATGATCAGGTTCGCGACGTAGTCGTCGATGGGGGTGCCCAGGAAGACGATGCGGTCCTTGAGCAACCTCGACCAGATGTCGTAGCTGCGCTCGCCTCGGGCGGACTGCTCGATGACGAACGGGACTCCAACGAACGATTCTTTCATCTAGGCTGCATCCTCTCCAGCTGTAAGTCAGTTATTGGCTCAAAGGTGCCCGGTTTTCAGGGCAGTTTGAACCTAGAACGGGGCTTTCAGGCCCCTCCTGGCGGGTCGATCTCTGTGATCTTGGCGTGCTCGTTGAGCAGTCCCAGTACCTTTGCGTACATGGTCCGGTAGACGATCTCGTCCCGGATCTGGGGCCCGAACTCCTTGGCGAACCTCTTGAGCCCGTCCTCGGGCACTCGGTTCTCCATCGCGATCTTGATGAACTGCTCGTTGGCGTCGGTGTCGGTGACCTTCATGCCCTCGGCCTTGAAAACCTTCTCGATAAGCACGGCGCGCTGGACCTGGGTCTTGGCCTCCTCGCTTTGTGCCTTGAGGAGGGCAGCCTCGTCCATGCCGTTCTGCTTGGCGTACTGCTCGAGCGTGGCGCCCTGCTGCTTGAGCTCGCCTTTGATCTCCTCGATCCTCTTGGCGGCGACGCCCTCCCAGGAGGTGTCGGCGACGTGGACCTCGCTCCTGGCCAGGAGCTGGTCGAGGAGGCGTTCGTTGACCATGTCCTGGGCCATGCTCTGCTTGGCGCGCAAGACGTGCTCACGGATGCGGTCTTTGAGCTCGTCCAGGCTCTCGACGTTCATGCTCTTGGCGAACTCGTCGTCGGCGTCCGGCAGCTCGACGGCGCTGACGGAGCGGACGGTGAGCGTGCACTTGTGGCTCTTCCCTGCAAGGTCCGCCTCTTGGAAGCCCTCTGGGAACTGAATCTCGACGGACTTGATGTCGTCCTGCTTCATGCCGAGGAGCGCGGCGTCGAGGTCCGGAAAGGTCTGGCCGGCGACGAGCATGAAGTTGCGGCCGTCGCCTTCGACGCCTTCGACCTTGATGTTGACGAGCGCGTTGTCGCCCTCGCGGACTCCGCGCTCGACCGGCTTCTTCTTCCCGCTGCGCCCGCGGAGCTCATCCACTTGCCGATCGACCTCTGCTTCTGCCACTGAAACCTTGTAGCGATCGGCCTCGAGGCCCTTATAATCGCCGAGCGTGACCTTGGGTGCGAGCGGAACCTTGACGGTGTACTCGCAGAGTTCCTTCGCCCGGTCGAACGTGACCGCCTCGATCTGCGCCTGCCCACCGATCTCGAGCCCTTCGCCCTGCGCTGCGGCCTTGAAGGTGGCGTTGACCGTCTCCTCCTGCGCCATGGCGTCGATCTCTTCTGCCGGGATCATCTGTTCAAGCACGGCGATCGGCGCGGTGCCGGGGCGGAAGCCTTGGACCTTGATTCGTTTGGCGAGGGTCTTGATTGCTTTGCGCACGCCCGCCTGAACCTGATCCGGGCTGCACGCGACCTTGAGCAGCACGGTGCAGGGGTTCAGTTCCTCGCGCTCGACGCGCATGGAAGGGGCTGTAGGAGCGCTCATTGGACGGCCTGATTCTACCTGCCCTCAGGCTCGCTTCCAGGCCGTCGGAACAGCGTCCAGGGCGTCGTCCAGCGCGCTCTGGATATCGCTGTACTTGAACCGGAAGCCGCGGGAAAGCGCGATCTCGGGAACGACCCGCTGGCCGGTGAGGAGGAGATCCGGCTCTTTGCCGAAGAGCGCTCCGACGAGCCTCACGATCGGCCCTGGGACGGCCGGCAGCGCAGGGCGAAAGTACATTCGGCGGAGAGCGGCCATGTACTCCGCGTTCGTCACGGGGTGCGGCGCGCATGCGTTTACTGCGCCGGTGACCGGCTCGTAGAGGCACCACTCGAACATCTTGATGAGGTCGTGCTCATGGATCCAGGAGATGTACTGCCTTCCCGTGCCGAGAGTCGCGCCGAGGCCGAGCTTGGCGATCAAGGACGTGGCCCTCGTAAACGGCGCCTGCCTGCCCACCTCGACGCCGATGCGAAGGACGACCTTTCGCGTCTGTGGCGTGTCGTTGTGCAGGCACGCGGCCTCCCACTTCTTGCACAGCTCGCTCAGGAACCCGGTGCCCGCGCGCGTGGCCTCGCTGGCCTCGCGGCTGCCCGTGTCGCCATAGTAGCCGACGGCGCTCGCGTTGACCCAGACGCGAGGCGGTCGCGCGCACTTTCGCACGGCCTCGCCGATCGCCGTCGTGGGTTGGACGCGAGAGTCCTCCATGGCTTGCTGGCTGCCCTTGGTCCAACGCCTAGTGACCGGCGCGCCACAGAGGTTGAAGACGGCGCCTGCTCCCTCGAGCGACTGCGCCCAGAAGCCGTGCGTCTTTGCGTCCCACTTGACCTTCCCTTCGCCCTCGGTGCGGCTCAGGACGACGACCTCCCTGCCCTGCGACTCAAAGTGCGCGCAAAGGGACCGACCGATGTGGCCCGTGCCGCCCGCGACGACGATCTTTGAAGGATCCATCTTCGGAGAGATTCTAGCCCTTCTCGCTCTTCATCCACTCGCCGAACATTTTGTGCTCGACGCCGAGGTTCTGCAGGATGCGTGCGACGACGGAGTCGGCGAGGTCCTCTAGCGACGTCGGAGAGCGGTACCAAGCTGGGCAGGCGGGTATGACGGTCGCGCCCGCCTCGGCGAGCGTGGTGAGGTTTCGCAGCATGATCACGCTCATCGGCATCTCGCGCGGGACGACGATCAGCTTCCTTCCCTCCTTCAGGCAGACGTCCGCGGCGCGGGTCATGAGGTTGTCGCTGACGCCGTTGGCGATTCGCCCGGCGGTGCCCATCGAGCACGGGACGATGACCATTCCGTCGTGCAGGTACGAGCCGCTTGCTGGCGGTGTGAAGTAGTCCTTGTCGTCGCAGAGCACTACGTTCGAGAACTCCTGCCCGAGCCAAGCGCCGGTCGAAAACCGCTGTTTGTCGATGACGACGCGCAGCTCTGTGAGCGCGACGTCGACCGCGTTGGCGCTCAAGATGAGGTGGACTTCTTGGAAGTGCCGGGCGGCGTGGCGGAGGAAGCGCTGCGCGTAGATCGCGCCGCTCGCCCCGGTCACCCCGACTACCAGCCTTCCTGTCGACATCGCCGAAAGAGAGTCTACGCCATGCTCGGAAGCGTCCATGCTTTCAGGAAGCAAGAATGGGCACTGAGACCGAGACCAGGCGCGCGAGCACGAGGCCGACCGCCGAAGTCGAGGCGGGGCCATGGTCGCGCAAGGCGCTGTGGGCCGTGCTCACCGTCGCGCTCGTCGTGCGGGCCGTCTGGCTGTTGAACGTCAACTCGATGCCGGTGACGGACTATTGGTGGTACTACCAGCGCGCGGTCGGGATCGCGTCGGGGCACGGGTATACGGTGGACGGGACGCCGACGGCTTATTGGCCGGTCGGCTATTCGGCGTTCTTGTCCCTGTTCTTCCTTGTGGCCAAGCCGACGATCACATTCGCAAAGCTGCTCAACCTCGCAAAGCTACTCAACCTCGTGCTCGTGACGGCTTCGATAGGTTTTTCGTTCCGCATCGCGCACAGGCTGTTCTGTTCCAACGCCGTGGCCGTCGTGAGCTCGCTGCTGCTCAGCTTCCACATGAACTGGATCGCCTACTGCGGGGTGTTGGCGAGCGAGCCACTTTATGCGTTCTTGACACTGGCGGGCACGTGGGTCCTGCTCTCGAACGACCGGCACAAGGGGCAGTGGACGTGGGGAGGGTTCTGGTTCGGGCTGGCTACGCTCGTGCGGCCGCAGGCGGTGCTACTGCCGGCGATCCTTCTCTGGTGCGCTGCAAAGCACGACGGCGACGCGACGTCGCCGATCAAGCTGCCGAGGGCCATGTGGGTGGCGTACACGATGCTCGCGCTGGTGCTGGCGCCGTGGGCGGTGCGCAACGCCGTGGTCTTTCGGGCGCCCGTGGTGGTGAGCACGAACATGGGCGACAACCTGCTGATCGGCAACAACGCGAAGGCGACGGGCGGATACATGGACCCGACAGACTGCGGCGTCAACGTGAAGGGGCTCGGCGAGATCGAGCGAAACAGCAAAACGACAAAGGCGGCGACCGATTACATCACCGAGCACCCGTGGCGCACCGTCAAGCTCTGGCCGGAGAAGGCGTGGAACACTTTCGGCCGGGCGACGGACGGGCCGTACTGGGCGTTTCAAAAGACGGCGGGACAGCTCACGGTGCCGGGGGCCGGCGACGACAAGGCGCTTTACCTGTGGTCGCAGTCGTACGCGACCTACTACCACGGGGGTCTGATGATCGCGTTCCTGGTCGCGGCGCCTGTGCTGTTCGCACTGAGGAGGCGCGTGTTCGACTCGCTGCGCGTGCCCTTTCTGCCGCTCGCGATGGTGCTGTACGTCGTTCTGGTCAGTGCGGTGTTCTTCGGCAATCCGCGCTACGCGTTCCCGGTTATGCCTTTTGTCGCGATGTACGCCGCCGCGCTGCTCGTTGTCGTGTGGCAGAGCCTTGCGGCGCAAAAGCGCGAGGGCCCCGGGTCGCCCCAGAGCCCACAAGAAACCTAGCGGCTCGCTATTCCCAGACGAACTCTGTGAAGTACACGACGAGCACTGGCCCTTCGGTCGACTGCCAAGTCTCGGTGTTCGTGCCCTTTCCGATCACAGCCTTGGGCTTGAGCCTGTCTTCTTTAGCGTGCGTCTTGTGGTAGAGAACGTTGACCGCATCAGCGATTCTGTGCTTGATCAGGTCCGAGCCTTCCGCTGACTTGAGGTCGGCGAGCGTCTGGGACGAGAGCACTTTGCGGACCGCGTCGATGTACGGCGCCATTCCTTCGGTGCCGCCGCCATGTTCGCCCCCTTTGGGGAAGAGCGCCTCGCCGTCGGCGAGGTGGACGAGCACGGTCGCCTTGAGGAAGCTCGCGCCGTCCGAGGTGTTCACCATGAACTCGCCGAGGCTGACGACGTGTGACTCGTCGCCGAGCTTGAGCTCGGGCGCCGTGGGGTGCTTGCCTCCGGCCATCTTGAGCCCGAAGTACCCACCTCCGCCGAGCACCGCGAGCAGTGCCACGAGCACGAAGAGCTTGCTCTTCTTGCCACCGGACTTCTTGGCGGTTTTGCCCTTCTTAGGCTCGATTTCCTGTTTGACTTCCTTCTCTGCTGCCATGACGTGGAGCTCCTGCGTCTGGGGACTTGCCTCCCTCTAAGGGTTTATCGGGTTGCGTGTGGGCGCTCCTTAGCTTCAAACTGCCCGTGATGGAGCAGATCGCCCAGTTAGAGGCCGAGGCGAAGCAGGAGCTAGCCAAGGCCCGGAGCAGCGCGGCGCTGAAGGAGCTTGAACAGAGGTACCTGGGCAAGCAGGGCTCGATCACTGGCCTAATGAAGCTGATCGGGTCGCTGCCTTTGGACGAGAAGCCGGAGTTCGGCGCGGCGGTAAACGAGGCCAGGGCACGGATCCAGAAGCTCATCGACCGGAAGGAAGCGGCGCTGAGGTCCAAGGAGTTCGAAAAGCAGTCCGAGGCGGACCGCATCGACGTCACGATGCCTTCGCGGCCCGCGCGCGAGGGGGTCGAGCACGTGCTGCAGCAGGCCGTGAACAAGATCAAGCGGACCCTCTCCTCGCTCGGATTCACTTACTATGAGGGGCCGGAGCTGGAGGAGTTCCGTTACAACTTCGACGCGCTCAACTACCCGCCGAACCATCCGGCGATGGACGACCAGGACACGTTTTACGTCACCGACGACACGCTGCTGCGCACGCAGTGCACGTCGATCCAGGGGCGCGTGTACGAGAAGTTCAAGCCTCCTTTCCGGTTCTTCACGGTCGGGCGGTGCTTCCGGAACGAGGCGGTGGACCGCACTCACGGCCACACGTTCCACCAGGTCGACGCGTTCATGGTAGACGAGGCGATCTCGATGGCGCACCTCAAGGGGACGCTGCGCGCGTTTGCTTCCGACATGTTCGGCGACGGCGCGCGCGTGCGGTTCCGGCCAGACTTTTTCCCGTTCGTCGAGCCGGGGGTCGACTATTCGGTCTCGACGCCGAAGCTCTTCGGGGGTCGGTGGGTCGAGCTCGGCGGCGCGGGGATGATCCACCCGAAGATCCTCGAGCGGTACGGGATGGACACAGAGCGCTGGTCCGGATTTGCATTCGGGCTCGGTGTCGAGCGCGTGCCGATGATGGCTTACGGGATCGACGACCTACGCTACTTCATGGAGAACGACCTGCGGTTCTTGGAGCAGTTCGCCTGATGAAGCTGACCGATTCGATGCTCCGCGACTACGCGAACACGCCGCTCTCCGCGGAAGAGGTCGGAGATCTGCTCACGATGAGCGGGTTCGAGCTGGAGGAGATCAGCGAAGTCCGCGGCGAAAAGGTATTGAACGTGAACGTCATGGCGAACCGCGGCGACAGTGCGAGCGTGCTGGGGCTCGCGCGCGAGGTGCTCGCCAAAGACCCGAGCTCGAAGAAGACGGAGCTCTTTGAAAGGTCCGAGGTCCGTTTTTACACGACGGACCTGAACGACTCCGCCTGCTCGGAGCGCGCAGTCGTCACGGTCGAGTCTGAGAACTGCGCGCGATACGCCTGCCGCGTATTCGAGGCGGTCAAGAACGGGCCATCCCCCGACTGGTTGAAGGACCGGCTCGAAAAGATCGGCCAGCGACCGATCTCGCTCGCCGTCGACCTTTCGAACTACGTGATGTTCGAGACCGGACAGCCATTGCACGCGTTCGACCTCGACAAGCTGACGGGCAGCCGCATCGTCGTGCGTCAAGCGATGCCTGTCGAAAAGAAGTTCGTCACGCTCGACGGGGTCGAGCGCGCGATCACGCCTGCAGACCTGATGATCTGCGACGCTGTGAGGCCGGTCGCGCTGGCGGGGATCATGGGCGGACAGGAGTCCGAGGTAGGACCGGGCACGACGCGAATGCTCCTGGAGGGCGCCCACTTCAGCCACACGTCTGTCCGCAACACGCGCACTCGCCTGGGCCTACAGACGGAGGCGTCGTACCGCTTTGAGCGCTACGTGGACCCGGAGCAAGTCGTCGCGGCGCTTAACCGGTTTGCTGAGCTCTACGAAAAGGCGACCGGCGACTGGCCGGTGCGCGGGGTCGTGGACGTTTATCCCCGCCCGCCAGCGCTGAGGGCGATCACCGTGCGCATGTCGCGCGTGGAGCGCATCCTAGGAGTGCGGATCGCGATCGAGGACGCTGTGCGCTACCTCGGCAGGCTAGGCTTTGCGATGCGGCCCGGCGAAGACAGGATCGAGTGCACACCCCCGACTTGGCGGAACGACATCGAGCGGGAGGACGACCTGGTGGAGGAGGTCGGACGCGTGCACGGCTACGAGAATATCCCAGAGCTGCTTCCGAAGGGCGAGACGACGCGCGGCGGCGTGTTCGGCGCGGACGCCCGCGTCGACAGGGCTCGCGGGAGGCTGCTGCGCTGCGGTCTGACGCAGACGGTCAGCCACTCCCTGCGCGACCTGCACCCGCTAGACGCGCCCGGCGAGCGCGTTAGGGTCCGCAACCCTCACTCGCCCGAGATCGCGCACCTGCGCAACAGCAACCTGCCGTCGCTCGCGGACGCGGCGAACAGGAACGGCAACCAGAACCTGCAGCTTTTCGAGATCGGAAAGGTGTTCAAACTGGGGCTCGAGCACTTCGACCTCTCCATCCTGCTCGTCGGCAGCGATCCGTTCGTCGACTGGCAGAAGAAGCAGTCTCCGACGGCGGACTTCTACGGCATGAAGGGGGTCGTCGAAGCGGTGTGCCGCGACGCGAGCGTGTGCATCGGCGAGGCTCCTGAAAAAGACGCTCGCCTTCATCCGACGCGGCAGGCCGCGGTGAGCATCAGTGGCAGACAGATCGGTGTTTTTGGCCAGGTCAACCCTCTCGTCGCCGAAGAGTGCGACCTTCCTGCCGAGACCGTGCTCGCTGAGATCGACTTGAGCGCTCTGGTCGGGGCCGAACCGAGGGAGGTCCACCTGAAAGAGATCAGCCGCAACCCCGCTGCTCGGCGCGACGTGGCGTTCGTGATCGAGAAGTCCGTCCCTTACGCGAACATCGCCGCCGCGCTTGCGGAGGCGTGCGGCGAAGTGCTGGAAAAGCAGTGGCTCTTCGACGTCTATGAGGGCAAAGGGATCCCCGACGGCAGCCACAGCCTGGCTACCGCGCTGCAACTGCGCAAGGCAGGGGCGAACTTCACGGACGAAGAAGCGAACCAGGTGCGGGACCGCGCCGTGCAGGCGCTCGAAGCTCTGGGAGCGAAGCTGCGCTGAAGACAAGCCTTGCGACCACCGCTGCCAGCAGGACGACATAGCAGGCGCGGAAGGCCGACGGAAGGTAGTGGTAGTGCCCGAACGGCTGCAACCATGCCATCGGCAGGAACGCGAAGAGAGAGAGCGAGAAGAATCCGACGATCGTCCACTTCCACTGCCTGTCGCGCCACGCGCTGAAATACGCGGCGAGGTTTCCGAGCGAGGCGATCAAAGGCTGCCAGAACGTCGTCGTGATCAGGAGCAGCCAGCCAGCGGAGAGCGAAGTGAGCCCCACGATGGACCAGTAGATGCACGGCGCGAGATAGTCGCCGATTGAGATCCACACTCCGGGGCCGGAGCGGAACTGCTGCTCTTGGTACGCGGACGCGCCGCCAGGGACCAGGGTGTGGCGGAGCGCAAGATACGCGCCCAGCAGCGCCCAAAAGACCAGGTGCGGCCACCAGGCAGAGCGAAGCCCGCGCAAGGCGAACAGCAGCCACACGCCGAATAGGAGCGCAGGCAGCATTACGGCCTGCTCGTAGCTCCCCAGAGCTAAGGCGACGCACAAGAAAGAGAAGAGCAAGAGTGTGATACTCCCTTTGCCGCGAGCTAGGACGTTCGACTTCGTCGCCGGAACGTCTTCCGCCCTTGCGCGCAGCGGGAAAAAGACCGACGAGAGCCGCACGTACCGCGCGTAGCCCGCCAGTGAGGCGAGCGCGAACACAGCCATGACGGACGCCGTGCGCCCGGGCAACCAGTGCACGATGCGCGAGGAGAAGTCTCCGACCGGCTGCAACTGTTCGGAAAGGAACGCGCACGCGACGGCGGCAAGCAGGCACGACACAAGCTTTTCCTTGCCGCCGCGAAGTAACCCCAGCAGGCACAAGGGCGCGAGCCACGCCACGCCGATCGCGACGACCTGGAACGGACGCTCGCCGAAGTGCCACACGGCGAAGAGCGCGGTCGCCGTCCCCGCGAGCCATGAGACGTCGGTGGCTTCGCGCAGAAACCAGAAGAGCAGCAGCACGCACGCGATCGCGAGCAGAGCGTTCGTGGCCCCATACTGCGCCGCGCTCCCAAAGCCCGCCGCGCCAGCGCCGCTGTGCGCTAGGTCCCACTCGAACGTCAGGGTTGAGATCGGGCGGTAGAAGTGGTTCTGAAGCGGCCAGTCGCCCTTGAACCACGCCATCGGGTCGCGCACCTCGCGCAGGCGCGTCAGCAGAGCGACCGTGTCGGTGTCTTCGAGCAGCGAGGGCGATTCGGTCCGGCCAGCGAAGAGCAGCGCGCAGAGGCCGGCGACGACCAGGAACCATGGTGCCCAACGCTTCACGCCAGGGACTATACCGGCCCGTACTTAGGTTCAAACGCGGGCAAAACCCGGGACCCTCGAAACTGGCGGAACAAACGCCGCGTTGGAGCGTATAACCCTACGAACCTGGGACGAGGAGCAGGAAGATGGAATTCATTGTCAAAGCAGCGGCACTAGCGTTTTCCATCCTCGCCTCCGTGTTCGGCGGAAGCGATGCGCCGAAGGCGGCGCCGGTGCAGAATCCAGCGGTTGCGTCGAGGCAGGCTTCGCCTCCTTCGACCGTGCGTTTCTCCACGGCACAAGGGACGCCTGCCCCGAGGATCGTGCGCGTGATGTTCATCAGGCCGCGCTCGGCGTCGACGGTTCTCGATCCAGACGCGGAGCGGTTCTTGGCGCTCGTGCGGTCGCGGCCGACCGTCAAGCACGCGATGACTGGACTGCCCTGGTATGCGAAGTTTGAGTCTTCTCGCGAGGATCAGGTCAAGGCCGCCGTAGACGTCTTTCGCGCTCTGGTCTCCGACGACCAAAGCGACTTCTAGCCGAGAGTGCCTCCAGGAAAAAGCAAGAAGGGCCACCGCGGTGCGGCGGCCCTTTTTCTTTGTGCTTCTTGCTGGCTAGCCGCCGCCACCGCCGACGCGCACGCGGTCTTTGGGCTGTTTGATGTCCGGCCGCGGGTGCTTCTTCGCCTCGTCGAGCAGGTACGCGATCGCGCGGTCTAGCTGCGGGTCGTCGCCCTTGACGTAGGCGTTCGGGTCGCTCGGCACATCCACGTCCGGCTTGACGCCCTCCGCCTCGATAACCCAGCCGTCCTTGAGCGTGTACATGCCGTAGTTGGGCACGAACACCTGCCCGCCGTCGACGAGCCCCCAGCCGGGCGACGAGCCGACCTCGCCGCCATAGGTGCGGCGCCCGATGATCGGGCCGAGGCCGAGGTCGCGCCACCGGTGCGGAAACTCCTCGCCGCACGAGACGTTGAACTCGTTGATCAAGAGCGCCTTCGGGCCGAGGAACCAGTCCTGCTGGCGCGACCACGGGTAGTCGCTCGAGCGCTGGTTGAAGAACCCTGTGAGCTTCTCGTCCAGGATGTCGTTGATCATCGACTGCACGTACCCGCCGTTGTTGAACCGCGTGTCGATGAGCAGCGACTCCTTGTTGCGCTGCGGATAGAACTGCCTGATGAAGTCGCTCACGTCGCTGTCGTCCATTGCGGCGAGATAGATGTAGCCGACCTTGCCGCCGGACTTTTCATCGACGTACTTCCTGTTCGCCTCGATCCAGTCGACCAGGCGCATGCGCGTCTCGCTCGCGACCGGCTTGACGTACACCTTCCTTGCGCCCTCGGCCGATGCGGTCGAGTTGACCTCGAGCATGATCGTCTTGCCTGCCCTACCCGCCAGCGCACCGAGGAAGTCGCTGCCGACCTTCGCGGGCACGCCGTCGATCGAGACCAGGAAATCGCCCTCGCTCACGCCGAGCCCCGGCTCTGCAAGCGGCGAGCGCTCGTTGGGCAGGAGCCCGTCGCCGCGCAGGATCTTGGTGATCTTGTAGTATCCGCTCGCGTCCGGCGCGAGGTCGATGCCGAGGAAGGACCCAGGCGAGGGCGGGCGCAGGGCCTGCAGGTCTCCCGGCGCGAGGTACTCGTGCGAGGAGCCGAGCTCTGCCTGCATCCAGCGGACCAGCTCGTCCAGCTCGTCGCGGCTGCGCAGGCGCGGCAGGAACGCCGCGTACTTGTTGCCGACCGCGTCCCAGTTGTTGCCGTGCATGTTTTCGAGATAGAAGTAGTCGCGCAGGTA
>CAMLDW010000052.1 GCA_946479035.1 uncultured Chthonomonadaceae bacterium | reverse complement strand
CCTTTGCGCGGGCGGACTCTCCGCAGGAGAGCCCGCGCGGCAAATCCCAAGGGGGAGGGAACGCGGGGCGGCACCCTCCCCGATATGGTTTAGAACCCGAGCTCGGCAAGGATGCCAGCAGTGCCGAAGCGGACCGGGTCGATGGTGGGGAGGCCGGTCTCGGCGATGACTTTGTCGCACGCGGCGCGGGCTTCGGCGTCGGAGGAAAGGTGCGAGCAGTTGAGACAGATCCCCGCGACTTTCGGCCGCGTGTAGGTGCCGCACACCTCGGCCAGGTCCTGATACAACGCGATGAGCTCGTTCAGCGGCGGCACGCGCACCCAGGGCAGTCGCGGCAGGGCCTCCATTCCGGCGCGGTGGCACAAGACCAGGTGCGTCGGCTGCGAACCGCGCAATAGAGGGAGCGTCGAGGTGCTACCGGGATGGACCAGCGAGCCTTGCCCCTCGATCAGCACGAGGTCCGCGTCCTTGAACGCCATCACTTCCCTTTCGATCGCGCCGCACGCGAAGTCCAACCGCACACAGTCCAAAGGCACTCCGCGTCCGACGATCGTGATGCCGATCTGCCCGGTCGCGACGAACTCCGCTTTGATCCCCTTGTCCAGCGCCTCCTTCCACACCACCAGCCCCGCGGTCATCTTGCCGACCGACATGTCCGTGCCGACGAAGAGCACGCGCGTGTTGGTGAGGTGGCGCGCTTCGGCGTAGCCGACTCCGATGCCGGGCGGCTCGACGCGGATGTCCCACACCCACTGCCCTTTCTTCAGCTCGAGGTAGCGGGGCGCGAGGCGGTCGTGGAGGCCGTTGACGATCGAAAAGCCGAGGTCCACCGCGCGGTCGAGGGTCGCGGACCAAGAGGGCGGGATCAGGCCTCCGGGGGGCGCGATGCCAAGCAGCAGGACGTCCGCACCGAGCGCCTTCGCCTCTTCGACTGTGCCAACCACGGGCGCGCTGCGGTCGATCCCAGTGAGCTCCTTCGAGTTCTTGCCGGCGTTCTGCGAATCGATGAGGCAGACGACCTCGTTGCGCGAAAAGCGGAGCACGCCCATGCCCATCTTGCCGGTCTTTTCTGCGAACGCGCCCTCCATGTAGACGGCGACCTTGTGCGCGGGAGTGAGCACTTATTTGAGAAAGGCGCCGTGGCCGGGGTGGTTGGTCGGGACGACGACGCCGGCGACGAGCTTGGTGCCGCCGGCCGGGTCGGGGTCGAGGTTGAAGTGCGAATCGAGGTCGATGTAGTCCATGAGCGCGCCGATCGATGATCCCGCTGCGATCGCGACGCTCGATTCTCCCATACAGCCGATCATGGTCTTGAGGCCGTGCGCGCGCGCGGTGGCGACGACGCGCAGCGCCTCGGTGAGGCCGCCGGTCTTCATGAGCTTCATGTTGACGCCGTCGCAGCGGTCGGCGATCTTGGGGACGTCGCGGCTGGTGTGGACCGACTCGTCGAGGAAGATCGGCAGCGGCCTTCCTTCGAAGATCTTGGGCAGCTCGGCCTCTTCGCCCTTTGCGAGCGGCTGCTCGACGTACTCGCACGCTCTTTCCGCGAGCCATTTCATCATGCTCTTGGCGTCATCGGGGCTCCAGCCGCCGTTGGCGTCGACGCGCAGCGCGAGCTTGAACGGCTTGGCGGCTTCGCGCGCGGCCTCGTAGCCGGCCTTGTCGGCCTCGGTGCCATCGGGGTTGCCGAGCTTGATCTTGAGTGCCTTTGCCTCCCACTTCGTCCACTTGGTGACGATCTCGGGCACTCGCTCCTTGATGACCTCGGGCGTGTTGATGCCGACCGTGATGCTCGTGGGGTTGAACGGTTTGCCGAGCCCGAAGAGCCGGTAGAGCGGCTGGCGCGACTGCTTGCCGAGGAGGTCCCAGAGCGCAACGTCGACGCCGGCCATCGCGGGGCGCTCCATCTCCATATGCTCCATCTTGGCGAACGCCTCTTGGACCGAGAGGTCGAAGAGGCCAGCCTTGTTGAGCGCGTGGACCTGGTCGACGGCGCGGGCTGCGAGGTCGAGGTCGTCGCCGGTGCCGGGGGCGCACTCGCCGATCCCGACGTGGGTGCCGTCGGTGACCTCGACGAAGACGTTCCTGCTTCCCGTGCTGGTGCCGCGGCTGATCTTGAGCGGGTACTGCTTTTTCAGCTCGACGATGCGCGTGGAGAGGTTGAGCATCCGGGGAGAGGATACCGGGCGGTTATGTCGTGCCCCCACCCCGCGGCAGATAGGTCTGCGGAGAGGGGGTTCAGCGCTTCATCGACTCGATCTCTCTTGCGAACTTCTGCTTCACGACCTTGCGCTTGACTTTGAGCGAGGGGGTGAGCTCGCCGGACTCGACGGAGAACACGGCGCCGAGAACGACGTGCTTCTTGGCCTTTTCAAAGTCTGCGAGCGACCTGTTGGCGCTGGCCACTTCCCCCTTGATCAGGTCCTTCACGTCGTCGCGCGCGGCGATCGTTTGCAGGTCGGTCTCTTTCACGCCCTTTGCGGAGAGCCAGTGCTTGACGCGGTCGAACTCCGGCACGATGAGCGCGCAGCAGTACTCCATCCCGTCGCCGAAGAGCACCGCCTCGTTGATGTACTCGCTCTCCTTGAGCTTGTTCTCGACCATGAGTGGCGCGACGTTCTTTCCGTTGCCGAGCACGAGCAGGTCCTTCTTGCGGTCCGTGATCTTGAGGTGCCCGTCGTCGAACTCTCCGATGTCGCCCGTGTGGAACCAGCCGTCCGCGTCGATCGCGCCCGCGGTGTCCTGCGGCAGGTTGTGGTACCCCTTCATCACGCTGACGCCGCGCAGGAGGATCTCGCCGTCGGCGGCGATCTTCGCCTCGACCCCCGCAAGAGGCGGGCCGACCGTCTCCGGCCGGTTGTCCCACGGGCGGTTGATGCAGCTCGCGGCGGTGGTCTCCGTCAGCCCGTACCCCTGAAGGACGTTGAGGTGGAACGCGTTGTAGAACTCGTTGATGTTCGTCGGGAGCGCCGCGCCGCCGGAGACGAAGAACCGCACGGACCCGCCGATCTTGTCGCGCAGCTTCTTGCCGACGATCCTGTCGAGCAGTCCGTGGAGCGGCGCGGGCCTCTTGCGGTATCTCTTCACGCCCTGCCCGAGCGCCCAGTAGAAGAGCCTCTTGCCAAGCGTCTTCCCTTTCTCGACGCCGTCGATAACGCGCGCGCGCATGGACTCGAGGAATCGCGGGACGCAGAGCACGATGGTGGGGCGCGTCTTGAGCAGGTCGCCGGCGATGCTCGCGACGCTGCCCGCGAAGACGGTGCTCGCGCCGATCGCGACGGGGAGCGCGTGGCCGACATAGCGCGCAAAGACGTGCGCGAGCGGGAGGAACACGAAGAAGCGGTCGTTCTCGTCGACCGGGAACGCGTCCTGGATACCGGCGCTGAGGAGAATGAAGTTCGCGTGCGTCAGCTCGGCGCCCTTGGGGCTGCCTGTCGTGCCGCTGGTGTATATGATCGTCGCGGTCTCTTCCCTTTTCACTTCTTCGATGCGTCCGATCAGGTCCCCTTCGGTCAGGTCGCCGCGCTTTTCTTGCAGCGCGGACCAGGTGAGCGCGCACACGCCCGGCAGGTCAGCGACCTTCTTCACGTGCGAATCGTCGCTGCACACGACGACCTTCGCGCCGCAGTCCTGCACGATGTACTGCGCCTGGTCCGCCGGGAGAGTCGGGTAGATCGGCACGGTGACGACGCCGAGGCACTGGCACGCCCAGTCGAGCACCGCCCACTGCTTGCACGTCTCGCCGATGATGCAGAGGCAGTCGCCCTTCTTGACCCCTAGCGCGTCGACCGCCCGCGCGTGCTGCACCGTCTCAGCCCAGAGCTGCGCGTAAGTGAGCGTGCGGAACTCCTTTTTTTCCGGATAGAGGATAGCGGCGCGGCCGGCGTACTTCTCGCACGAGCGGCGCAGCGAGTCTCCGAGCGATCGGGCTTCGGCGATGAAGGGGTTCATGGGGTAGGTGGAGTTCGGGTTTGAGCGGGTTGGCTCGCGGAAATAGGTTTTCGAGAATCTACCCAAAGCGAATCCGTTCGAATCCGAACGCTAGATGAGGTTCAGTTCCTTCACCCGCAAGTATGCAGAGACGAGGGTCGCGGAGAGGTCCTGCGGCTCGGCCTCGATGCTATGGATGCCGGCGGTGGAGAGGTCCGCGTCGGCCTTTTTGCGGTCCTGGAAGTACCAGAACGCGGACGAGCGGCTGTAGAGGTCCGTCGCGCGCTCGATCGGCAGCGCCATCACTTCGCGCAGTCGCGGGTCGGCGACGCGCACGACGAACAGCAGGTGGCGGCGCTTGAGCACGGAGAGCGCGGAGGCCAGCTCTCTTGCCTGGTCCTCGTTCTCCGCGTCCGTGAAGACAACGACGAGCGACCTTCTCTTCCAGCGCGAGGCGAGGTAGGAGAACGCGGCCTGGTAGTTCGGCTGCACCGGCTCGGCGTGGACCCCGTGGACCGTGTCGAGGATCGCGCTGACCTGTGCGCGGCCCCTCTTGGGCGCGATGTAGCGGCCGACGATGTCGTTGAACATGAGCAGCCCGATCTGGTCGCCCATCCTCTCCGCCGCGTGCATGAGCATGAGCGCAGAATCGATCGCGTAGTCGAGCTTGCGCCTTCCCGCCACCTCTGCGAGCATGTGGCGCCCGACGTCGAGGCAGACGATCACGCCCTGGTTGCGCTCGACCTCGAAGTTCTTGACGACGAGCTTGCCGAGCCGCGCGGTCGACTTCCAATCGATCGTGCGGTAGTCGTCGTCGTTGTACTCGCGCAGCGACTCGAACTCCGTGCCGAGGCCCTTGACGCGCGATCGGCGCACGCCGATGAGCGCGAGGTGCCCCTTCTGTTTGAGCAGGTCGTACTCGGAGAGCGCGCGGACGTTGGGGTAGATCGGCGCCTTCTGCTCGTTCGGGAAGCGCCGCTCGACCCACGCGAGGCCGAGCGGCGCGAGCACGCGCACGTAGGTGCCGCGAAAGGCGTCGTTGCCGCGGTGCTGCGGCGTGATGCTGTAGCTGAGCTGCGCGTCGCGGCCCGGATCGATCGCGATGTCGAACTCGTGCTGCGTCGCGGTGGAGTCGAGCGGCGGCGCGTCGCGGACCTTGAGCCGCACGCGCATGTCGCTCCCGTTTTCGACGTCGAGCCGCACGGGGTTGGCGACGCCGACGGAAAAGATCGGCGTCGTGACGCGCTCGATCGTGAGGAAGTCCCACTTGCGCGCGACGAACCAGCTGGCGAAGAGCGCGATGAAGAGCCCGACGTTGTAGGGCAGCACGATCGCCTCGAAGCCGGGCACGAACGCACCGACGAGCGCCAGCGGGACGCCGAGCGCGACGAGGGTCCAGAACCGCGCGGTCGGTACGAGCATCGTGCCTCAGTGATAGAATCTAGGCCGTGGACGACCGGTACATGGTGCTGACGCCGGAGAAGGCCGTGGTGAGCTTCAGGGTCGCCGGCATCGGCAGCCGGATGGGGGCGCAGATCATCGACCTGATGATACTCGGCGCGACGGTGGTCGCCGTGTCGATCATCGCAAGCATCGCCGGGATCGTCCTGACCCCGGTGCTTACTGTGGCTGTCGTGCTCTTTTTCGTCTCCGCGTCGTTCTTCCTCTACTTCATCCTGTTCGAGTGGCTTTGGAACGGGCTGACGCCTGGCAAGAAGGCGGCGGGGATCCGCGTGGTCTCGCACGACGGCACACCCGTCACTCTTCGCGGCGCGGTGTACCGGAACTTCCTGCGCGTCGCGGACTTCCTGCCCGTTCTCTACTTCGCGGGGTTCATCGCGTGCTTCATGAACGAGCGCTCGCAGCGGCTGGGAGACCTCGCCGCAGGCACGATCGTGATCCACGAGGCGAAGCTGAACCCGCACTACCAGGTGACGCCGCACCACGCGGGGGTGCACCCGTTCGAGGGCTCGATCGGCGAGCTGCCGACGATGACGATGGAGGAGTACTTCGCGATCAAGAGGCTGTGCGACCGCTTCCCCGAGCTGCCTCCGACGATCCAGATGCGCAGCGTCGAGGAGATCTGGCAGCCGTTCGCGCAAAAGGAGAGGATCGAGCCGATCCCGGGCGTGCACCCCGTGTACCAGATGGAGGCGGTCGTGATGAAGTACGGGCGCAAGCGAAAGTTGTTCTGAACAACGTGGGGGGAGTCGGGTGAAAAGTGAGGGCTTGCTTTTTGGAACGCGCAGAAAGGGGGTTTCCCTTCCGGTTGTCGTCACGTTCTCCCGCCAAGCGCCCTGCTTGCGACAGGTTCGCACAAAGCGGGTTTCCCAACAATCCACACGCTAATAAGAGTAATAAGGTTCTCTATATCAGGTGATAGTATTTAAGAAAGGCTGTGGATTATCGAGCGCCTGCCCCGATCATCGAGCGTCTGACGCTGCACCGGTTTCGCAACTACCGGTGCGCGGAAGTGTTGCCCGGACCAGGGTTCAACATCGTCAGCGGGCAGAACGCGCAAGGCAAGACTAACCTGCTTGAGTCGGTGTTCCTAGTCTCGACGGGGCGGCTCTTGCGCGGGACTCGGGACGCGCAGGCGATCTTGCACGGCGAAGAGAGCGCGAGCGTATCGGCTGAGCTCGCCGGCACCGGGACCTGCGTCGCGGTCGAGCTCAAGAGGATCGGGCGCAAGCGCGTGCTGCTCAACGGCGCGGCGCTTAGTCGGCCGAGCGACGTGCTGGGGCGGATACCGACCGTCTCGTTCTCCGCCGCCGACCTGGGGATCGTGCGCGGCGAGCCGAGCGAGAGGCGGCACTTCCTCGACTCGGAGCTCAGCCAGCTCTTTCCCGGCTACCTGCGGCACCTCGCGGTCTACAAGCGGGCGCTCGAGCAGCGGAACGCGCTCCTGAAGGCGGCGCAGGAGAGCTTCGTGGCGGACGAGGAGTTCGAGGCTTGGGAGGCGCAGCTCGGCGAGCACGGGGCGGAGCTGAGGCGCTACCGGCGCGAGTGGGTGGGGTCGATCGCCCCGCTCGTAGCCGCCGCGCACGCCGAACTGGGGGGCGGGGAGAGCGTGTCGCTGGCGTACCACGAGCACGACGAGGGCGAGCTCTTGCAGACCCGCGCGGAGGACGTGCGCCGGGGCTTTACCGGCGTCGGGCCGCACCGCGACGACCTGCGGATCGAGATCGGCGGGTCCGAGGCTCGGCCGTACGGTTCGCAGGGGCAGCAGCGGACGGCGGTGATCGCGCTCAAGCTCGCGGTGCTCTCGTCTGCGACAAACGTGCTGGGGGTGCCGCCGGTGCTGCTGCTAGACGACGTGTTCTCGGACCTCGACCAGGGGCGGCGATCTCGTCTGGTCGAGCGCGCGCTCGAGCTCGGCGGGCAGGCGTTCTTGACCTGTACGGAGCCAGAACAGGCGGGGGTCGGGCTGATCGGTAGGTCGAAGGTGTTCCGGGTAGTCTCGGGCGCGGTCGAGGAGGCATGAGGAAGATCCGCGGGATGCTGGGCGGCGCGCTTGGCCGACCCGAAGTCCTGAAGACGGCGCGGGCCCAGATCGCGATGCGCCGGTGGGGCGAGGTCGTGGGCGAGGCCCTGGCGGCGAAGAGCTTTCCTGACCGGTACGAGAAAGGGGTGCTGTGGGTCGTGGCGAGCGGTTCTGCGTGGGCGCAGGAGATCCGGCTGAGGAAGGAAGAGATCGTCACCCGTTTGAACGAAACTGCTTCGGAGCCCGGACTATTCAGCGACGTGCGCGTGGGCGTGCGCGCTTTCCGGGCCAGGTAGGGGCCCAAGAGTGCGCGAGGAGCTAGACCGCAGGCCCCTGGTCGCGGTGTTCCTTGGGCTCGCCGCGGGCAGCGCCGCCGCTTTGGCAGGTTGGATCGCGCTCCTGGCGCTCCCGGTGGCACTGTTGGCCAAGCGGTGGCCGGTTCGGATCGCCGTTTTGGCGGCCTGCGGGTTCGGCTGGCTGCACTTCCCTCGCCTGAGCCCGACGCAGGTCGTGGAGCAGGGGTTCCTCGAGGGGGACGTCGACGTGATCACGATGCCGGTGACCACCGGGCACGCCCTTCGCTCGATCGCCCAGTACAAGGACTCCCGCTACGTGCTGTACCTGCCGCTCTCGGCGAACGTTGTGTTAGGGAACCGGGTGCACGTGCGCGCGAAGGTGCTCCCCCTGAGGGAGGGGCAGCTCGCCGACCGCGGCGCGACCGGGGTGATGGACGCGATCTCGGAGCCTAGGGTGCTCTCGGGCGGAACTCCGCTCTGGAGGCTCGGGCTGTGGGTCCGGCGAAGCTTCCAGGAGTTCACAGACAGGTACGCGGCGCCAGAGACCGGGCCGCTGATCGACGCGATGTGCTTCAGCATGACAAGCGACCTCTCGGACGACTTTCGCAAGGGGATGTCTGGGACGGGCACGAACCACATCGTCTCGACTTCGGGGCTGCACGTCGTGCTAGTCTCCTTTGCGATGGCGGCCCTGCTGGGCTCGCTCCCTTTCCCCAGACCGGCCCAGTTGGGGCTCCTGGCGCTGATGATGGGGGTCTACGCGGCGGCGGCCGGCTTCCAGGCGCCCGTGGTGCGGGCGATCCTGATGTCGTTCACCTTCTTGGTGGCTTACCTGCTCCGGCGCGGGCCGGACGGGCTCTCCGCGCTCGCGTTTGCGGGGGTTTTGAGCCTGCTTTGGGCTCCTGAACTGGTTCGCGACGTGGGCTTCCAGCTCTCGATGGTGGCTGTGGGCTCGATCGTGCTCTTCGTCCGCCAGGCAGAGACGACGCTTGCTAGTGGCCTGGGCGGGCTGAGGGAGTGGGCCCTGCGGTACGTCGAGGCGAGCCTGGTGGTGACCCTGGCGACGGCGCCGGTGCTGGCGTACCACTTCGGGCGGGTCCCGCTGATGAGCCTTCCCGCGAACCTGCTCGTGGTGCCGGTGCTGGGGGTCGTGGTCTCAGGCGCGCTGGCCGCTTGGTCGCTGTGGCTCCTGGCGCCTGCCGTGGGCGTGGGGGCGCTCAAGTTCTGCGTCGAGCCGTGCACCGGCTGGGTCGGGCTGGTGATCGAGCGGCTCGGGCTGCTTCCCTTCGCGAGCCTGGAGGTGCCCGACTTCTCGGCCTACTGGCTGCTACCGTTCTATCTGGCGGCCGTGCTGCTTTGGAGGCCATATGTTAGGACGCCTTAGCGTCTGGGCTCTCCTGCTGGCGTCTTTTTCCGGCGGGGTGGCGCTCGAGCGGTCGCACGGACACCACGGCACGGAGATCGTGTTCGTCTCGGTCGGCCAGGGGGACTGCACGGTGCTGATGAGCGACGACTGGGTCGTGGTGATCGACGTCGCGGCCAAGAGCGAGGGTTTCGACGCTGGCGAGAGGCTGGTCGCGCCGGAGCTTCGCAAGCTGGGCGTCAGGAAGATCGACTGCCTGATCCTGACGCACCCGGACGGGGACCACATCGGCGGCCTCGGTGCGGTAGCGCGCCGCTTCCGGATCGGCCGCGTGCTGGTCTCGCAGGCCTTCCGCGAGAACGCCGACATGCTGAAGGCGCTTGGAGAGGCGGGGCTGCGCCCTTCGCAGGTCGAGTGGGTGGCGACCGTGGAGCGCGCGGACTTCGGCCAGCTCCGACTGACGGTCGCGCCGCCCGTCTGGTACGAGGGGATGCCGACCAACGACGGCTGTCTCTTCGTGCGGGCGGACGCGGGCGAAGGCTCTGCGGCATTTACCGGGGACGCGAACGCTTCGGTGGAAGAGGCGATGGCGGCCAAGGGGGACTGGGACGTGCAGGTGCTGAAAGCCGGGCACCACGGCAGCAAGTACTCCTCGAGCAAGGTGTGGCTGGATGAGACGACGCCGCAGGTCGTTGTTGCATCGTGCGGACGCCGGAACAACTACGGGCACCCTTCTCCGGAGGCGATCGCGCGGATCAAGGAGGAGGGCGCGACGTTCTTGCGCACGGACCGCGACGGGACGGTGGTGTTCTTGCTGGGGCAGCACGGGTTCTATCGCGGGACTCCTCCGTAGCGCGACCCTCACCCTAGCCTTTGCGCGGGCGGACTCTCCGCAGGAGAGCCCGCGCGGCAAATCCCAAGGGGAGGGAGCCGGGTCATCCGCCGAAGAGCTTCTTGCGCGCTTGCAGTTTTGCGAGCACGTCGCGGAGGTCGGCTGCAGTGGCGCGCTCCTTCTCGACGACCTCTGGCTTGGCGCGGTCGACGAAGCTCGGGTTGCCGAGCCTCTCTTCGACCTTCGCCAGTTCTTGCATCGTCTTTTCGATCTGCGCCGTGGCGCGCTGCAGCTCTGCGCTCTCGTCGATCAGGCCCTCGGTCGGCAGGTGCAGGTCGATGCCCGGAATCGATGACGAGACGAACTTCCCTTCCGGGTTCCCTTTCCGGAGCTCCGCGATCCATGCCTGCCCGGCAACGATGCTTGCTCCCTCGCCCAGGTCGCCCTCGTAGTACGCGAGCGGTACTTGCTTCATCGCTGCCAGGCCGAGCTCGGCTCGGAGCGCACGCAGCGCGCGCGTGGTCTCGAGCCATGACTCGACCCTGGCTTCGGCCTTCTCGTCGCGCCTGCCTGCGCCGGTCGGCCACGGCGCTTGCATCAAGAACTCCGACTTCCCCGCCACCGCAAGATTGCTGTACACCTCTTCGGTGATGTGTGGCATGACGGGGTGCATCATTCGCAGGAACGCGTCGAGGCACGCGACGAGCACCCACTGGGGCGCGCTTTTTTGCGAGGGGTCCGTCAACCGGTCCTTGCTGATCTCGATGTACCAGTCGCACAGCTCCGACCAGAAAAACTTATAGAGCGCCTGGCACGCGGACTGCACGTCGTACGCCTCGTAACTTTCGCGGACCGTCTGTTCCGTGGCGGCAAGCCTGCTGAGGATCCAGCGGTCGGCGTCGTGCAACTCGCGCGGCTCTTCGCCCTTGTACCCTTCGAGGTTCATCGCGACGAAGCGCGATGCGTTCCAGATCTTGTTGCAAAAGTTGCGCGCGTCTTCGGTGCGCCGGTCGGAATACCGGATGTCCTGGTTGAAACCGGTCTGGTTGAAGAGCGCGTAGCGCAGCGCGTCGGCCCCCTTGGTCTTGATGACCTCGGTCGGGTCGACGCCTGTGCCGAGCGACTTCGACATACGCTTGCCGTCCTCGGTGAGGACCGTCGCGTAGATGTACACGTCGCGGAAGGGGACGTCCTTCATACAGTCGAGCCCCATCATCATCATGCGCGCGACCCAGAGGTAGATGATGTCGCGCGACGTGACGAGGACGTCTGTGGGATAGTATTTCTGCAGGTCGTCGGTCTTCTGGGGCCATCCCATCGTCGCGAACGGCCAGAGCCCGGACGAGAACCACGTGTCGAGCACGTCGTCGTCCTGTCGCACGATCTTTTTGGAGCCCGCTTTTTTCTGGGCGTCCTCCCAGTCCAGTCCGGAAAAGGCCTCGCCCTCTTGCGTGTAGTAGACCGGGATCCGGTGCCCCCACCAGAGCTGGCGGCTGATGCACCAGTCGCGGATGTTCTGCATCCAGTCGAGGTAGACGCCGGTGTAGCGCTCGGGCACGAAGCGGGCCTCGCCCAGTTTGACGGCCTCGATTGCCGGCGCTGCCAGTCGGGTCTGAGAGACGAACCACTGCTCGGAGGCCATCGGCTCGACCGCTTCGTTGGAGCGGGTGCTGACGACTAGGGGGATCTCGTGGTCCTCGACCTTCTCGAGGAAGCCCTGCTCCTCGAGGTCCTTGACCACCTGCTCGCGGGCTTTGAGCCGGTCGAGGCCCTTATACGGGCCACCTAGTTCGGTAACCTTAGCAGTTGTGTCTAGAACGACGAGGATCTCGAGCTTGTGGCGCTGTCCGACCTCGAAGTCGTCGGGGTCGTGGCCGGGCGTGATCTTGACGGCGCCGGTTCCGAACTCGGGGTCGGGGTACTCGTCGGCGATGAGGGGGATCTCCCGGTTCAAGAGAGGGAGCAGCAGGGTCTTGCCGACAAGGCCGGCGTAGCGCTTGTCCTTGGGGTGGACGGCCACGGCGACGTCGGCGAGCATGGTCTCGGGGCGGGTGGTGGCGATCGTGACGTGCCCGCTGCCGTCCTTGAACGGGTAGCGGACGTGGTAGAGCTTCCCCTTGACCAGACGGCGCTCCGTCTCGATGTCGCTGACGCTGGTCTTGAGGACAGGGTCCCAGTTCACCACCCTGAGGCCGCGGTAGATCAAGCCTCGCTCGAACCAGTCGATAAAGACCTTGAGCACGGCCTGGACGTAAGCCGAGTCGAGGGTGAAGCGCTGGCGGTCCCAGTCGAAGGCGCAGCCCAGGGAGCGAAGCTGCCTGAGGATGGTGTCGCCGGACTCTTCTCGCCACTGCCATACCCTTTCGGTGAACCTGTCCCGGCCTATTTCGAAGGCGCTGACGCCCTCCTTTTTGAGCTGCTTGGTAACGACGGACTGGGTGGCGATGCCGGCGTGGTCCTGGCCAGGCAGGATAAGCACGCTGAAGCCGCGCATCCGCTTGTAGCGGCCGAGGAGGTCCTGGAGCCCGTAGCAGAGGGCGTGCCCCATGTGGAGCGAGCCCGTGATGTTGGGCGGAGGGATGGTGATGCTGTAGCGGGGCTTGCTCGAGTCTGGGTCAGGCTGGAAGAGGCCGCATTCTGACCATTTGGCGTACCACTTGGACTCGACCGACGAGGCGTCGTAGCGGGTTGAGAGCGCCGTTTCCATGTTTTGTCCTTTCCTGTCGTGAAAGTGGGCTCGATTGTACCTGGATCGGGGGCTGTTTCACGTGAAACAGCTTGGGCTCGGGTTGAGCCTAGCGGCCCGTCTCGAACAGGCGGCGGACCACCTCGTCGACCGAGACCTCTTCGACGGCGATGTCGACCACGTTGTAGGCCTGTAGGATCTGGCTGGCGGCGCGGGCGACGCCGTCCTTGGGTACCGAGAGCGCGACTTCCCGGTCCTCCAGGCTCAAGACCTTGCCGAACTGGCTGAGGTCGGGCAGGGGGTCGGTCCCGCCGAAAGTGAGCCTGAGCTGCTTCTCAGAGCCATAGAGTTCAACCAGTTGGTTGAAATCCCCGTGAAAAACCAGGGATCCGTGGTCGATGACGACGACCCGCTGGGCTAGCTCCTGGACGTCCTGCATGTAGTGGCTGGTCAGGAGGACCGTGCACCTGGTCTTGCGGTTGAGTTCGCGGAGGAAGTCCCGGATCCGCTTCTGGGAGACCAGGTCGAGCCCGATCGTGGGCTCGTCGAGGAACAGGACTTCGGGCTCGTGGAGCAGGGCCGCCACCAGCTCGCACTTCATCCGCTCTCCTAGGCTCAATTTGCGGACCTGGGTGTCTAGCTTGTCGGTCAGTTGAAGCTGCTCGGCGAGGTAGTCCAGGCGCTCCTTGTAGGCCGAGTCTGGGACGTCGTAGAGCACTCTGAGGACGTTGAAGCTCTCGATGGCCGGCAGGTCCCACCAGAGCTGCTGCTTGTTCCCCATAACCAGGGAGATCCGGCGGAGCATGTCCGGATGGCGGCGCCAGGGCTCGAACCCGAGGACCTGGGCTGAGCCTGAGGTCGGGTGCATGATGCCGGTCAGCATCTTGATCGTGGTGGTCTTTCCGGCTCCGTTCGGGCCCAGGAACCCGACGATCTCCCCTTTTTCGATGCTGAGGTCTATGCCCTTGACCGCCTCGACCTCCTCCTTTTGGGGCTTGAACAGGCCCTTGAGCGTGCCCCAGGCTCCCGGCTGCTTCTTGGTGACCGAGTAGACCTTGCGCAGGTTTTGAGCCTGGATGACGGGCATGGGGGCTGACTATACCTACCAGGGCCAGCGTTTCACGTGAAACATCTCGGGGGCCAGAAGGTAGAGTGCCAGGAGGCTGGGGTAGCACGAGAAGAGGAAGGAGTCGAGCCTGTCGAGCAAGCCCCCGTGGCCTGGGAGGAGGCTGCCGGAGTCCTTGACTCCGGCGAGGCGCTTGAGGCGGCTCTGGAGCAGGTCTCCGACTTGGCCGAGCACGCCGGTAGTGAGGCCCACCGCGATGCTTGCGGAGAGCGGGATCTTGAGCCAAAGCCCGATGCCGTAGGCGGACGCGAGGCAGCCCGCCAGGTTCGCAACCGCGCCCTCCCAGGTCTTGTTCGGGCTGACCTTCGGGGCCATCTTGTGCCTGCCGAACCCCTTGCCGACAAAGTAGGCGAGGGAATCCCCGACCCACAAGGGGAGCAGGGCCAGGAGCAGGAGGCTGGGAACAAAGAGCGACTCCGCGCGGCCGCGCTCGAGCCCGAGCTCCATTGCGGGCATCACGCCAGCGTTGACCAAGAAAAAGAGCCCAATGCTGAGCGCGCGATTATCAGGTAGCCATACGACTAGCCAGACCACTGCAACGATCCAACAGAGCCCGGCAAACACCAGAGTGTTTCCAACGGCCTCGGAACGCGCAGAGAAGAGCCCGATCAACATGAGGCAGGCAGGAAGCCCCGCGACGATGCTGGTTGAAGCAAGCTTTGCGAGCTCGGAGGCCAGGGCTAGGGCGACCAGCGCAAGGACCGCCACAAGCCCCCACGGCTCCCGCCACAGGATCGCGGCGAGGGCAATGGCCGCGGCCAGGGTTCCGGTGACGACCCGCGTGAGCACGGGCAGGTTATACCGAGCGCCAGCTCGGCCCGATGGAGGGCGGACCTCCTGGGCCGCCGGTCTGCTGCAAGCGGGCCGTCCAGGAGGCGGGCTCTCCTGGGCCGCCGGTCTGCTGCGAGCTGGCCGTCCAGGAGGCCGGCCCTCCATCTATCGGGGCCGTCCGGGAGGCCGGACCTCCATCT
>CAMLDW010000051.1 GCA_946479035.1 uncultured Chthonomonadaceae bacterium | reverse complement strand
CGCTATCGCCAAAGGACGCGCGCGGCCACGAGCGCGAGGGCGACGCCGAGCGACCGGACGATCGCTGCGCCGTGGACGCGGTTCGAGAGGTGCGCACCGATCTGGGCCCCAACGACGACCCCGACCGAAGCCCACGCGACCTGCGTCAGCAGGCCGTCCAAGTGGCCTTGTGCGATGTTCGTGATGGTTCCCACAAGGGCGGAAACCGCCAGCACCATGTGAGAGGTCGCGGTGGCGGCATGCACAGAAAACCCGATCAAGTGCACGAGCGCGGGCACGTGAACGATCCCGCCGCCTATTCCCAACATGCTGGAGAAGAAGCCGACGAAGAGGCTGAGGATGACGCCGAGCACCAGTGGGCGCTTCTTGTCTTCGGCGGCAGCGTCCTGCTTCTCGGACTTGTTCGGCTCGGGCCGCCAGACCAGAAAAGCAGACCCCGCGAGCAAGAGGACGCCAAAGCCGACACGAAAAACGTCACGCGGAATGTGCTGCGTCGTCAAAGAGCCAAGGATTGCGCCGGGTACCGTGGCGGAAGCGAAGGCGAACGCAGCGCGATAGTCGATCCGCTTCATCTTCGCGTAGGCGAACGAGCCGGAAGCAGCATTGAAGAAGACGACGGCGAGGGAGAGCGCGGTTATCCGCTCCGGAGCGACCTTCGGCTCCAGGATCAACAGCAGCGGAACGAGGATGAAGCCGCCGCCCGCGCCGATCATCGTGCCGAAGAGCCCTACAACGACACCGATGGGCAAGAGGAGCCACTCGGGGAACGGGGCCGGCACCTGCCGATGTTACACGGCGGCCCGAGGCTCTGATTGGGCCCCGGGCGGGGCAGCGTCAAGCACGTCAAGGGCAGAGAAGCGGAATCCCATCGGTGGCCCAGGCAGAACGACCTTGGCAACTTCCGCGAACGCGCGCTCGAAGTTGGCAAAGGTGCGGCGGCCGACTTCTTTGCGACCGAAGTCCCGCCTCCACTTTGTGCCCATCTCCGGATTGTCGTTGATCTCCCAGACCTGCAGCCGGCCTTTGTAGAAGGAGTAGTCGACGCGCGCCCAATCGTGGCCTGAGAGCTCGAACACCGGCGCCAAGAGGTCGAAGTGCGGAAACTCAGTGACGTAAGGGAGCTCGTCGCGGCCGATTGCCGAGCGCGTGGACGTCTTCCTCTTTACCATCCAGTGATGGCCGGCCATGAGGTGCTTGCCGAACACGTGAGGGCCGATCTTCTGCGCACCGAACTTGCGAAAGTTGCCGTCATGGTCCCTGTAGTCCAGGTGTTCGACGACGATCAGCTCATGCGCCTCTTCGCCAGCGACCAAGAGCCTTGCCAAGGCGTCTTCAAGCTCTGTTTGTGATCGCAGCAGCCCCGTCAGGTTGGCGCGGTGGTATCTCTCGTACCGCACGAACGCGGGAAAGCGAACGTCGCTCGGAAGGTCTCCGACGCGGTGGACGTCGAAGTCGTTGATCCCCCGCCTACAAAGCTCCTTTAGCAGCGCGTAGCGGCCGAACAGCCGGGTCGGTTCATTCAGGACCACGCAAGACTCGGGAGTATTCTTCAGCCGTGCGTAGAGCGAGGCGGTAAGCGCGAGCTGCTGCTCGCTCATCCCGTCGAGGCCGGTCATGAGGTAGATCCCGCGCGGCCACTCCGTCCGATCGATCACGGTGTCGATCGTCTGCACTGTCGTGCGACGCCTAATGGCGCGCCAGTAGGGCGCGCAGTTCCGGACGCAGGCGTGCGCGCCGCGCTCAAGCGTGATGTGGACCAGCGGAGGACGTTCCATCCCGTGGAAGCACATTCTATCACCGCTCGGCCCATGTAAACTCGCTGGATGCCCCTGACCGCCGAAGGCAAGGAGCGGCTAGATCGGTTCGTCGCCCGCAAGATGCCCGAGCACAGCCGTACGCGGATCGTGCAGGCGATCAGAGAGGGCGGCGTGACGGTCGGCGGGAAAGTGGTCACGAGGCCGAGCTTCGAGCTGAGCAAAGGGCAGAGCGTCGAGGTCGCACAAGTGCCGGAGCCGGAGCCGCACAACCTTGAGCCTGCCGAGATCCCGCTCGACGTCTGCTACGAGGACGAGCAGCTTCTTGTCGTCAACAAGCCGCGCGGCATGGTCTCGCACCCGGCGCCCGGCGTCGGGCCGACGACGCTCGTCAACGCGCTGCTCGCACGCTCGCACGCGCTCAGCACGGAGGCTGGCGCGTGGCGGCCGGGCATCGTCCACCGGCTCGACAAGGAGACCACTGGGCTAATGATCGTGGCGAAGACCGACGCGGTTCACCGCTCGCTTGCGGCGCAGATCAAGGAGAAGCGCGCAGGCCGCGTTTACGTGGCTATTGTGTACGGGCGACTGGAGCACGAGAGGTTCACGATCGACAAGCCTATCGGGAGGCACCCTGGAGTGCCTTCGCTGATGACGGTCAAGCAGGGCGGCAGGGAAGCGGTCACGCACGTCAGGCTGCTTTCGTGCACCTCCGCTCAGTCGCTGGTGGCATGCCGGCTCGAGACTGGGCGGACGCACCAGATCCGCGTGCACCTCTCCAGCGCGGGCCACCCGATCAAGGGCGACAGGCAGTACGCGAAGAAGCCCTGGAACGAGGGCCCGATGCAGCTTCACGCGGCGCTGCTCTCCTTCGACCACCCCGTAACGGGCCATCGCCTCTCGGTGTATGCTCAGCCTCCGACGGACTTTGAGATGCGCGAAAACGTGAGCAAAGAGGTGCTCGAGAGATGGCCATAGAAACGGGCAGCGCATACGAGCGCATAACAAGGGCCGGAGTGCGCGGCTCGAACAACGTCGACCTCTTCGCCCTGATCCTCGCGCGGGAGCCGCGCGACGTCGCGGCGTGCGAGGCGGACGCGCAGCGGTTGGTGCGCCGCTACGAAGGCGCGCGCATCCTCGACATCGGCCAGGCGGACTTAAGGGACACGAGCGGGCTCGAGCCGTTCGAGGCGCTGCAGCGCCTGGCTGCAATCGAACTCGGCAGGCGCGCGCAAGAGGCCGGTCGCGGCGAGGCACTGTCTGTCAATGGCCACGAAGACGCCTACGCGATCTTTGCTCCCCTTATCGGCGGACGCAAACAGGAGCACTTCTGCGCCGCGTACCTCGACTCTAAGAACCAGGTGATCACGACGGAGACCGTGCACATCGGCACGGCGAACATGAGCGTGGTCGGCCCGCGAGAGGTCTTCCGCCATGCGGTGCGCGAGAACGCGACCGCACTCATCGTCGCGCACAACCACCCGAGCGGCGATCCCGCGCCGAGCCCGGAGGACATCGCCGTGACGAGGAAGCTCGCGGAGGTCGGCAGGCTGCTCGACATCCCGCTGCTCGACCACGTCATCGTCGGCGACAAGGGCCGCTACTTCAGCATGCAAAAGGAAGGGCTGCTGTGAGCGCCGACGGAAGGTGGGAGAAGGCGCTCGGCGGCGCGCGCCAGGAGATGGACGGGAGGCACAAGGTGCGCGAGGCCGCGCTGCAGAAGTGCCGGCTGCTCATCCAGACGTCCTCGAAGTGCATCCGCCACGTCCACCGCCGCCAGTTCGACCAGGCAGAGGCGCTCTTGCTCGACGCGCACGCGCTGAGCGGCGCTGCGAGAAAAGAGATGGAGCCGTTTCCGACAGTCCGTTACGCCTCTTACTTGCAAGACGCGGAGAAGGAGATGGTCGAGGCGGCCGCAGTGCTGGCGATCGTGCGCGACCGCCCGGTTCCCTCTTGCGAGGAGCTTGGCACGGACGTCGTCTCGTACCTCAACGGACTGGGCGAGGCGGCGAGCGAGTGCCGCCGTTACGTCTTGGACGAAATGCGGGGCGGAAGCCTGAGCGAGGCCGCGCGGATGCTGGACCAGATGGAGGGCGTGTACGACGAACTGATCACGTTCGACTATCCCGACTCGCTCACCGGCGGCCTGCGCCGCACGTGCGACGCGCTGCGAGCCGTGCTCGAGCGCACGCGCAGCGACCTCACGATGACACAGGTGCAGCGCGAGCTGCTGGACGAGCTGCGAAAGGCGGAGAACCGGCCCTAGACCTCGAACCCGCCTTCGCCGGGCGGCTTTGGACGCTCGATTGAACGTGGCACGGCGGTCTTAGCCTTCGAGTTCGCAGACATCACGGCCCACAGCCAAGCGAGCGCCACGATCGCGAGCGGGACGAGCACGATCGGGTTGAAGGAGTCCACGTGCGTCTTCTGGCCGAAGAGGTGGAAGAACCCGTTGAGCCCGTTGGGGACCGCGGCGGCCCAGCCCCACCCGCCGACCCACATCACCATCATCGCGATGCCGTTGTTCCTGTCGCCTGAGACGAGCTGCCCGAGGCCCGGCAGCATTATGGATAGGAACGCAGCGGTCTTTGCGCTCGCGTAGTTCTCCGTGCCGGCAGACAGCATTGCGAGCGGATCGCCGGAGGAACCGATGATCGACTCCGCCCACTTCGTTTCGTAGAGCGCGTTCTCGGGCTCGAGCAGGTGCGCGGTCTTGTACTCGTCGCGCGCCTTGCGGAACTGGCTGCGCTTCCACAGCTCGTCCGCGAGCGCGGCGCGGACGGCGGCAGACCCTGGAGCGACTTCGGCGGCCTCCTTGAGCAGGCGCTCCGCGACCGAGCCTTGACCGCGGATGCGGGCGAGGGACGCCTGCTGCAAGAGCGACTCCGCCCTGGCCAGTTGTTCCGGCGTCGGCTTCTCTGGCAGCTCGGGCTCGCTCTTCTGCTCTTGCTCCTTCGGCTCTTCGTCTTGCATGCTCACTCGATCAGGTCGGGGTTGACGGGCATCGCGTTCCACAGGGACTCCAGGTCGTAGAACTGCCGCTTTTCCTCAAGCATCGCGTGGAACACCACGTCGCCGAAGTCGAGCAGCAGCCAGCCCGTACCAGGGCCCGAGTGTTTGCGCAAGGGCTTGACCCCTTGTTCGCGCATCCGTTCGAGCACCTTCTCCGTTATGGACCGCACGTGCGTTTCGCTTGTGCCGGAGACGACCACCATCCTACTGGTGATCGAAGACTTCTTCCGCACGTCGATGTTTTCGATCCTTTGCGCCTTCATGTCGTCAGCGATCTGGATGATCATGTCCGACTTCTTCTTCGCGTCGATGCTGTCTTTGCTAGTCTTCGTAGAGCTCGTTTTCTTTGATGTACCCATAGACGGCTGGCGCAACGAGGTGCGAAAAGTCGTCGCCGCGCGTCGCCATGTCCCTGATATTAGACGATGAAACGCTCTTGGGGACCGTCTCGAGCAGGTCGATGTGCCTCTGGACCTCGGCGCCGAGCCTGGAGAGGGTCGTCTGAGCGTCGGTGCCCGGCCTAGTGACCACGGCCAGCCGACAGAGTTGAAGCAGCCGTTCCGGGTCCTTCCAGGTCGGGAGCTGCGCGACGGCGTCCATCCCCGCGATGAACCAGTAGTCGCCCGGCATCACCATTTTGAGCTCTTCGAGGGTGTCGACGGCGTAGCTCTCGCCTCCTCGGCTCGTCTCGACGTCGCTCACCGCCATCCCCTCAACCCCCTGGGTCGCGAGCCTGCACATCTCAAGCCGCGCCCTTGGCGACGACTGCCGCCCTCGCTTGATCGGGTTCTTGTTCGCGGGCACCCAGAGGACCTCGTCCAGTCCGAGCTGTCTTCGCGCCTCCTGCGCGATGAGCATGTGGCCGATGTGCGGCGGGTCGAACGTGCCTCCAAGAATGCCGTACTTCATCTACCAGTCCTGGTACTCGAACTGCCAACCGGCCACGTCGACCGCGTCGCCCTCTTCAACGCCCATCTCACGAAGCTTGCCGATCACGCCGATGCGTTCTAGGCGGCGGTGCAAGTACCGAAGCGAGTCGCGGTCCTCCAGCCTCGTCATATGGACGAGGCGCTCGATCCTTTCGCCTTTGACCTCGAACCCGCCTGGGGTCTTGAGCACTTCCCAGTTTGGGCTGGTCGTGCGGCGGAACACGGGAGTCAGCACGTGGACCGGCTCCTTCTTTTCCGCCTCGTCGAGGAGCGCTGAGACGCGGAAGATCAGCTCTTTGAGGCCGGATCCCGTAGCCGCGGAAACAGGCATGGCCTCGACTCCGGCCTCTCGGAAGAACTGGAGCATCACCTCGACGTCCTCTGGCGGAGCGACGTCCGTCTTGTTCATCACGACCACAGTCCGCCTGCCTTTGAGCTCTTTTGAGTAGAGCTCCAGCTCGTTCTCGATCGTATGGAGGTTCTCGATCGGGTCCGAGCCGTCGATAGGGAAGCCGTCCACGACGTGGACGAGCACGCGGGTCCTTTCTGCGTGCCTCAGGAAGCGGTGCCCCAGCCCAACGCCCTCGCTCGCTCCTTCGATCATGCCAGGCAGGTCCGCGACTACGAAGGTCTTGTCACCCGCCTTCACGACCCCAAGGTTTGGCTCGAGCGTGGTGAAGGGGTAGTCGGCGATCTTCGGCCTCGCGGCGCTTATCGCACCCAGCAGGGTGCTCTTGCCGGCGTTGGGGAGCCCAACCAGGCCGACGTCGGCCAGCAACTTCATCTCTAGGCGCGCAACGAGCGTCTCGCCCGGCGCACCGTGCTGCGCGATCGTCGGCGACTGGCGCACGCTGGTCGTAAAGTGCAGGTTGCCGAGCCCGCCGCGGCCCCCGCGGCACGCGACATACTTCATCCCGTGCACGTCGAGGTCGATGAGCTGTTCATCGAGCTCGCTGTCGATAACGATCGTTCCGACAGGAACGCGCACTTCGATCGGTTTGCCGTCCTTGCCGTTCTTGTCGTTGCGAGCCATGCACCCGTCTTCGGCCTTGTAGTGGCGGTGGAGCCTCACATCGTAGAGCGTGCGCACGTGCTGGTCGGCGACTAGTACGACGTCGCCGCCGCGGCCGCCGTCGGCGCCGTTGGGCCCGCCGCGCGGCACGTGCTTTTCGCGGTGGAAGGACGCGGCCCCGTCGCCGCCATCTCCACTGGCGAGCGTCACGACCGCTTCGTCAATGAAGTGCGAGTTCACGGTTCCTCCGAACCGTCGCCCGGGCGCATGCCTTCGATCAGCTCCACATCGATCTTGCGCGCGACCATGTCCACCGACTTGACGAACTGTTTCACGCAAGGGATCAGAGCGCCTTCTATCTGGATCAGGTCTTGCGCGGGAGCGTGCAGGACGTCCTGCACCACACCCAGCAGCATGCCTTTTTCGACCACTGACATCCCAATGAGGTCGGCAGCGAAGAATTCGTCTGCTCCCAGGCGGGGGCGGTCAAGCTCAGGCACGGTCAGGTGCGCCCACTGCTGTGCGTTTGCCTCCTCCACGGTGTTGATCCCTTCCAGATGGACGCGCGCCTGCCCCTTGTGCCAGTGAACCTCGAGCACTTTGCGCGGTTCGCCGTGGAGGTAGAGGAGGGAACCGGGCGCGAACCGCTCGGCGAAATCGGTGAGCGGCAAGACCTTGAGCATCCCCTTCACGCCGAACGCTCCGACGACCTGACCGACTCGGACGTGGCCCGGTGGTTCGGTGCGGGGGCGGTCGGCCCGCATAGGTCAGTCCTGGGTGAGGACTTTGACGACCGCTTTCTCGCGCCTCTTCGAGGCGGCGGCGCCGACCACGTGCCGCACGCACGTGATCACGCGCCCGTCCTTGCCGATGATCCGTCCGACGTCGTTCGGCGCGACGGTCACGTTGTAAAGCTTCACGCCCCGGTCGTCGGCCTCCTCGACGTTGACCGAGTCCGGCTCTTCGACCAGGTCCTTGATCAGCGCCTCTACGAACGGCTTTAGGCTCATGGCTGCTCCTCGGCGCTCGCCGGCATCTCCTGCACGACCGACTTCTTGCTCATCGGGCCCGTGGTCTTGTCCAAGAACTTGTAGTTGGCCTTCGCCGCCGGCCGCTTGGCAAAGTACTCGTCCAGGACGCCTTCTTTCTTGAGCAGGTAGGCGACCGTGTTGGTCGGCTGCGCGCCCTCCATCAGCCAGTGCAGCGCGCGCTCCTTGTTGATCGCGAGCTGCTTGGGCTGCGTTATCGGGTTGTAGGTGCCGATGAGCTCGTGGAACGATCCGCCCCTGGCGCGCGTGCTGTGCGCGACCACGACCCTGTAAAACGGCCTGTGCGCGTTGCCCATCCTTCTAAGTCTAATCTTGACCACTGTGTTCCTGTGTTCTCCGCCATGGTGCAGGCCCGGAGGCCTGCACCACAAATCTGTTCTAGCCGCGCCTGCGCTTGCCAAAGCGCTTTTCCATCTTGGAAAGCTGCTTCATCTGCTTTCGCATGGAGAAGAGCTGGTCCACGAGCTGGTTGACCTCTTGCGGGGTCGTCCCAGAGCCCGAGGCGATGCGGCGCCTGCGCGGGCCGTTAAGTATATCCGGGTTCTTGCGCTCCCCCGGGGTCATGCTCAGCACGATCGCCTCGACGCGCCCCATTTTGGACTCGTCCAGCTGGTCGAGGGCCTCCTCTGGCAGGTTCGCCGTGAGCCCAGGGATCATCTTCATGACGTTCTTAAGCGGGCCCATTTTGCGGATGACCCTGAACTGTTCTAGCATGTCGTTGAAGTCGAGCCTTCCGGACTTGAACTTGGACTTCATCCCCTCGGCGGCGTCGGCGTCCACCAGGCCCTCGGCGCGCTCGATGATCCCCATCACGTCGCCCATGCCGATGATCCGCTCCGCCATCCGGCCGGCCCTGAACTCGGTGAGCGCCTCGATCTGCTCCCCCTCTCCCAGGAACCGGACCGGCACGCCGGTCGCCGCCCGCACGCTTAGGACTGCGCCGCCGCGCGTGTCGCCGTCCATCTTGGTGAAGACCGCGCCCGTCAGTGGCGCGCGCTTGTGGAACGCCTCCGCGACGCTCACGGCCTCTTGGCCGGTCGTGGCATCGACCACGAGCAGGGTCTCCTGGGGGTTCACCGCCTTTCGTACGGCCTCGAGCTGCTCCATCATCGCGTCATCGATCGTCGTGCGGCCCGCGGTGTCTACGATCACCACGTCGAGGAACATGTCCTTGGCGTGCTCGACCGCCTTCTTGGCGATTTGTACGGGCTCGCCGCCCTCGATGCTGAACACGGGCACACCGACCTGCTCGCCTAGAACTTGAAGCTGCTTCACAGCCGCCGGCCTCTGGACGTCGCAGGCCACCAGCAGCGTCTTCTTGGCGCTCTTTTGGAGCCAGAGCGCCAGCTTCGCGCAGGTCGTGGTCTTGCCGGAGCCCTGGAGGCCGCACATGAGCACGACGGTCGGTGGGGAAGGGGACCAGCGGACCGGGGTCTCCTCCTGGCCCAGGAGGGCTACAAGCTGGTCGCGGACGATCTTGATGACCGTCTGGTCTGCACTGAGGCTGCCAAAGAGGTCTTCACCGACCGCCCGGTCCTTGACCCCCTGCACGAACTCCTTTGCGACCTTGAGGTTGACGTCGGCTTCGAGCAGGGCCACGCGCACCTCGCGCAGCATCTGGTTGACATCGTCCTCGCTGAGGCGCCCTTTTCGCCTTAGGCCGGAGAATATCCCGCCAAGACGGCGCGTCAGGTTGTCGAGCATCGGAGAATCGAGTCTACCGTTGGAGCCCTTTGGTCCCGATCTGCTTTTCAGGTCTGAAACACCCGAATCAGAATGAGGCGTCTAAAAGGCAGACCAGGAAGGGACCTATGGGCACGGAAAGGCTGGGCGGGAGCAGGAGCAGGAGCAGGAGCAGGAACAGAGGCGCGGCGGTGTGGACCGTCGTCGCTTTGCTCGGGGCTGCGGCGGTGGCGTATGTGATCGCTCGTCGAATCGCGCGCGGCGAGGATCCGCTGGACGCGGACGCATTGCTTGACGCCGCGGACAGGGCAGCCAACAACCTGGACTCGATCCTAAGGACAGAGCTGACTGCAAGCTAGGCTGTTTCCGATAATGTATATTATGACAATATCGGTTGGCGTAGAAGCCGTTTAGCCCTTCCCCCCATCGAACATGAAGAGAGGCCGGTGCCTGTGCGGCACCGGCCTCTCATTCTTCTTGGAGCTGTTAGGGACCGTGCGGTATGTAGACGTTCCTATCGTTGGAGCGACTCAGGTCCTCGACCGTGAGTGACGAGCGGTACTCCTTGTCCCCGATCTTGACGACGATGGCGAAGTCCCCGGCCTCCGTGCCCTGTCTCCTGTTGGGGGTCCAGCGCACCATGTTCAGCCCTTGGTCGCCCTTGCCAGTGAGCGACGCGACCTCAGTGCCGTCGGGCCGCTGGATCGAGACCTTGATGCTCTCCGTCGTGGCCGCCTTGAGGTAGTAGAAGATCGAGGCCGAGGGCTGGGTGTTCGGCGCCATCCAGACCCCGTCCCCGTTCGACTCTCCGCCGCTGACGTAGCCGAGCGTGTAGACGTCTTGCGGCTTGCACACGAAGACGTCCTTGTCGAGGTTGGCCGAAGTCAACTGCTCGAGCGGCCAGAGCGGCAGCGTCCAGATCGAGCGGCCGTGGGTCGCTATCACGAGGTCGTCCTCGCGCGGGTGGACAGTCAGGTCGTCAACGCGCACTGTCGGCCATTCGCCGGTCGTGTACTTTTGCCACACGATCCCGCGGGTGTTCGAGAAGTAGAGCCCGAACTCTGTGCCGACCATGAGCAGATCTGGGTTATGCAGGCCCTCAGTGATCACGTAGACCGGTCCTCCGTCGGGCAGGTTGGCGCTCATGTTGGTCCAGGTCACGCCGTAGTCCTCGGTCGCGAAGACGTAGGGCTTGAAGTTGTTGTCCCTGTGGCCGTCGAAGGTCACATAGGCGCGCCCCTCGACGAACGAGCTGGCGGTCACCCGGCTCACCCATGTCTTCTCAGGAACGCCTTCGAACTTCCCTGCCATGTCAGTCCAGGTCTTGCCGCCGTCGCGCGTCATCTGGACCTTTCCGTCGTCCGTACCGACCCAGATCAGCCCTTCTTTGACGGGCGACTCGGAGATCGTGACGATGCAAGTGTTCCGCTCTGCGCCGGTGTCTTCCGGCGTGACGCCCGCGCGCGGGTTCTGACGCGTGGTGTCGTTGGTGGTGAGGTCGGGGCTAATGACTTCCCAATGGTCGCCGCGGTCTACGCTCCGGTGCAGGAACTGGCTGCCGATGTAGAGGGTCTGGTGGTTGTGCGGCGAGATGATGAAGGGCGTGCTCCAGTTGAAGCGCAGTCGTGCGCCCTCGGGCCCTGTCCTGGGCCGGATCGATGCGCGGTCGCCGGTGACTTGGTCGATTCGGCCGATCGCCCCGCCCTGGCTCTCGCTATAGAGGATGTGCCAGTCCTCGGGGTCGTTCTGCGTGTGGAAGCCGTCGCCGCCGCCGATGTTGTACCAGTCGTGCATCGTGACGCCGCCGCGCGCGGACTGCGTCGGCCCGGCCCACGAGCCGTTGTCCTGCAGGCCGCCGTACACCCAGTACGGTTTTCGCATGTCGACGGTCACGGCGTAGAACTGCCCTATTCGCAGGTAGTTCATGTGCTCCCAGGTGTCGCCGCCGTCGCGTGTCTCCGCGACGCCGCCGTCGCTGCCGTGGATCAGATGGTTGTTGTCGGTCGGGTCGATCCACAGAGCGTGGTGGTCGACGTGCACCGACTCGCGCATTGTATTGAAGGTCTTCCCAGCGTCGTTGCTGACGTACGACTGTACGGCGGTCAGATAGATGCGGTTAACGTCCACCGGGTCCTGGCGTATCTGGCTGAAGTAGAACGGGCGCGGGTCTAGGTCGTTGACCTTGGTCCAAGACTCGCCTCCGTCCGTGCTTCGATAGATCCCGCCGTCGGACTTTGTAGCCGCGCCTTGTCCTGCAGGGGCCTTCTCCACGCACGCGACGACTATCTTCGGGTCTTGGCGGAAGTAACTGATTCCGATCCGCCCTGTGTCGCCCTCGGGGATTCCCTTCATGGCGGGCTTCCACGTTTTTCCTCCGTCCGTCGTGCGGTAGATGTGCGTCGCGGGCCCCCCGCCCGCCCACTTGTAGGGCCAGCGCATGCGCTCCCAGCTCGCTGCGAGCATGTTGTTCGGGTTCTTGGGGTCCATTTCTAGCGCGATGAAGCCGCTGCGCGGCCCTTCGGATAGGACCTGCGTCCATGTCTTTCCGCCGTCCTCGCTCTTATAGATTCCGCGCTCGTCGTTCTCGCCCCACAGGTGGCCGAGCGCCGCGACGAACACTGTGTCGGGCTTTGCCGGGTTCAGGATGACGCGGGCGATGTGCATCGAGTCCTTGAGCCCCATGTTCGTCCACGTCTTGCCTCCGTCCGTGGACTTGTAGACGCCGTCGCCCCACGAGGTGGAGTTGCGGCTGTCCTTTTCTCCTGTGCCGACCCACACGACGTTCGGGTCGCTCTGGCTGACCGTCACGGTGCCGAGCGACACGCTCGTCTCCTTGTAGAACACGGGAGCGAAGGTCAGGCCGGCGTTGGTCGTCTTCCAGAGCCCGCCCGAGGCGGTCGCGACGTAGAAGATGCGCGGGTCCTTCTCATAGACCGCGATTTCGGCGATGCGGCCCCCCATCATCGTCGGCCCGATCTCCCTCGGTTGAATGGCTCCTAGGAACTGGTCGAGTCCTGTTGACCCCTGCGGATAGGCCGCGCCGCCCAGCACCAGCGCAGCCAAAACGCACATCTTATGCATGGCTAAGGATCATACACGCACCGCAGGCTCGAAAGTTCGGTCCGTTGTGGGCGTTGGAGCGAGTTGCACGAGGCGGGCTGCAGGATAGTAAGCTCGTGAGAGGCAGTGCAGACATGTTGACGACCCTAATCGCCAGCTTCGCGTTCGCTTCCCTACCCCAGGGGGGTCAGCTCAGGTTCGTGGTCTACGGGGACGACCGAGACGGGCACGCGGTGCACCGAAAGATCGTCGCGCTCATCGCCAAGGAGGAGCCGAGCCTCGTGTTCAACACAGGGGACCTCGTGCGCGCCGGCTCAGCGGCAGACCTCTGGAAGACCTTTGACGACATCACCACTTCCCTGCGCAAGACGACGGACTACTACGCTGTCCGCGGGAACCACGACGTCGGCACGCCGCGGTTCGAGTCGCGGTTCGCACCGCCGGAGTCGAAGTCGATGACCAGCTGGTTTTCGTTCGACCGCGCCGACTCTCACTTCATCGGCCTGTGCATCGACGGCTACGCGCGCTACGGCGCGGGCTCCGACCAGTACAAGTGGCTCGCATCGGACCTTGCCGCCGCCAGCAAGAGGGCCAAGCACACGTTCGTCTTTTTCCACATCGGGCCATATTCGATCGGTGCGCACGGGTCGAACCTCGACGTGCGAAAGGCGCTCTGCCCGCTCTTTGTAAAGTACAGGGTGGACGCCGTCTTTACGGGCCACGACCACATCTACTATAGGACGCGCCGCGATGGAGTCAACTACATCGTTACGGGAGGCGGTGGCGCAGAGCTCTACGACGTGGATCCGAGCAAAGGCGCGGTCACTGGCGACAAGTGGGAGAAAGCGAACAACTACGTCGTGGTCGGCGTATCGGGGCCAAGGGTCAGCATGAAGGTGCGACGCGCGGACGGCACCGTGATCGAGTCGTTCAACCTGACTGCCCAGCGATAGGCGCACGGAACGGAGCGGCCAGGCGGCCTCAAGTAGAATCCACCGCGTATGCACTTCGCCGAGAGCGCCGAGCACAGGCTCGTCCGTGAGTCCGCGCAAAAGTTTGCGCAGCAGGAGGTTTCCCCGGGGATTCGCCAGCTCGACCACGACCAGGAGTCAGACCCAGACGCGCTCAAGAAGATGGCGAAGGCCGGGCTGCTCGGAGTGAGCATCCCTTCGAGGTACGGGGGCCAGGACACCGACTACGTGTCGCTCGGCATCGTCTGCGAGGAGCTTGAGCGCGCCGACACTTCCGCTCGCGTCGTGATGTCCGTGCACAGCGGCCTCCATTGCCTCACGCTCTTGCAGTGGGGCACCGAGGAGCAAAAGCAAAAGTGGCTCCCGGCGCTGGCGAAGGGAGAGAAGGTGGGCGCCTTCGGCCTCACCGAGCCATCGGCCGGTTCCGACGCTGTGAACATCAAGACGCGGGCTGTCAAGGACGGAAGCGACTACGTGCTAAGCGGCGAGAAGACATGGATATCGCTCAGCGACTATGCTGACCAGTTCCTCGTCGTCGCGGTCACCAACGCAGAAGAGAAGCAAAAGGCCAAGGGGATGTCGGCCTTCATCGTCCCGCGCGAGCTCACGGGGTTCTCTAGCCGCCCCATCAAGGGCAAGCTCGGCGTGCGCGCCGGCAACACCGGGCAGATCTTCTTCGACGATGCGCGCGTGCCCGCCGCCAACATGCTCGGCAAGGAGGGCGATGGCTTCAAGGTCGCGATGTCCGCGCTCGACCACGGGCGCTACACTGTCGCAGCGGGAGCGGTCGGAATCATCCAGGCCTGCCTCGACGCGTGCCTTCCTTACGCCAAGGACCGCAAGGTAGGCGGCGAGCCGATCGCCTCGAAACAGCTCGTGCAGCAGATGATCGCCTCTATGGTGCAGGGTCGCGAGATCGGTCGTCTGCTCTACTACAAGGTTGGTTGGATGAAGAACACGGGCCTGCGCCATACGCGCGAGGTCTCGCTCGCCAAATGGACGAACTGCGCCGCGGCGTTCGACGCCGCTAACAAGGCGGTCGAGATCCACGGGGCCTACGGATACTGCGACGAGTTCCCGGTGGAGCGCTACTTCCGCAACTCGCGGGGGGCAATGATCTATGAGGGCACCCACGAAGTCCACACGGTGCTGCAGGCGGAGTACGAGCTCGGGCTGCGGGTGGACCGGCCGCTCGATCGGGCCCTGCCGACCTGGCCGTTCGGGTAGGGACGGAAAGAAAACCTCGGCCCAACGGCCCGCCCCCGTAACCGTGGCGCCTCCAGGCCGTAAAATCTAGGCAGGTATCCATCAATGAAGAACCGGGCAATCACCACCATAACCGCGGGGCTGGCCATCGCTGCCATTGCCGTCGCAGCGGGCTACGACGCGGTCGCGCTTAAGCGAGTCCCCAAGGAGGGCGAGTCGCACACCTTTGGCATGAAGATCGACATCGACTTCCAGGGCCAGGCGGTCACAGTGACCATG
>CAMLDW010000050.1 GCA_946479035.1 uncultured Chthonomonadaceae bacterium | reverse complement strand
ACCCCGGCGAGGCCGAGCCGCGCGCGTACACCCACCCGTCTATCTCCGGCGCGTCCCTAAAAGACCGCCCCGCCACCCAGCCGTCCTTGCACTCGTCCACCAGCACGCGCAACTCTCGCCCCTCCCACGAACGGCTCTTCTCCAAAGACACGGCCTGCTGGGTCCGCATCAGCCGGTCGTAGCGCTGTTGCTTGACGCGCAGCGGCACTTGGTCGGGCATGTCGTGCGCGGGCGTGCCCGGCTCGCGGCTGAAGAGGAACGCGCCGACACGGTCCAGGCGCGCAGCCTGCACGAAGGAAACCAAATGGTCGAACTCCGCCTCCGTCTCGCCGGGGAACCCGACGATGAACGTCGTGCGCACCGCGACGTCGGGCATCGCTGCCCTTAACTTCTCCACGAGCCGAAGGTACCGATCGCCGTCCCACGGCCGCTTCATCCGCTGCAATACGTCCGGGTGCGTGTGCTGCAGCGGGATGTCCACGTACTCCAACACCTTCGGCAAGGTCGCCATCGCCTCGATCACCTCGTCGGTCAGGCGGTTCGGATAGAAGTACAGCATCCGCACCCACTCGATCCCTTCGACTTCGTTCAGCTCCTTCAGCAACCGGGGAAGAGTGAACTCGCGGTACAGGTCGTAACCGTACTGCGTGACGTCCTGCGCGATCAGGTTGATTTCTTTCGCGCCGGTCTTCGCCAAGTGGTCAGCCTCTGCGACGACGCGCTCGATCGGCTTGCTGACGTGCGGGCCGCGGAAGCTCGGGATCGTGCAGAAGGTGCACTTGTGGTCGCAGCCTTCGCTGACTTTCAGGTACGCGCTCCACGGTCGGCCCGTCCGTGCCCTCGTTTCCACAGGCGCCCAATTGTGGTGCGGGCGTCCCGCCTGCACCGGTCCCCCAACATTGTGGTGCGGGCGTCCCGCCTGCACCTTCTGCGACACATGCCCGAACACGGAGGCCGCGATCTCCCCGAACCGCCCCATCTGCCCCACGCCCACATAAAGGTCCGCCCCCGGCGCCAACCGCCGCAGCTCCTCGCCCATCCGCTGGGCGAGGCAGCCTGCGACCACCACCCTTCCCTTTCCCTTCTCGGCGACCGCCCGCTTGATCGCCTCGATCGACTCCCGCTTGGCACTCTCCAAGAAGCCGCACGTGTTGATCACGGTGAGCTCGGCCTCGCTCGAGCCGTCCACCTCCCACCCCGCCTCCCGCAGCACCCCTGCGGTCTCCTCGCTGTCCACCTCGTTCTTGGCGCAGCCCAGCGTCACGATCCGAACGTTCTTGGGCTTGTCGGCTGGCATGGCTAGGTTCAAAGTATGGCAGGCCCTGCCTTCCCCCGCTCAGGTTTGAACCTATATTGTTTCCTTTTAGAGAACGTATGATCTCTTTTAGAGACCGTATGACCTATAATAGAGAACATGGACGATAGACGCCAGAGCCTGTTCGGCACCCGACAACAGACCATTCTGCTCATGCTGATCGGTCTCTTGGAGGAAACCTATGTCAGAGAGCTCTCCCGACTGGCCCAAGCACCGGTCAGCGGGGTCTCAAAGTACCTCGACCGGCTCGAGGTCGAGGGCATCATTGTCAGCCGCTACATCGGTAAGGAACGGCGCGTATCCTTGAACCCGAGGTTCGTCGGCAAAAAACAGTTGGTCGCACTGATCGACCGCCTCACTCTCGCAGAGCCGGAAATGATGGAGTCCGCGAGATCTCTCCGCAGAAGGCCGAGGCGAAGAGGAAAGGAAATCTGAGATGGAGGTCACAACAACAACGCCGCTAAGGGAACTTGCCTTCATCGTTTGCACGGCATTGGACTCTCAGGGGACGACAGCCGTACTGACCGGCGGAGGAGCAGCAACCATTTACTCCATCGAGGCATACGAGTCACGCGACCTCGACTTTATCCTGTCCTTCAGCGGAAGCCGCGACGATCAGGCACTCAAGAAGATTGGCTTCAACCTAAGAGGATCAACCTACGACCATCCGCAGACAGTCTTCACCCTCGACTTCCCACCTGGCCCGATCACCATCGGTGACGACGTCATCTACAAGTGGGACACGTTGCGAGAAGGGGACATGCTGTTGCATATCCTCAAGCCGACAGACAGCGTGCTCGACCGGTTCGTCGCCTATGTTCACTGGAAAGACCGCACCAGCCTTGACTCAGCAGCGTTGGTCGCCAAGGCGATTCAAGAGCGGCTCGACTGGAGCCGGATCGAGGGTTGGTGCGAAGCCGAGGGCGTGACCTGGGCGATCAGCGACCTACGAAACGCGATCGAGAGGCTCGATCACTGAAGAGCGAGAATCCCCCTACTCCCGCCGCTCGATCACGATCGTGAACTCCTTCGCCAGCCCCACGATCGCCGCGACCGCGGCCCAGAACGGCAGCAGCAGCACACCCACGATCCCGGCCGAGAGCGGGAAGTTCAACAGCTCGCGCCCGTCCTTGTTCCGCACGATGATCCGCCGCACGTTCCCCTCGTGCACCAGCTTCTTCAGCTCTTCGAGCAGGTCTTCGGACTTTACGTCGCGCTCCTCGGTCTTCGGGGCGGACCTAGGCTCCTCCTTCTTCTCCGCCCCCGCCTTAGCCGCGGGCCCGGCGGTCTTTCCCTTCTTGGATTCAGCCATCGTGCATATCTTACGAGCCTTTTCGGAGTAGGGTTACTAAGAGCCTATGACCACCGCCGTCCTGCTCCTGCTCCTGGCCCAAGACCCCTTCGCCCGCTCCGGGATCGGCGCCGTCCGCCTGGGGGCCACGGCCTACGTGGTCGGCGGGATGGGGATCTACCAGGAGGACGTCCCGGCCCTCCTCGGGTACGACCTCAAGTCCGCGAAGTGGTCGAGCCTCGCCTACCTGCCGGAGCGCGTCTACTTCCCCGCGTGCACGGCGGCCGGCGGCAGGCTCCTCGTCTTCGGAGGGCTGCACAGGGACGGCACGGCGTGCAACCACGTCCGCATGTACGACCCGGCGGAGGACAAGTGGTCCGACCTTCCCACCATGCCGACCGCCCGCAGCCGAGCCACCGCCACCTTCGTCGAAGGAAAGGTCTTCGTGATCGGCGGCATCGAGGGCGGCGACCAGAACGCCAAGAACAGCAACAAGGTCGAGGTCTACGACGTGCGCACCAAAGGCTGGAGCCGGATCGCGCCGCTCGCCCAAGCCAGGCACGGCCACTGCGCCGAGCTCGTCGGCGGCAAGCTCGTCGTCGCCGGCGGCTACGCGGGCGACAAGCAGATGGAGCAGTCCGCCTCGGTCGAGGTCTGGACCCAGGCGACCGGTTGGAAGAAGGGCGCCGACCTGCCCGAGCCGCGCGGCTTTGCCCAGTCGGTCGCCTACGACGGGGCGATGTGGCTTTTCGGCAACCGGGGCGGCGCTAACCACCCCGTGCACTACGACCCCGCCGCCGACAAGTGGCTCGCAGCACGGGTCGAGGACACGAACCGGCACCGCGGAGCGGCGGTCGAGTACCAGGGCAAGCTCTACCTGCTCTTCGGTGAAGAGGTGCTCGGTGGCGCGGTGAGCGTGTTCGACCTCGCGCGGCAGGCCTGGGTCGGCCCCGCGCGCTGACAAGCTAGAATCTGCCCATGCCCCGGTTCGAGATCGACCTCGGTTTTCTCGCGACGTTCCTCGAGGACCTCCTCAACACGCCGAGCCCCACGGGCGACTCCGAGTGGGCCGTCAACTTCGTCGCCCAAGAGCTCGAAGGGCTCGGCGCCGAGGTCGCAAAGACGCCGAAGGGAGCGGCGGTCGCCAAGTTCAAGGGCAGCAAGAAGGGCGAGCCGCGAGCGGTCACCGCGCACGTCGACACGCTAGGCGCGATGGTAAGCCAGATCAAACCGAGCGGTAGGCTCAAGATGACCGCCCTCGGCGGGGTCAACTGGCCGTCCTTCGAGAGCGAGGGCGTCACCGTCTTTGCCCGCGGCGGTCAGAAGGTCCGCGGCTCCGTCGTGCTGACCAACGGCGCGGCCCACGTCAACAGCGAAGCGCGGACAACCAAGCGCGACGACGACTCACTCGAAGTGAGGCTGGACGAGCGGACCAGCTCGGCCGAAGAGACCCGGATGCTCGGGGTCGAGGTCGGCGACTACGTCGCGTTCGACCCGCGCATCGAGCGCAGCGCTTCCGGCTTCTTCCGCTCGCGCTTCCTCGACGACAAGGCGTGCGTCGCGTGCGCCGTCGCAGCCTTCAAGGCGCTCAACGAGGCCGGCGCCAAGCCATCCCGCGACACCTACTTCCTCGTCAGCAACTTCGAAGAGGTCGGCCACGGCGGCACGGACGGGATGCCGAGCGACCTCGCCGAGATGCTCGTGCTCGACATGGCGTGCGTCGGTGAAGGGCAGAACGGCGACGAGGCGCACTGCTCGATCTGCCTCAAGGATTCGGGCGGCCCGTACAGTAAGACGCTGAGCGACAGGCTGCGCACGCTCGCCGAGTCCGCAGGCATCGACCTCAAGCCCGACGTCTACCGCTCCTACAGCTCGGACGGGACCGCGTACTGGCGCGCGGGAGGCGTGGCGCAAGTCGCGCTCATCGGCCCCGGCGTCGACACGAGCCACGGGTACGAGCGCACCCACACGGACGCCCTGCGCGACACCGCGCTGCTGCTCGCGGAGTACCTGCTCGACTGAGCCCTAGATCTTCGCCGGCGGGCTGACCTGATAGACCTGCAGCGCGTTCGAAGCGTCGGTCGTCAGCAAGTAACGCCCGTCGCCGGTGAACGCCACGAGCGAGTCGACGCACGCGCGGTTCTCGATCGCCGCGACCTTCTTGAAGCTCTTGATGTCCCACACGAGAACCTTCTGGTCCGTCGAGGAGCTAGCGGCCAGACGGCCGTTCGGGGCCACCGCGACGCCCAGCACCCAGTCCGTGTGGCCAGGCATCGCCGCAAGCTTGTCGTGGGACTTCATGTCCCACACCGTCACCGCGCCGTCGCGCCCCGCGGTCAGTCCGACCGCGCCGGAGCGCGTCAGAGCCACGTCGTTCGCGCCTTCGCCGCTGCACTTCATCTTCGCCGCGAGCCTGTAGCTCGCGTCGTACACCCGCATCCCTTCGGCAAGAGTGGCCGTCGCTAGCCCGCCCGAAGGGAGGAACGCGACGCCGTAGAAGTTCGCGCCCTTGCCCTCGATCGTCGCGATCGGGTCGCCGCCGGAAGTGCTCCACACCTTGATTGTGTCGTCCTTGCCGACGCTCGCAAAGCGCGCGCCGTCCTTCGAGAAGGCGAAAGCCTGGATTCCCCGCGTGTGGCCCTTCTGGCGCGGGAACTCGCGCAGCTTCTTGCCGGTCGCCGTGTCCCAAAGCCAGATCCGCGCGGACTCGTCACCCGTCAGCAGGTACTTGCCGTCGGCGCTGAACGCCAGACCGTAGATCGTCATCGGGTGGCCCTTGAGCTGGAACTTCGTCGTCATCGTCTTTTCGTCGATGAGACGGACCTGCAGGTCCTCCGACGCCACGGCGAAGAGCGCGCCCTTCGGCGAGGCCGCGACGGCCGTAGCGTGGATCCCGTCGAAGGACTTGAACTTGGTGACCGAGACCGCTGGCGCCGCAGGGGCGGCCAGGGCGAGCGAAAACAGCGCTGTGGTGAGCATCCTTACTCCTGTAGCTTCCTGATAGGCTGACGAACGGGGCCAGGCGAGGTTACGAGGCTTGGCTGGAACTCGGAAGGACCTTGGGGATAACGAAGTCCTTCGCATCGAACTTGCCGCCGACCAGCCAAGAGCCCGTCCACATCATTCTGTACTCCTTGCCGTTGGAGGCGGTTCCGTTCACCCTCACGGTCAGCGGCCTCAGCTTCTCCTTGTCCACGATCACCTCGACCTCCGTCGGCCCCCCCTCGTTGGTCGTCGCGAGGATGCGGTATTGGCTCCTTTTCTTGCCCCCTTCCGTAAAGCTCTGCTCCTCGAGCTTCGCCTTGTAGCCTCCGACGCCGCTGGCCCAGGCGTCGAAGAGCGACGACCAGACGTCCGCATTGTCCTTCAGGCTCGCGAACATCGTCTCAGGGAACTGGCGCGGAAAGGCCTTGACCTCGCCCTCCGTGAGCCTTCTGTGGGTCGAAGAGAACGCCGGCAGCGCCTTCCACTGCTCGTCCCTCAGCATCACGCGCCGCGTCCCGTTCGCCCTCATCCTGTTGTGCGCGCTCTTCGTCTCCGGCAGCGCGTACTCGATGTCGAAGTTCCTCAAGTCCTGGATCTTGATCTGCTGCGGGCTGAAGCGCAGGTTGCCCACGGTCGGGTCGTCGTAGTAGAGCGAACCTTTGCAAAGCAGGGGCTGCTTCGGGACCATCGCCTCGTCCATGCCCTTGCCCAGGCCGACCAGGCTTGCGCTCGCGGCGTCCCACCCCTCGCCCGGCTTCTTGATGTCGTAGGCCCCTGGCGGCGCGGCGCTGCCCTTGTCCAGCGCCTCCTTGATCGCCTCCTCTTTGGTCGGGCCGGGCTTGACGGGCGCAGCCGGACCCTTGTCGGCCGACTTCGCTGGCCCGCTGCACCCAGCGACCGCCAGCAGCGCCAGCGCCGCCAGCCCGATTCGTGTGCTCCGCATCGCAGTATTGACGTGTCCAGACCGCAGCATCTTCTCAATCCTGGCCCAAAAACCCTTTGGCGCCCTAGGCGAACAGCCAGGACGTCATGAAGTAGTTCGCCACATAGATCAACACCATCGTGATCACGACCGTTCGCGTCGTGGCCTCTCCGACCCCCACGGCGCCCCGGCTCGTCCTCAGCCCCTGCTGGCACGCCACCAGCGCCACGATGAGCCCGAAGACCACCGTTTTGAGCATCCCGTTCTGGAAGTCCACCGGGTCGACCCACTGGCGCAACGACGTCATGAACGTCCCGCTCGCCACCCCGCCCAGCTTCACCGAGACCAGGTAGCCCCCGGAGACCCCGCTGAAGATCCCCACCATGCACAGCACCGGCAGCATCGTGACCCCCGCGATCACGCGCGGCACCACCAGGTAGCTCGTCGGGTGGACGTTCAGCGCTCGCAGAGCGTCGACCTGCTCCGTCACCGCCATCGAACCGATCTGCGCAGCCATCGCCGAGCCGCAGCGCGCCGCCACCATGATCCCCGCCAACACCGGCGCGATCTCGCGGCACACCGCGAGCCCCACCGTCGCCCCGGCCAGGCTCGATGCGCCGTACCTCACCAAAAGGTCAGCGCTGTAGAGCGAGAGCACTGCGCCGGAGGAGAACGTCGTCAGCGCCACGATCGGCACCGAGGCCGCGCCGATGAAAGCCATCTGCGAGAGCGTCTCCTGCAGCTCGAACGGGCGGCGGAACACGCGCCGGAAAAAGTCGAGGAACAGCAGCGAGACTTCGCCCACGAACGTTAGCGACTCGTACGCGGACTTTGCGAGCAGGTCGAACGGGCCGCGCACACGGTTCTCTGCCGCCGCCATCGGGACGATTTTACCTGCGCGGGCAATGGTCAGGCAGATCCCAGCAGCCCATCAAGCACGTCGATCAGCGGCTTCAACCTCTCCTCGACGATCGCCCAAAGCACTTTAGGATCAATCGCATCGTAACCGTGGCCGATGAGGTTCCGGAGCCCGACGATCTTGGCCGCGTCCGGCACCCGATCAAACACCGCGCGGTCGGCTTCCGGGATGCGGACTAGCGCCTCCCCGATGATCCCGAACTGCCGCTCGATGGCAGACACTAGGATCCAGCTCTGCACAAAGCTTTGAAAGTCGTGGCCGTTGGTCGCCTCGGCAATGCGCCCGGCCGCTTAGCGCCTATCGTAGACCGAGGCGGTCGACTCAGGCAGCATAAACGACTTTCGCATGGGCCTCGGCGGTGCGTTTGAAATACGGGTACCTCGCGGCCCTCCAGTCGACGATGTCGCCGCTGTGACCGACGAGCACCTCAAGGTCAAGCTTGAACCCCAACAGTTGGTCGAACGCGTTCATCGGGGCAGAACGGCCGAACTCGACGATGAAGTCGATGTCGCTGGAACTGGGGTTCCAATCGTCACGCAGAGCGGACCCGAAGACGCGCAATCGCTCGGCCGCATATTTGCGGCAAAGCTCAGCGATCGCCCCGCGTTTTTCTTCAAGGAGCCGCTCGGCACCCATGCCCTATTGTGGCACGGCGGTCGTCTGGCTCCGAACCGCAAAGGCTATACTCCCTTGCCGTGGCGCTCGAGTCCAAGAAGCGGGACCGGCGTAGGTTCCCTTGGTGGCCACTCGTCCTCCTCCTGGCCACCGCGTACCTGTTCTGGGTGCTGCCCTCGCAGCAGGGCGACAGGCCGGTCGACGTGGAGTTCGAGCAGCCCGGCGACGGCAAATGAAGGTCGGCATCATCGGTTTCCCACAGGCGGGCAAGAGCACGCTCTACCGCGCCGCCGCGCTCGGCAGGGCAAAAGGCGAGGTCACCGCCGTGCCTGTGCCCGACCCCCGGTTCGAGCGCATCGTCGCGCAGGTCCGGCCCAAGAAGGCGACCCCGGCCACCGTCGAGCTGCACGACGACATCGAGCCAGTGCAAACGAGCGGCAAGCTCTTCTCCCTCAAGTTCCTCGAGCAGGCGCGCAAGGCGGAGGTGCTCCTGCACGTCGTGCGCGCCTTCGAGTCCCAGATGGCGCCCTACCATGCCGCAGTCGACCCCGCGCGCGACCAAGAGGCCGTCGACGTCGAGCTCGTGCTAAGCGACCTGCAGACCGTCGAGTCCCGGCTCGAAAGGCTGCACAAGGTCCAGGCGACGCGCACGCCCGGCTCGCCTGAGTACAACGAAAAGATGATCTTCGAGCGAATCAAGCCGGAGCTCGAGGAGGGCCGACCGATCCGCGCGATCGAGCTCGGCGAAGAAGACCAGCGCGTCTGCCGCAACTACCAGTTCCTGAGCGCCAAGCAGACCGTCGTCGCGTTCAACGTGGGAGAAGACGAAGCGGCGGCGCCCCCGGCGGGCGTCAGCGCCCAGATCGAGAAGCTCAAGGGCCTCGGCACGCAGGCGTTCGCCGTCTGCGCACCGCTGGAGGAAGAGATCGCGCAGCTCGAGCCCGCCGACCAGCCCGAGTTCCTCGCCTCGCTCGGCCTGAGCGAGCCCGCCAGCGCGCGGCTCGTGCGCGCGGTGTACGACGCGCTCGGCCTCATCACCTTTTTCACCGCCGGCGAGAACGAGACCCGCGCCTGGCCCCTGCGCGCAGGCAGCAACGCGCTCAAGGCAGCCGCGACGATCCACAACGACATCGCCAAGGGGTTCATCCGCGCCGAGGTCGTGCGCTACGCCGACTACGACGCGCTCGGCTCGCTCGACTCCGCTTACAAGGGCGGCAAGATGCAGCTCGAGGGGAAGGAGTACGTCGTGCAGGACGGCGACCTGCTGCACGTGAGGAACAAGTCGTAAGACGTATGTCGAAAGTCCAAGGTCCAAGGTCCAAAGTTGAATGTCGAAAGTCAAAAGTCGGGACTCTCGTGACTTTGGACTTTCAACATACGACTTTCGACTCCCGACCTTCGGCTTCCCCGGTAATCTCCGCCCCATGCGTCTAACGCAAATGGTCGCCTGCGCGGGTTGAGCGAGCAAGCTGGGCCCAGCCCAGCTGGCGGAGGTCCTCCGCCATTTGCCTCGGTCCTCCGACCCGAACCTGCTCGTCGGTTTTGAAACCAGCGACGACGCGGGCGTCTTCAGGCTGTCTCCGACCCAGGCGCTCGTGCAGACCATCGACTTCTTCACGCCGATCGTGGACGACCCGTACCAGTACGGCCAGATCGCCGCAGCGAACTCGCTCAGCGACGTCTACGCGATGGGCGGGCGGCCCCTTACCGCGCTCAACGTCTGCTGCTTCGACCCTGCCACCGCGCCGCCTGAGGTGTGGGCGAAGGTGATCGAAGGGATGCGCGACAAGACCCTCGAGAGCGGCACCGTGATCGTCGGCGGCCACACGGTCGAGAACGCGCAGCCGCTCTTCGGCCTCAGCGTCACAGGCCTGATCGACCCGGACAGCGTCTTCCGCAACGACCAGGCGAGGGACGGCGACGAGGTCTATCTGAGCAAGCCGCTCGGGACGGGCATCGTCACCACAGCGCACAAGTTCGAAAAGTGCACCGCGGAAGAGCTCGCCGCCGCCGTCGCCTCGATGTCCGCGCTCAACGGCCCTACCGCCACCGCGGCGCACGCCGCCGGAGTGCGCTGCGCCACCGACGTCACGGGGTTCGGCCTCGCTGGCCACCTGTTCAACGTCGCCCGCGCGAGCAAGGTCGCGATCGAGGTCGATTCCGGCTCCCTGCCGCTGCTCCCCGGCGTCGAGCGGCTCGTCGCCGCGGGCGCGGTCACCGCAGGCGCGGCGAAGAACCGGGAGTTCCTCGCCGACGCGCTCACTTTCGCGCCGAGCGTGCCGAAATGGATGCGCGAGCTCGTGCTCGACCCGCAAACGAGCGGCGGCCTCGCGACCTTCTCGCGCAAGGCCGTGGAAGGCTCCGTGCGGATCGGCCGCGTCCTCACCGGCGCGCCGAAAGTGACCGTGAAATAGCGCCCAGCACGGAGCGCCCTGCCGAACCCCCGGGCCTCCGGGCTCGTATCCCTTCCATGCCCACCGGCTACACGTTCTGGCTGCACTCGCTCGGCACGCTCGGCGCAGCGCTGTTGCTGGTCGCCTACTGGCTCGTCTCGAAGAACAAGATCAAGGGCGAGTCGAGGGCGTACCAGCTCCTCAACGTCGCGGGCAGCGTCGTGCTCGCGGTCTACGCGCTGCTGCTGGGGGCCTGGCCCTCGATGGGGCTCAACGTCGTGTGGGCACTGATAGGCCTGATGATGCTCAGACAGATTTCCGCCAGAAAGAAGGTCCCTGCGTGAGCGCGTAGGGCTCGGCTGCGCAAGATGCAACGAGCGGCCTAGGCGGCCTGCTTGGCCTTCTTCGGGGTGATCGCGTCGAACGCGACGACCCTGCGCGCCTCGTCGAAAGACGTGATTCCTTCGGCGACGCGCGAGATCACGTCGGACTGCATCGAGCGGAAACCGAGCTCTTTGGCCAGCGCCATCATCGCGTCCATCGAGGCGCCGCTCGCGATCATCGCGGCCATCTCCAGGTTGACGGGGATGATCTCGTGCACTCCGACCCGCCCCTTGTAGCCGGTACCGAAGCACTTCGGGCACCCTGAAGAGCGGTAGACCTTGTTGAGCACGCCGCGAGGGCCGGCGACCAGCCGCCACAGCGCGAGGTCGGGCTCGCTCGGTTCCACTTCCACCTTGCAGCCCGGGCACAGGACCCGCACGAGGCGCTGCGCCACGATGCCGACGAGCGACGTGCTGAGCAGGAACGGCTGCACGCCCATGTCGTAAAGGCGAGGGAGCGAGCTGATCGCGTCGTTGCAGTGCAGGGTGCTCAGCACTAGATGCCCCGTCATCGAGGCGCGCATCGCGATCTCGGCCGTCTCCTTGTCGCGGATCTCGCCGACCAGCACCACGTCGGGGTCCTGCCGCAGGATGGCGCGCAGCTGGCTCGCGAAGGTCAGCCCGGCGCGCTCGTTGACCTGCGACTGCGCGACCCCCTCGACGTCGTACTCGATCGGGTCTTCGCACGTCATCACGTTGCGGCTCGGGCTCTTGATGGCGTTGAGCGAGGCGTAGAGCGTCGTGGTCTTTCCGCTTCCTGTAGGGCCCGTGACGAGGACCATCCCGTAGGGGCGGCGGATGAGCTCGCTGAACAGCTCGACGTTCGGCGCCGTAAAGCCGAGCTGGGCGAGGTTGCGCGTCGCGACCGAGCCGTCCAGCACGCGCATCACGACGCGCTCGCCGTAGTGCGTCGGCAGCACGCTCACGCGCACGTCGACGGACTGGCCGGTGAAGCGCACGTTGAACCGCCCGTCCTGCGGGTGCATCCGGATCGAGATGTCCAGCTCCGCCATGATCTTGATCCTGGCGACGACCATTGGCAGGAGGTTGTTCGGGAAGCTCCGCACGGTCTGCATCATGCCGTCCGTGCGCACGCGTACGTCCACGATGCCCCGGCACGGCTCGATGTGCACGTCGCTGGCCTGGCGCTTGATCGCGTCGAGGAGGAGCTGGTTGACCAGCGAGACCACGGGCGCGGTGTCCTTTTCGGTGATCTGCTCGTTGTTGTCGTCCTCGTGCGCGCTGCCGCTGACGATCTCCATCGCCTGGTCGACCAGCGAGCCGATGTCGCCGCTCAGGTCCTTGAGCTCCTCGATCTTTGAGAGGATCTGCCGCTCGGAGGCGAGCACCGGGACGACCTGCTTGCCGCTCTCGTGCGCGACGTGGTCGATCGCCTCGATGTCGTCCACGTCGGTCATCGCCAGAGTGAGTGCGTCGCCGGCGAGCAGCACGGGGAGCACGCAGAACCGCGCGCAGCTCGCGATGAGCAGGCACTCGAGCGCCTCCTTGGTCGGGGGCTTTTCGAGCAGGTTCCACACCTCGGTCTCGTGGAGCGCGGCCAGCGCCCCCAGCAACTGGTCCTCTGAGACGTCGCCGTGCTGCACGAAGATTCGTCCGAGGCGCGCGTGGCTCTCCCTTTGGGTGGCGAGGGCGGACGAGAGCTGCTCGGGCGTGATCAGCCCCCCTTCGAGGAGCAGATCGCCGATTCGCTTCCTGCGAGACGACATGGTGCTAGTAGGATTGTCGGGCCTCGCGGGCGGGCAGGTCAGGGCGGCGGGGCTCGCCCCGCGGCAGGCCGGCGGTTTGGAGGGGCGCTGTTCGTTTCGTTATAGGCGGGACGGGTGCAGCTCCGGGGAGGGTGCCGCTCCGCGCAGGCTACTCCTCGACGTAGTTCATGATGCCGATGCAGCCCAAGATCTCTTGGGACTCGTCGCGCACGGGCAGGGCCTTGAGGACCATCTTGCTGAACTCGCCATTCAGCCGCACGGTGGTCTCCCTGCCCTTGAGCGCGTCCAGGTGAGCAGCCACCGCCAAGTTCTTCGGGTCGTCCGACTTGAAGATCTCGTACACCGTCTTGCCCGTCTCCCAGACCACTCCGCAGTGCGCGGTCGGCATCTCGCCGTTGGTGAGGACCTGGATGAAGAGCTTTTCGTCCGTCGCCCACACGGCGGACTTGATCTGGTCGAGCGCGAGTTGCAGCAGCGCGAGCGAGGCCCGCACCTCCAGCAGCGAGAGGTCCCTGTCGGCGAGGAGGCCCGCAAGGCCCTCCCGATCGACGTTGGACGCGGCGAGCGCGCGCTCTGCGCGCTCCTTGATGACCCTCGCGACCGAGTCGGTCCGCCCGAGCCCGCCCACCTTCATGCGGATTCGCAGCCAGTAGGTGTTGACCGTTCCCACGGCAAGCTCGAGCTTGTGGGCGATCCCTTCGTTCGTGAGCCCCTGGATGGCCAGTTCTACGATCTCGGCCTCGCGGGGCGATAGCTCCTGAGTCGTCATGAGTTGCTCCTTGTACGGGTTGTTCCCAATGTAATGGTAGCAGAGTACCAGCCGCCAAATGCACGCTTCGATAGGGGGCCTGGATTGAACCGGGCCGGCCCGAATGGCGGCCCGGGGGCGGTCACGCGCCGACTTCGCCCGGCAGGTCCGGGGCTTCGGAGTCCTGGTTCCGCCACCGGTTGAAGTGGCGCAGCAGGATCGGCATCATCGCGGCGAACGGCAGCGCGATGAACGCGCCGACCATTCCGAGCAGCGACGCGCCCACGAGGATCGAGAGCAGCACGGTGAGCGGAGAGAGCTGCAGCGCACGCCCGTACACGCTCGGCACGATCCAGTAGCTCTCGAGCTGGTGGTAGGCGATGAGGACGATGAGGACGTAGATCGCCTTCTGCTCGCTCACGCCGTAGGCGCTGACGGCGGCGGGGGCGATGCCCAGGATCGGTCCGACGATCGGGATCGCGTCGAGGATCGCCATGAGCCACCCCAGCGCGAGCGCGTTGGGTACGGAGAGGGCGGAGAGCACGGCGTAGGTGACGATCCCTGCGAGGAACGACGTGATGAGCTGGCCGCGGATGTAGGAGCCGACCTGGTCGCCGATCTCGCCGAACATCTGGCGGACCTGCAGCCGGTTCTCGCGCGGGAACACGCTGACGAGCGCGGTCGCGACCGCCGGGCCCTCGACGACGAGGTAGACCGTGAGCATGAGCACCGTGACGAAGCCGGTGACGATGGTGAACGCCGAGAAGACCACCTCCTTGACCGCGTGGGGCTCTGCGTTCGTGGGCATGGCGGCGACCTTGATCTGGCCGAGCAGCGTCGCCATCTCCGGCGAGCCCTTGCCGAGGTTCGACTGGATCTGCCGGAAGAGCCTGTCGAAGTCGCCGGCGAGGGTCGTGAGCTGCGCCGCCACGGGCGGGATGGTGACGACGACGAGCGCGAGGAACACAAGGAGCAGCGCGACCACGACGACGGTGGTGGCGACCTTCCGGTTGAACCTGTGCTGGATGCGCTGGACGACGGGCGCGAGCGCCGCGGTGAGCATGAGCGAGATCAGCAGCAGCACGGCGATCGGCCAGAGCCGCACGAAGAGGAACACGACGAACGCGGCGAAGAGGACCCCGCCGACGCCGAAGAAGATCGGAAGGGAGCGCTGTATCAGCGACGGCGCCGCGTCTTCGCCTGGCTCGGTCGACATTCTTAGTAGGCCATTCGTCTGCTACGGAGCAGGTTGACGACTAGCACGATGACCGCGACGATGAGCAGGATGTGGAGCAGCCCGCCGAAAGTCGTCGACGTGAGCATTCCGAGGAGCCAGAGGATGGCGAGGATGACGATGATCGTCCATAGCATGGTTCCTTGAGGGTACTGCGCGGGGCGGGCGGCCACAAGTCGGGGTCTTCGTGTCAGTTGATTGACTGACAGGCGGAAGCTGGGCGCGCAGGCTCGCTTTGGGAGCGGCCTCGCCGCATGCCGGTCCTATTGCCCTTGTGCAGCGCGGTGGCGCACGCCGCGGCCGCCCAGGAGGTCGGCCCTCCATTTCGTGTTTGCGCTCTTCCCCGCTGCCCTCTAATGGGAGCATGAAGAGGGGAGGCGGAGGCAATGAACGTACCGACATCATCGCCGAGAGCTTCCCTAACGGAGCGGCGCACGTGTTCATCGAGCCGATGGTGCCAGCCGAGACGTCTGTCGTGATCAGTAATAGTGCGACGCGGGCCGAGGAGATCTTGGGGACGATGTTGGAGTCGATCCCCGACCGGTACGCGGAACTCCGGCGGTAGCCGCACGGCCGTCCCTCGGTCAACCGTGGCGCACGGGAACCGCACAGCTCGGCGGCCCGCCGACTCGCGCCTGTGCGCGAGCCGGAGAACCTGGGCTGAGCCGC
>CAMLDW010000049.1 GCA_946479035.1 uncultured Chthonomonadaceae bacterium | reverse complement strand
CTCCATTTGTCAGCGACGGAGACCGCCGACTTTGACGGCTTGTTCGATGTCGGCGATGAGGTCGTCGGCGGACTCGAGGCCGTTGAAGAGGCGGACGAGCCACTTTTTCTCCTTCCAGTCCATCGGATGGAACTCGAGAGGCACGCAGAGGCTCTCGTGGCCGCCCCAGCTGACGCCGAGCTGATAGATCTGCAGCGCCTCTGAGAACGCGCGGAGGCGCGTGTCGTCCTGGTCTTTCGGCAAAAACGAGAGGAGCCCGCCGGAGGCCGTCATCTGTTTTTTGAAAAGTTCTCGTTGCGGGAAGTCTTCGAGCCCGACGTGGAAGACGCGCTCGACCCACGGTTGCGCTTGCAGCCAGCGGGCGATCTGGTCTGCGGTCTCGGTGTGGCGCTTCATCCGCAGGTGCATCGTGCGCATGGAGCGCAGGACGAGCCAGCACTGGAACGGTCCGAGCGGCGCGCCGAGGTACTGCCCTTCGTTCGCGATGAGCTCTTTCATGAGTTCCTTGGAACACGCGAGCGAGCCGGCGATCATGTCGCTGTGCCCGCCGAAGTATTTGCTCGCCGTGGTGACGGAGTAGTCGATGCCGAAATCTGCGGGGCGCTGAAGGATCGCGCTGGAGTAGCTGTTGTCGATCGCAGTCTTGATCCCTCTCTGTTTTGCGAACTCTGCGATGGCGCGGAGGTCTTGGAGGCGGAAGACGATGGAGCTTGGCGATTCGAGAAAGACGAGTGTGGTCTCCTGACGCACGGCGTCGAAGACCTCCTGCGGGTCGTCGCCGACGACGAAGGTCGTCTCCACACCGAACTTGGGCATGTAGTCTTTCAGAAAGTTGCGAGTGGGGCCGTAGCAGGTGTCGACGCACACGACGTGGCTGCCTGACTTGGTGCTGGCCATGATCGCGGCGGAGATGGCGGCCATTCCGCTGGCGAAGAAGCGGCCGCAGTCGGCGCGTTCGAGCGCGGCGAGCTTTTGTCCGACGAGGTCGAGGGTCGGGTTGTTGACGCGGCTGTAGACGCAGCGCCCGGGCGGGTTGGAGGGGTCGTTCTGCTGCTCCATCGCCTCGCGAAAGTCGTCCCAAGTGTCGAAGACGAAGAGGGAGTTTTGGAAGATCGGTGGGACTACCGCCCCCAGCACGTGGTCGTCCTCGCCGAGGTGCTGGAGCATGGTCTCCGGGCTCATCGCCCGCCAGTCAGGCATGGGCGGATTATGGCGGCGCGGCGCGGTAGTCCGCTAGCCTCACACGAACCTGGGAAAGCGGTTGCATCTGGTATCCTAGTGAGTCCCGCCATGGCCAACGACCCCATCCTTCCGCAGCCGGACATTCTAAACGAGGCTGAGTACGGCAGGTTCGTCCTGGCGAACTTGGCGGCCAAGCGCGCGAGACAGATCAAGGAGGGCGCGCCACCGCTGGTGCGCATCGAGAGCAGCCACCCGCTGAGCATCGCGCTCGCGGAGATCGCTGCAGGAAAGATCAAGCCGCTCTTAGGCGAAGAGGCCGAAGCGGCAATAGCGGAGCACCCAGAGTCGCTCGTGGACCTAAGCTCCGACCGGTTCTTGCTCCCTGGACTGGAGGACGACGAGGTGCTGGCCGTCGCGGCGGCGGCAGAAGCGCACGAGGAAGAAGCGGAGGAAGAAGATGTGGTCGCATCCGCCTCGCTGCTCGGTGGGCTCTTGGGAGCGGAGGACGCGGACGACGAGCCCGCGACCGACGACGAGGAGATCTCGCTGGACGACCTCGCCCGCCAAGAAGAGGAAGAAGCGGAGCCGGCCGAAGACTAGCGAAGCGCTATGTCGGTGAAAGACCCCTATGCCGCACTGGGCGTCTCGCGAGACGCGGGCGCGGAAGAGATCAAGTCCGCCTATCGCCATTTGGCGCGCCAGTACCACCCGGACGTCAACCCGGACAACCCCGAAGCGGAAGAGAAGTTCAAAGAGCTGAGCCAGGCCTATGCCTTGCTGAGCGACCCGGAAAAGCGGGCGCGCTACGACCAGACGGGGAGCTTGGACGAGGCGCCGGGGCAGGACTTCTTCCAGAACATCAACTTCTCCGACCTCTTCGAGGCGGTGATGGGCGGCTTTGGGACCTCTGCGCGCGCTTCGCGGTCGGCGGGGCGCGACGGCGAGGACCTTCGGGCGGAGGTATCCGTCTCGCTTGTCGACGTCTTGAGCGACGCACGGCGGCCGGTGCACTACCGCCGAATGGCGCGGTGCAGCGGGTGCGGCGGGAGCGGCGCAGCAAAGGGGACGGAGCCGGAGGTGTGCAAGGGCTGCAACGGACGCGGGATGGTGACGCGCGTGCAGGACACGTTTATCGGAAGCATCCGGACGAGCACGACGTGTCCGACGTGCGGAGGCGAAGGGAAGATCGTGCGCACGCCGTGCGATGTTTGCAAGGGAAGGCGGCTGCTCGTCGAGACTGCGGCGATAGAAGTGACGGTGCCGGCGGGGATCGAGGACGGAATGACGCTGCGGGTCTCGGGGCGCGGGTCCGACGGCCTGGGTGCGGGAGCTCCGGGCGACCTTTATGTGGTGGTGCATGTGGAGGATGACCCGCGGTTCGAGCGCGAGGGCGCGGACCTGCACTCGGTTCTATGGCTGACGTTCCCGCAGGCGGCGCTGGGCGACCGCGTCGCCGTCGCTGGGCTGACGGGAGAGCTGGAGGCGCACGTGAGGGCAGGTACACAGCCTGGCCACGAGTTCAGGTTTAAAGGAGAGGGCCTTCCGCGGCTGCACGGCGGATCGCGGGGCTCATTGTTCGTTCGCGCACAGATCGCGGTGCCGGAGAAGGTGAGCGAGGAAGAGGCGCTGCTGCTGAGGCAGTACGCTGAAAAGAGCGGCGGGCCGGTGCCAAAGGGCGACGAGGGTGGACTCTTGGGCAGCCTCTTCGGTAAGAAGAAGAAGAAGTGAAGACGTGGCTCAAGGTCACGGCACTGCTGCCTAGCGAGCCCGAGGACTGGTCCGTGTGGGCGGAGCGCTTTTCGCGTCACGGCCTGGACGGGACGGTGCAGACGGACGAGCCGCCGACGATGAGCGCGTACCTTCCACCTGGCGAAGAGGGCGAGCTTCCAGCGCTTTCTTTGGACCTCACCGCCTCCGGCGCGCGCGTGGAGACGGAGGAGGTCGAAGAGACGGACTGGTCGGAGGCGTGGAAGCAGTTTTTCAAGCCCCTGTGCGTCGGTGCCGGCCTTTGGATCAGGCCGAGCTGGGAAGATGCAGAGGTCCCCGACGGGCGCACGGAGATCGTTCTGGATCCAGGGCAGGCGTTTGGGACGGGCGACCACCCGACGACGAGGCTCTGTCTGCAACTGATCGAGCGGCTCGAGCTGCGCGGCGCGCGGTTCGCGGACGTCGGGTGCGGTTCGGGGGTGTTGGCGATCACAGTTGCGAAGCTCGGTGCGACGGAGGTTCACGCCGTGGACGTGGACGGCGTTTCTGTGGCGGCGGCGCGCGAGAACGCCGCGCGGAACGATGTTAGGATCGTCGTGTATGAGGGAGTAGGGTTCGATCCTTTGCCTGAGGGCGCGTATGACGCCGCCGTGAGCAACATCATCAGTGCGGCGGTGATCGGGCTCGCGCCATCGGCCTCTTTGCGCGTGGCTCGAGGAGGCGCGTGGATCGTCAGCGGAGTGATCGCGCCGAACTGGCCGGACGTACTGGCGGCCGTGACGGAGTGTGGGTTCCGCGTCGAGGAAAAAACGGAGGAAGGCGATTGGATAGCCGCCCTGCTGCGCCACTGAGGTCCTTGCCGCGCGCGTTCGTTTCTGGCGTGCCTGACGAGCTGCCGCCGCTGATCCTGCTGCCGGAAGAGGACTACAGCAAGTTCCACAAGGTGCTGCGGATGAAGAGCGGCGACGAGGTCGTGGTGCTCCCTGGCGACGGGCGCGTGGTGCGCGCGCGGCTGTCAGGTCGCGGCGTCGAGCCGATCGAGGTGCTGCGGCCGGAGACTGAGTCGCGCGTGCGGCTGACTCTGTGCCTTGCGATGCCGAAGAACGATAAGCTCGACGAATCGGTGCGGATGGGCACGGAGCTGGGAGTCGCGTATTTCGTCGCGTTTCCTTCCGAGAGGACGGTGGTGCGGTGGGACGACAAGAAGCGCGAGCACCGGTTGCGCCGTTTGCGCGCGATCGCGCGCGAGGCGGCAGAGGTGTCGTTCCGCACGCACTTGCCGAAGATCGGGCTCGCGGAGTCCTTGGCGGACGTCTTAGCGCAGTATCCTCGCGCGCAGGTGCTCAGCGAGGTGGAAGGAGTGGCGCGCGAACTGAAGAAAGGGGACGAGATCGAGCTGGTCATCGGGCCCGAGGGCGGTTGGGCCCCGCGCGAGGTCGCGCAGATCGGCGAGAGGGCGGTGACGCTGGGCCCGCGGGTACTGCGCGTGGACACTGCGGTCGCGGCGGCGTGCGCTTTGGCGCTGATAGGCCAAAGGTAAGATGGCCTTCATGCGCGTTGACGGACGAAGGCCCGACGAACTGCGCCCGGTGATAATGGAGAGGGGGTTCGCCAAGTTCGCCGAAGGGTCGTGCTTCATCCAGATGGGAGACACGCACATGCTCGTGACTGCGACGGTTGAGGACCGCGTGCCGCCCTTCATGAAGAACACGGGCAAGGGGTGGCTGACGGCGGAGTACGCGATGCTGCCGCGCAGCGGCCGCGAGCGGAACCAGCGCGCCGACACGCGCGGGCCGAACGGGCGCTCGATGGAGATCCAGCGCTTGATCGGGCGTTGCCTGCGGACCGTGGTCGACCTGGAATCGATGGGCGAGCGTTCGATCCTCGTGGACTGCGACGCGATCCGCGCCGACGGCGGGACGCGCACGGCTTCGATCACTGCCGCGTACGTGGCGGTGTACGACGCGTTGAAGTGGATGCAGGGGAAGGGGATGATCAAGAGGATGTTGGTCAAGGAGCCGGTCGCGGCTGTGAGCCTGGGCGTTGTGAACGGCACCGAGCTGCTAGACCTCTGCTACGAGGAGGACTCGCGCGCGCAGACGGACATGAACGTCGTGATGACGGAGTCGGGGAAGTTCATCGAGATCCAGGGCACGGCAGAAACGCACCCGTTCTCGGCAGAAGAGCTCGGGCGGATGCTCGGTCTCGCGAAGAAGGGGATCGTCGAGCTGATTGCGCTACAGAGGCAGACGCTGGGGATATGAAGCGGCTGGTCATCGCGACTCACAACGCGAAGAAGGCGGGGGAGATGACGGCGATCCTTTCGCGCGCGCTGCCGGACACCGAGTTCCGCACGCTGACGGACTATCCCGGTGCGCCGGAGCCGGAGGAGACGGGAGGGACGTACGCCGAGAACGCGCTCATCAAGGCACGGAGCGCGCACGCCTTTACGGGAGAGTGGTCGCTCGCGGACGACGCGGGGCTGGAGATCGACGCGCTGCCAGGAGAGCTGAGCGTGCAGAGCAAGCGGTTTGCGGGCGCAGGGACGAGCTTTGACGAGAAGATGGCGATCGTGCTCTCGCGGCTAGAAGGGCTGGCGGAGGAGGGGCGCGGGGCGCGGTTCCGTTGCTGCATCGCTCTCGTGGGTCCGGACGGCAGAGAGACGGTGATCGAGGACACGTGCGAGGGGCGGATCGCCCACGAGAGGAGCGGGGCAGGAGGGTTCGGGTACGACCCGATCTTCTGGCTGCCGGAGAGGGACTGCACGATGGCGGACCTTGCTCCAGAGGAGAAGCACGAGGTCAGCCACAGGGGGAAGGTGCTCCGAAGGCTGATCGAGTCGCTGAAGGCGCGCGCCTAGCCGAAGTACGCACAGAGCGAGGCGACGTGGTACACGACAAGGCTCGCCATGACGGCGTTCGCGATGCCCATGATGTTGATGATCGAGGCGCGTTCGCGAAGGCGGAAGCAGATGCAGAGCACGAGAAGGGTGGTACAGAGCTTCGAGAACACGAAGAGCCCAAAGCCGTGGGCGTGATTGAGGAACGGATTTGCCTCCGTCGCACCTAGTTGGAACGCGGCGAGGGTGAATCCAAGGTCGCACATTCCAAGGAAGCCATAAAGGACGAGCCAGTCCGGTATTGACTCCCTCATGTGGGACAGATCATGAACGACACCATCGCCCGCAGCACCCATGGATGGCTTAATCCATGTTTTGCGGGTCCAGTCGGGCGCGAGCCGCGATTAACCGGCAATCAAGCTGGCTGAGGACGCGCGCAAACGTGCCGAACGCCCGCGAAACCTGCTGGGTCAGACCGTCGCCTTGGAACGCTGAGCGATCGTCTCCAGGAACGCCTCGTTGTTTGGCGTGCGCTTGAGCAGCTTGATGAGCGACTCTGTGGCTTCGACGGCGTCGGTGGACTTGGCCAGCATCCTGTGCAGTTGGACGACGGCTTCGAGCTGGTCCTTGTCGAACAGTGCCTCTTCGTGGCGGGTGCTGGAGAGGCGCACGTCGATCGCGGGCCAGATGCGCCGCTCGGCGAGGTCTCTGTCGAGCACGATCTCCATGTTGCCGGTGCCCTTGAACTCCTCGAAGATCTGGTCGTCCATGCGCGAGCCTGTCTCGACGAGCGCTGTGGCGATGATCGTGAGGGAGCCGCCCTCCTCGACGTTCCGCGCTGCGCCGAAAAAGCGACGCGGTCGGTAGAGCGCGGCTGGATCGAGTCCGCCGGAGAGGGTCCTGCCCGAAGGGTTGATCGTCAGGTTGCTTGCGCGCGAGTAGCGCGTGATGGAGTCGAGAAGGATGACGACGTCGCGCCCCATCTCGACGAGCCGCTTGGCCTGTTCGAGGCAGAGTTCGGCGACTCGCATGTGGTTTTCTGCCGGCTCGTCAAAAGTCGAGGAGATGACCTGGCCCTTGACGAAGCGGCGCATATCGGTGACCTCTTCTGGCCGCTCGTCGACGAGCAGGACCATGAGATAGACCTCGGGGTTGTTGGACGCGACAGAGTTGGCGATCGACTTGATGATCGTTGTCTTTCCGGCCTTTGGCTGCGCGACGATCAGGCCTCGCTGACCTTTTCCGATCGGCGCGATGAGGTCGATGATGCGGCCGATGACCCTTTCGGGCTCGGTCTCCTGCATGAGCTTGGTGTCGGGGAAGAGCGGCGTGAGCTTGTCGAAGTTGACGCGGCTCTGGATCTCTGGGGCTGTGGCGGCGAGCCCGTTCGCGCCCTCGACCCGGAGCATGCCATGGTACTTCTCGCCCTCCTTCGGCTCGCGGACGAGCCCGAAGACGATGTCGCCTGGGCGAAGATTGAAGCGCTTGATCTGCGACTGGCTGACGTAGACGTCGTCGTTGGAGGGGACGTAGTTGAACTGGCGGAGGAAGCCCCAGCCGTCGGGCAGGACGTCGAGCACTCCTTTGCGATAGATAGAGCCGTGCTCGGCGTTCGCCTTTTGCAAAAGCTGTTCGATGACGAGGTTGCGGTCCTCGTCGACGGAGATACCGGCGGCCTTGGCCTCCTTGGCGAGCGCTGCCGGCGGCATTTCGTCGAAGTGCGCGTAGCCGACCTCGGGGAGGTTCTCGAGGTCTTCGTGGTCCATCCTGTGTGGACGGCGGTTTTGGTTCCTGTCTCGGTTCCGGTCTCGGTCGCGGTTGCCTCTGTTAGAGCCGCTTTCGGACTTGCGTGGGCGGAAAGTATGGTGCGCCATGGGCGTGTCTTTGGTGTGCAGGATCGCTGCTTGTAAGGGTTAGAACACGGGGTTCGACCTTAGAATGGGAAAGACCTACTGATCCAGAACGGCCACGTAAGGAAGGTTCCTATGCCGTTCTGCCTGGTCTAACCCATATCCTACCACGAATTGGTCTGGGATCTCAAATCCGACGTACTCGGCCTGGGCCCCGCGCCTCATGGCGGCGGGCTTGGCAAGGAGGGTTATGACCTTGAGGGAGCGGGGGTGCCGGGTGCCCAGCAGTTCGCGCAGGTGGGCCATGGTGAGGCCGGTGTCCAGGATGTCTTCGACGATGAGGACGTCCCGGCCCTCGATGCTGACGTCGAGGTCCTTGCGGATCTGGACGATGCCGCTGGACTCGGTGCCGCCGGCGTAGCTGCTGAGCTGGACGAACTCTATTTCGACGTTCTGGTCCAAGTGCCGGCAGAAGTCGGCGAGAAAGATGAAGCTGCCCTTTAGCACTGCAAGCAGCAGGAGCTGCTTGCCCTGGTAGTCCGCCTTGATCTGCTGCGCGAGCTCTCGCACTCTCGATTGGATCTGCCTTTCCGTTAGCAGGACGCGAAGGCTGGGCACGCCGGAAGTCTACTGCTTGACCAGCAAGCGGAAGAACCTCTCGTTGAAGCTCGGATCGAGCTTGGCGTAGAAGGCGACGATCAGGTCCTTCTTGGCTGCGACGCGGGGGAACCTCTCGACGACGGCCCAGAATGCGCGGTCGCCGGTCAGCAGCGCCTCGGCGTAGGTGTTGAAGTCCTCTTCGACGCTCGAGGTTCCGTACTGGCTGAGGAAGCCGTCTACGTTGAACCTCTCGACGTAGCTGGTGTCGGCAGTGCCGGAGCGGAGCGACTCTGTGCCGCCCTGCCGATACTCGACGCCGGGCGCGTTGGATGCCCGCCAGGCCTTTTCGTCGAACTTGTCGGGGTAGTTGCGAAGCAGGATGCTGCTGAACTCGTGGTGGAACGCGCCGGTGAGGAAGTCGTCGGTGTAGCCCGACTTCTCGCCCGCGTTGGCGACGTAGACGGTGTCGGCGGAGTTGGTGCCGCCGTACTGCAGGCCGTAGAAGCGCATCTCCTTTATGAAGTAGACGGCCTTGAGGTTCTTCTTGACCAGTTCGACGGGATAGAGGGCGAGCGCCCTTTCGGCGTCGCGCTCGGAGCGCGCGACCTCGACCGGGTCGAGGGGCGTGGCTTGCGCGTTGATCGCGGCTTCGCGCCAACTGGGCGGGAACATGTTCGCATCGACCTCGCAACGGATGGGAACTCCCGTTCGCGGGTCGGCGTGCTCGGTGGCGAGCGTTATTAGGCACCCGAGCGCCGTTAGAAAAACCAACGGCGCTCTTTGGAAGGTCAGCCCTGACCAAGGTGCCACATTAGAGATTCTTGGAGCCATGCTGGTTGTCGCGAACGGCAATTCTACTGGTTGGCCATCTATCTTCGCACCGGGGTGGGCTTCACTCCCACTCGATCGTCGCTGGCGGCTTGCTGGTTAGGTCGTAAAGCACGCGGTTTACGCCGTCCACTTCGTTGACGATGCGGTTGCAGACGTGCTCGAGGAACTCGAACGGCAGCGGGGCGGCCTGCGCGGTCATTGCGTCCTCGCTCTGCACCGCGCGCAGGACGATCGGTTGCTCGTAGGTGCGCTCGTCGCCCATGACCCCGACGCTGCGCACGTCGAGCAGCGCCGCGTACGACTGCCAGATGTGCTGGTGCAGGCCGTGGGCGCGAAGTTCGGACCGGAAGATCCAGTCGGCCTCCTGGGTCATCTTCACGCGCTCGGGAGTGATCTCGCCAAGGATTCGCACGGCGAGGCCGGGGCCGGGGAACGGCTCGCGGTCGACGACGTCCTCGGGGAGCCCGAGCTTCCGTCCGACCTCGCGGACTTCGTCCTTGAAGAGCCAGCGCAATGGCTCGATGACCTTGAGCTTCATCCAGTCGGGCAGGCCGCCGACGTTGTGGTGGGTCTTGATCTTTGCGGCTGTGGAAGAGCCGCTCTCAATTACGTCGGGGTAGAGCGTGCCTTGCGCGAGGAACTCGCAGCCTTTGAGGTCTTCGGCGTGCTGCTCGAAGACGACGACGAACTGCTCGCCGATAGTCTTGCGCTTCGTCTCTGGGTCCGTGACGCCCTTGAGCGCCCTGTAGAACTGCTCTCGCGCGTTAATGGCGACGAGGCGCGGGCGGAAGACCTTTGTAAACGTCTCGACGACCTGCTCGGCTTCGTTCTTGCGAAGCAGTCCGTGGTCGACGAACACGCAGACGACCCTTTCACCGATCGCTCGGACCATTAGCGCGGCGACGACGCTTGAGTCCACTCCTCCGCTCACAGCGCAAAGCACTTGTTTGTCCCCCACTTCATTGCGGACTCGCTCGATCGAGTCTTCGATGAAGTTATCGGGGGTCCAGTCACCTTTGAGCTCCGCGACCTCGAAGAGGAACCTCTGTAGGATGGTGCGACCGTCGAGCGTGTGCGAGACCTCCGGGTGAAACTGCACCCCGTACTGCTTCTTCGCCTTGTTCTCGAAAGCTGCGACGGGGCAGGTGTCCGTCTCGGCGGTCACAGTGAAGCCCGGTGGCGCGGCGAGGACCTGGTCGCCGTGGCTCATCCAGACCTGGTCGCTGGAAAGCCGTCCGACGAGCGAGTGGGGGTCGTCCTTGGTCAGCGTGCGCCGGCCGTACTCGCGCTCTGTCGTCTTAGTGACCTTTCCGCCCAGGTAGTGCGCCATGAGCTGGTGGCCGTAGCAGATCCCGAGCGTCGGGATGCCTTCGATGAGAGAGAAGTCGAGGGTCGGCGCGCCCTCGCCGAGCACGCTCTTGGGCCCGCCGGAGAGGATCACTGCGTCGGGCCGCTGCTTCTTGATCTGCTCGCAGGCCCTGGTCCAGGGCACCATCTCGCTGTAGACGCCCTGCTCACGGATGCGACGGACGATCAGTTGGGTGTACTGGCCGCCGAAGTCAATGACCGTGACGAGCTGGTGCTTCATTGAGGAAGGATACAGTTTGGCCATGGTCGCCGAGCCGCCGCAAGGCCCAAGCGAGGTCAGTCCCGCGCGGCGGGGCCGGTGGTAGCCTCGGCGCAGATTGCAGACGACAACGATCGCGAACACCGGCCTGGAGGTCGGCAGGCTCGCCTACGGGTGCATGCGCTACGTCGGGACGTGGAGCCCGAAGGACGTGACCGCCGAGCGCGAGCAAGTGGCGTTCGACGCTCTGACCGCGGCCTACGACGCGGGGTACACGCTCTTCGACCACGCGGACATCTACTGCCGGGGCGCTTGCGAGGAGGTGCACGGCAAGTTCCTTTCGAAGAACCCTTCGCTGCGCGCGCGCACGGTGATCGCCACCAAGTGTGGGATCAGGTTTCCCGACGAGCCGTCGAAGGGCTCGCCGCACCGGTATGACTTCAGCGCGGAGCACATCGTCTGGTCGTGCGAACAGTCATTGCGGCGCCTGCAGGTCGATGCGATCGACGTCTATCAGCTGCACAGGCCGGACTACTTGATGGACCCTGCCGAGATCGCAGAAGCGTTCGCAAAGCTGCAGGCGCAAGGGAAGGTGCGGTTCTTCGGCGTGAGCAACTTTCCGCCTAGCAAGGTCTCCGCGCTGCAGTCTCACTTGCCGTTCCCGCTTGTCGTCAACCAGGTCGAAGTCCACCTCGGCCGCTTGGCGCCGTTCGAGGACGGCACGCTCGACCAGTGCCTGGAGATGCCACTGACACCTCTCTCGTGGAGCCCGCTGGGCGGCGGGTTCCTCGGCGCGGGCGCCGAAGTTCCCGAAGGGAGGAAGGCGCTGGCGGCGATGATGGACGCGATGGCGGAAGAGCGCGGCGTCACGCGCACGGAGATCGCGCTCGCATGGCTGACCGAGCACCCGAGCGGGATCGTGCCGATCGTCGGCTCGAGCAATCCCGCGCACATCAAGCATGCGGCCAAGGCGCTCGAAGTGCAGCTCGGGCGCGAAGACTGGTACCGGCTTTTGGTCGCCGCGCGCGGCGAGCCTCTGCCTTAGGCGCGGCTAAACTCGCCGTGTGCCTGAGCTGCCGGACGTGACGATCTATTGCGAGGCGATCGCCTCGCGCACGGTCGAGCGCCTGCTCGAATCGGTGAGGCCGGTGAGCACGTTCGTGCTGCGTTCGGTGGAGCCGCCGGTCTCCGCGTTGGTGGGGAAGCGGGTGGTGGGTGTGCGGCGGTTGGGCAAGCGGATCGTGATCGAGTGCGAGGGTTCGCTGTTCTTGGTGGTCCACCTGATGATCGCCGGGCGGCTGGTGTGGGGGGAAGGGAGGCCGAAGTCGCCGCGCCCGGCGGGGAAGAGCACGCTCGCTGTGGTGCAGTTCGAAGAGGGGCACCTCGTGCTGACGGAGGCGAGCAGCAAGAAGCGAGCGTCTCTGCACGTCGTCCTCGGAGAAGACGCGCTGAGGGCGCACGACCCGGGAGGGGTCGAGCCGCTTTTGTGCTCTCTTGGCGAGTTTGTGGCGGCGCTGGCGCGCGAGAACCGGACGCTCAAGCGCGCTTTGACGAACCCTCGCTTCTTCAGCGGCATCGGCAACGCGTACAGCGACGAGATCCTGCACGCGGCACGGCTTTCGCCTCTGCGCCTGACACAAAGCTTGGCAGACGACGAGGCTTTGCGCCTGTTCGAAGCGACGCGCGGGACGCTGACCAAGTGGACTGAGAAACTGCGCAAGGAGTTCGGCGGTAAGTTTCCGGGACGGGGGCAGGTGACGGCGTTCCGGCCGGAGTTCGCCGTGCACGGGAAGTACCGCGAGCCGTGCCCCGTTTGCGGCAAGCCGGTGCAGCGGATCTCTTACGCGGAGAACGAGACGAACTACTGCGCGAAGTGCCAGAACGAGGGGCGGATGCTCGCGGACCGCTCGCTCTCGCGGCTGCTCAAGGACGACTGGCCGCGGACGATCGAGGAGATGGTGGGCGAGTAGCTCTCACTTTCCGCGCCCGATCCAACCGGCGCGGACGAACCACACGACCATCAGCACCGCCGTGACGAGCATGACCGCCCAGGTGAGCGGATAGCCGAGGCGCGAGTGCAGCTCCGGCATGGAGTCGAAGTTCATCCCGTACACGCCGACGATGAACGTCAGCGGAATAAAGATGGTGCCGGTGATCGTGAGCACCTTCATCACCTCGTTCATGCGGTTGCTGACGGCGGAGAGGTAGAGGTCGCGCATATCGGCGCAGACCTCGCGATAGGTCTCGACGATGTCCACGATCTGGATCACGTTGTCGTAGGCGTCGCGCAAGAACGCCTTGGTCTCGTGGTGGATCAGCGGGCTCTCGTCGCGCACAAGCGAGGCCATGACCTCCCTGTGCGGCCAGATCGCGCGCCGCAGCACGAGCAGGTCGCGCTTGATCGAGTGGACCGAAGAGAGGTCCTGCTCGCTGGTGTGCAGGAGCAGCTTGTCCTCCAGGCCGTCCAGCTCGTCGCCGATCTTTTCGACGACGGGGAAGTAGCTGTCCACGGTGGCGTCGAGCAGCGCATAGGCGAGGTAGTCGGTGCCGGAGGAACGCATCTTTCCCCGACCGCCGCGCAGGCGCGCGCGGACCGGGTCGAAGCAGTCTCCCGGCTCTTGCTGGAAGCTGACCAGGACGCTCGGCATCACGACGAGGCTCATCTGCTCGACGAAGAGCCCTGTCTCGAGCATTTCGGCGGAGCGGCAGACGATGTAGAGGTACGCGCCGAAGTCCTCGACCTTTGCGCGGTGTGTCGTGTTCGCGATGTCCTCAAGCGTGAGGCGGTGGATGTCGAACCGCTCGCCGATCCGCTCGATCAGCGCCGCGTCGCCGAGGCCGGAGACGTCGATCCAGACGCACGGCCACTTGGCGAGCATCGCCTCGCAGTCTTCGAACGTCGCGCACTTCTTCTCCTCGATCCCGTCGGGCCCGTAGCCGATCACGTCGATCGTGGGCGGCGGCGACTCGGGGGCTGGCATGACCACTCCGGGCGACGAGCCGGGCGTCGTCGGCATCGAAGGCGCCAGGATCCTCGTCAGCCGCCTGACGCGGCGCAAGAAGCGCTTGTTGAGCACGGCGGGAGTTTATCCCTGCGGGGGCAGGGGCGCGAGGTCGGGTTCGACGAAGCGCTTGCGCGCATCCCACGACATGACGAGGTCGCGCGAGTAGTGCTTGAGGATGACGCTCTTGTCCTTGAAGGCGTGCAGCACGCTGTTGACGGCGCGCAGGCGCGGCGCCTCCTGCGGGAGCGAGGCCAGGTGCGCGGAGATAAGTGCGTGCCACGCGACAGTGAGGGTCTCGTGGTAACCGCCGGTGAGGGTCTGCTCGACCTTGTTCTTGGCGTTCAGCGCAAGGATGGTGGCGCGCACGCGGTCGAGGGAGCCCTGTGGCCCGGCGAAGACCGTGCACGCGGCCATGGCGAGGTGGTTGCGGTGGGTGAACTCGTCGTTGGAGACATCGAGCGCGGCGATGCGCGCCATGAGGGCGTCGAGCTCTTCTTCGCTGGCGAACACCTCGACCATCGGGCTCGGAGGATACTCAGTCCGCCAAACCGCTCAACCAGCGATCAGCCTCTTTGGCGTTCCTAAGTCGCACGAACTTCGTCTTCGATCCCTCGAGCGCGCGCTGCGCCTCGATGCACTGCAGGTGCCGGCGACGGTGGGTCGTGACCATCCACCAGAGGATGCTCTCGCGCGTGAAGAACGCCTTTCCGAGGCTCTCGCGGTTCCCGGCCCAGAGCACTTCGCGCTTCACGCCGCGCCGCACGGTGCGCCTGAGCAGCCGGAAGAACACGAACAGAAAGGGGTAGTCGAGCCACACGACCGCGTCAGCGAGCCAAAGGTGCCTGTCGAGCGCGTGGCTGTAGTTGCCGTCGATCACCCACTCCTGCTCTTGCACGACCTCGTCGAGGATCGCGCAGGTCTCTTCACGCGGGCGCTCGGTCCAGTTGGGGAGGTGGTGGATCGCGTCCATCTCGACATAGCGCAGGCCGAGCTTTTCGGCGACCGCCTTGGCGAGGGTCGTCTTTCCCGCGCCGGACGTGCCGCGCACCATGATGCGGCGGGGAAGGGCCAATTTCAGCCCTGCGGAGTGCGCGGGTAGTTGGTCGGCGACGAGGGCGGCGCGGCGATCAGCTCGTGGTTGATCGCGTTGCGCACCTCGGGCCTGTCCAGTGTCAGGCGAAGCACAGGGCCGTCGGACTCGATCCGAAGCATGGCTCCAAGTATGGCAGGGCCGATTTAGGCAGCGAGGCGCATCGGCAGTACACGCCCACAGCCTAGAGCTCCAACATCCGCATCACTCAATGGCGTTTATAGGGTTTGTACTATCGCCCCTGTGGATATGCGTGCGCAGCGATCATGACCTACTTCCAAATCTTAGGCCACGCAAGCACACCAAGCGCGAGTGCGAATAAGATGATGCCACCAACGAATGCATACACCTGGACGGTAAGAAGCCAGCCGGCTGTGTTGGCGTGACCCGACACTTCTACATGTGTCGAATTCTCGTCCACCAACACGACATTTCCAAGCGTCCAAATCGTGATGATTGCCAGCAGAAGGGAAAGTGCAATTGAGCCGATTGCACAAATGAGTAGGACGGCGCTAGCACCTTGCACTTTCTCAATTAGACCGAGCCCGGCCCCGCCAATTGCGATAGTGGCAAACCCTGCCAGCCACTTCACATATTCTGCCGCGTAGCGACCACGCTCCGCCATCGAGCGCTGTTGATCCTTGGTCAGCTTGCTTTTGAGTTCGGTCATTTACCTCGTCATGCGGGAAAGTGAAGGGAGATTCTTCCCGTAGGAGCTACCCACGAGAGCGTGCTCCCTTCACTCCGGCCATGGCCACCAATTAGGTCATCTGTTGTCAGATGACCGCCAGTCTCCGTTGGGGTTGGTAGCCCTTGCGTCGACCAGTCGGTACCTCTTGACCTAGTTCAGATATAGGGCGGGGATCGCCCTACCAGCCTAGCGCCTTACTTCTAGGCCGCGCCACGATTGCCTTACTCCAGCAGTGATTTCCGTCCTCCCGCGAAGACGGTCGCGCTCTGCGGACCTCGCCATCCTGATTCCGCAGGAGATCGCTGTTCCCTCGATCGACCGCGTGGAAAGCTGTCGCTTCCTGCGCTTCAACCGTCGCAATCCATCCATTGTCCTCAGTCCGACAGCTGACTACCAATCAGCCTTGGGCACGGGTAGCGGCCACGGATCCAAAAAAGTTGGTTTTAACACCATTTTCTTTGTCTCCTTGCCCCGCCTATTCTCACCCGAAGGCAAGTTAGCTTGGCGAAGCAAGGCCATTATAGCAGGACGATGAACTGGGCAGAGATGACGCAAAAAGGGCCACAACCGGCACCAGGGCAAGGGGAGAGCAAATCCCTGGGC
>CAMLDW010000048.1 GCA_946479035.1 uncultured Chthonomonadaceae bacterium | reverse complement strand
CGCGCGGAGGCGGCGGCGGTGCCGCCTGTGGCCAGCAAATCGTCCACGATGTACGCCTTCTCCCCCTCGGTGACGGAGTCCGAGTGCATCTCGACCGTGTTGGTGCCGTACTCGAGCGCGTACTCCTCGCTGATGCGGTCGTAGGGGAGCTTGCCGAGCTTGCGCGCCATCACGAACGGCACTCCGAGCGCCATCGCGACGGGCACGCCGAAGATGAAGCCGCGGCTCTCGATGCCGACCACGCACTGCGCGCCTCGCTTGCGCGCGTCGTCGGTGAGCATTCCCACGACCTCCTTCATCGCCGCCGGGTCGAGCAGGATCGGCGAGATGTCCTTGAACAGGATGCCGGGCTTTGGAAAGTCCGGCACGTCGCGGATGAGCTTGGCAGCGATGGGAGCGGGCATCGGGGGTGGTTTTACCATCGGGGCCCGGTTTGGCTCGGGTTTGTTCGGGTTGGTTCGGGCGCCATAGATGGATCGGAGCGAGGCGGCATAATCGGCGGATGGAGAAGATCGAGGCGCTGGTCGCCGCGTGGGACGAGGGGCAGTGGGAGTTCACGCTCGCCTTTGACGGGCTCTCGGACGACGACCTCTGGAAGCGGCCGCACCCCAATCTGCTGAGCGTCGGCGAACTGGCCGGGCACGTCGCGTACAACGAGGCGCTCTTGCTCCCCGAAGGCGCGCTCGTCAGCCCGCTGAACGACAAGGCGTTCGCCTACTACACCGGCCAGGTCGCGCACGCGGTCACGCGAGAGCTCACCGTCGCGCAGGTGCTCGAAGAGTTAAAGAAGGTCCACGACGCAGCGAGGGCCCAAATCGCCAAGGTCAAGGAGTTCGATGAGAAGGTCCCCTGGCGCGACGACTGGACGTGGGGCGGGTGCCTGCGGTACCGCGTGTTCCACGTCGCCTACCACTGCGGGCAGGCGTACTCGGTGCGGCACCTGATGGGGCACACGACGACGGACAACTGACTTCAGCCTGCACGGGGAGGGCGCCAGCGCGGCACCGCGCCGCAACGGGAAACGGCTCAGCGCAAACCTACTTCCGCGTCATCGTCCCTTCGATCATCTTGCTCCAGCCCTTGCCGGAGTTTATTTCCAGCCGGAAGAGCAGCTTGCCCGCGCCCTTCATCGAAGTCGTCGACCGGAACGTGGACTTGCCCGGCATGCCGGGGATCTCTTCGGGCTTGCTGAGCAGGACCAGGGTCTGCCCCTTGAGCGTGCCCAAGAACTCCAGGCCGCCCGGGCCCGTGCTGTCGAACCAGTACGTCCTGTACTGCTTCTTGGCCGCGTCGTAGCAGGTCATCTCCAGCGCCTTCATCGGCATTTCTCCCATGACGGCCTCGTGGCGAGCCTCGATCCACATGCCGTTCAGGGCGGCCGCCGTGACGACCGTGCCCTTGAGCGGCGTTGCTTGCATGCTGCCGGGCTCGTACATTTTCAAATCGGCGTCCCACGTGCCCATCATAAAGCTCAGCGCTCTGAGCTCCTTGGGCTGTGTCGCCGCCATGGGCTGCTGCGGGTCCTGTCCGGCATAGGCGATTGCGGTCGCCAGAACGACGGCTGCGATGATTGTTCTCATGTCGCGTTTCCTCCCTCGTTGAACGAGTGGACAGAGTTATACACCATGGGGGAAAGGATGACGGATAAGCGTAGATTGGGGCGATTGTCACGGTGAGGAGGGATTGGCGGGTTGGAGCTTGGTGAGCTCGAGTGAGTCTTCGTACTCGAAGACCGTGATGGGGAGAGCGGGCTCGGAGTCCTTGCTCGCCGTGCCGCGATCGAGCCAGGAGTTGAGCTCTGCGATAAGGAGGCGGAGGATGGGGTTGGCGCGCTTGACGACGAGGAAGCCTCGGACGGGGAAGAGGCGCCGGTTGCCAGGTGCGGAGTGGCGTTGTGCCTTCCCTTCATCCCCCGAAGGGAGAGGGGGAGCGCTGAGCCTCCTCTTGAACCAAGCCATGTAGCCGAGGAGCTGGCCGAGCGCGGCGGCGTCGCCGTACTTGAGCTTGCACTCCACCACGACGAGGGCGCCGTCGGAGTCCACTGCCAGGATGTCAATGCTGCCTTGTCGGCCCCAGTTGGTGATGCGGCAAGGGACCTCGATTCCGGACAGGCCCTTTTCGGTATAAAGGCGAAGGCCAGGTTCCAATCTGTGGAGGTTTTTGGCGAAATGCTGCTTCATTTCGCGCTCATTCTTGAATAGGGGCCGAGTCGGTGCGAGAAGCGGCTTCCTGAGCCGCAGGGTGAGTTCGCTCATGGTGTGCTTAAAATTTGGACACTAACTTGTTTGACGAACTGTAAATCACAAAGTTCGGTGGAGGGGACCATTTTCGGGGTGAGGGGTCAAGGGGACAGATTTCAGATCTCAGACAGGAAGGCTGGGGCGGAATGAAGGTTGGGGGTCGTGGGGCTGAGGGGTGAAAGACGTGTATCGCGTCAAACTGCCAGAATCCCCCGGTGATCAACGAAGAACGGCTCGTCTCCCTTTTCAAGAAGCTCTGCCTTATCGACGCGCCGGCGCTGAAGGAGCGCGAAAGCGTCGAGTTCGTCAAGGGCTACCTGAAAGAGATCGGGCTGGAGGTCAAAGAGGACAACGCGAGCGCCAAGATCGGCAGCAACGCGAACAACCTTATGGCCACGCTGCCGGGGAACAAGAAGGGAGCGCCGCGCGTGTTCCTCAGCGCGCACTTCGACACCGTCGAGCCGACCGCAGGGCTCGTGATTGAGGAGCGGAACGGCGTTTTCTACAGCGCGTCCGACACGATCCTCGGCGCGGACGACAAGGCCGGGATGGCGCCCGCGATCGAGGCGGTCCACGCGCTCAAGGAGTCGGGCGACCCGCACGGTGACGTCGTACTGCTCTTTTCGCTCGCCGAAGAGATCGGGCTGCAGGGCGCGCAGGCGATGGACCTGAAGGACCTGCGCCTCGACTTCGGGTACGTGCTCGACACCGGCCCGCCGGTCGGGAGCTTCGTGACGCGCACGGCCACGCACGACAAGCTCGACGTGCTGATCCACGGCAAGCCCGCGCACAGCGGCAAGAACCCGGAGGACGGCGTGAGCGCGCTGCAGGTCGCCGCCGACGCGATCAACCGCATGAAGCTGGGGCGCATCGACGAGGAGACCACGGCGAACTTCGGGCTCATCCAGGGCGGGACTGCGGTAAACGTCGTGTGCCCGTTCGTCAAGCTGCGCGGCGAGGCGCGCTCGACCAGCGTCGCCAAGCTCGACGCGCAGGTCGACCACATGGTCAAGGAGTTCGAGCGCGCGGCGCGCGAGTGGGGCGCGACAGCAGTCATCGACCACAAGCGCCACTACTCGGCGTACCAGATCCCCGAGTCCTCGAAGGTGGTCCAAACGGCGGTCAAGGCGAGCCGCTCGCTGGGCATGGACCCGGCGCTCCGGACGACGCTGGGGGGGAGCGACGCCAACGTGTTCAACGCCAAGGGGGTGCCCTCGATCGTGCTGGCCACGGGGATGGACAAGATCCACACCCACGAGGAGAACGTGAGCCGGAAGGACCTCCTGGACACGGCCCGGCTAGCCTACGCCGTGCTGGTCCAGGCAAGCGGCGGGTGACGATTCAAGCGGCCTATCCGTCTTGTTAGAAGGTGCTAGTATCCTAACGGTGCGCCCTACGGCGCGAGCCAGCACAGAGGAAATCACGGATGAAAAAGATAGCAGCTTTGACGGTCGTTGCGGCGATCGGAATGGCGTCCATCGCCAGCGCGCAGTACAACAAGCCCTCGGGCATCTCCCTCAGGGGAGGAATGTTCTTCCCCTCGGCCGCCTCGGCCAAGGCCGAAGGCAAGACCTGGTTCGGGGTCGGGATCGACTACAAGATCAAGGACCTCAATTACGGCAACATGGCGGGCCAGAACGACACTTCGTTCGTGCTCTCCGTCGACTACTACGGCAAGGGCGACCACAGCAACCTGCCGGTCATGCTGAACTGGGTCTCCAGGTCGCAGAACATCTACTACTCGGCCGGTGGCGGGCTGGGGTTCGCCAAGATCCCGAACGGAGCGGGCGGCACCACGACCTCGACCGAGCTGAGCTACGGGTTCACGGTCGGGTTCGAGTTCCAGAAGTCCACGACCCCGTTCTTCGTCGAGGCCAAGTACTTCGGCAGCGCCGAGAGCCGCCTCAACGGGTACGGCATTTACGCCGGGATTCGCTTCTAGTCGAGCTCCAGGGAGCCCGCAGATGAAGCCAAGCAGCCCGCAGCCTGCGCTGCGGGCTGCTTTTGTCGTATCCTTTAGCTTACATTTGGTCCCTAGGACTGAACTCTCGCCCATCCAGGTTCGTTTTAGCCTGACAGATGGCGCTGAGTGGAGCGAACCGTTTGGCCGCTAACCGCAAGCTGGATCTAGCCGCGGAGCAGGCACTCGTCGAACAGTGCCGGCGCCAGGACTACACCGCATTTTCCAAGATTGTGGACGCATACCAGGCGCGGGTGTTTGGGTTTGTGCGTCGGATGGTGCGGAACGAGGAGGAGGCACTGGACGTGACGCAGGAGGTCTTCATCAAGGCGTTCAAGCACATGGATCGGTTCGACGGTCGTTCTTCTCTGCGGACGTGGCTGTTCCGGATCGCACACAACCTTTGTATTGATCGGGCGAGGCGTTACGAGCGTGGCCTGAGCGAGACGAGCCTGGAGCCGGCGCTGGCGGAGGACGAGCCGATGGAGTTCGCCGACGCCCGGTGGGACCCGGAGAGGATCGCTCTCTCGGAGGAGCTGGTGGGCGTGGTGGAGCGGGCGGTGGCCTCGATGAGCGAGAAGCTCCGGACGGTTCTGCTGCTGCACGACAAGGAGGACATGGGTTACGACGAGATCGCGCGGACGGTAGACGTGCCGGTGGGGACGGTCAAGAGCAGACTTTTCTTGGCGAGGGCGCACCTCCAGCAGCACCTCAGCCAATACTTAGAGGGCGGGACAGGAAACTGAACATGGACAAGGATCTGTTGAAGAAGTTAACGAGCGAGCAGGCGCTGACGGCCGAGGAGACCCTTCGGCTCGACCGCACGCTCGATCTCGGCGAGGCGAGCGAGACGGCCAGGATGGTCTCTCTACTGCCCGAGGACGCGCCGAGCATGGCATGGCGCAGCGGGCTGAACGAGAGGCTCGCGACGGTCTCCCGGAAACGACGCAGCGCGCTTTATTGGCGTTTTGCGACCGCGACCGCCGCTGTAGCGGCATGCTCGTTCCTGGTGTTCAGCCTTGTGCGCCCAGCGGACCATGCTCGTCCTATCCAGGGCGGGGCGGTCGTCGAGAACACGAAGCGTGCGTCATTGGAGGACGCGATCATCGGTGAGCACGAGACTGCCGCGAACGAGGCGTCGCTCGGGGTACAGATATCGTTCGAGAACCCGCGCCATTGATCGCACAGCCATGAACGCACTCTCGCGCGCCCTGGTTCTGACGCTCTTAGCGTCAGGCTCGGTGAGCGGCCTCGCCCGCGGCCGAGAGCAGGCGGGCGGGCAGGAGGGCCAGTCGTTCCAGGACAGGCTGCTCCAGGACGTGCTGGACTCCAACGGCCGACTGCGGTGCAAGGGCGTTCGCCACATTACGTTCCGCATGGTCCGAGACGGCAAGCCCGAGACGCGGACGGTGTACGAGAACGTCGTGCGCGACGGCCCGCGGAGCCGCACCGAGTACTCCGGGTCCGACGAAATCGCCGGCCAGATCGCAGTGGACGACGGAAAGTTCCGATGGCACTACCTGCCGAAGGAGAACGTCATCAACAAGAGCCCCTCGCTGCAACACCAGAACAGCGAACGGCTCGACATGCTGATGCGCGAGCGTCGCGCGGAGTACAAGGTCACGGTTTCAGACGGTGGCAGCGTCGCGGGCTACCCGACGTTTCTCATCACATTGACCAGCGACCGCGGAACGGAGCACAAGATCTGGGTGGAGAAGTCAAGGAAAGCGATCTTGAAGCGAGAGATCAACGGCCCGGACAAGAACCGGGGCATGTCGTACTACTTCGAGTCTTTCGAGTACCGGCGGCACATCGAGGGGGAGAACTTCGTGATCAACAAGCCTGGCGCGACGGTGCTCGAGCCGAAGGACAGGCTTGCGCTTGCGGCGAAGAAGGTGACGTACTCGCCGTACGCGATCGTGGGAGACGCGAGCTTCGAGCTGTACGAATCCAGCAGCTTCGTGGTGGACGGGAAGTCGGTGCTGCGCTCGACCTACGGCGACGGGCGCACGGTCGTGACGCTTGTGCAGGTGAAGGGCCCGATCGACGAGCAGAGGCTCAAAGGACGCGAAGGGGCCAGGATCAACGTGCACGTCTGGCAGGCGGACGGCTACAACTTCGCCCTAGTGGGCGACCTGCCGGTCCCAGAATTGGAACGCCTGGCTAAGCTAGTACGTCGGTAACTACAGGCGCGGGCTCCGCGACACCATAATGAGCACTGTGGCCGGCGTGGGCAAGACGAAGCTTGCAGTCCCGTCCGAAGAGAAGGCGAGGCGCAGGCGCAAGTTCAAGATCTGGTTTTGGTCCAGCGTGACCGTGATCAGTCTGCCCATCGTCGTGGGCGGGTTCGTTTTCAACCAGCGGCTGAACAAGGCGAGCCTACTTATCCACAACCTGCCTTCGATCATGGAGCAGGTGAACAGCCAGGCCAGCACCATCCTGAGCTCTGACGGCGAGACGCTCTATTCGGTGCAGGGGCAGTACCGCAGGCCGGTGTCGATCGAGAACGTCCCGCAGTTCGTGATCAACGCGACGGTGGCGGCGGAGGACAAGCGCTTCTGGGAGCACGACGGGGTCGACTTCAAGGCGATGACGAACCTGGCGTTCCTGACGCTTTGGGAGCGGTCGATCCCGCGCGGCGGCTCGACGCTATCGATGCAGATCGCCAAGCGCGTGTATACGAACCCCGAGAAGACGCTCGACCGGAAGCTCGACGACATGGCGCTCGCGGTGATGATCGAGCGCAACCTGACGAAGTACCAGATCCTCGAGCTGTATCTCAACCAGGTGTACTACGGCAAGCAGGCGTACGGGATCGGTGCGGCGGCGGACGTGTACTTCGGCAAGAAGAACCTGTACGACCTGACGTTGGGCGAGGCTGCGATGCTCGCGCGGCTCGTGCGGCGGCCCAGCGACGAGAACCCGTTCGACAACCTCGACGTGTCGGTGAAGAACCGGAACATCGTGCTCGGGCTGATGCGCGACGAGAACATGATCAGCAAGGACGAGTACAACAAGGCGCTCAAGGAAAAGCCGAAGCTGTCAAAAGAGCGACCGCAGACGGTGAGTGGCAGGAAGCTAGCGCCCTACTTCGCCGACGAGGTCATGAGGGAGGTCAAAGAAGAGTTTCCCGACGTGGACTTCAAAGCTGGCGGCTACACGATCGAGACGACGCTGAACTGGAAGCTTCAGGAGTACGCGGAGAAGGTGGTGGCAGACGCGCTCAAGTCGCTGAAGGGTCAGAAGGTCACGACCGCTGCGATGTTCCTCACCGACCGTGACGGCGCGGTGCTCGTTCACATCGGCGGCGGCGACTACGACACGAACCAGTTCGACGTGATCACTCAGGGCGCGCGACAGCCGGGTTCCGCTTTCAAGCCTTTCTTGTACGCAACCGCCTTCGAGCGAGGGCTCATCGCACCGCAGACGATGATCAGCAAAGCGCCGTACTACTGGCTGGACAACGGCAAACCGGTCATGGTCCACAACTCGGACGGCGACTACACGGGCGAAGCCTCAGTCGAGCTCGCCATCATGAAGTCCACGAACACTTGCGCAGCGCGCGTGATGGAGATGACCGGGCCGGGCAACGTCGTCGCGCTGGCCAAGAACGCTTTCGGCTTCAAGAGCGACCTGGCGGCGGTGCCGGCGCTCGCGCTCGGCTCGACGGCAGTCTCGCCGCTGGAAATGGCGCGCGCGTACAGCGTGTTCAAGAACGACGGGGACCGCGTGGAGCCCTACTTCATCCGCAAGATCACGGGGCCGGACGGGCAGGTGATGAAGCGGTACGGCTCGAGGATCGTGCGCAGCGTGATCAGCAAGAACACGGCCAACACGATGGACACGATCCTTTACAAGGACGCGCGCGGCGGCACGGCCTTCCGTGTGACGAACCAAGAGGGCGTGATCAACGCGCGAGGCAAGACGGGCACCACCAACGACTTCCGCGACGGTTGGTTCTGCGGCTACACGAGCCGTTTCCTCGGCATAGCTTGGGTAGGGAGCGAGGTGCGAAAGGGCGACGGATGGATCTACCCGTCGATGTTGCGCGTGTTTGGCGGCTCGGCGGCGGCCCCGTTCTGGGGGAAGATCGTGCGAAGGGCGCAGGAGACGCTTGGCGAAGAGCGGCTCGCGTTCCAGCCCAGCTACTCGCTGAGCACGGTCAACGTCGACGCGGGCGCGAACAAAGGGATGTTCGAGGAGCTTCCGCCTCTCGACCCGAACAAGATCCCACCGATCGACGATCAGGCATCTGGACGCACTGGCCCGCCGGTCGGAAACACGAGCCCGCCCATTCGCAACGGCAGCGGTACGGACACCACGCTTGACATCGTTTACGTCGAGGTCTGCGCCGACACGGGACTGCGCGCGACCGCGTATTGCCCGGAGCGGGTGAAGAAACCTTTTTTGAAGGGCACCGAACCCAAGGGGACCTGCACGCTCCACCATCCTCCAAAGTAGGCCATGTCCGTCATCCACGTACCAAGGCAGACGGCGCTCGATGAACGGCAACTGGCGATCCCTGCGGCGATCTTGGCCGCTATGCTCTTTTTCCTCGTGCGGTTGTGGTACGTGCAGGTGATCAGGGCGGACGCTCTCGCGGCTCAGGGCGTGAGCACGGGCACGGACACGATCGAACAGCTCGCGCCGCGCGGGAGGATCGTCGACCGCAACGGCGTGGTGCTCGCCGGGGTGCAACAGAGCGCCGTGCTCACTGCGGTGTACGACACTGTGATGAAGCACCCCGAGACGATCGACGAGGTCGCAATGCTCATCGGCGTGCCGCGCGAAAAGCTGGACAAGCCGCTGAAAGAGGCGAGCTGGGACCCTTATGTGCCGACGACTATCTACGCCGGCATTTCGCCCGAGGCAGCCTCAAGGATCGCCGAGGCTGGCGACAGGCTGCCAGGCTTCAACTGCCTGATGCAACCGACGAGGGTGTATGAAGACGCCAGCAGCACCTCGCACTTGCTGGGCTATGTATGGAAGCCGACGGAGAAGGAAGTGAAGGCGTTGCGGAGGCAAGGGCTCGAGGCCGCTCCGTACGTAGGGCGCGACGGAGTGGAGCAGGTCTACGAGAACCTACTGATGGGCCAGCCCGGGAAGGAGAAGATCGCCGTCGACCCACAGATGCGGCCGATCCGGACGATCTCGACGGACCGCGCCGTGCCCGGCAAGGAGCTCGTACTCTCGATCGACCTGCGCCTGCAACGGCTGGGCGAACAGCTCCTGCAAGGGCAGAAGGGCGCGATCGTCGCTCTGGATCCGCGCAACGGCGAGGTCCTGTGTCTGGTGAGCAGCCCTTCTTACGACATCCACATGTTCGACCACGGGATCAGCAACGCGGACTACGCCGGCCTGAAGGACAATCCCGAGCTCCCGATGTTCAAGCGCCCGATCGCTGGCGCGTACCCGCCAGGCTCGACCTTCAAGGTGGTGACGTCCACTGCGGCATACCTCGCGGGAGTGTTCGACCCGAACCGAATCGTCAACTGCCCCGGCTACTACATGGTGGGAACCAAGATGTACCACTGCATGCACGCGCACGGCCCGATGGACTATCGCAAGGCCGTCACGCAGTCCTGCAACACGTACTTCTACGACCTGGCGATCCGCGCGGGAGTGGACAACCTGCGCGAGGCGTGCCGCATCCTCGGGCTGGGTGAGAAGCAAGGGATCGACCTGCCTGGAGAGTCGGCGGGCACCGTACCGACCGCCGAATGGATCAAGAAGAAGAAGCGCACATGGACCCTGGGCCAGACCGCGAACATGGGAATCGGCCAGGGGCAGCTCGCGATCACTCCGTTGCAGATGGCCGGTGTAGCCGCCGCGGTGGCCAACGGCGGAAAGGTCTACCGCCCGCACCTGCTGCTCGGGACTCGGATCGGCAACGGCCCGATCTCTCCGTTCCAGGCGCAGGTCTTGAGCGACACGAGGCTCCCGCAGCAGTTCTGGGACATCGTAAAGGACGCGCTGGTCAACGTGATCAACGCGGGCACGGCGACATCCGCAAAGATCCCCGACATCCAGTGGGGCGGCAAGACGGGGAGCGCGCAGAACTCCTCGAGCAACACGACGCACAGTTGGTTCATCGGGTTCGCGCCGGCGGACAACCCCACGATCGCGATCGCGGTGGTGGTCGAGGGCGCAGGGCACGGCGGCACCTACGCAGCGCCATTCGCCAAAGAGATCGTGCAGCGCTACCTAAAGGGGAACCTCTCGCTGACGCCGGACGTTCAGTCGAGCGTGAGGGTCGTCAAGATCGCCGAGAGCCTGCCCAAAGAGGACTTGTCGCCGATCCCGCCATAGAGCTTCATGAGCTCCTGGCAGGCGTCCCTGGCTCTCTGCATCTTTTTCTCCGCGTCTTCGCGCGTCTCGCCGGCGTAGTCGAGGCCCTGACTGCCGAACTCGATCACGAGGGGGACTGTCGTCGCGCGATAGCGGGCGTAGCCGTCGACCGCCTTTTCTAGAAGTCGCAGCTTCTCTTTCAGGTCGTCCGTCTGCGAGGCGAGGAACACTCGCGCGTCGAACGGTTCGGTCGGCACGAGCTCTGGGAGCGCGCGGACTTGGAGGTAGGGCGTCTTCTCGATCATCACGATGCGCCTCGCGGTCTCGATCGCGGCGGCGCGCTCGCCCGAGTCGCGCTCGATCTGGAGCTTGAGCGAGAGGGTGCGGAGGTTGTTCTTGTCGGCCGCGAGCGCGCGCTCGAGCGACTTAAGCGCGTCGTGGGTTTTCCCCGCCTGGGTCTGCGCCTGTGCGAGGGCGCGCCAGTTGCGCGTACTGGGCGCGAGCTCGACGGCGCGCCGGAGGTCGGTGACGCGCTCGGCGCGGTCCTGCGCCTGATAGAGCCCTCGCAGGTACCAGGAGTCTCCATCGTATTCGCCGAACATCGCGACCTTCTCGATCGCCGACTGCACGGCCTGCGGGTCTTTGCGCACCAGCGCGGAATCGAGCGACGACTTCGCATCGGTAAGCCAGTAGACCCACACCATCGCGGCGAGCGGAACGGCACAGCAAGTGACGGCGAGGAAACCGCGCAGGCTCGACGGCATGGACTCGGGTGTGGTTCCGTCTGCGGCGAGCTGCAGCCCTGTGCCGACCAGCACGAAGAGCAGCAGCCCCGCGCCGAAATAGTAGAAGTTGCTCTCAAAGAGCGCGTCCGCCGCGCATGCGACCACCGCTGCGAAGACGCCTGCGCGCAGGGCGTTCCGCTCGGTTATCAAAGCGCGCGCACCGCGGAACATCCTGACGGTCCACATGAGCGCGAGGCCGACGAAGCCGATCAGTGCGACCACGCCGCCCTCGACCGTCGCTTGCAGATAGCTCTCGTGCGCCAACTGCGTCTGCTCGGTCAGTCCGCTGCGCGCGCTGTTGAAGCGATAGGTCCCTGCGCCGTAGCCGACCGGCTGTTGCTTGACCAGCTCGATCGCGCCTTTCCAAAGCAGCTTTCGGAACTCGGTGGACTGCGCCTGCTCGGCTCCTGCGCCGACGATGCGCTGGCCCGGCGCGCCGCCTGCTGGGTTCTTTGGCGTAGTGACGAACAGGAGGCCGAAAAGAGCGACGCCCGCCGCGAGGGGCGTAAGGGCCCAGAGGGTCCGCCTGCCGCAGCTCCAGAGCAGAGCACACACGAGAAACGACACGAGCGCCGTTGGAACGACAACGAACAGTGCAGCTTTTGATTGAGCCAGTCCTATCGCGGTGAGCGCGAGCCCCCCGCACGCGATCGAGAAGGAGCGGCGCGGCCCGTTTGATATGACGGCGAGCGAGAGGGCGAGCGGCAAGACCATCGCGAGCGCGCCCGCAAGCGCGTTCGGGTTGTTCCAGCCCGCGAAGATGCGGTGGGTCGGCTCGTGCGCACGGACGGCCAGGTACTCGGCGATCCCTTTTAGCGCGACGAAGCCGCCCGCGGCCACGATCGTTTCGAGGAGCGCCTCGGGCCCCCTGATTCGGCCGAGCACCGCGATCGCCAGGTACATCGCCGCGCCGAATGTCAGCCAGTTGAGCAGCGCATCCACGCTGACCGACTTGAACTCGCTGACGATCACCGAGGTCGCAAACGCCGCTACGATGAGCACGACGAAGCCCGCGTAGACCATCGTGGGCAGCTGCACGACGCGCCGCGTGCCCAGGACGTAGGCGCTGCCGCCGAAGACGAGCACCGCCACGAGCGCGCGCACGATCACGAAGTGCTCGCCTGCCGGCAGCAGATCGAACAGCACGTCCCCGACGACGAACGCGCCGGCGAGGGCAAGGGACACGACAGCCGCGCCGCGCCTTTCCGTGTCGTGGAGGAACAAGAGACCGGCTGCAAGAAAGGCTGAGGCGAAGAGCGCAAGGAACACGCCGAGCGCGGACGACTCTTCGGGCCTCGGGTCGAGGGTGACGTTGCCGCCCGCAACGAGCGCGAACGCGACGGCGGTCAAGAGGCAGAACTGTCCGGCGTCGAGCCTCTTCAGCGCCCGAACCTCCGCCGCAGCTTGTCGATCTTGTTCTTGATGTAAAAGAGTGTGGCACGGGCCCCGAGCGCGCCCGCTGCGAAGGCGAGGTAGAAGGGCCGCCAGATCACGAAGTGCTGCGGGACCACGTGCTTGCGGTAGTAGCGCAGCATGGAGAGGTGGAACCGCGCGATCATGCGGTTCGGTGCCTGGTCGCTGCTGCGGCCGATCGCGTGGGTGACCGTGGCGCCAGGGAAGTACACGACCTTCCATCCGGCGTTCCACGCGCGCTTGCAGAGGTCCACGTCCTCGCAGTACATGAAGTACTCGTCGTCGAGCAGCCCGACCTGCTCTAGCACTTCGCCGCGGATGAACATCGCCGCGCCGCTGACCCAGTCCACTTCGCGCGGCTGGTCGTGGGCGAAGTCCGTCATGAGGTAATCGCGGGTGAAACGGTTGTTGGGGAACAGCTTTCCCAGCCAGGTGTTGCGGAACGCGGCGGCGACGGGGTTGGGGAAGCGGCGGCAGCTCAGTTGCAGAGAGCCGTCGGGGTTGACGAGCCTCGGGCCGACGATCCCTGCTGCCGGGTGCGCGGACATGAACTCGAGCAGCGACGCGATCGCGCCCTTGTGGACCACGGTGTCGGAGTTGAGCAGCGCGCCGTGCCGCCCGCGCCGTTCTCGCAGCGCCAGGTTGTGCCCGCCTGTGAAGCCGAGATTGATGTGCTGGCGCAGGAGCAGGAACTCCGGAAACTCGCGCGCGACCATTTCTGCAGAGCCGTCCTCGCTCGCGTTGTCGACGACGATCACCTCGAACGATCCTTCGTGCGACGCGGCGCGCAGGCTGGCAAGGCACGCGCGCAGGTCCGCGACCGTGTTCCAGCTGCAGATCGTGATGCTAAGGTCGAAATCCGGCATGGAAGCCCTTGGCCCGCACAAAGGCCGCCCCAAAGGACGCTGCGGCGATCATCGGAAGCAGGAGACGGGCCGCGCCCCGCAAGTGCTTCCTGAAATAACGCACCAGGCTCTTGTGCGATTCCCACACCATCGCCTTCTTTGCCTGGGCCGTGCTGGATCCGTGGTGGTGCAGGGCGTGCCCCGCCGCGCAGTACCAGCAGGGCCAGCCGGCGTCCGCCATCCGTTTGAGCAGGTCGACCTCGTTGAAGAAGATCGGGAACTGTTCGTCGAACGGGGCGCGCGGGTCGCCGACCGCCTCCAGCGCCGCGCGCCGGAAGAGCAGGAACGTGCCCATCGGTTGCGGGGCTGGGCCGGAGGCGCGATAGTCGAAGTCGGGGAGCCGGTACGAGGCCCACTTCGTGCCAGGGTTCTTGTCGGCGGTCCCCGACAGATCGCCGAGGACGCCGGCCACGGTGGGGAAGCCACGGACCGACCGCTGGCGCTTGCCGTTGGGAAGGACCAGCCGCACTGCGCAGCACCCGAAGGCAGTCTTCACTTTCAGCTCGTTGAGCGCGGTTTGGATCGAGCCGTCCTCGAACTCCGTGTCTGGGTTGAGCGTGAGCAGCCACTCGCCTTGTGCCGCGGCGAAGGCCAGGTTGTTGCCGTGCGCGTAGCCGGTGTTCGCGCCCGGCTCGATCAGGCGCACGTCGGGGAACTCGGCCCGCACCATCTCCGCGCTGCCGTCAGAAGAGGCATTGTCGACGACGATCACCTCAAGGGGCTCTTGCGGAGGGTGCCGCTGGATGGAGGCGAGGCAGGCCCGGAGCTTGTCCCTTGTGTTCCAGTTCACGATCAGGACGCTCAGCATCGGGCTGTGGGCAGGGTACCCGCGGCCTGCGGGGCGAGTTTTTCCACCGGGTTTCAGGTTCAAGCGAACCTAGCCGCCCAAAGTCCCCGCCTTTAGTGTGGAACTTGAACTACCAAGAATACCGTTGGTATGATGAAACGGAGCCCAGGGCGGTATTTTTACCAGGGTAGACCCTTGATTTAGGGCTCACGTCAGGAGGAATGCATTTGAGTTTTAAGAACGGCCTGTTGGCCACTGGAATCGCAATGGGCGCCATAAGCGGCGCAGCGACAGATGGGGCGGCAGGCGGTTCGAGCGGCGTCGCTCCGTTGCTCGCCTCCGGCCCCGCGCTCTTCGCCTCGCTCAGCCCTGTGTTTGATCGCACGCACACGGTGATCGAGGGCGAGAACGACTGGAAGATCGCCAAGTACTGCGGCATTACCGTCGAGGCGCTGCACCGGGCGAACCCAGGGGTCAACTGGCGTGCGCTACAGATCGGGCAGAAGCTCTCGATCCCCGGCTCGGGCACTGCCACGACCAAGCCGGTCGCGAGCGGCGGCAAGCACACGGTCGCAAAGGGCGAGAACGACGAAACGATCGCCAAGGCGTGCGGCGTGAGCGTCTCCAAGCTCCATGCGGCCAACCCGGGCGTCAATTGGCGCAAGCTGCAGATCGGCCAGAAGGTCAACCTGCCCGGCGGAGCGGCGGACAGCGGCGGCATCCCGAGGATTTCAAGCTCGAAGGTCAAGGTCAAGATCAACGGCGTCAACGTCCGGACAGAGCCGAGCACGAACGCAAACGTGCGCGTGACGGTGGACAGGGGCACGACCGCCTCCGTGCTCGACCGTAGCGGTTCGTGGTACGAGCTCCGCTTCCCGAAGGGCACGATCGGCTGGGTCCGTGGCGACCTCCTCGTGGCCGTGGCTGCGAGCCCGAAGAGCCACCAGACGACGACCAAGGAAGTCGCCGAAGGGGCCGACGAGGACGCGGGCCCGCTCGCTCCGAACGACCCTGAGAGGGCCCAGATCATCGTGGATGCGGCGTACGACATGCTAGGCACCCACTATGTCTGGGGCGGCACGAGCCGCGGCGGCGTGGACTGTTCGGGCCTCACCACCTACGTTTTTGCCAACAGCGGGATCAACCTGCCAAGGACCGCGATCGAGCAGTCGAGGATCGGCCTAAAGGTCATGAAGGACGAGCTCCAGGCGGGCGACCTCCTGTTCTTCGTCACAGGGCGAAGCACGCACCGGATCAACCACGTCGGGCTGTACATCGGCGACGGAAAGTTCATCCACGCGAGCAGCTACAAGCACGAGGTGATCGTCACTAAGTTGGACGATTACAGCAGCGCGTTTGCAGGTGCGCGCCGAGTTTCCGCCCTCCAAGTCAAGGAGGACTCCAAGCCGGCCGAGCCCAAGCAGGACGCGGGCGACGGGTCCAAGAAGGACAAGCTTTCCCCAAGCCGCGTTGTGCCAGGCGCGGACAAGACCGGAAAATAGGGATCCCGGCGGACAGGACGCTCAGGGCCGAGTGCCCTGGGCGTCTTGTTTTATGGGGGTGGGCTCATGCACACTCGTTTCGGTCGCCCCGGTCGTCTAGCGGTTAGGACGTCGCCCTTTCACGGCGAAGATCACGGGTTCGAATCCCGTCCGGGGTACCAAGGCACCAGTCGCG
>CAMLDW010000047.1 GCA_946479035.1 uncultured Chthonomonadaceae bacterium | reverse complement strand
CCCAAGGGGGAGGGAACGGCGCGGCCGGGCGCAGGCCAGGAGGCCCGCACCACAACTGCGGCGGCGAGGCGCAGGCCAGGAGGCCCGCACCACAATCCGGGAGCGGCACCCTCCCCTATTGGCCTCCACCACTCGATGCGTGGCGGAGGCATCTGGGGTCCTCCCCCCTTCCCTAGCCGAAATCGTAGCGCCGGGGGACGCGGGACATGAGGCGGCAGAGGACCTCGTGCGCGATGGTGCCGGACGCGTTCGCGAGGTCGTCGGCGGTCGTGAGGGGGCCGATGAGGGTCACGACGTCGCCGAGGTGCGCGTCCTTCAGGTCCGTGACGTCGATCAGCAACTGGTCCATGCAGACGGTCCCGACGACCGGCGCGGTGCCCTCCCCGACCGTGACGCGCGCGCTGTTGCTCGCCGAGCGCGGAAAGCCATCGCCGTAGCCGACGCCGACGGTCGCTATTCGCGATTCTCTCTCGGTCACGAAAGTGCCGCCGTAGCTGAGCGGCATTCCTCTCGGCACGGTCCGCAGGGCGGAGATGCGGGCCTTCCAGGTCAGGATCGGCGTGCAGCCGAGGGCCTTAGACGTCGCACCGAACCCGTAGGCGAGCATTCCGATGCGGACCATGTTTTGGTGCGTGTCCGGGCGCTTCCAAGTCGCGGCGCTGTTGGCCATGTGGACCCACTCGAACGTCACGCCTTCCTTTTTGCACAGGTCGATGGTCTTGAAGAACCTGTCGGCCTGGATCTGCGTGGAGGCCTCGTCGCCGAACGAGTTGGAAAAGTGCTGAGTGACGCCGACGAGCTGCACACCGGGCGTCTCCAGGATCTGCTGCGCGACGATCGGCGCCTCACCGGGCGCAGCGCCGAAGCGCGAGAGGCCGGTGTCCACTTTGAGGTGGACGCGCGCGGTCCTGTGGCTCGCCGAGGCGGCGGCACCAAGCGCCTGCGCGGTGCTGGTGCGCTCGACGACGACGTCCAGGCCGTAGAAGACCGCCTGTTCGGCCTCGATCTCGAGCATCGGCGACATGACGAGGATCGGGGCGTCGATGCCGGCGTCGCGGAGCGCGATCCCCTCTTGGACGGTGGCTACTGCGACCCAGTCAGCGCCGTTGCGCACGGCGTAACGGCTGACCGGGATAAGGCCGTGGCCGTAGGCGTCGGCCTTGGCGACGAGCGCGATGGCGACCTTGGCGCCGACGACGGAGCGCACCTGGGCGAGGTTGCGGCCCATCGCGGGGAGGTCGATTTCGGCCCAAGTCCGTGGATAGGGGTCCAACTCTGTGGATTGTGACGGATGGGGCCGGTGAGAAGGATGGCCCCCTCCCCCAAGGGGGGGAGGGGGCGCGCTACGACGAACGCTGGGGGTGACAATGCGGTAACCAATTGGTCAGAATGTGATCCCGTGAAAAGAGAAGACCAGATTCGGAAGGCCGCTTATGACATTCTAGGCACAGGAGGGCTGGAGGAGCTGCACGCGCGGACGGTGGCAAAGGCGATCGGGATCAACCACGCGACGGTGCACTACTACTTCCCCCACCGCACCGACCTGATCGTGGCCGTGGCGGAATACGCGCTGCACCAGCTGATCCGGGACCGCCTGCAGTTCCAGCAGGGCGCGAAGACCGCGCGGCAAAAGCTCGAGGCGGAGATCGCGCTGGCGGAGGCGTACTGCCGACCGACGAGCCGCTTTGTGAAGGTGCTGGGCGGACTTTACGCCGCGGGCGTGACGGTGCCCTCGGTGCAGAAGAAGGTCGGGGCGATCTGGGCGGAGTGGCGCTCTCTGGTTGCGGAGCAGGTGGCGACTGGCGGCGCAGTGCGCGCGGGATCGCCTTTCAAGGACGCGGACCTTTTGCTGGCGACGCTATTCGGCCTGGGGCTCGCCTCGCACATGCTGAACGGCAAGATCAACCCGCAGCAGAAGCTGGACCTGCTGTACGAGAACATGTTTGGGAAGTAGGTTGACTTCCTCGCTCCCCTCAAGGGGAGGGGAATCCTGGCCGCTTAACGGTCAGCCGTCTGTTTGACAAGCCAGCACGCCGAGGCTTGGCCGTCGCCGACCTCGAAGAGCGCGGGCTCTTCGTCGCACTTGCTAAAGCGGCTGGGGCAGCGCGGGGCGAAGGCGCAGCCTTCGATCTTGGAGGTGAGGCTCGGGGGCTGGCCGCCGATCGCCGCGAGGCGCCTTGCACCGACCGTGGGCAGCGCGGCCATCAGCGCCACCGTGTACGGGTGCCGCGGCGCGTGCAGCACTTGCGTGCCCGAGCCGGTCTCGACGACCTGCCCGGCGTAATAGACCGCGATGCGGTCTGCGAGCGAGCCGATGACGCCGATGTCGTGGGAGATGAGCACGACCGCCGTGCCGACCTCTTTTTGCAGGTCGCGCAGGAGGTGCAGGATCTGCGCTTGCAGCGTGACGTCGAGCGCGGTGGTCGGCTCGTCGGCGATGAGCAGCTTTGGGCGCGAGGCGAAGGCGATCGCGATGACGATGCGCTGCCTTTGGCCGCCGCTCATCTGGTGCGGGTACTTGCGCGCGGAGTCTTCCGGCGCGGGCACGCCGACCTTGTCGATCATCTCGACGGCCAGCCGACGCGCAGCGCCGCGATCCATGCCTTGGTGGAGCTGGTAGACCTCCGCGATCTGGTGGCCGACGCGCATCATCGGGTTGAGCGAGGTGAACGGGTCCTGCATGACCATCGAGATCTCCTGCCCGCGCACGTCGAGCCAATCGCGCGGGCGGAGCTTTGTGAGGTCCCGCCCTTCGAAGAGGACCTCGCCCTGCGAGACGACGGCGCCGCGCGGGAGCATGCCCATGAGCGCGAGTCCGGTCATGGTCTTGCCACAGCCCGATTCGCCGACGACGCCGAGGGTCTCACCCGGTTCGACGTGGAAGGAGACGCCGCGCAGGATGTGAGCGTCGCCGATCCTGACGTGCAGCCCCTTGACCTCGAGAAGGCTCATTCCGGCTTGATTATGGCCGAACCAGGTTCAAAACGGGGCTGGAAGTATAATCGGCGCGATGTCCTCGACCATTCGAGTCGTGATCGCCGAAGACGAGCCCGCATACCGCAACGCGATCCAACGCACGCTGACGCTCATGCCCGAGTGCCAGCTCCTGGCCGCATGCGGGGACGGGCAGGAGGCGCTGGAGGCCTGCGAGAAGGACCCGCCCGACGTCTTGCTGACGGACATCAACATGCCGCGCATGGACGGGCTGGAGCTGATACGGCGGGTGCTGCGGAAGGAGAAGGACATCGCGATCGTCGTGCTGACGGTGAACGAGGAGGACGAGACGGTCTTTGAAGCGTTCCGCGCCGGGGCGCTCGGCTATCTGCTCAAGACTTCGACGCCGCAGGACGTGGTGGACGCGATCCGCTTGGCGCACCGGGGCGAGGCGAAGGTGACGCCGAAGATCGCGACGAAGGTGATCGACGACTTTAGGCGCGTGAAGGACGACGACGACTCGGACGACGCAGAGCTCTATGTGCTGAGCGACCGCGAGACGGAGATCCTGGAGCTGATCGCGAAGGGGATGCGCAACAAGGAGATCGCGGGGCACCTTTCGATCGCCGAGAAGACGGTCAAGAACCACGTGAGCAACATTTTGAAGGCGCTGCAAGTGAACAGCCGCACCGAGGCGGCGATGAAGGCTGTGCGGGCGAAGCTGGTCCAGGGCAACTAAGGGTCATGCCTTCACTTTCAGTCCATCGCGGACTTTGATGAAGGCTTTGAGCGCGAAGGCGAGGTCTTCCTTCGTGTGCGCGGCGCTGGGCATGGTGCGGATGCGCGCGCGTCCTAGCGCGACGGTCGGATAGGAGATCGAGAGCGCATAGACCCCCTCGTCGAAGAGCAACTTCTCCATCCGTTGCGCGGTCGCCTCGTCGCCGACGAAGACAGGAGTGATCGGCGTCTCGCTGCCCATCGTGTCGAAACCGGCCTCCTTCAGCGCGCTCTTCCACCACTTTGTGTTCTCCCATAGCCGTTTCATCGGCTCCGGGTCGTTCTCCATGACGTCGATCGCGGCGATCAGCGCGGCCGCGACGAGGGGAGGGAGCGCGGTGCTGAAGAGGTAGGGACGGCCGCGGTTGATGAGCCACTCTTTGAGCTCGGCCGAGCCGGCGATGTATCCGCCGACGACGCCGATCGCCTTGCTGAGCGTGCCGAGCTGGATGTCAACCCGGCCGTAGAGGTCGAAGTGAGAGGTCGATCCGGCGCCGTTCTTGCCGAGCACGCCGGAGGCGTGCGCGTCGTCCACCATCACGAAGGCGTCGTGCTTTTCGGCGAGTTCGACGATCTGCGGGAGCGGCGCGATGTCGCCGTCCATGCTGAAGACGCCGTCCGTGACGATCATCTTCTTCTCGAACCCGTTTTCCGTGGCCTTCTTCAGGATGTCGTCGAGCTGGTCCATGTTCTTGTGCGCGTAAACCCAGCCTTCCGACTTGCGATATGAGGCGGTGGAGAGGCGCACGCCGTCGATGATGGAGGCATGGTTGAGCTCGTCGCTGATGACGACGTCCTTTTCGGTCAGGACGGCGGGGATGCAGCCGCTGTTGGCGGTGAACCCGCTCGTGAAGACGAGCACGGCCTCGACTCGCTTGAACTTCGCGAGGCGCTGCTCGAGCTCGTCGTGGACCTGCATGGTGCCGCCGATCCAGCGCACGGCGCCCGCGCCTACACCCCACCTCTCGATCGCGTCCATCGCCGCCTGCCTGACCTTCGGGTGGTTGGCGAGGCCGAGGTAGTTGTTGCTCGAGAGGTTGACGACCTCCTTGCCGTCCATCTTTACGCGGCCGCCGGCTGCGGTCTCGAGGATGCGCGGCACCTTGTAGAGGTGCTTCTCCTTGAGGCCCTGAATGTTAGACTTCAGCCAGTCTTGCAGCGTGGGATTCATCTGGCCTAAGGTTACTTTATGGAGCGGCGGCAAGTCGTCGCCAGTTCGCGGTCTTGAAGCTCCATGCGAGCACATGTTTGCCGGAGGCGTTCGCGTACTCGATCCTGACGGAATAGACCGCGGACCTTGCGAGCGGCTTTGCCGGGACGAGCGTGACCAGCCCTTTCGAAAGCCTGTCGTTGCCGGGGTGGAGGACGTAGGCCGCGACTTCCCTGCCGTTTGCGTCGCGCATTGCTGCCCGCGAGAGGCGCAAGCGATCAGCGTCGGAGCCGAAAAACACTACGATGACGGGATAACCGAACGGGCCGTCCACGTTTTGGCTGCGGAGCGGGTCTGGCGTCTCTGTGCCGTCCCACGTGGTCGGAACGTCCTTCGCATTGTTCGGCGGGGAAACGACGGTGCCGTTTCCGGTCGGCCCGCCGAACTTGATGCACACCGAACCTTCAAGAGATGCAGCGCCGAAGTCGGGGCTGATCGGCTGGAGGAACATCGCTCGGTGATATGGCGCGGCGAAGAGCTCGGCGAGCGCGTCGTCGAGCCCAAGGCTCGATTCTGAGAGGACCTCGCCGTTCCCGCCCCTGTAGCCGAAGGCGAACGCCCGGTCGCCCGGCGTGCGGCCCGTAAAGCCCCTGCATCCGGGCTGTTCCGCGTGGCCAAAGACGCGGTTGTCGCGCATATAGGCGATGTGCGCCTCGGCCGCACCTTGTAGCGCGGCGTTTTGGTGAATTGGTGGGAGCCCGTGTTGCTTTCGAGCCAGGTCCACGAAGGCGCGCAGATTCGCGGCCGTGTCCGTCGAGGCGCTTGCGGCAAGCAGCGCTAGGGCAACGATCATCCCTGACCTACCAGTTCTCAGACGGCCAGATCCGGTCCAGTGATTCTTGCCGCCGGAGCCACATTCCGAGTTTTGAGCTTGACGCTCTTCGGGCTCATTCGATGCTGTTCGACTCGGAGCTCGGTTCGAGGTCGTGCTCGTAGAACGGAAGGGCTCCTTTTCCAGAGATCTCTTCGCTCTGCAGTGGTCGGGCGTGAAAGTCAATGAGATCGATCGCGGCCATTTCCTTGTTCGACGGGACTCCGTGGTCCTTGAACCTTCTCGCGGCGGGCAGGACCCGGCCCTCGAGCGACCCCGCGAACGCGTTGTAGGCTTCGCCGGCCCCCTTGAGCGACTTTCCGAGCCTGACGTAATGGTCTGTGAGCGTCGAGAGGGCGTCATAGAGGCGCGCAGCGTCCTTTTGAACCTCTCCCGCCATCTGCGCGAGCCTCTCTTGTCGCCAGCCGTAATTGACAGCGCGGAGGAGCGCCAAGAGAGTGGTGGGTGTCGCGAGGACAACGTTGCACTCCATGGACTCTTCGATTAGCGAAGGGCGGAGCTCGACTGCGGTGCGAAACGCCGATTCGCTCGGTATAAACATGACGGTGAAGTCGGGCGCACCGTCGCGTTTCGAGTAGTCGCGACGCTTGAGCTCCTTGGCGTGCTCGTACAGCTTGCCCGCGTGCGTGCGGAAGAACGTGTCCCGCGTTTCTTCGTTGTTAGATTCGAGGCCCTCGATGTAGGCGCGCATGGGGGCCTTCGAGTCGATAACCAGCGTGCGTCCGCCAGGAAGGTTGACGATCATGTCCGGTCGCTGGTCGCCGTCCTCTTCTTTGGACGTTGACTGCTGGTCGAACGTGTAGTGCTCTTGGAGGCCAGCCATCTCGACGACGCGCTCGAGGACCATCTCGCCCCAGCTTCCGGCCGATCCCGGGTCCTGCAACGCACGGACGAGGCGGTTGGTCTCTTTGGTCAGTCCGGTCTGCTGCTCGCCGAGGGACTTGACCTGATCTAAGAGCTCGCCGTACGCCTGTGCGCGCGTCTTCTCTATTTCGCGGTTGTGCCCGTCGAGCTCTTGGAGCCGTTCTTTGAACGGTTTGAGCATCTCCTCGATGGCTCTCTTGCGCTGGTCTGTGTCTTCCCCGGCGATTCGGCGGTGCTGTTCGAGCGCCGCAGTGAGGTTCCTTAACGAGATCGCATCGAACTTGGCCTCCATCGTCCTTTCAGCGTCCTCATAGGCCTTGATGCGGTCTAGGTGTGACTTTTCCCTTTCCTTCAGTTGCGTTTCGAGCGTCGTCTTTTCCAAGACTGCCTGTTCGTTTGCGGCAACCTTTGCCTGGAGCTTGGGCACGATCGCAAAGTACACGATCACCGCGCCGAGCACTACGCCCAGTCCGAGAAGGAGAGCCTCCACCATCGAGACTAGTATAGCAATGTCTGCCCCTTGCGAGGTTGTAGGCACCACTGCGCTTTTGCCAGGGTTCTCCCGATCGCGACCAAGACCCTCCATTGGGCTGGGTGCCGACGGAGCGGCGCCCTCCTCATGGAAGAGCAGGCCTGGGGGCCAGCACCACAATCTAGCGCGGCACCCTCCCTAAGGTTGCAATTGGCGTATCCTTCGCGGGATGTTGCGCGCACCGCTCGAATCTCCAGGCGCGAGGCTGCGCGCGGCCTTCGAGAAAGGGGTCGTGGTGCTGCCGGGGGCGTACAACGCTCTTTCGGCGCTGGCGGCGTACAAGGCCGGGGCGCAGGCCGTGTACATGAGCGGCGGGGCGATGACGAACGCCCAGCTCGGAGTGCCGGACATCTCACTGATGACGCTGGGCGAGATGTCCACGGTGGTCGCGCAGGCTTGCCAGGTCGCGCCGGTGCCCGTTGTGAGCGACGCTGACACGGGGTTTGGGGCGGAGTGGAACGCGGTGCGGACGGTGATCGAGTTCGAGCGGGCCGGCGCGGCGGGGATCCACATCGAGGACCAGGTCTCGCCGAAGCGGTGCGGGCACTTGGACGGCAAAGAGGTGGTGCCATGCGAGGAGATGTGCGCGAAGGTGCGCGCGGCGGTCTCGGCGAAGCGCGACCCGTCGTTCGTTTTGATCGCGCGGACGGACGCGGCAGGGGTCGAGGGTTTCGACGCGGCGGTGTCGCGTTCCTTGGCCTATGTAGAAGCGGGGGCAGACGCAGTGTTCCCGGAAGGTCTGGCGAGCGAGGAGGAGTTTGCGCGGTTCCGCGCGGCGGTTTCGCGAGTGCCGCTGCTGGCGAACATGACGGAGTTCGGCAAGACGCCGCTGATCCCTGCGGCGCGGTTCGGGCAGATGGGGTACCAGATGGTGATCTTCCCGGTGACGGCGCTGCGGGTGACACTGAAGGCGCTGGATGCGCTTTATGCGGACCTCGTGAAGACCGGGACGCAGGCCGGGTGGATCGACCGCATGGCGACGCGCGACGAGCTGTACGAACGGATCGAATATCCGCAGTACACGGAAAAGGGCAAGGATTGGACCCGTGGATAGGCCCCGGGCCCGGCCGAGAAAACCCTCTGGTAGACTCGGATTCGGAGGCGCGGGGAGCCTTCTTGGGCTTTGAGTTCAGACTGCGAAGCCGACCTGAGCGACCCCATGTCCGGCCAAGGCGCCGGGAGAGACAAAGATGAGCGCGACGACGCATCCGAACTACAGCCCGGGACTCGAAGGGGTGATCGGCGGGGTCACGTCGATCTCCGACATCACCAGCGAGACCAGCACGCTCGTCTACCGCGGCTACAACGTGCACGACCTGGCGAGCCAAGGCTCGTTCGAGGAGACGGCGCACCTGCTGCTCTACGGCAAGCTGCCGAACCGGGCGGAGCTAGACGGTTTCAAGAAGGCGCTCTGCGATGAGCGCGCGGTGCCGGACCAGGTGTACACGGCGCTCAAGCAACTGCCCAAAGGGACGCACCCGATGGACATCGCCAAGGTCGGTTTTGCCGTCGCGGCGCCGTTCGACCCGGATTACGCTGCGCCAGCCAGCGACCAGGCGGCCAACCTTCGCAAGGCGGTGCGGATCGTGGCGAAGGCGAGCACGATCGTGGGGAACGGCCACCGGATCAGGACCGGCCAGGAGCCGCTCGCGCCCAAGAAGGAGCACACGGTCGCGCAGAACTTCCTCTACTTGATGAGTGGGAAGGAGCCGGACGCGGAGACGGCGCACGTGCTCGACTCCTCGCTGACGCTCTACGCCGAGCACGGCTTTAACGCTTCGACGTTCGCCTGCCGCGTGACGGTCGCGACGCTGAGCGACATCTACAGCGGAATCGTGAGCGGGATCGGCACCCTGCGCGGCCCGCTGCACGGCGGTGCTAACGAGGAGGCGATGAAGATGCTGCAGGAGATCGGCACGCCCGACAAGGCGGAGGCGTGGATCAGGGACGCGCTGGCGACCAAGAAGAAGATCATGGGTTTCGGTCACCGCGAGTACAAGAAGCGCGACCCGCGTGCGATCTACATGACCAAGATCGGCAAGGAGCTGTGCGAGAAGAAGGGGATGCAGAAGTGGTCGCAGATCGCGGACATCCTGGAGCGGGTGATGGAGACGGAGAAGGGGATCTACCCGAACGTGGACTTCCCCGCCGCGTACGCGTACTACGCCTTGGGGATCCCGGTCGACCTCTACACGCCGATCTTCGTGATCGCGCGGGTGAGCGGGTGGTCAGCGCACGTGCTAGAGCAGCTCGCGAACAACCGGCTCATCCGGCCTTCGTGCATCTACGAGGGCCCGCACGGGCTGGCGTTCGTGCCGATGGACAAGCGCTGAGCGTTCGGGCTTAACACGAGCCGGGGCGGCGCCCGATCGGGCGCCGCCCCGGTTTGTCTTTCTCGAAGGCTAGCTGGTCGTCACCTTCCACTGAACCTGGTCGACCGAGGCCGTCCATCCATTATTGAGGACGATGCCGATCTGATAGAAGCTCGTCTTTGCACGGATGGTGTTCGTGCCGGACTGGACGAACTGGGACGGGTTGGCGGCAAAGCCTATACCGCGCAGATCGCTCGTCGAGGCGGCGGCGTTGTACACCTGCACGTACTGGTTAGTCGTGAAGTTGTACAGCTCGATCTTCATGCCGAGTCCGGACGTGCTCACTTTCGCATCGACGTCGATCCGGAGCGACGTGATCGCCTGGGTCGGTGAGAACGTCTCCGTGACAAGTTGGATCGGTGCCTCGGCCGCATTGAGCACGAAGAACTTCCTCCCCACTAGGTAGCTTTGGTCGTCGAACCAGAGGCTGCCCAGCGTCCCGCTGACCGCCTGACCCCGCAGCCATTGGAAGCTGATCGGATTGAGGTCTTGGGTGTTGGTCGAAGCAACTGCGATCTCGAAAAAGAAGTTGCCGGCGCCAGGGTTTTCGGTGCCGAAGTTGTCGACCTCGGTTTCGTCGTAGACCCCGTCGGGCTGGGGGTCGTCGAACCAGAAGAGGTCTTCGCTACCGCCGACCTGCGGCCCCTGGTTTGAGAACACGTTCCAGGTCGATGTGAACTGGCCCTCGCCGTCCTCGGCCGGAGGGGAGCCGACCACGTGCGGCTCGCGGTACTGCTGAGCGAAGTAGCAGGTCTGGTTCGGAACGATGAAGATGGGACTGGCCGTCAGATCCACGGTCAGAAGGAACGTGTCGCTCTCAGGCGCGAACTGGCCGCGCTGCAGGTAAAAGCCTGCGTCAAACAGCTGGTCGTCGAACGCAGAGACGCCGGCGCCCCGGCCCGTCGTGTAGGTCTCCCAGCCGATCCACCGGACGAGGAACTTGCCCGTGCGGCTCGTCGTGGCGAGGTGGACGCCAAATGTGACGATCTTCCACGCCTTGTTGTCCGCTCCGGCCGTAAGGGTCATGTCGTCGAGGCAGCTGTTCCCCTCTTCTGCCACGAAGTTGCTGCCGAGGTCGTTCTTGTAGACCGTCTCGTTTGCGGGCAAGAAGGCAGGTTTGGCACTGACGCCGAGGGTGAGCTCTGCAAACGGGGCGGGCGGGCGCAACGTGGCGGTGCGAGCCTTGTACGTGTCTGCCGTAATCGGGGTGATCGTGACGTTTATGGGCACTCCGCTGACGTTGGACACGGTCCCGTCCGGGTTCCTGAGCTTGCAGAACTCGAGCCTAGTGGTCAAGTGAACGGTTCCCGGCGCGGGTTTTTGAGCCAGTGCGGAGGATGCGACTATGGACAAAGATATGAGTACGAGTGCGGTGCGTCTAGCCATTTTCATGGACCCCAGCAAATGTGATTGTATAACAGAATGGACGGAAATGCGCGACCGAAGGCTCTGGCGCAGGCAATCCCGGCATCTTGACGGGTTTGACGTCGCGCTTGGGGTGCTTGTTCCAGGGCTTTAAAGTGTTGACGGCGCCGCGCTGCGGAGGCACGACACCGTCAAACTTGCTCGACCGCTCGGACCGGCCGAAGCCGGCCCGAAGCGGCCGAATCCTGGTTGTTTCCATCTAGCCCTAGCTGCCTTCCCGAAGGTCGACAGCTGTCAGCCCAACGATTCAATCAGGCTCGATCCGCCGCTCACGGCCTTTAGCCGAGCTCCCTTGCGGGCGCTCCACTTCACCGACGCCCTTTCGGGCTGCCCTTGCGGGCTGTCGGCGCTTGGCCGGCACGGGCCACATCCCAGGCGTAACGCCCTTTTAAGGGGGCGACCGCGGTTTGCAAGCATTGGCGTGAACCTCAGCCTGCTGTGGCTGTCTTGCCTAGCCCCTTGCGGGACACGGCCCTTGCGGGCCTACGGCTCGACTTCCGAACCTACCGCCAAGAGCGGCGAACCGAGTTTTGCGAGCGCTGCGCTCCGGGCTGGACACTCCCGAAGCACTGTCCGCTCTGCCGCTGCCCTTTTGACCGGGCGGACTTGCCTCTCGCAATACCGCTGTGAACGGTCGGTTCAACGCTTCTGGCTTTTCTTCCCGAAGGTCGAACTGCCCGATGCGATGTCCCGCTCACTGCGTCGCAACCGCTTTATTAGATCCGGTTCCTACTCGCCTGGGTTGCCCCCGGTCCGTCGGACCAGCTCGTCGGCTGCTGTGTGATTACTGTACTTCTCGGCCTAATTCGGGTGTTCGCAAATTGCGATAAATTATCCCCACACTTATCCACGGGGGCGCGCATGGGTAACGTTCCCAGCATGGTCTTGAAGCGGCTCGCTGTCCTCTGGTTGCCACTAATGGGAAGCGCCGCGTTGGCGCAGGGCTACCCGTATGTCATAGACTCGCTGAAGGTCGAGGTCCGGCTTAATAAGGACGCGACGATCGACGTCACAGAGCGGATCCAGGTCACTTTCAACGAGCCCAAGCACGGCATCTACCGCACGATTCCGATCGTGTACGACGCGGGCCAGGGCAAGCGGAGGGCAATCCAGCTGAAGTTCCAAAGCGTGACCGACGGGGACGGCCAGCAGCAGGGCACCAAGGTGACGCGCGAGGGCGACTACCTCAAGGTCCGGATCGGGGACGCCGACGTGCTGCTGGCCGCAGGGACCAAGAAGACGTATGTGATCCAGTACGCGGTCTTCGGCGCTTTAAACTGGCAGTCGTCGGGCTCCTGGGACGACTGGACGGAGCTTTACTGGAACGCCACGGGGGACCAGTGGGACACCCAGGTCTCGAGCGCGTCCTTTCGCGTGACGTTCCCTGAGTCGGACGCCAAGCACGTGCGCGGCCGCGTGTTCGCAGGCGGATATGGCTCGCGCGATGCGGCGGAGGTGTCCGGAGTAGGGGACGTCGACGGGAACAACCGGGTCGCGACCTCGCTGCACCTGACTACCACGGAGTTCTCCGGCTCCCGGTCCGAGCCTCTAGGCCCCGGCCAGGGCCTGACGTTCGTGCTCGGCGTGCCGCAATCTGCGGTGCCGAGGCCGGCGTGGATCGTTGAGTTCATGCGGAGGGCGAGCGAGTACTTGGCGCTGCTGACGCCCTTCGTCGTCGGGCTCGTAATGTTCTTCGTTTGGTCGAAGATCGGCCGCGACCAGCGGGACGGGCCGCCCGCTGTGCGGTTCGAGCCGCCAGGCGGCCTGCCGGCGGCCGAGACGGGCACGATGATCGACGAGCGGGTGGACCAGCGCGACCTTGCGGCCGGGATCATGTCGCTGTGCACCAAGGGGTACTTGACAGTCGAGCGCGTGCAGAAGGAGAACCTGTTCCATTCGCGCGAATATGTGATGCACCCGACGGTGAAGACGGACACGACCGGGCTCTCGCCGTTCGAGGCAAAGCTCTACCGGCGCCTGGCGGGCGCCGGAGAGACCATCACCAAGGAGGACCTGCGCACGGACGTCGCGCCATACATCAGCGAGCTGAAACAGACGATCTATGACGACCTAGTAGACCGCAACTACTACGTCTCGAACCCAAACAGCGTGCGCGGCGGCGCGGTCTTGCTGGGGTTGCTGTTCGCGGGCGGGCTAGGGTGGCTGCTTTCGAAGGCGTCGCTGGTGAGCGACCCGTGGGTGACCTTCGTCGGGATCGGAACGGCGTTCGTTCCTGCAGTGCTCTTCGGCTTGCAAATGCCGAAGCGGACCTATGAAGGGTGCCAGGCGCGGCGCGAGGCTCGCGGGTTCTACGAGATGATGCGCTACCGCAAGCACTACATGGCGTGGGTCGTCGACAAGCAGCCTGACGGTCTGAAGTACGAGGAGTACCTGCCGTACGCGGTCGCGTTCGACCTGATCGAGCAGTGGAACGACGCCTTCAGGGACATCGTAAAGCAGCCGCCCTCGTGGTACAGCGACCCCTACGGCGGGGTTTTCGTGCCGATGATGTTCGTCAGCGACCTGCGGGCAATGACTTCGGACTTCGGCTCGGCTGCCGGGACCCCGCCGCGCTCTTCGGGCGCCAGCGGGGGTTTTTCGGGGTTCTCGGGCGGCGGGGGGTTCTCCGGCGGAGGTTTCGGCGGCGGGGGCGGGGGCTCTTGGTAGGAACAACCTGATCTGTCAGATCGGACCGATCTGACAGATCAGTACGCCTTCGCAAACACGACGCGCTGCTTGCTCGGCTTTCCGGTGAGGACGCACTTGCCAGGCTTGGCGTCGTCGGGGTGGAGCGGCTCGAGCGGGATGAGGCGGATCGTGGCCTTGGTCTCGTCGGCGATGCGCTCTTCCGTCTCCGTTGTGCCGTCCCAGTGCGCGAGCACGAACCCGCCGCCGCCCTCGTCTGCGAACTGCTTCTTGAAGGATTCCCAGTCGTCGACCCGGTGCGTGTTCTTGTTGCGGAGCTCCAGCGCGCGGTCGAAGAGCGCCTGCTGCATCTTTGGCAGTTCGCTAACGACGTGCGTGACTGCTTTGTCTAACGGAACAGTCTGCTTTTCTTCTTGGTCGCGGCGGGCGACGACGCAGTTGCCTGCCTCGAGGTCGCGAGGGCCGAGCTCGAGGCGCAGGCATGCGCCCTTGAGCTCCCAATCGTTGTACTTGAAGCCGGGCGAGACGTTGTCGCGGTCGTCAACCTTGGTGCGGACGCCCTTCGAGCGCAAGGAGTCCGCAATCGCGTTCGCCTCTTGCAGCACCGGCGCGAGCTGCTCGCCCTTGCCGATCGGGATGACCACGCACTGGACCGGCGCGAGCTTTGGCGGCAGCACGAGCCCTTTGTCGTCGCTGTGCGCCATGACGACCGTGCCGATCAGGCGCGTCGAGACGCCCCAGCTCGTTGCGTAGACGTACTCCTGCTTTCCTTCCTTGCTCTGGTACTTCACGTCGAACGCCTTGGCGAAGTTCTGCCCGAGGTGGTGCGAGGTGCCCGCCTGGATCGCGCGCAGGTCCTGTACCATCGCCTCGATCGTAAAGGTGTGGTCGGCGCCGGCGAACTTTTCGTGCTCGCTCTTGACGCCTTTGAGCACGGGGACCGCCATCCACTCCTCGGCGAACCGGCCGTAGCACTCGTTGAGGATCTTGAGCGCCTCTTCCTCGGCCTCGTCGTACGTGGCGTGCGCCGTGTGACCCTCTTGCCAGAGGAACTCGGTCGTGCGCAGGAACAGGCGCGGGCGCAGCTCCCAGCGCATGACGTTGGCCCACTGGTTGATCAAGATTGGGAGATCTCTATAACTTTGGATCCAATTCTTATACGTATGCCAGATGATCGTCTCGCTCGAGGGGCGGATGACGTACGGCTCTTCGAGCTTCGCCTCTGGGTCGACGCCGAGACCGTCCGGACCCTCCTTCAGCCGGTGGTGCGTGACGATCGCGCTCTCTTTGGCAAAGCCCTCGACGTGCTCGGCCTCCTTGGCGAAGAACGACATCGGGATGAGCAGCGGGAAGTAGGCGTTGACGTGCCCGGTCGCCTTGAACATGTCGTCCAAGGCGCGCTGCATGAGCTCCCACACCGCGTAGCCGTGGGGCCGGATGACCATGCAGCCGCGGACGGGGCTGTTCTCGGCCAGCTCCGCTCGCTTGACGAGGTCGTTGTACCACTCGGCGTAGTTCTCGGCGCGTGGGGTGATGCCCAGTTCCTTGCTCATTCTGTTGCGGGAGATTGTGGCAGGTAGCCTGAGTTTGGCTTAGGCAAGTGTTTCCCCTTTCCAATGCGCACCAGGAGGGGAGATGGGGGTCAAGATGCGCCAAAATAGGGCCATGACGACGCGAGAGAGGCTAGCGGGCATGCGTGGAGTGATCCTAGAGGTCGCCGCGCGCTATGGCGCGTCGAACGTGCGCGTGTTCGGCTCGGTCGTGCGAGGCGAGGACGGCGCGGACAGCGACGTTGATTTCTTGGTCGCGCTGGAAAGGGGCCGCACCCTTCTCGATCTCGTGGCGTTGGAGGACGAGTTGAGTGCCCTGATCGGGCGAAAGGTGGACTTGGTGGTCGAGGGCGGCCTGAGCCCGCACATCGGCCCGAACATCCTTCGCGAGGCCGTCGGACTGTGAGCCGCGACGGCTCCTACCTGCGCCACATCGGCGAGGCGATTGATAAGATCCTCATTTACACGTCCGAAGGAGAGGAGGCGTTCAGGGCGAACCAGATGGCGCAGGACGCTGTGATCCGCAACTTCGAGGTGATTGGCGAAGCTGTAAAGAACCTCTCGGACGATCTGAAGTCGTCACACGGCGACGTTCCCTCGAGAAACATCGCGGCGATGCGGAACAAACTGATCCACCACTACTTCGGCGTGAATCTCGATGTCGTGTGGGATACGGTGGTAAACGTATTGCCGGAGTTTCAGGAACGCATCCGCGCGATCAGTGCCATTCTAGAATGACCCCGCCTTCCTGTAATGCCGAGGTCTTTGCTCATTGGGTTGGGGGAGATTGTGGCACGGGAGGGCCTCGAGCCTTGTCCTAACTAGTGGCCGAACACGAAGCGCGCTAGCACGAACACGGCCGTCGCGATCAGCACGCCGCACACCACACGGCGGAACGAAGCCTGAGGAACATGTGCGAGCATCCGCTTGCCCACGACCGTCCCGACCAGACAGCCGACGGTCGCCAGCGAGATCAACGGCCATCTCTCCAGAAGGCGGTGCCAGTTCATGTAACCGTACACCGGCATCCGCGCCAGGTCCACGATCACGCCGCTCGCCGTCGCGGTCGCGACGAACGCCTGCTTGTCCAAGTCAAAGCCGAGCAGAGCGGCCGACCGCACGCCTCCCTGGTTGCCGACCAGTCCTCCGAAAACTCCTGACGCCAGCCCCGCGACCCAGCGCATCCTCCCATGGAACTGCATCTTGTCGAGAAGACCGGTCAGCCCGCCGATCCCAACGAACAGCAGCAGCGCGGCGAGCACGGCGCCCAGCCCTTCGTTTCCCCAGAGCGCGCCGAGCAACGCGCCGCACAGCGAGCCCACCGCGCTCGTCAGACCAAAGCTCTTGAACACGCCCTTGTCGACGGAAGAGCGCACGAGCGAGAGGCGGTACGCAGTCGCTATGAGGTGCGGCACGGACACCGCCGCGACCGCCAGTTTCATGTCCATCTGCGTGGCGAGCGTCGGCGTGAGCAGCGAGCCGATGCCGAAGCCCACCACGCTCGCCACCATCCCGGCTACGAGTGCGACGGCGGCGACGATCGCTTCGAACATCGGTCGAGTCTACTCACGC
>CAMLDW010000046.1 GCA_946479035.1 uncultured Chthonomonadaceae bacterium | reverse complement strand
GCCTGTCCAGGGGAGTTTTCAACGGATCCAGAGGCTCCTGGAACGGGCCCAGGAGCGACTGGAACGGTCCCAGGCCGACCGGGGCGGTGCCAGGGACGCCTGGACCGTTCCCAGGAGTTTCCGGAGAGAGTCCAGTCGAGTTATTTAATGGTCCAGGGAGAGAGCTTTTATCTCTCCGAGGAGCGGGCTCCTGCACGGCCCGTCTGTCGAAGATTGGCCGGGCGGGAGGTCGGCCCTCCGCTTTCGCGCGGCTAGACCGCTGCGCCCTGCTGCATCGTCTCGAGCGTGTGGCGCAGGTGGTAGCCGTCGTGCACGAGCGCGATCAGCACCAGCTCCTCGAACGTCATCTCCCCCACTCCGCCGCGCTCGAGCTTGCGCGGCCAGACCGAGGAGTCCAGGCCGCGCAGGAACGCCACCAGCTCCGTGCGGCCCGCGCGATACTTGCGCAGCGACTCGGCGGGATCGGACGCGGCGTAATTGTTCTGCACCGCCAGCTCGCCCTCGTCGATTCCGGGCAGGAACGGGCGGTCCTGCTCGACCGTCGTGCGCATGCGGAAGAGCCAGATCGGCTCCCAGTCGGCCAGGTGCGCGAGCGACTCGCGCAGCGTGAAGCGGTCCGGCCCCGGCGCGGCGTCCCAAAGCCGCGAGCCCTTGGGGACCCCCTTGAGCAGCGCGGCCTGCACGTCCGGCGAGGCGTCCAGCGAGGTGAGGAGGTAGTTCAGCGTGTACGGCGTCGGCATGGCTGCTAGATGTTACGCCGTAGAATGGATGCGTGTGGGACTGGGAGACGCGCTGGAACTACAGAAGGCTCATGGCCTACCTCATCCCGCCGATCCTGGCGGTGTGGGGCGTGTACTGCGTGATCAAGCTCGAGTTCAACTTCCAGCAGTGGCACGTCAAGGGGGCGATGGCGGTCCTGGCGGGGCTGGGACTGATCGCGGTCGGGGCGCTCTTCTTCGCCGTCAACCTGCTCATCGACAGGTACTTTTTCGAGAAGTACGGGCGCGACGACAACTGAACCGAACCGAGCGGCCGTGGCGACGTTGCTATAATCCGCCCATGAGCACGACAGGCCAGGCCACCGGGATCGAGGGGGGCGTCGCCACCATCTTCGTCAAGAGCATGGACGAGGCGGTCAAGTTCTACACCGAGACGCTCGGGCTGCGGCTCACATTCCGCGCGGGCGACCACTGGGCCAGCGTGGACGCGGGCAAGGGGTTCGCGATCGGGCTGCACCCGGCCGGCCCAAACTCGCCGACGCCTGGCGTGACCAAGGGCGTGCAGATCGGGCTGAACGTTACGCGGCCGATCGAGGAGGTCGTCGCGGGGCTGACGGCGAAGGGCGTGCCGTTCAACGGCGGGATCGTGGACGACCAGGAGGGCGGGATCAAGCTCGCTTTCTTCACCGACCCCGACGGGAACGAGGTCTACCTCTGCGAATCGAAGTGGTGACGCGCCCTTGAGCGCACCGTGACGACGGCTGCTTGACTGCAGTGACGCATTCTTCGCAAAAGCGTCAGCAGCGACACACGCCCGTCACCACTTGCAATAGGACCCTAGTCCCGTGCGGGCCAAAACCGCGGTATGAGACGCCGCGCCTTCACTCTCATAGAACTCCTTGTCGTCATCGCGATCATCGCGATCCTCTCCGCGATCCTCTTTCCCGTGTTCGCGCAGGCCAAGCGCGCCGCGAAGAAGACCGTGACCATGAGCAATATGAGACAGGTCTCGCTCGCAGCGATGATCTACTTCGCCGACTACGACGACACGACCATGCCTCTCTTTACGTTCGACCCGGCGGACCAGTCTTACCCGTCTTCGTTCGGATTCCACTACTATCCGCTCATCCTGCTCAACTACACCAAGAACGAGCAGGTCTTTCTCTGCCCGATGGACCGCGAAGAGGACCCGACGCAGTTTGACCCGCAAGGGCACGGGCGCTTCGATCCGGCGAACTCGTTCCACTACTACCTCTTTGGTGCGAACCCGAGCTACGGGTTCAACTACCGCTACCTCAACAGCGTGCGCGCCGGAACTATGTTCGGCCAGCCGTTCCCGCTCTACGGCGGAGTCTCTGCCACTTCGCTCGGCGACGTAGCGCAGACGGTGCTCTTCGCCGAGGCCACGATGAAGGACCTCACCGTCCCGCCTGCGGCGGGAGGCCCGCCCCGCGTGATCACGACGAGCGTCGGGTACTCGCGCATCGAGCCGCCGTTCGCCGTGCCGGTCCCGCCAGGGCTGCCTCCCTACAACGGATGGAGCGGCGTTTTTCCGGACGCGCGGTCGCAAGGTCAGCTCTGGGGGCGGTTCGACCCTAAGCGCGTCACGGCGCTTTGGCTGGACGGTCACGTCTCTTATCCGGCCATCCAGAGGCTGAAGGGCGATGGCACCACGGAGGCGGAGGTCAACCGCTATTGGAACGGCCAAGGCTAGCGCGATGTTGGAAGCGATCCACTACCTTCCGATCGCGACGACGGTGCTCGCCGCGCTGTTCCTGGCTGTGCTGGTCCGCGCAGTCCGAGAGCGGCGCAGCGGCCCGCACCTCGTCTGGTGGGCTTTCGGCGCGGCTTCCTACGGTCTTGGCACCGGCATCGAGAGCGCGATCACGCTCTTTGGCAACTCTATCGAGCTGAACAAGGCGTGGTACGTCGCGGGCGCGCTGCTCGGCGGCTACCCGCTGGCTCAGGGCGTGGCCTATCTGCTCCTCAAGCGTCGCACGGCTAACGTGCTCTCTTGCGTCACGGTGCCGTTCATCCTGTGCGCGTCCGCGCTCGTGTTTCTGAGTCCCGTTGACGCCTCTTTGCTCGATCCCGCACGCCCGTCCGGCGCGATCCTCGCTTGGTCGTGGGTGCGTCTGCTGACGCCGTTCATCAACCTCTATGCGTTCGCTTTCCTGGTCGGCGGCGCCGTGCTGAGCGCGGTGCGGTATTGGCGCACGAAGTCTGATGCGGCGTACGTGCGAGGCAATTCGCTCATCGCGGTGGGCGGCCTGCTGCCCGGGATCGGCGGGGGGATGGCGAAAGCCGGCCTGGTCGAGGGGCTCTACGTGGGCGAGCTGATCGGTCTGGTCCTGATCTGGCTCGGCTACAACGTGATCTCTTACCACCGGGCGGCAGCCCGCCACTCCGCCGATTTGACTGCGAGAGACGGGCGGCAAGACCTCACGGCATGACGAGCGTCCACTTTTCGGCGCGCGCCTTGTCCCAGTCGAAAACGAAGGTCCACCAATTGCGCAGCTTCTTGCCGCGGTAGGTGAGCCCGTTGTTCACGCCGGGGATCGCCTGCATTCAGTACGTGTTAACAGTCCCGACACACAAGTCCAGAGAGCGGGCGATGCCCTCGTTCGTCAGCCCGCGAATGGCAAGCTCGACGACTCCCACTTCTCGAGCAGACAATCTGTGCATGCTTGTATGACCGCTTGGCCCTTTACCAGCGGACTCAAAAGCCATTTTCATTTTAGCTCAACCTTTGGCGCACTAGTCGCCCCCCGTGCCCCGATCATCCGCCGCTCCGCCCCCCGACCAGGTTCACGACAAGCACGATTGCGGCGACGACGAGCAGCACATGGAGCAGTCCCCCCAGCGTCTTCTTCACCAGCATGCCTATGACCCACAGCGCGGCAAGGATGAGAACAATCGTCCAAAGCATGATTAGTAAAGAGCCTATCTGACGCTGAGGTCCCCGACAAGTCCCCTCATTCTATGTCAATGAAGCCTATGACAGCCAAAGTCGAGACTTGTGCATCTGCCGGGCCCCCAGTACCCTCGGCTCTGATGAACATTTTCACAGATTCACATTGGAGACTAGGGCGAGTCATGAGACCACTGCGTTGCACGCTGGTACTTGCCGCCCTCTCCTTGACGGTGGCTGCGAGCGCCCAGGGCATTCGCACCACGGTCGACAGCCTTACCGTCAGCTTTCCGGATGTCCAGCCCACCATGGTCAATGGAAGGGTAATGGTCCCGGTGCGCGGCGTCTTCGAGCACATGGGTGCAGACGTCAGATGGGACTCGACGAACCAGACGGTGAACGCACAGCACGGCAGCGACACGATCGTCCTGCCGCTTAACTCGTACACAGCGACGATCAACGGCAGCCAAGTGACGATGGACACACCGGCGACGATGAAACGAGGCCGCGTCATGGTCCCGCTCCGCTTCCTTAGCGAGTCGCTCGGCGCAAACGTCGAATGGCTCGCTGCTTCGCGAACAGTGGAGATCACGAGCAACGGCAACACCGTTCCTGACACAGGTTCGAACGTATCCCGGTTGAACGTGGGCGAAGTCATCCCGTTCAGCCTGAACACTCGCCTCAGCTCGAGCCAGTCCCGAGTCGGCGACACTTTCACGGCAAGGCTTGACTCAAGCCAGTTCTCCAACTATCAGGGCCTGCCGCAAGGCTCCGAACTGCAAGGACACGTCGACGTCGTCAAGGCCAAGACCGGCAACACGCCGGGAGTCCTCGGCCTAAAGTTCGACCGAGTGAAGATGCCTGACGGCCTCGTCTATCCGATCTATGGCTCACTGATCGGTCTGGACAACGACAGCGTCTCAAGCACAGACGGCCGAGTGGTCGCCAAGTCCTCCGCAATGAACGACGACCTCAAGTGGGTCGGCTACGGAGCGGGCGCAGGCGCGCTGCTGTCCATTCTGACCCACGGCAACATCATCGAGAACTCGGTGATCGGCGCAGCCCTCGGGTTCCTCGCCGGCGAGATCCAGAAGGATCCCTCCAAGGCTCACAACGTGGTCCTCGAGACGGGAACGAAGTTCGGAGTCCGACTCACGAACGAGTTCGCGTACCGTTCGCCCAACAAGAGCTGAAGCAAACACGAGTTGCTAGAGGAGAGAACTAAGGGAACAGCACCTCCGTCGACCGCTCGACGGAGGCTTTCTTTGCGTCCACTGGCGCGTGCCGCTACGGCACGACCAGCGTCCACTTTTCGGCGCGCGCCTTGTCCCAGTCGAAAACGAAGGTCCACCAGTCGCGCAGTTTTTTGCCGTGGTAGGTGAGCCCGTTGTCCACGCCGGGGATCGCCTGCATCCAGTACACGCGCCACTTGACCGGGTCGCGTTCCCAGCGGTCGGCGTTGATGCGCTGCGTCTTGCCTAGGCCGTCCGGCTTCCAGTCCTCGATGTCCGAGTCGACGTAGCGCGGATTGGCCCAGTCGTAGTCGCTCTCGCTGTTGGGGGCGTAGTGCGTCCACCCGCACCGCGCGGGGTTCGTCACGATCTTGTGGGAGGCGTCGCTGCCGACGAACTTGCCCCAGAAGAGCAGGTCGGGCCATTTCTCGGCCGGCGTCGAGTCGCGGCCGTCGGCGAAGTTGAGAAGCGCTTCGAGCTGGTGCATGTGGTTCTCGAGCATCTCGCCCACGGCGCGCCCATAGTTGTAGTGGTAGACCGTGTAGGTCTTGCTGAGCACAGGCAGATCGTTGGGGTCGCGGTTGGAGTTGCTCACGTCCCCGGTCGGGCTGGACATGTTCGACTCCCACAGCGTCAACACTCCGCCGTGGTAGCCCCAGATCCAGACCTCCTTCACGCCCTCGACCTCGACGCGCTGCTTGATGTTGATGCGCCGCATGATCGCGCCGTAGTCGGTCACGGGCACGCTCTCGCCCGGCTTCTTGGGCAGGACCGGCATCGCTTCGCGGAACTCGGCCTGGCCGACGATCTCATAGCGCAGCGCGGGCGGGCTGGGGAGCTTGTAGCCGCGGAAGCGCGAGCCCTCTTCCAGCTTCGCGCACGCGTCCTTGGTGAGCTGTTCGGTCTTCGCCTTCAGCCCGTCGTAGGTCCCGCCGACGTCTCCGGTGACCGCCGTGTTGATCTCGTCCCCGATCGTGGGGAAGTAGCTGACGACGTAGACCTTGATCGTCTGGGTCTGTTGCATCGCGAGGGCGAGCACTGCGGCGGAGAGCATGCCCTAAGGATGGCACTTTTGCCCCATTTGGGCGCCCCCTGTGACGGTGGGCCGTCCTGCGCGACCAAGTCCAAAGGCGACCGGGCCTAGGGCAAGCGGGACTTCTGCTAACCTTTCGTTTACAGTTCCCCCTGGAACGGCTCTAGAGGATTCGACTGGACGATTAGGACCACTATGAACACACTCACACTCGAGACTTTGAGCGGGCCCTCTAAGACGCTCGATGGCACCGCCCTTGGCGAGCTTTCAGCGACTTTTGGCGGCCGGCTGCTCACACCTGGCTCCGCGGCCTACGACGGGGCCCGATCGATCTGGAACGCGATGATCGACAAGAAGCCCGCGCTGATCGTGCAGTGCACGAGCGCTCAAGACGTCAGGAACGCGGTCAAGTTCGCCCGCAAGAACGACCTTTTCATCGCCGTGCGCGGCGGCGGCCACAACATCGCCGGAAAGGCGCTGTGCGAGGGTGGCATGCAGATCGACCTCTCGCCAATGAAAAGGGTCACCGTCGACGCGGCCAAGCGCACCGCCGTCTGCGGCCCAGGCGCGACGCTCGCTGACCTGGACGCCGCGACGCAGGCGCACGGCCTCGCCGTTCCCGTCGGGATCAACTCGACGACCGGCGTCGCAGGCCTGACGCTCGGCGGCGGGTTCGGGTGGATCAGCCGCTCGCACGGGCTGACCATCGACAACCTGATCTCAGCAGAGCTGGTGAACGCCGAGGGCGAAACGGTCACTGCGTCGGCGAGCGAGAACCCAGACCTTTTTTGGGCGGTCCGTGGCGGAGGCGGGAACTTTGGCATCGTCACGTCCTTCGTCTTCAAGCTTCACCCGGTCGGGCCGGAGGTGCTCTCCGGCCTCATCGTGTACCCTCTCGAGCAAGCGCGGGACGTCATTCGCCAGTACCGCGAGCTGAACAAGAAGTCGCCGGATGCGGCGACTGTGTGGGGCGTGGCGCGCAAGGCTCCGCCGCTCCCGTTCTTGGACCCGAGCGTGCACGGCTCGAACATCCTCGCGCTCGCCGCGATGTACTGCGGCGACATGAAGGACGGTGAGAAGGCGCTCGCTCCCTTCCGCGCAATCGGCAAGCCGATCGCCGACGTGGTCGGCCCGCACCCTTACGCCGGATGGCAGCAGGCTTTCGACCCGCTGCTCACGCCCGGCATGCGCAACTACTGGAAGTCGCACTACTTCGAGGACCTGCCGGACGCTTGGATCGACGCGCTCATCGGCGCGATCGAGACGCTGCCCAGCCCGCACACCGAGGTCTTCTTCGGGCAGCTCGGCGGCGCGGTTCGGCGCGTTTCGGCGGACGCGACCGCGTTCGGGGACCGCTCGTTCAACTACGTGATGAACGTGCACGGCCGGTGGGAGACGGCGGGCGAGGACCAGGCGAGCATCGCTTGGTGCCGCAAGTTCTACGAGGCGACGAAGCCTTATGCGACCGGCGGCGCGTACATGAACTTCCTGACGGAGGACGAGGGCGAGCGCGTGCACAACGTGTATGGTTCGAACGAGGCGCGGCTCAAGGAGATCAAGAAGAAGCACGACCCGACGAACTTCTTCCGCGCGAACCACAACATCTCGCCTGCGTAACCGAAGAGCGATTGGGCCGCGAGGCTTCAGCCTCGCGGCCCTTTCCTTGCCAGGTCGCTCGGCTTGACGCCCTTCTTGTATCCGCCGAAGCCGAAGCTGCTCGGCTTGTACTCGCCGATCAAACCGACGTTCGCCTTCTGTGGCACGGCGAGCCCGGTCAGCCAATACGCTCCGTTGACGATAAGGCGCCGCAAGCCTTCGTTGAGAAGGTCGGTCGCCGCTCCCATCGTGGTCGTGAGGGTCTTGTTGACCTTGCCGTTCTTGTCCTCGTAGTCGCGCGTCCAGACGATCGGCATCGCCGGGCTGTTGATCGCCGCTTCAATGCCGCCCGCGGTCTTCTTGGCTCCAGTTGCAGGGGCGCTGTCCGGCGAAATCCCTTCGAGCACGACTCCGCGCATGAGTATCGACGCGTCGTTCGGCGGGTGTGCCTCGTAAACGTCCGTCGTGCCGAAGACGTCCTCGACTCCGGTGAGCACAGGGTGCTTGTCCACTATGGCTCCGAGCGTCGCCTGCTGCCCGTGGACTCCCCAGTGCGAGACCCACGTCTCGCCCAGCACTTGCCTACCGAACCCGCCGGGCCAGGTCTTGCTCTGCCAGCCGTACTTCTCGTACGGCCCCTGCTTCAGGTCGAACGCGTGCGTCGAAGTGCGCAGCGCGAGGATCGGCCCGCCGCGCCTCAGGTAGTCGTCAAAGTGCTTCATCTGCGCGTCCGGCCACTCGCGGAAGCGCAGCAGCATCACACACAGGTCGGCGGTGTCGAGCGCCGCGAGCCCCGGCTGGTTGTCGTGCCTATCGGGGTCTATCTCGCCCTTGTCGTTGATCGAAAAGAGCACGGTGCACTTGAACCCGTGGCGGAACGCGAGGATCTTCGCGAGCTGCGGCAGCCCCTCCTCGCTCCGGTACTCCTCGTCGCCGGCCAGGAACACGATGCTCTTCCCGTTTGGCCTGACAGGCTCGTACACGACCCAGTCGTTCGCAGCAAAAGGAGCAAATGCCAATGCCGCAACGAAGAGCAACGTCATCGTGACGGTGCTCCTAATTCTCGGCTGTTTCTTGGATCGGCTGAGCCGCTTGACTGGCCCTTGTGAAGGCTATGGCCCATAGCAGACTCCTACTGCTGGCGCGGCTCCGCAATGCGCCCGCCGTCCATGTAAGTGCCGTTCATCGGATTCGAGTAGTCCATCATTCCGTGAGATCGGAACATGAACCAGTAGTAAAGGGTGCATGCGCCAATGATAACTCCACCGCATACTAGCAACCAGCCCGCTGCCCTGAGGAGGTCCGCATTGCTTTCTGACTTGGCCCTGTGCAGTAGCACAAGACCCAAAGCAATCGCGAAGATCTCCATCATGCCCGAGATGTCGCCCAGGAACTGTGTCATTTGGTGTCTCCTGCGTATGGTTATAGCCCATAAGCCGAGTCCTGAACCGCCGGATCACTGACATTCATGGTAGGACGTGGGTCAGGCAGCACTGTGGAAGCTCGCCGCGCACGATTTCGAGCGCCAGGCGCGCCTTTTCCACAAAATCCTCTTTGCTTGGAATCGTGACGACCTTCGGATGGCCCTTCCACGCGTCGGCGATGCGCGCGTCTATGACGCCCGCCTCGACCGCCGTCTCGGTGCGGAGCAGGTTCTGCCGGTTGTAGCCCTGGCCGTCGCTTGGGGACTGGAGATGGATCACGCCGCAATACCTTTGGAACTCCTCCTGCCGGGTCGTGCCGGTCTGTTCGAAATACGACGCTTCATCGAACGGCCAGTAGGCGATCCCGTCGAGCGTCCCTCGGTCGCACAGCGCGACGCCGACCTGCCGCTCGCCTATGACGAGAAGCTCTACGGACCTTTGCACGTGATATATCGCCAATTGCGCACCCACGCGCCCTGGGTCCGTGTCGTGTCGCGGGAACCCGCCGCCGAAGACGATGCCGGCCGCCTCTGGAAGAATCGCGACGTGCTGGCAAAAGCTTCGCCGTGCCAGCTCGAGAACGGCCGTCTTGCCCGCGCCGGGCCCGCCAGTCAAGGCGATCAGGTGGGGCGAGTGGAACTTCTCGCTACACTCGCACTTGATCGAGCCGACCGAATAACCGTCCATTCTTTTTCCTAGTGGGAGTGTGTTCGAGGGGACACGAAGCCCGCCTCGGCCCTCCGCAACAGCACTGCGTTCGTCGCGACGAACACGGACGACAGCGACATCAACAGCGCGCTGATCTCGGGACGAAGGCTCCAGCCGAAGCTCGAGTAGAACACGCCCGCCGCGACCGGGATCGCAGCGAGGTTGTAAACGCTCGCCCATACGAGGTTCTGTTTCATTTTTCTCACTGTCGCCTTGCTCAAAATGATCGCGTTGACTGCGTCGAGGGGGTCCGAGCGCATCAGCACAATATCCGCCGCTTCGATCGCGACGTCCGTGCCCGCGCCGATAGCTATACCAATGTCTGCTTGGGCGAGGGCGGGGGCGTCGTTGATCCCGTCCCCGACCATCGCGACAAACCGGCCCTCTTTCTGGAGCTGTTGGACGTAACTCGCCTTTTGCGCGGGCAGGACCTCTGAAAAGACGCGCTCGATCCCGATTTCGCGCGCGACACCTTCGCCCGTCGCCCTGTTGTCGCCAGTCATCAGCACGACCTCGATCCCCCTCGCCCTCATCTCTTTCACAAAAGTGACGGAGGAGGGCTTGATGGGGTCAGTCGCCGCCAAGATTCCAGCCGCCCGTCCGCCGATACTGACGTACATAAGGGTCCTGGCCCTGCCCTTGAGCTCTGTTTCCGCTGCTTCGAGCCCGTCGAGAGAGACTCCTTCGTCTTCGAGGAGCTTTCTTCGTCCGACGAGTACGTCCTTGTCCTCGACGACGGCCCGGATTCCGAGGCCCGTCACGTTCTCAAACGTGCCAGCCTTGGGCAGTTCCGTCCCAAGGCTCGACCTTGCCGCTTCAACGACCGAGACGCTCAACGGATGGCTGGACGCCTGCTCGGCGGCCCCCGCGAGCCTTAGAAGGACATCTTGTGGGAATCCCGCAACGGTGACGATGTCGGTGACTCTTGGCCGGCCCTCCGTCAACGTCCCGGTCTTGTCCACCACGATGGTGTCGACCCTCGCGGTCTGCTCCAGAGTGACCGCGTCTTTGATCAGCACGTTGTGCTTTGCACCGAGGCCGATGCCGACGGCGACAGCCGTGGGCGTCGCTAGCCCCAGCGCGTCCGGGCAGGCGATTACGACGGCGGAGATCGCAAACGTCAGCGCGGTGACGAACGGCGCGTCGGTCCATAAGGTCCAGGCAAGGAACGTGAAAACGCCCGATCCGACCGCCACGACAACTAGGTAGGCGGCGGCCCTGTCTGCAATCCGCTGGCCGGGAGCCTTTGAGTTCTGCGCTGTCTCCACTAGCTTCGTGATCTGCGCAAGCACCGTGTCCTGTCCGACCTTTGTGGCCCGAAACGTGATCGCGCCGGTCGTATTCACAGACCCGCCGACCACTTGGTCTCCTGGCGACTTCTTGACCGGCATGCTCTCTCCTGTCACCAGAGCCTCGTCGATCGCGGTGCTTCCCTCGGTCACTTCGCCGTCTACCGGTACCTTGTCGCCGGGCCGCACGACGATGCTGTCGCCGACGGCCACTTCGGACGTCGGAAGCTCGACCTCCTTTCCGCCGCGAACGACATGCGCCATCGGCGGCACGAGGTTGAACAGGGCTCTCAGTGCGTCCGACGTGCCGCGCCTCGACTTCATCTCCATCCAATGGCCGAAGAGCACGAAAGTGACGAGCAGCGCGGCCGCCTCATAGAAAACCGTCGCGGCTGGCGTAAAGCTCAGGTACACGCTGGCGAGATACGCGGCGAGGACGCCGGTCGCGATTAGTACCGACATGTCGAGCGTCCGGTTCCTGAGTGCGCGGAGCGAACCGGCGAGAAAGATCGACCCGCAATAGCACACGACAGGCGTCGTTAGCACGAACAGCACGATGTGCATCGTGTGCCCGCGTTCCGGAAGCGGCGAGTGCAGCCCCGGGACGTGCCCCGAGAACCAGAGGATCGGGACTGAGAGCGCCAGTGCAATGAAGAACCTGCGCCGCACGTCTCTCTCCATCGACGCTGCCATGACTGGGTCAGACACGGAACCGTGGTGCGAATGATCTGCGCCTCCCGAGTTCGGTCGTCCGAGTGCTGGCCCCGAATGCTCGATGTGTCCGCCGTGCTCGTGAGTGCGAGCCTGACCTACACCGTTCTTATGATGGAGATCCTTCATCAGGGCCGCCGACCAACAGGTTACCATCGCAGCCCTATTGTGCGAATTGCGGCGTGACTACAGAAGCGACGCTAGAGAAAGATGCTTGGTAATCTCTAGTCGTGGGCCGAGTACGACTCCTAAGGCTCGCACACCAACCGAAAGCCCACGAACCACCCGTCCGATAGCCACCAGCGCGATTTGGGGATCTGCGGGTCGGTGGTCTGCCACGCGGGCGACCAGTAGCGCCGCACGCCGGGCGACAGGTCCTTCGCCTCGTACATCAGGTCGCCGCCGCACAGTACCGGCTTGCCAGAAAGGTCCATCGCCCACTCGCCGACGTTCCCGAGCATGTCGTAGAGGCCAAGCGGGTTGGCAAGGAGCTTCCCCACCGGGTGCGAGACGTTGTCGCTGTTGCCGACGAACCACTCGCGCTTCTTCGCCTCAGAAGCGGACATAGGAGCAAAGCCCGCGCGCGCGGCGAGCTCCCACTCCGCTTCGGTCGGCAGGCGGTACTTCTTGTGGGTCACCGAGCGCAGCCAGCGCACGAACATGTCCACGTTCGTGAACGAGACGTTGATCACGGGGTAGCCGTCGTGCCCCCAGCCGAGATCGGGAAGGATGTACGACCGGCTCGGCCGCGCGATCGCGTCGGGCGGGAACTCCTTCTGCTCGTAAGGCTTGGAAGGTTCGCCGCTCAGCAAGAACTGGTCGAACACCTCCCACGGCGTCTCCGTCGTACACATGGAAAACGGCATGACCTCGACCGTCTTGTCGCCGATCTTCACCTTGCCGCCCGGCACCGGCACCATCTTGAACTCGACAGTGGAGCCGGGCAGCTTTTCGACGAACGCCTGCGGCTTCGCGCCGTCCTGTAGCTGAACAGTGGCGGCCCAGTTGCCATCGAACAAGCGCGAAACGGCTCCACAGGTCTGGAGCCCTGTGGCTACGATGAGAACGGCGACCAACATCAATACTCTCGGTCCTTCTTAATGCCAGGCTCGGGCACGGGGTACTTACCGTCGAACTGCGGCATCAACGGAGAGTTAGACGCGTAAGTCAGCGAATCGACACCCACGCCGAACTCGTGCTCGCAGTTCAGCATCTGGTCGTAGGTGATCTCCTGCCCCGTATGGGCGGCCATCCGCCCCATGCTGGTCACGACGCTGGTCTGGACGCCTGTGTTGACCTCGTTGTGCGGCTCGTTGTTGCGGATCTTGTTGATCAGCACTTCCCACTCGTTCTGATAAGGGTTGCTGCGGTCGGTGGACTGCCACTTCATCTTGTCCGTGTCCGCGTTCTGGCCAGAGTAGATCGCTTGCGGCCCTCCGAAGTCGCCGGAGCGAGCCACGACGCCCATGCCCTTGGTGCCGTGGACGTAAGAGGAGTAGATTCCCGCTGCGCCCTCCATGCATCGGCCGTCGAAGTAGAACCTGCAACCGTCCTGGAACGTGTACTCCACCGAGTAAGCGTCGAAGTTCTGGTCGACGAACGGGACGCCGTCGCGGTTCTCCTTATAGTGCCGCCCGCCGACGCCCTGCGCCTTGATCGGCCACGCGCCCTTCATCCAGCACAGGTGGTCGATGTGGTGGATGTAGAAGTCGTTGTAGCACCCTCCGCTCGCCCACAGAAAGCTGTGGAACCGGCGGATCTGATACTCGAGGTCCGTCATCTCGTCGGGCTTCTTGACCGATTGCGATGACGCGGCCGGGCCGTGCATGCGGTAGCCGCGCATCATCAGGATCTCGCCCAGCTCGCCGTCCTGGATCCGCTTGGCCAGCTCTTGCATCCCGATCGTGTGGCGCGACATCAGCCCGACGCCGACCTTGAGGCCCGCCGCCTTCGCCTTCTCGTTCAGCGCAAGTAGCTTGCGCGCAGCGGGGCCGTCCACCGAGACCGGCTTTTCCATGAACACGTTGAGCTTCTTCTCGATCGCGTACGTGTAGTGCACCCACCGGAACGCGGGAGGCGTGGTGAGGATCACGACGTCGCCGGGGCGCAGGCAGTCCATCGCGTGCTTGTAGGCGTCGTATCCGAGGAACTTGCGGTCAGCGGGCACGTCCATCTTGTCGCCGACCGTGCCCTTGACGTTGTCGTAGCTGCTGTCTTGGCGGTCCTTGAACACGTCGGCCATCGCGACGAGCTTCACCGGGCCGTTCTGGACGCTCATGGCGTTGACGGCCGCGCCGCTCCCACGCCCGCCGCACCCTACCAGCGCGACCCTGATCTCTGCTCCGCCCTGGGTGTGGAACCCGGCCCGGCTGATGCTGGGCAGCAGGCTCGCCACGGCGACCCCTCCGGTGGCTTGCAGGAACTCACGCCTCGACGTCTTGTTCTTCTCGGTGCTCATCTCGTATACGCCTCTCGCCACTATTATGACGACCAATTGGAGGGGCCCGCTCCTTCTCCCCGGCCCCGGGCCGGACTAGTGCACGGCGAGGTGCGCCATGTCGAGGTGGAGCTCCGCGCTCGACGGCAGGTCGCTCGACGTAAAGACCCGCAGGTAGACCGACCCCTCCGGGTCGATGAACCGCCCCGGGTTGGCCAGCGGGAAGGTCGAGGTCGTGATCGCCTGCGGTACCGGGCCCGAGCTGAGCGTGACAAAGCTCCCGTACGGGTATGAGGCCGTGCTCCAGTCATAGAGTTGGATCGTCTCCGTGCCTACCGTCGTTCCGGTGAATTGCCGCCGCACGACCAGGTTCAAGTTTGCGCCACGCGTCACGAGCTTGAAGGTTCCGTGCAAGAGGATGCTTCCGTCGCTGCGGCGCGTCGTCCGCACGAAAGTGCTGTCCTCGTTCAACGCCTCGGTAAAGCCGCCCGTCGAACTCGCACCACCTTCCGGTGTGGATGCATCGATGAGCGGGTACGCAATGCCAGAGGTAATGGGCATCTGAATAGTCGCCACCAGGCTGCCGTCCAAACGCACTTCCAGCGGATTGGTCCCTCCGAACGCGTATTGCGACTGGATCCAGTCCCGCTCCCGGCCTAAGACCGCCAAGTTCAAAGATCCCAACCTAATACTTGCGGTCGAAGCGGTCGCAAAGCCCCGTCCCAGCACACGAAGCGGGAAAACCATCGGAATAGGACGCATGAACGGGACGAGCATCGCTCCCAGCCCCGTCACCGCGCGCACCACCGGGGCCCGCGGCGGTGCCGGAGAGCCGAGGATCGCGATCACGGCCGCCTCGCAGTCGATGATCCCGTAGTTGCAGTACTCGCCGTAGGGCGGCTCGTTCACTGGCGTCGCCGTGTCTTCGATAGCGGCACGGACCTCTTCCACCGTCGCGCTCGGCTTGGCGCCGAAGAGCAGCGCCGCAAGCCCGGCGACGTGAGGGCACGCCCCGCTCGTCCCGCCAAAGCCTGACGTGTACCCGCCGCCCGCCGTGGTCGTGCGCAGGTTGGTGCCGGGAGCGGCCACGTCCACCCACGTTCCGTGGTTGGAGAAGCCCGCCTTGTGCAGGCTCGTGTCCAGCGCAGCGACGCTCAGCGTCGCGTCATAGGCCGCCGGATAATAAGGATAGACCGTCGAATCGTTGGCTGCCGCCGCGACAGGGAGCACGCCGTGCGAGGCGCAATAACGGATCGCTTCCCCTTCGGCCTGCGTCACGCGGTCTGCAAAGAAGCTCATCGAGAGCACCTTTGCGCCGTTGTTGACCGCGTACATGTAGGCGGGCACCGTGGCCGAGTCGTAGAAGAACCCGCTGTCGAGCGCCGCCTTGAGCGCCATGATTCGCGCGCGCGGCGCGACCCCCGTCACACCCAGCCCGTTGTCCTGCACCGCAGCCACCAGGCCGGCGCACGCCGTCCCGTGTCCGAAAACGTCGTTCGGGTCCGGGTCGTTGTAGGCGAAGTCGTAGCCGTGCACGTCGTCCACATATCCGTTCCCGTCGTCGTCGATCCCGTTGCCAGGGATCTCGCCCGTGTTCGTCCACGCGTTCGGCGCGAGGTCTTCGTGCGTCAGGTCCACCCCCGTGTCGATCACCGCCACGATCGCGCTCGGCCCGCCGAACGTGTGGTCCCACGCCTTGTCCGCCTTGATCGCCTTCATGTGCCACATGTCGGGCCACATCGGGTCGTTCGGGTCGTAGGCGGGCACCGCGGCGCGGTCGAACTCCACCCACTGGGCCCTCGTGTGGCTGCGGATCCAGTTGCGGTCCTGCACGAGGGCGCTGCGCGGAGTCTCGATCACCGCGATGTCGAGCTCAGGGATCCATCGGAGGAGCCGGCTCTGTCTGGGAAGCGAGCTGACGGCCTGGCCGTAGCTCGCGTACTTCGCCAGCAGCCGCCGCGGGTGGCAGATGAGGTCGCCCATTCGGATCGGCTGGTCGACCGGGTTTGGAGAGAGGAGGGTTGCGAGGACTAAGGAGACCATTTCTGGCCCAAGCATATCGGAATGCAGCAGCTCAACGGTCAGGCATTTCTGCTGGCGACGTGGTTGTGGTGCGGGCCTCCCTGCCCGCACCCGTAGCCGCGTCTTGAATCTAGTGCGTGTCTCCCGACCTGCACCTGCAGCCGCAGGCTTCAGCCTGCGCCCGTTTGGAAGAGCGCGGGCTGCGCGTCAGGGGCGGCGCATCTGCGTCGCCCCTGACCTGCTCTTTGTTTCCGCCTAACCGCCGAGGCCGAGTTGTTTCATGTACGTCGCGTTGTCCCAGAAGAGGTACTCCTCGGTCATCAAGCCGTCCTTCCAGTGCCCGACTGTGCACATCTTCAGTTTGAACGCCTTGCCAGTGGGTGGAATGAACTTGCCGCCTCCGGTAGGCATCGGCTTGGTGAACGTGCCCTCCATGACGCCGATAACGCTGGTCCACTCGCCGTCAGCCACCTTGACCGGGTGCTCCTTGATGCGCGTGTCGGGCGCGTAGACGAACATCGCCTTCAGGTCCTCGATGTGCTTTTCGATCCCCTTCGTCGAGTGTCCGTCCGGCCAGTAGACCGTGATGTCCGCCGCGTGGCTCTCCTTCAACCGGTCCCACTTCTGGTTGGTGAAGACGTCGAAGTCCAACGTGTCGAATGTGGCGAGGTGGGTGTCGGCGAGCTTCTTCGCCTGCTCGTAATCGGCGAGCTTCGAATCCGTCGCGCCGCCCGCGGCGCCGTCAGTCGCGGGCGTCGGCGAACAGCCGATGAGCGCGAGCGACAATGCGACGCAAGCGAACATTGTGACCCTTAGGTGTTTCATGCGTTCCTCCGATCAAACGTCGTCCGGCACAAAGCGAGCGGACGCCTATGATCATGGAGTCAGCTTACCGGCCAACACGACGCACTCCGACGACCTTGGGAAAATCCCTCAGTGCCCGCCGTCAGTCCGTTTCTTGCTGCGCGCGGAAGCGTCCGCGCGCTCCCATAGTCACACCCGCACGTACGACGCCTTCATGAACTGCGCCCACTCCCCGTTCTCCTGCTCTCCGAACGAGGTCAGCGTGCGGTGGTCCGCGTCGATGATCGTGATGACGTCGCGGTAGTTGG
>CAMLDW010000045.1 GCA_946479035.1 uncultured Chthonomonadaceae bacterium | reverse complement strand
GCTGAACAATGGCAGCCCGATAGCCACGGTCCCTCCATCGTTCAGCCACCGTTCAGCAATTGTTCAGCTGCAGTTCACCCACCGTTGAGCCACCGTTCAGCCATTGTTCAGCCCCCCTCCAGCCCCCTTCACCCTCACTCCTGCGAGATCGCCGCAGGAGACGCCGGGCCCCCGTGCGTCTTCCAGCTCTCCCAGTACTTCGGGTCCTCGATCTTCACCGCGTCCTCGGTCATCCAGAGCGGGTGGAACGTGTCCATCATCACAACGACCTCGTCGGTCCACTTTTGGCCTATCGTCGCCTCTGGCACCCCGGGCTGCGGGCCGTGCGGGATCCCCAGCGGATGGACCGTGATCGAGCCCTCCTCGATCCCCTTGCGCGCCTTGTACTTCGAGTTCACGTAGTACATGATCTCGTCGCTGTCCACGTTCGAGTGGTTGTACGGCACCACGATCGCCCGCTCGTCCCAGTCGAGCATGCGCGGGCAGAACGAGCAGAGCACGAAGTTGTGCCCCCGGAAAGTCTGGTGCGTCGGCGGCGGCATGTGGCTCCGCCCCGTGATCGGCTGGAAGTCCATGATGTTGAACGCCATCGGGTACACGTAGCCGTCCCACCCGACGATGTCGAACGGGTGGTAGGGGTACGTGTAGAGCGTATAGCGGCCGCGCGCTTTCACGACGACCTCGAAGTCGCCCTTCTCGTCGTGCGTCTGTAGCGCGTGCGGCGGGCGGAAGTCTCGCTCGGTGAACGGGGCGTGCTCCAAGAGCTGCCCGTACTCGTTGCGGTAGCGGCCCGGCGTCGTGACCGGCCCGTAGCTCTCGATCGCCAGCATCCGCACCGGCAGCTTGTCGAACCGGATCCGCCAGACCGTGCCGCGCGGGACCACGAGGTAGTCCTTCTCGCGCACCTCCACGTCGCCCCACATAGTCTCCAGCGTCCCCGTGCCGTCGTGCACGAACAGCACCTCGTCCGCCTCCGCGTTCTTGTAGAACCGCTCCATTTGCTCCCCGACCACGGCCTGGCTCCACACCGCGTCCTGGTTCCCCATCAGCGCCACGCGGCCCGTCAGAGCGTCTCCCCACGGCTTCATGTCCTGAGTGCGCAGGTGGCGGTGGCGCAGCGGCTCGGCGGTCAGGTACTTGGGCTTACACTCGCCCATGTCTGCGAAGCCCTTGCACTCGGTCGGCAGGTTGATGTGGTACATCGTGCTCATCGGCCCCTCGAACCCGATCGTGCTGAAGAGCTGCTCGGCGTAGAGCGAGCCGTCGGGCTTGCGGAACTGGATGTGCTTCTTGACGGGGAGGTCCCCGAGTCGGACGTATCTGAACATGGGTCTCGAACCTTGCCGTTCTTTCGCCGATCATTCTACTAGGTAGCTCCCCTCCAGCCCGCTCAAGCCGCAATAGCGAGCAAGACCGGCAAAACGACGGCAAACCAGCCCTAGAGCCCTAAAGTTCTAGGCCCAAACGACCGTAATACACACCAGAGACGATAGGTCTGGCCAGATACAGGGCACGACGGAGGCGACTCCGATCTCGCAAAGCCACGGGTCTCCAGCAGACAGCCGGGTTGCCTGAGCAAGGCCGTTCGAAGGAAGGTCTATCGTGAAAATCTCTAACGAGCAGCTCCGTAAGGTCACCGAGTCCGGTGGCTCTATCACCCCCGACTCCGCACTCGTCGACGAGGCCGTCATCCGCCTCACCGACAAGGCCCTCATCGAAGAAATGACCCACAAGGTCGCCGACATGCCCGACCGCGACGAGATGGTCGCCGAGCTCAAGGCCAAGATCGACGCCGGCCAGTACAACGTCACCGGCGAGCAGGTCGCCGACGCCATGGTCCGCCGCGCCGTCGCCGACCAGATCAAATAGGCGCGCCCGGAGGTCCGTGAGTTCGGCAGGCGACGCATGAGTCCCCCCGGGACCCCCGGCCCTCCCAGCGCCCGCGCTGGGAGGGCCTTGCCCTTTCACGGGCTTAGGGCAACTCAAGCACGCGATCTGTGCGCAACCGACGCTCCTTGCGCGAAGTAACATCCATCTGAAAGCCGCTCTACGGGGATGTTGACGACGCTGGTTCTCGCTGCGCTGATCGGTCAGGAACCGACCCTGACCTTCACCCACCGCTGTGCTCGGGCAGGCGTGGTGGTCGCTGGTCTGGCCGAAAAGCTGGGGCGCAAGATGCAGGTCAGCGGCTCGGTGAAGGACGACTACTTCCTGGTGCGCTTCGACAACACGCCTGTCGATGCGGCACTGGGGCGGATCGCCAAGACCCTGAACGCAACTTGGACGAAGAGCGGCGATACCGAGTTCCTCACCCGGACTACCGCGCAAGAAAAGGCGGAGCAGCGCGAGGAGCAGGCCGCGGCATCTGCCGAACTTGGCAAGTACGCCGAGACTCACGAAGTCCCTGACCTCCCCGACAGAGCCGCGCTCACCAAGGTCTTGCAAGCCGGCGCAGACGCCCGCAAGAGGGGGTTCTACGGTGAGCCCGCCGTCCAAGCCGCCCGGCTCAACCCTGAGAACATCCACGGCAACGCGCTCTTCCAGCTCCTCGACCGCGCCTCGCTCGCAGCACTTCCCATCGACGGGTACGACTTCATCAGCCTGCGCCCTCATCCGGGGCTTGTATCCATGCCGCCTGCCGCCGTCAAGAAGATCGCGGAAATCGAAGAGTACAGGGCGATGTACGACGACGTCAAAGACGAGGTCTACTCTCAGGCGGGGATCAAGGAACCGGAAGGGCAGCTCCACCGAAGCCTGCTGAGCGCAGATGAGCTCCTGTACGGCGCGGTCCGCGACCAGTTCACGCTCCAGATCATCACTTACAGCAGCGAAGGAGGCAGCGCGGTGATCACGATGGGCACGTTCATCGACCTCTCGGGCTTTAGCAACCAAGAGCCGAGCCTCCCGCCCGCAAAAGGCAACTTCGAGATGCCGTTCGACCGCAAGGTCGCAGAGGTCTTCGCCCGACCAAGATCGGCGACGCCTGCGCCGGAGACGAGCGACAGGCTCTATGAATCGCTCCACGGCTCGCAAGAGAACGACCCGCTCGCCTGGCTCGCCTCTGAACCGATCCTTCAGGCCGCGGAGAGCGAGGGCTGGGACGTCGTCGCCGTGCTGCCCGACGCTGTCGGTTGGGACGCATGGTGGATGCCGCAGGCGCCCGGCCAGCCTCTCGAGAGCGTTCTCAAGCAAGAGCTAGCCGGCTGGTCCGTGGTCGAGTTCAACAAGGACGCCCACTACCTCTCCATCAAGCCTCAAATGGCAGGGGTGTTCCGGCGAGGCCGCATTGACCGCGCCCAGGTCGTCAAGACGATCGAGTCCGTCAAAGCGCGGAACGGTTACCTGGAGGAGATCGCAAAGTTCTATGAGTGGGAAGGGCAAAAGGAGTCGCGGAGCGATCTGCTCCGGCTGCTGTCTTGCTCGATCAACGGAATCAGGACGACCGCGCTCGATCGGGAGTACGACGGCGACGCGCTGATGCTGCTAGGGTCGATGTCGGCTTCTGAGCAGGCCCTCGCTCGCCACAAAGACGGCATGACCTTCGCCGCATCGGAAGCCTCTGCCAGTCTACAGAAGGGGCTAGGGCGTCTCATTGGCCGGAGCGCGACCCACCGGCTCGAGCCAAAGATCGTGGACGGCAAGGTCGTCGGCAGCTCGCCTCCTGCCATCTTTGCCTTCCTGACCTCCGACTCGGCCCAGACTATGGTCTCGTGCCGCATCCTCAGAGGCGATACGGTGGAAGCCGTGGGGTTCGTGTTCACTTTCCCTTCTGGTGGCGTGCTTAGTCTGTCCGCAGAGGTGAAGCTGCCCGCGAAGAGCGACCCCCGACCTTGAGAGTCTGCCAGCACCCCCGCCCCCTTGTGGAAATCTCCTCGCGCCCTTAACCGCCGCTTCCCCGTCCCTTCCGCTGTACGACATGGAGGTCGGTTTGGCGGACATCTGCGGAAACCTTTGGGAGTACAACCTCGCCCGAGTGCTGGTGATCGACGTCACGGACGACTACAAGCTCATGAGGCCGCCCATGCCCTCCGAGTGCTACCCGGTGCTCAAGGAGGTCTGGGTCCCCACCTACCTCCTCGTGCAAGACGTCTCCGCCGGCACGAGGGTGGACGGATACCTCTACGATTGGCACGAGTCGCCCGTCGAGGCGTTCGGCACCTGGTACGTCGGCGTCGTCCACAGCGGAATGCTCTCGCGCTCCGAACTGGGTGACTGACCCTAGCCGCCGCCGCGCTTGTCGCGGGGGTTGTTCCCGCGGCTCAGGGTGATGTCCGTGCGCGTCGGCTGCGAGAGCGCCGAGAGCTCGAGGTAGTTCTGCCGATACGCCATCGCCTTCGTCAAGGCCCACTCGTACTTTGCCGCCTCCTTCAAGTCCGTGATCCCCGTCTGGGAGACCAGGTCGTAGAGGTAGTCGCCGAGCGGGTCGAGCTTCCCCGTGTTCACCTTCCGGTCCAGCAGCGTCGCCATCCCCGCCTCGCTGTGGAACACGTCCTTCACCTTGCACGCGAGCAGCTTGTCCCCCACCTGCACCTGCAGGTCGTCCTCCGCCGGGTAGTAGAGCGCCTTCGCCGCCTCGATCTGGCAGGCGTTGAACTCGTCGCACCTCTGCCCCGCGCGCTGGAACACCGCGATCAGACGCTTGTCGTTGATGATCCGCTGGTTCGCGTCCGGCCCTACGAACTCCACCCCGATCGTCGGGTCGCACACCGCTAGCAGCCCCTCGGGCGTCACATCCACCCCGAACCGCCGAAAGTTTGACTGGAACCCGTCCGGAAACTCCGCCTTCATCCGCAGCAGCACCTGCCCGAGCGAGCCCGCGCCCTCCGCCAGCGAGGCGAACTGGATGAAACCGACCGAAACGTACCCAGTGTCATACGTGTTCACGGCGTCGAAACCGCCCTCGAGCAGCGAGACTGCCGCGAACACGCGCATCTCGCCCTCTCCGACGTTCGCCTTTTCGAAGAGGCCGCGCACATAGCCGGCGTCGCGACCGGCGCCCTTCGTCCCTTCGCTCCGCACCCCTTTTTGGAACCGGAAGTAGGCGTACCGGTCCGGCACCTTCACGTGGTCCTCGTACTCGATCGTCGCGTCGTCGAACACGACCTTGTGCGCGTAAGGCACGGTCGGCGCGTAGAAGGCCGGCGGCGGAGGAAGTGCCGCGAGCAGGTCGTCCGGCGCAGGGCCTGGCTCATCGGGCTTTGTGCTCGAAGGCTTGTCAGCCGGCTTCCCCGTCGCGAGCGCGTTGCGCTGCGCCGTCTCTTGCTCGGCGAGCCACCTGTCGAGCGCCGCGCGCGCGGCGACCCACGCGTCCCAAACCTTCTGCTGCTCCGTCAGCGCCTCGGGCGGCTTCGTGGGGTTCACCTTTCCGTCGCTGCGCAGTCGGTACAGCTCGCGGATCCAGATCGAGCCCTCCGGCGTGAACCGGACCTGCCAAGGGCCCTCCCCCTTCTTCTCTCCGACGGCCTGCGCCGAGTAGCGACCGGGCTGCGACCAGTATTCGACGACCGCGAACCTCTCCGCCTCGGTGAATGCGCTCTCGCGGTGGGGCGTGGTGGCGGTGGCGGCCGGCACTGCGAGGGCCAGCGCGATCCAGGGCACCGGGCGAAGGCGCGACACGTCCATATGTCTATTCTCGGCCCGTGGGCCGAGGCTCCAGGGGAGAGTTTACTTGCTGGGAGGGAGTTGCGCAGTCAGGAAGTTAGAAAGCTCCGAGCTATGGGTGGCTAAGACTTAGGTGATTGGGAGTCAATCGGGTCGCACCGCGTTCCCTCCCCCTTGGGATTTGCCGCGTCGGGGTCTCCAGTGGAGAGCCCACCCGCGCAAAGGTTAGGGTGGGGGCCACTCCAGAACCAACCCGAACTTCGCTACGCGCGCTTCGCGACCTTGATCCGTGTCATGGCTCTCTCCAGTTCCGCCGTCGCCTCTTGGGTCGTCACGCCGGAGACCTCGCCGCGCAGAGCCTTGCGCGCCTCGTCCAGCGCGCGCTGCGCGCGCTCGATGTCGATGTCCGTGGCCCTCTCCGCCGTGTCCGCCAGCACGATCGCGTTCGAGCCGCTCACCTCCAAGAACCCGCCGCTGACCGACACGAAGTGCCGCTGGTCGTTCCGGTCGATGAACTCCACGACGCCGGTCTTGAGCGCCACGATCGAGGCCTCGTGGTCGCAGAGCACCCCCATGTAGCCGTTCACCGAAGGGACGATCGCGCTCTCGACCGTGTCCTCGAACACCGTGCGGTCAGGTGCGACCACCGAGAGCTTGAACGGCTTGGCCATCGCCTATACTGCCTCGAGCTTCTTCGCCTTTTCCTGAACGTCGTCCAGCCCGCCGCAGTAGAGGAACGCCTGCTCCGGGATGTGGTCCAGGTTGCCAGAGACCAGCTCCTTGAACGACGCCACCGTCTCGTCCACCGTCACGTACCGCCCTGGGTTGCCTGTGAACTGCTCCGCGACGAAGTTCGGCTGCGAAAGGAACCGCTCGATCTTGCGCGCGCGCCCGACGATCTGCTTGTCGTCGTCCGAAAGCTCGTCGATGCCCAGGATCGCGATGATGTCCTGCAGCTCCTTGTACCGCTGCAGGATCTGCTGCACCTGGCTCGCAACTTGGTAGTGCTCCAAGCCCACGGTCCGCGGCGAGAGGTTCTTCGAGGTCGAGGCCAGCGGGTCCACCGCCGGGTACAGCCCCTTTGAGGCGATCGAGCGCTCCAAATACACGTAAGCGTCCAAGTGGCTGAACGTCGTCGCCGGCGCCGGGTCCGTCGGGTCGTCGGCAGGCACGTAGATCGCCTGTACCGAAGTCACCGAGCCCTTGTTCGTCGAGGTGATCCGCTCCTGCAAGAACCCCATCTCCGTCGCCAGCGTCGGCTGGTAACCGACCGCGCTCGGCATCCGCCCGAGCAGCGCCGAGACCTCCGAGCCAGCCTGCACGAACCTAAATATGTTGTCCACGAACACGAGAACGTCCGTCCCGACCTCGTCGCGGAAGTACTCCGCCATCGTGAGCGCCGTCAAAGCGACCCGCAAGCGCGCGCCCGGCGGCTCGTTCATCTGCCCGAAAACCATCGCGGTCTTGTCTAGCACCGCCTTCTCCACTCCGTCCACGTCCTTGAACTTCGAGTGCTGCATCTCGAGCCACAGGTCGTTCCCCTCGCGAGTGCGCTCGCCCACCCCGGCAAACACCGAAACGCCCGAAGCCTCGACCGCGATGTTGCGGATCAGCTCCTGGATCAAGACCGTCTTGCCCAGACCCGCGCCGCCGAAGAGCCCGATCTTGCCCCCCTTGTTGAACGGCACGAGCAGGTCCACGACCTTCAGCCCCGTCTGCAGCAGTTCGACCTTCACGCTCTGGTCGGTGAACGGCGGCGGCTGGCGGTGGATGCTCGCGCGCTTGGTGGCGTTGACCGGCCCCTTCTCGTCGATCGGTTCGCCCAAAAGGTTGAAAACGCGCCCGAGCGTCTCGTTGCCCACCGGCACTGAGATCGGCCCACCCGTGTCCTCGGCCGGCATCCCGCGCACCAGCCCGTCCGTGGTCGCGAGCGCGACCGTGCGCACCACGTCGTCGCCTAGGTGCTGCGCCACTTCGCAGGTAAGGTTGATCTTGCGATCAGGCACGCTGATCTTGATCGCGTTGTTGATCTCCGGCAGAGAGTCCGTGCTGAACCGCACGTCTACGACGGGGCCCATGACCTGCACGACTGTGCCAACGTTCGGCATTTGCTAGAAGGTTCCTCCAAGCCAGGGCTAGCGCCTTGACCGCGGGCGATGTTACCCGCGCACTTTGGCCTGGTTTAGGACGGCCCGCGAGCCCCTAGGCCCCGAGCTCTGCCCTCCAAACGTCAAGGATGCTTCTAAGACGCGCCTGATAAGCATCCCTGTCTTCCGATTGCAGTTGCGGTCCCGGAGCGCGATCCGGCTTCTCATACCACTGGGACAAGCGCCGGAGCAGTAATGGGCAGCTTGGATCTGTCTCTTTGGCCTTGTGGAGCAAGAGCCGGATCGAGCCATCCATGCGGGGAACACGCTTGCTGGTGGCACGAGAAAGCAAGTACTGCTGCACAGTGTCGGAAGAGGCTTCCGACAGAAGCGAGGCAACAAGGACCTGCCGGTCAGGGTTCACGACCCAAGCCCGGTACGCGGGATCGTTCGGCTGCGCCCCGAACATCACGAACTGCAGCAACTCGGCGCCCTGGTCGGTGGACCAATAGCTCGATGCACCTTTGTCAGACGCGACCAATGCTTGGAGCATGTCCGCTTCAATGGGCGATTCGCCGCACTTGAACGCGAGCATCAAGAGGATTGCCTGCTCGACGCCACTGCGGGACTTGGAGGTCCGGACTGCGTACTCCGCCGAAGGTCGGGCGCCCGCGCGCCAATCCGCGAAGGCCAGGTTGTTCGTCCTGGCAAATTGGTCCGCTAGCGAGCAGAGCGAATCAAGCGCAGGAGACGCTGCGGCCAGCGAGTTCAGCAACACGCTCTCCGGGTCTCTCTCATGCGAGTTCAAAGAGCGGTCCTCGGTCTTTACAACCGAAAACACTGCAAGCTCGCCCTCCTTCGCCTGGACCTGGACTAGGCGCAAGGGTGCGTCGTCCGCTTTCAACTCGAGCCCGAGGCTCTGAATGTCAGGGGTCATTTGCAGCACTCCGTTCGACTCGAGGCGGCCTGAGATCAGATAGCGTCCTGGATTCAGGGAACCCGCCACACCGGTTGGCATCGCTCCTACTCGTGACCGACCATTTGTATAAAAGGTGCACGGAAACACGAGCGTCATCGAACCAACAGCTTCAAAGTTTGCGTCTACGACGCGACCCTGCTGAATCACAAACGGCTTGTCGGCTCGCCCAAAAGACCCAGTGACCGACCGCGTCACAGACTGCGTCGAAGCGCCGACCACCTCAACGATCGCCTGATCGCAAAAGTACGTGACCTGGTTCTGGTTGAGCGCGATCCCATGGCTTGCAATCAGAGTTTGGCCTGGGAGAACCCAAGCTGCAGCGATAGTTCCAATTGTCATATCAAGTCTCCAAATCCTCTAGTTTTCCGTGACCCGCTCGATCCTGTCGGTCCATTTCGAAACTCGAAAGTAAGCGACACCGACTCCTGGCGTTTCGACCCTGGCACCGTTCATCGTCACGAACCTGTCCCATCCGCTGGCGCCGTACCACGTTGGGTCAGAAGTGCCAGCTACAATCAACTGACGATGGACGTAAAAAGCAAGGTGTTGTGCATACACCCAAGGGAACCCAAGCTGGATCCCCTGAAAGTCAACATCGGAGGTTCTCCCCAACAACGGTGTGCTCGATGTCACCCAATAGTTCCCTCCGTTTCCGGCTGCTGGATCAAAGTTCGGATCGAACCTCTCCTGCAATCGTACACCTGGCATACCACCGCCCAGATTGTCGTAGAGCCAAAACCAGTCGCGTCGAAACCAACCGTAGAGCGGGTTGCCAAAGTTGTCATACCCGTTCGCGGATCCTTCCTCCTTAAGCTCGGCAGTCACAGATGCAGGTTCGTGCGATGTGAACTTGTAACTCTCAGGATTGGGCATCTCGTTGCAGCAATCGCTACCCGACCCAGTGAACCCTGGGGAACTCATCTCAAAAGTGGAACTTGCCACGATCCCACCGGCGGATGACGGGCCCGTGGTTGCAAACTTCAGTTCGCCTTGAGTCTCAGACACAATTGAAACTGGCCCTAAGACGTTGAGAACAACCGTCGTACCTTCTGGCTGACCAAGCGCAGGCGAAATCCTGCCCTTGCGCGGTATCTGGCCCAATGCGGGCACGTTGATCGAGTTGTGGCTGAAGAACTGCAAGTAGATGGGAGCAGTTGTATCGTTCTCGTCGCGGTCGAAGGTCGGCTCGTCCTCGCCGTATCCGGAAACGCTGAGCGCTCCACCGATGGCCGCTATGGTTTTCGTTCCCCGGGCATAGTGGAGTTGTCCAGTCGGGTCTTCTAGAGTCGCGTAGCACTCCGCGTCCCCCCAACCGGCCGACCAGGCTGTCCCTTGCGCAGAGCCGCTGGCAGTACCGAAGGGGAATGTCAAGACTCCAAGCGGCAGAAACTGCGAGCCGGGCTCCCATTGGGGCGCCCAACTGTAGCTCAGCACTGTCCATCCATTCGGCAAGTTTTGGACATCCGCGGTAAACGTGTACGTCCGCACATAGCTTCCAGTGCTGCCCGACGGGGTGAAGAGCCCGACGGCACTAGCGCTGTAATTGAGGGACTTGACCGAAGCGTCAACGCTGATTGTCAGCTCCTCACCGCCGCCTGGACCCGGTGGGCCCTAGGCCATCGCGATCGACATGATGCCTACGCACGCCGCGCCAAGGACGATCTCACGTCTCGTACTCATTCTTCCCGCTCCGACTCTAGCCTACCATGAATGGGGAGAAGAGCAGACCTCGAACCTAGTAAGAATTCCTGGTGGTTTGAAGGTGCCACGCCGGGCCGTACGCCGTTCCTCCGACTCATCAATGCGTCGCCTGTCCTTCGCCTGAGCGCCCCGGCAAACCGGCCCATTCCGCGCGCCCCGCACAACCGCCTTCGGGGGGCGGCTGTATAATGGTTGGGTTCGATTCCCACCGGGCGGGCACAGAGGCGAATAGTTGAAACGGTTTTTCCGCTGGTTGAAAGCGCTCTTCCACAGGACCATGGACAACCTGGAAGACCCAGACATCATGCTGGACCAGGCCCGAAGGGACATGCAGGAGGCGCTCGTCCAGAACCGCGAAAAGGCGGTCCAGGCCATCACCCAGAAGAACCGGCTCCAGCAGATGCTCGACGAGCAGGAGAAGAAGTCGGTCCAGCTCGAGGGCCAGGCGTCCATGGCGCTCCAGCAGGGCAACCGCGACCTCGCGCGCCAGTTCCTGCGCGAGAAGGCCAACGTCGACGCCACCGTCACTACCCTCAAGTCCACCCTTGCGCAGGCGGTCGAGACCGTCGAGGCCGTCAAGGCCGCCATCAAGCGACAGGAGACCGAGGTCCGCAAGAAGACCGCCGAGGCGCTCGCCATGAAGGCGCAGTGGAAGCAGGCGCAGATCCAGACCTCCATCAGCAAGGCTCTCGAAGGGCTCACCTTCGAGAGCGAGTACGAAGGCTCCTTCGCCGCCGTAAAAGAGAAGATCCAGGACAAGCAGGCCGAGGCCGCCGCGCGCTCCGAGATGATGGCCGGCTCCCTCCAAGGCAAGATGATGCAGATGGAGGACCAGGCGATGGACTACGCCGCCGAGGCGGAGCTCAAAAAGCTCGAAGAGAAGCTCGGCCTCGCCTCGCCCGGCGAGGTCGCCACCAAAGAGCCCGCCGCCAAAGTCGAGGACATCGAGTCCGAACTCAACAAGCTCGAAGACCGCCTGAACCAGTAGCCGCGCTCAGTGTGGGCCGCCGGTATCACTCGCCGCCGTCTATCAACTTCTTGATTTCCTGAACGACGTCCGGCGGCAACTTCGTCCAGTCGCCGGGAGTCGCTTTCGGGTCGGTCCGCTCCTCTGTCACGATAAAGGTCTGCCACATCCGCTCGGCGTACTGGATCCTGAACGTGTAGGTCACCACCTCGCCCATCGCATAACCGTCCGGCACTAGGGAGCGGCTCGGCCGCCCCTGCGGGTCGCTTTTCCTCTTCTCGATCGATGCGATCGAGCTAGCCGGCGCTTGGTAAAGCGGGCGATAGGCGTCCCCCGTCTTCGCATAAGCGAACGGCGCGAAATCGCTCTTGATGTCGAGCGTCAACGGCACTTCCGCCGGCATGCCTTGCGTCAAGAGGTTCGTTGGATCAGCAATCTGGCCCGCGTAACGGCTGAGGCCCGGCCCCATCTCCTGCGTGCTGGAGACCATGTCGCTCAGCGCAAGGTCCAAAAACCTCTGCCTCTGCGCCACGGTGAGATCGCCGTATGCGACTCGCCGGCCCTGCTTCAGAGCTTCCCGCAGCCCTGCGCTCAATGACCCATACAACCGCGAGACTAGCCAGCTCTGCGGACTTCCAGCGTTTTGATATCCCGAATACCCGAGCGGGCCAAGATAGAAAAACATCAGGACGCTGGGCTCTTCGAGGACAGAGTTGAACTGTGCGAGCTGTGCGAACGTTATCTGCTTCGTAGTCCGCGAATTGGCGATCAAGTCCGCAAGGGCGCGGCGCGGCGTGCGCAGCGCGGTCGCTTCGTATGGGTCCGCCGGTTCGACCAGAGTCCACGAGCCGTCTGCGCTGACCCGCTCCTCTGTGAGGTCCGCAAAACAAAGGTCGAACGGCTCCGGCTTCGATTGAAACGGAAACAGGGAGTAGCAGAGCAGCGCCCCTTTGTCGGAAAAAAGCGCGACAAGGTCTCGGTCCGCAAACCGCTTGCGGATCGCGCACTCTGCAATAGCGCCCGCCACGTCGAACTTTGTCGGGTCCTGCAGCAGCGCCAGGTCCTCGCGCGATGGCGATGCGACCGCTTGCTCGCTGGGGCGGATGGTGCATGCGATCACCCATCGCAGAAGGCTGGACGCAGACTCCGGCACCTCGAACTTGGCCGCGCCTGCAAAGCTCATCGCCCGCCGGTTGGCCGGATCTGCGATCGCTTGATAAAGCACGTTGTCCGGGACCTCCGGCTTTGGCAGCACTAAGTTGCAAAAGAGCATTGAGTCCATCTGACCGTGCTTGACCACGATCTGAAACCCCTGTTCTGTCTCCGTCACGGGGCGCAAGTTGCCCAACGGGTCCCCTGCGTAAAGGGGCTTGTATTCCGTGCCAGCAGCCACCGCGGACCACACGTTCTGCTCCTTTGCGTAGCTCGCAAACGCATCTCCCGCGCCCGGCCCAAACGGATACTGCAGCTTCGTCGGCTTGTACGCAAACACGCGCCGCGCCCCGTAGCGCAGATCCGCGAGCTGCTCCGCGCTGACCGAGAGCAACAGCCGAACCGTCAACCGGGCGAGCGGCCCACGCGAAAACGCACCGTCGAACGCAGGGTGCGTTCCCACGCCGCCGTTGCGGTTCGCTGAATCGAGCAAGGCGTCTCGCAGCGTCCGCGCGTCGTCAGCGGTGAACTCCCGGCCCAGCGGCTCAGCGACTTTCTGCAGCACCTCCCGGATGTGATCGGCCCTAAACTTGAGGCTCGCGGCGCGTAGCGCCGCCTGCACTTCCTTGGTCCGAACCAGCAGCCGGCCCTGGCTGGTCGTCTGCCACTCGGCGTGCGCGACCTTCGCGATCCGCTCGTACAGGTCCTCGGACCGGACATCCGTCACGTGGATGACCACGATCTCGTCCTGTATCGGAGGCGCGACGTCTAGCCTGACGCCCAACCTGACACCGAGCTCAGAAACGGCGCGCTCTAGGCTAACGCCCGGCGCGTCAAAGTCGAAAGTTCCTCCTGCCGCCAGGCCCTGCCCAAGCAGAAGCGCGGCAGCCCATGCTTTGCATGACAACACCTGAGACCTCCAGCAAGTCCATTATAGTTGATGCCGGACGGCCCTGGGTCAGAGCGGCGTTGCGGCGCCTGCGAACGCCTTCACAAACGGATAGCTCTCCCCGACCGTCGTGAGCGCGCTCCGCGCCGTGCTCCCCTCGATAAGGAACGCCCCGCCCGTCAGCGCGTCCACCACTTGGTCAGTCCCCTTCCCCGCTGCGCGCAGCAGCGCCAGCTTCAAGGCCGCCTCCTTCGCGTCCGCCACAAAAGCCGACTGCACAAGGCTCGACCAACCGGTCCGCTCGTTGTGCAGCAGCGCCAGCCCCACAGGGTTCTCCGTCGAGTCGATCGCCCGCTTCACGTCCGCGATTTCCGCCACCGACTTCGCGTCCGCCCTCTGTAGGAACGTGAGGTACTCCGCCCACACCCTCTGCGCGGCCGCGACCTTGTCGAGCGTCCTCTCCATCGGCGGCCACGGGCCAACCAGCGCCGCCTGCAGCTCCTTCACCGCCAGCGCGCCCGCGTCGGCGGTCAGCTCAGGGCTGAAGGCGCGCGGGTGCATGTGCAGCAGCTCGGCCACCAGCTTTTTCTGGTCCTCGGACGGCTCGGCGAAAAGCGCGGTGCACACCGTCGCCGCAGGGCTCCCCGACTTGCTCGCCTCGGCGACCTTCGGCAGCACGTCCATCAAGAACCGCCGCTGCAGCACCCGCCCGAGCGAGGCGCGCTGGCTCGTGCGCCCCAGCCGCTCAGCCACCGCCACGAGCGATGCAGGCGCCCACTTCTCCGCCTTGGCGATCGCGCGCACCGCGTCCAAGAAGTAGAGCCGCGCGGCCTGCGACTGCTGCCACTGGTCGAGCGCCTGCGCGCTCTCCACCGCGCGCCCAGTCTCCTCGTCCAAAAGGTTGAGCCGCGCAAACGCCTCGGAGGGCCGCCCAAGCGAAGAAAGCGCGTGCACGAGAGCGGCCTCTGCGCGCGCCCGCCGGGTCAGAGCGTCGACCTCCGGGCCCGCGGCCCGGTCGAGCGCCGTCTGCAGCTCCGCGACCGACCTCTGGCTCGCGTGCTTGCCCAGCCCGCTCGCGCCCGCGCCAGCCTCGAGCATCGCGCGCGCCTCGTCCCCCAAACCCCGCTCGTCCGGCGCGCGAAGGTCGGCCGCGGACCACCTCGCTCCCTCCGGCTCTGGGCCTAAGACCACTTCGGCCCGCTTGACGAGGTCCCCCAGCTTCACCTCGCTGTAGCCCTCGATCGGCCCCTCCGCGCACCGCGACCACAACAAAAGCACCGCCAGCGCGGCGGCGATGAAGAACACGGGGCCCCATTTCTTCACGGCGGCCCGATTGTACGTCACCTCCGGCGTAGTAAATTGGGAACGCGCATGCCGCTCGCCGCGCTCCCCGAAAAGGTCTCCGAGGCGCTCAAGTCGCTGCCTAAGCGGCCGGGCTGCTACATCTATCGCGACGAGAAGGGAAAGGTCCTCTACGTCGGCAAGGCCGTCGACCTCCGCTCCCGCGTCCGCTCCTACTTCCGCAAGAGCGCCGTCCACTCCGTGCGCATCGAGCGCATGGTCCACAAGGTCCGAGACATCGACCTCATCGTCGTGGACAGCGAGCTTGAGGCGCTCGTGCTCGAGTGCAACCTCATCAAGGAGCACCGCCCACCCTACAACGTCGTGCTGCGCGACGACAAGAGCTACCCCTACATCGTCGTCACCAAGGAGCCGTTCCCCCGCCTCCTCTTCACCCGTAACCCGCGCAAGGGAAGCGGCAAGGCGTTCGGGCCGTACACCAGCGCCTACGCCGTCCGCGAGACCCTGCAGCTCCTGCACAAGGTCTTCCCCCTCATCCCCTGCGGCAAGAGCTGGAGCGGCCGGGACGAGCAGAAGCCCTGCCTCTACTTCCACCTCGGCCAGTGCCTCGCGCCCTGCGCCGGGCTCTCCTCGCGCGAAAAGTACAAGGGCGTCATCAAGCAGGTCACCGACTTCCTCGAAGGCCGCGAGGCCGGCGTCATCGACGCCCTCAAGGCCGAGAGGGACGCCGCCTCCGAGGCCATGGACTTCGAAAAGGCCGCGGCCCTGCGCGACAAGATCACCGCGCTCGAGCGCGTGCTCGAAAAACAGAGCGTCCTCAGCAACGACGACCAGGACCGCGACGTCCTGGCGGTCGTAAAGGACGAGCGCGGCGCCGCGATCCAGATGATGTACATCCGGGGCGGGCGCCTGATCGGCCAGCGCAACTTCATCCTCGACGGCAGCAAGGAGAGCGCCCCCACCGAGGCGGTCGAGGAGTTCGTCAAGCAGTACTACAGCGACGTCCCCGAAGTGCCGCGCCAGATCCTCCTCCCCGTCGAGATCGCTGAAAAACAGATCGTGCAGGCGTGGCTCAAACAGCGACGCGGGTCCGCCGTCTCGATCGAGGTCCCCCAGGGCGGCGAGGGGCTGCGCCTCATCGACCTCGCCGCTCAGAACGCCGAACAGGCCCTCAAGGTCTTCAGCCTAGAAATGGACCAGAAGGAGCAGTGGGCCGAGCTCGCCTCGGGCCAGCTCGCGGACGAGCTCGGGCTCCCTTCCCCGCCGCAGCGCGTCGAGTGCTTCGACATTAGCAACATCCAGGGCAAGGCGCCGGTCGGCTCTATGGTCGTTTTCGAGAACGGCGCGGAGGCCAAAAGCGAGTACCGCCGCTTCAAGGTCCGCTACCACCCCGAGGATCCGAACGACTTCGCGATGATGCACGAGGTCCTCACCCGCCGCCTCCGCAACTACCTCGAAGGGGACGAGAAGTTCGTCAAGCTCCCGGACCTCATTGTCGTCGACGGCGGCAAGGGCCAGCTCTCCGCCGCGCTCACCGCCCGCGATACGCTCGGCCTTAGCGTCCCCATGGTCGGCCTCGCCAAGCGCCACGAGATCGTCTACGTCCCGGACCTCGCTCCCCACTCTCCGTTCCCCGAATGGAGAGTGGGGGTTGGGGGCGAGGGGCCTCGGCCCCCGCGCGACCGCTACTCCTACCGCGAAGTCGTCCTCCCCCTCACCTCGCCCGGCCTGATGATGCTCCGCCGCCTGCGCGACGAGGCCCACCGCTTCGCCATCACCTACCACCGCAAGCTGCGGACCAAGCGCGCCACCGGCAGCCTCCTCGACGAGGTCCCCGGGATCGGCCCAAAGCGCCGGCGCCTCCTCCTCCGCACGTTCGGTTCCGTCGAAGGCATACGCCGCGCCTCGGCCGAGGAGATCGCCTCCGTCCCCACCCTCACCCGCCGCCAGGCCGAAACGATCCTCGAGTTCCTGCGGGTCGAATAGCTCCCCTCTCCATGGACCGCAGAGTCCGTGCGTGGTTCAAGGGCAGGGGCGGGGGGGGCCTTCACTCTGCCTTCTTAGTCAAACTCTCGATCACCCGCTTCATCAGCGCGCTGAGCTGCCGGGCCTCGCCCTCCGTCATCCTGTCGCCGAAGTGGGCCCGGATCCCCTCGCGCAAGCTCGGCCAAGCCGCCTCCCGCGCCTTCCTCCCCTTCTCCGTCAATACCGCGTAGGAGCCTCGCCGGTCCCCCTCGCACGACTCGCGCCTGACCAGCCCGTCCCCCTCCATCCTGTCGATCCTGCGCGTCAGTCCGCTCCGCGAGAGCACCACCCTCTCCGCAAGTTCGCAGTGGCGCAGCCGCTGGTCCGGCGCCCCGCCGAGAGCCGAAAGCACCTCGAAGACCTCCAGCGGCACCCCGCCCTCAGCCTCCGCCACCACGCTCAACCGCACCGCCAGCCGAGCGTTCGCCTCGACGAACATCTCATAAGCCCGCTGGCGTGCCTCCGCCGTCGCACCGCTCTCTTCCATGGTTGTTGCACGCGCCATCACCTCGGACGTCCAACGGCCTCCATTGGGTTCGTCTTCCCCCGCCATAGTTCACCAAACAACGATCGGGGCAAGGGCGGGCGAGACAGGCGAGCCTGCCAGGAATCCGTCACTTGACCCCTGCCGCCCCCGCGGAGGCCGTAAACTGCACGGAACTAAGGATGTTAGAGATCAAGAACCTGCACGCGGGCGTCGAGGGGAAGCCGATCCTGAAGGGCGTCGAGCTGAGCGTCAAGGCCGGGGAGGTCCATGCGATCATGGGCCCGAACGGGAGCGGCAAGAGCACGCTGGCGAACGTCATCGCCGGGCGGGAGACGTATCAGGTCGCGGAGGGCTCGATCACGCTCGACGGAAAGGACCTGCTGGAGATGGAGCCGGAGGAGCGCGCCCAGGCGGGCGTTTTCATGGCTTTCCAGTACCCGGTCGAGATCCCGGGCGTGAGCAACACCTACTTTCTGCGCGCGGCGCTCAACGCGCGGCGCAAGGCTGACGGGAAAGAGGAGATCGACGCGATGTCGTTCCTTTCCTACGTCAGGTCGAAGACCAAGCTGCTCGGGCTGAGCGACGAGATGCTCTCGCGCAGCGTGAACGAGGGGTTCAGCGGCGGCGAGAAGAAGCGAAACGAGATCTTCCAGATGGCGGTGCTCGAGCCGCGCCTGTGCGTGCTCGACGAGACCGACTCCGGGCTCGACATCGATGCGCTGCGCACAGTGGCGGACGGCGTGAACGCGCTGCGCGCGCCCGAGCGCGCGTTCGTGATCGTCACGCACTACCAGCGGCTGCTCAACTACGTCGTGCCGGACTTCGTTCACATCATGATCGGCGGAAGGCTGGTCCGCAACGGCGGAAAGGAGCTTGCGCTCGAGCTCGAAGAGAAGGGGTACGGCTGGCTCGAAGAGGAGTTCGCGAAACCGTAATGGCGACGGAGCTGATGCAGCGCTACGTCACGGAGCTTTCCGCGCTTTTGGCCCTCGGCGAGCGCCTGGCGGCGGAGGGCCCGCTGTGGGTGCGCGCGCTGCGGTCGCGCGGGCTTGCGGTGCACCGCGAGCACGGGATCCCGACCCCGAAGAACGAAGAGTGGAAGTACACGCCTCTGCGCGCGCTCTCCACGAGACAGTTTTCTCCAGCCGAGCCGGGTCCGGCGGTGTTCGGATTTGAGGTTCCATGGGCCAGCCAGGGCACGCGGGCCGTGCTCGTGAACGGACGGCTCGACCGGAACCAGCTTTCGGTCGCGAAGACGAAGGGGCTGACCGTGAAGTCGCTGCGCGACGCGCTCGTGGAGGACGAAGAGGTCGTGCGGGCGCACCTCGGGCAGATCGCAAAGGCTGACGCGCACACTTTCGCCTCGCTCAACACCGCCGCCTTCGAGGACGGGGTCTTCGTGCACCTGGCGAAAGCGACGATGCTAGACGCGCCGATCGAGATCGTCCACGTCACGAGCGGGGACGGGCAGTGCGTCGCGCCGCG
>CAMLDW010000044.1 GCA_946479035.1 uncultured Chthonomonadaceae bacterium | reverse complement strand
TCCATTTCGGACGCCCAGACACACGGCCGCCCAGGAGGTCGGCCCTCCATTTCGGGATAATTGGGCCATGAAGTTCTGGGCGATGAAGTGCGAGCCGGAGTGCTACAGCATCGAGGACCTGCGGAGGAAGTCGCCCGACGTCTGGGAGGGGTGCCGCAACTACCAGGTGCGGAACTGGATGCGCGACGAGATGAAGGCCGGCGACCTCGCGCTTTTCTGCAACTCGAACTCGAGAGTGAACGGGCCGGCGGGGGTGATGCGCGTGGTGAGGCAGGCGTACCCGGACCCGACGCAGTTCGACCCGAAGTCGATGTACTTCGACGCGAAGAGCACGAAGGAGAGCCCGCGCTGGTACGCGCCGGACGTTTCTTTCGTGTGCGCGTTTCCTTCGGTCCTGTCGATCGTTGATCTGAAGAAGACGCCGGCGTTGGAGGGGATGTTCTATTTGAAGAAGGGGCTGATGTTCTCGGTGGTGCCGATCGAGAAGCGGGAGTTCGAGACCGTCTGCCGGATGGCTGGCGTTGATCCTTCGGGATTCTAGGCGCGAAGAATGGAAAGCGCGGTCAAGCCCGCGCACTCCCAAAGTCAGGCGTCCATCAGCGCGGCGATTCCGGGGAGCGTGCGGCCCTCGAGGAACTCGAGCGACGCGCCGCCGCCGGTGCTGACGTGCGTCATCTTTTCCGCGAGGCCCATCTGCTCGACGGCCGCCGCGCTGTCGCCGCCGCCGACGATGGTGACGGCGTGCGAGTCCGCCATCGCCTGCGCCACCGCGCGCGTGCCGCCGGCGAACGCGGCGATCTCGAACACGCCCATCGGGCCGTTCCAGACGACGGTGCCGGCGCCTTTGATCACTTCCGCGAACGCGCGCTGCGTCCCGGGACCGATGTCTGCGCCGATCTCGTCGGGCGCGATGCCGTTGGTGCCGGTCGTGCGCGAGGGTGCGCCGTCCGTGAGAGCCTTCGTCGCGACGACGTCGGTCGGGAGCAGCACTTTGTTCGCCTGCGCCTGCATCAGCCCGCGCGCGTAGTCGAGGCTCGAAACGTCGAGGAGCGACTTGCCGATCTCGAAGCCCTGCGCCTTGAGGAAAGTGAACGCCATGCCGCCGCCGATGAGAAGCCTGTCGACTTTCGGCAGCAGCGAGTCGATGACTCTGATCTTGTCGGCGACCTTTGCGCCGCCGAGGATCGCGACGAACGGGCGTTTGGGGCTGTCGAGCGCTTCGCCGAGGTACTTCAGCTCCTTCTCGATCAAGAAGCCTGCGACGCCGGGGAGGACGTGCGCGACGCCCTCTGTCGACGCCTGCGCTCGGTGCGCGGTGCCGAACGCGTCGTTTACGAAGAGCTCGCCGAGGCGCGCGAGCTTTTTCGAGAACTCCGGGTCGTTGTCGGTCTCTTCCTTGTGGAAGCGCACGTTTTCTAGCAAAAGCACCTTGCTGGGCGCGAGGGAGTTGACGCGCGACTCGACGCCGGGGCCGACGCAATCGGGGACGAGCGGCACGTCTTGGTGCAGGAGCTCGGAGAGGCGCGCGGCGACCGGCGCGAGGGTGTACTTCGGGTCGGGCTTGCCGTCTGGGCGGCCGAGGTGGCTGCAGAGCACGGTGCGCGCGCCCTTTTCGACCAAGTACCTGATGGTGGGCAGGGACTCGACGATGCGGCGGTCGTCGGTGATCGCGCCGTCTTTGATCGGCACGTTGAAGTCGCAGCGGACGAGCACGCGCTTGCCGCTGACGTCGACGTCGCGCACGGTCTTCTTGTTCAGCGCCATGGGGCAAATGAGATCATACACAGGCGGGCGCGCATCACCGTGAGCCCTTGACCTGCTTGACGAGCACGGTGCTGAGCAGGAAGAGGCATCCGGCGAGCACGATCGCGCTCATGTAGCCGCTGTGCGCGCTCCGCGCGTTGAGCGCGCCGATGCCCCACCCGGCGAGCCCGGAGACGAGCTGGACGGAGGAGATGCTCATCTGCCACACGCCCATGTCCGACCCGGCGGCGTCCTTGTTGGGCACGATGTCGCTCACGAGCGCCCAGTCGGCGGAGAGGTAGAGCCCGTAGCCGACGCCGAACACGACGGCGAGGAAGAACGCCTGCGTCAGGTCGCGCGTAAACGCGAACGGCACGAGCGAGCAGAACACGATCACGCCGGAGGCATAGATCGTCCTTTTGCGGCCCCACCTGTCCGAGCGGCGCGAAGAGAATCCTGCGCCCAGCGCGCCTGTCAGCGCGAGCGTGAGCGCGAGCAGAAGCGTAGCGGTGGCGGCCTTGTCGCCGTGCCCTTCGCCCGGCACCGACCAACCGAATAGATTGAAGTCCTTGTAGGCCGCGTCCATGAAGTACTGCAGGAACTCGACGACGAGATAGAAGCCGAGCGCGTTGATAAAGCGGGTGAACCAGACCCACACGAAGTCGCTGTTGCGGAAGGGGCGCACCCACTGCACGAAGAACGGCTCTCGCGCGCTCGCGTGGACTTCGCCGGCCCTGACGTCCTTGACGGCGATGAGCGTCCACGCGGCGCAGGCGATGTTGACGATCGCGACGCCCATGTAGATGGCGGGGATCGCGGCCTCGGTGCCGCGCGTCATGATGAGCACGATCGCGATCGCGCCGGAAAAGAGCTGGCCGAGCAGTTGCAGCATGCTCATGACCGAGCTGGCGTGGCCGCGGCGCTCCTCGGGCACGGCCTCCGGCACCATCGCGCTGTATGGCCCGGTGCCGACGTCGTCCGAGAACTGCAGGAAGAGGTATCCGGCGACGAGCAGCACATAGGAGTGCGCCTCGCCCAGGGTGATCAGTGCGACGGCAGTGAGCGCCGAGCCGATCGCGATGAACGGCTGCCTGTGGCCCCACTTGGTCCGGACCCGGTCGCTCAGGCCGCCGAAGATCGCGGGCCCGAACACGGCCCACACTGCTCCGATGCCGATGACCCACCCCCAGCGGGCGTCCTTGACAGAGTCGGCCCAAGCCGCTGCCTTTTCGGGCGTCAGCCCCCGGGCGATCCCCTCCCCCACCAGGACGCTCTTGACCTGCGCCGGAAGGACGATCAGCAGGACGACGAACCACTTCCAGCTCGTGGCGAACCAGTAGGCCGAGAACCCGATGTTCCAGAGCCAGGTGTCCCTGTACCCGCCGACCTTGACCGCAGCCACGGGTCCGAGTATGGCACTGCAGGCCCCGAGGCGAAAAACCTCGAAAGCCGGTCCCTAACCTGGAACGCCGGGCCCGCCCGCGCTGGTTGTGCGGTAATGCCAGGAGGCAATTCGAAAGATGACTTACGCAAGGTCTCTCGTAACGGCCGTGATCGCGGCCCTCATCGTCTCTCCTGTCTTCGCCCAGACGGGCGCCGCCAAGGCGACCGCCCAGACGAAGACGACGACCACCAAGACCACCACCATCCAGCCCAAGAAGGTCTCCCCGCACTGGATCGGCGTGGTCAAGTCCATGTCCGACAAGAAGCTCTCCGTGATGGTCGGCAAGAAGGACTTCAACGTCGACGCGTCGAAGGCAAAGGTCTACATGAACCGCAAGCCGTTCGCGCTGGTCAAGCTCTCGAGCGGCTCGCGCGTCTCCGTCTACGGCAAGGCCAAGGGCATGGACGTCGCGGCCAAGAGCATCTACGTGCTCCGTGTCGGGCCAGCCAAGGCGCCGGCCAAGAAACCGACTCCGCCGAAGAAGAAGGCCACCACCAAGACCACCACGGGCGCTGGCAAGACGACCGGCGGCTCGACCGGAGGCTAAGAGAAAGTCGACCCAAACCCCGCCAGCGCGACCGCACTTTGGGGGCGGCCGCACTGGCGGAAAGGAACGAACACGATTCCTGGCCCGTTGATCGGTAACGCCAGGAGGCAAGAACAGATGAAGGTTGCATGCAAATCAGTCCTCGCCGCGCTCGTCGCGGCCCTCGTCGTCTCTCCCGCCTTCGCCCAGTCCGGCGGCACCTATGGCCGCGCCCAGACGAAGACCGCGCCCACCAAGAGCACCACGCAGAGGAACAAGTCGACCGCACCGAAGGAACACAAGTACTCCGGCAAGGTCGTATCGGTCTCTGCGAGCTCGTTCACAATCAAGCATGGCAAGAACGACCTGACGGTCGAGACCGCAAGCGCGACGGCCGTGCAGGGCAAGAAGCCCTTCGACCTGAGCAAACTGACCGCCGGCACGAAAGTGACCGTGCGTGGGACCATGTCGGGCAGCGAGGTCATCGCGCACAAGATCGCCGTAAGCAAGGTGCACACGGAGAAGATGAAGTCCTCGACCCACACCTCCACACACGCCAAGCACTCGACGACGACGAGCCACACCGGCTCTAGCGGCTCGTACGGGGCGGGCGGCAGCGGCACGTTCCATGGAATTGGCGGGTAACAGCCGGCCATAGGTCCGTAACAGACCGGGCACGCGCCCGCCGGAAACGGCGGGCGCTGCTCTTTGCGCTGGTGCGATCTGGCGCTCCGGTGCGTCCCTAGGTCCGAGGCACTAACTATGCGACGTTCCCTATTTGCATACCTGCTCCTAGCGCTCTGGACGCTCGGCCGGGCTCAAACGCCCGGGCTCAAGGGCGAGTTCCAGCTCGGCCTGGCGAGCCGCGACATCTGGCGCGGCGCGCTGCTCAACGACGGCACGACGTTCCTCCCAGCTGTGGACCTGGGGTTCGGGACCGGCACCCACGCGACGGTCCGTGGCTCCCTGGGAATGGACGGCAACGGTACCGACGAGTGGCGCTATGGGCTCAGGCAGGACCTGGACCTGGTAGCAGCGACGCTCTCGATCGGGGTGACCCGGTTCGACCGCGAGTCTCTGTTCGCGGACACGACCGAGATCTCCGCTTCGGCAAAGATGAAGTGGCTCATACCGTTCACGTTCATGGTCGCGCGCGACATCGACAAGGTGGACGGGACCTACTTCCGCGTCGGACTGGGGTCAGGCGTGCCCAAGATATCGCTCTTTAGCGTGAGCGCGTCGCTGAGCTGGGACATGTGGCTCGGTTACGCGGACGGCGACTTCGCCGCGTTCTATTACGGCAGCTCCGATGCCGGGCTTGCGGACGCGGGCGGAAGAGTCGTGGCGACCTTTGGCGTACAGCAGGCGACCGTGTCGGTCTGGGCGCTGGTCACGACGCTCGTGGACCCAGACTTCAACACGTTCACCGGTGACCGGACGAACTTCGCAGTAGGCGCGACGGTCGGCTGGAAGTTCTGACCTCCGCTTCCTCCTCTCCCCGGAGGGGAGAGGAGGCTAGGGGGTGAGGGGCCCTTCCTTGATGGCCGCGGGCAGCGAGGCGACCGGCTCGCCGTCGGTGTTGTAGAGCACGATCAGCGGGATCTTGTCGGACATGAACATGGAGACGCGCTTCTGGCCGTCCCCGCTCAGTGTCATGTTGCCGTTGTTGGCGTCTGCCGTGACCGTCGCCTTCTCCTGACCGCTGGCATTGAGGAGCGCGATCTTTCCAGGCTCGATCCTGGCGCGGACGCGCCCTTCCGCGTCGGTCACCTCTATCTTCTGGGCCCTGACAGTCTGGCTCGGGCTCTGGAACGCTAGGAGCACTGCGAGGCAGGGAAGTAGGATGAGGAAGCGGTTGGCGCGCCGCAGCCCGGCGACTTGGCTCTCCAATGACTCGATGCGTACGGTGTCGTCCATGGCTCTTGTATACACCGTGTGGGCTCACTGTCGCCCTGATTGTGCTACAAAGCCCCCCAGGTACCATCCCTGCCGCAAATGGACCGCACCGAACACCAGGACATCACCATCGGCACGCTCGCGCCGATGCACAAAGGGGCCGACTACCTCAAACAGATCAAGCACCACGGGTTCGAGAGCTACGAGCTGACCATGTGGCAGTACATCGAGGGGAACGACCTCCCCAAGATCGCGCGCGAGGTGCAGGAGGAGGTTGAGGGCCTTGCGAAGATCAGCAGCGTCGGGCTCTACGGCAACCCGCTGCAGGACGAGCGGACCGCTAAGGACTGGGAGACCACGATCAAGAGCGCCAAGCTCTTCGGCGCAGGCGTCGTGTGCGGATTTGCGGGCGCGCTGGAGGACAGGCCGGTGGACCAGAGCATGGCGCAGTACAAGAAGGTCTTCGGGCACCTGGCCAAGGTCGCGGAGGGCGAGGGCGTGAGGATCGCGTTCGAGAACTGCGACATGGGCGGCACCTGGCAGGCGCCGAAGTGGAACATCGCCCACGCGCCCCGGGCGTGGGAGATGATGTTCAACGAGGTGCCGAGCCACGCGATCGGGCTGGAGTGGGAGCCGTGCCACCAGATGGTCTCGCTGATCGACCCCCTGCCGCAGTTGCGCAAGTGGGTGGGCCGCGTGTACCACATCCACGGCAAGGACGCGACCATCAACTGGGACGTGATCCGGACCGACGGGCTGCGCTCCGGGCACGACTGCGTCTGGCACCGCACGCCCGGCTTTGGCGACTCGAACTGGACCGACATCATCTCGGTCCTGCGCAAGGCGGAGTGGACCGGCGCGATCGACATTGAGGGCTGGCACGACCCGGTGTACTCGAACGACCTCGAGATGACGGGCCAGGTCGCCAGTTGCGAGTACCTCAAGCGCTGCCGGGGCGGGGCTTTCGTCGAGAACCCGGTCTGAGTGCCCGCTCTCGCATCCACAGGTCTGTCTGTGGCAACTGCTCTGGCACGAAAACGCACCTGTCCCTCAACCGCCTCTGCGGTTGAGGGACCACCGCCCCGGGCGCCCCGGTCTGGCGATGCATCGTGCGCAGACCAGGGCGCCCGAAGAGCCACGACGCGCTACTCGCGCTGCTGTCCGCCACGAACGAACGTGCCCGGACGGACGCGAGCGAACGGCTCCGGCCAGATCGCGCGAGAAACGAACACCGGCTCCGTCACGGCGATCAGCGGCACAGGGTTGACCTCCCACGAGAAACCCTCGCGCGACATCGAGGCCACCGCCGCGGCGGTCCACTTGTCGCGGTCGGCGACCGTCGCTCCGACGTCGAACGCGTTGTCCCGGAACGCGCCCTTCAGCTTCGCCATCAGCAGGTCGCAGCGCCGAAGCTCGATCGAGCCGCCGACCTCCACGCTCGCCCTCCCCGGGTCAATCGCGAACCCGCGCGTGCCGTGCCCGTCGGAATCGGTGAATCGCACGAACGTCTTGCTGTCGCGCCTCGCGGTCACGACCACCGACGAGTCGCGCAGGCCCGCCAGCAGCGCGTCCTGGAACGGCCGCAGAAAGCTGACCGCAGGAAGGCGCGAGTCGAACGACTCGCTGACCATCTGCACGGCGCTCCACTGCTTGCCCGCGCCGAACACCTCGGCGGCGATGCGCTGCGACGTCGGGTCGTCCGGGTGCTGCCACAGCGGCGCGAGCACTACGTCGAGGCCCAGCGTCGGCCGCCTGGGGCCGGTCTTCAGCACAAGCTCCTCATACCCTTCCCACGCGTCGGGCGCGCTGGCCGTCAGCATCGCAGAAACGATCCCAGAGAGGTACGCCAGGTCGGAAGACTCGGGAGAGTCCCCTGTCCTCCTCAACACTTCCGCCCGGAGCGCGCGCAGCAAAGGCACGGACTTCTTGACGTCGTACACGGCCGCGGCGAGCGCGGTGTCGTGCGCCAGCGGCAGGTTGCGGCCAGGCACAGCGAGCATCGCCCGCGCCCTCTTCTCGAGCGCGCGGAAAACGCGGCCCCTCTTGGACGCATAGAGCGCGGTCCATTTGATCGAAGGGCCCGTGAAGTGCGCTGGAAGCCCGCCGCTCATCGAGGCGCCGTAAGGGTTCACCGTCACCCACGAGGGCACGGAGAGCGAGCGCGCCGCGTTCGCCCACACGGCCATCGGCATGGCGTCGTCCTCGAGCGCGACGAGCCAGCGCTCTTCCTGCGGCTTGCCCACCGACCTCTCCCAAAGCCTAGTGACCTCCTCGCGTTGCTTGTCGGGGTTCGCGCTGAAGCCGGTCAGGCCCATCGCGCCCTCCAAGGTCCGCCGCGCCACTTCGCCGACAGTCGCAAAACGGTAAGGGCTCATCGGCACGGCGTTGCCGTACACGGCGCGCGTGATTCGTTGGTCGCCCAGCGAGGCGATGAGCGCGCGCACGCCCTCGTCGCCCTCTCTCGCCAGGCGCTCGGCGGGCCCGTCCACGTCGGGCGGAGCCTCGCCCGTGATGTACATGCGCGTGCCCGTCTCCAGATCGAGCGCGTCGGTGTAGGCGCGCACCCTCTCCTCCCGGGTCATCTTCGCTGCTTGGCTCATGTCCGGCAGCACGACTGGCCGCGAGACGCGCAAGTTGAGCGTCGTGACCCAGTCGCGGAGGGTCTCCGTGTCGTTCGAGCCGAACACCGTCGAGAACCTGGCGCCGCTCGCGTCGGCGATCTCGTCGAACGCCCCGCGGAACCGCAGCGCGCGCCGGGCGAGCAGGAGAGCCTCATAGTCGTGCCCATGCACGGTCCTCGCCGCCGCCGCGTCGCACAAGATGCGGTCGGCCAGCGCTGCGGCCGCAAACCGCGGATCCGAGCTCGTAGTCGCACGGAAGAACACCTCTTTGCAGGCTTTGTCAGCCAGGTCTTGGCGACCCAGGAGCGAGAGCATCGCGCCGGCGGCCGGGCCGTACGTCGTGAACGCCGCCTCGTATTCGAGGCTCTCCATCGGGAGGTAAGGCTCGTTGATCGCCCTCCGCCTGGCGATGTCCGCCTCCAGGTCCGCGGGCTCCCCTACCGACTTCGGCTCGTAGGCCATGCCGTTCCAGGCGACAGCCTTGCGCTTGCCCGTCAACGGGTCGGTCACGACCCACGCGTCGAGGTTCACGACGCGCTCGCCGAACGCGACAAGCGGGATCGTGACCGTAACCTTCCGGTACTCGCCGCCCGCCGGGCTCTCAAACCCCGCGAGCCGAAAAAGGGTGCTCGCCAGCTCCGCCGGCGTGGGCTGGCCCGCCTGGGCCAGCGCGAACGCGATTGCTCCTACCATGGATTTCCTCTATTGTAGTGACGTCCAGCCAGTCCTGGCCGGTCGGCGTTCTTGATTCTTACAAATGCGCAATCCCGGGTGGCACGGACAGGCCGTCCTCGACCACAATCGCCCGCCTGCGCATCCACAGGTCTGTCCGTGGCAACTGCTCCTTGCTCCCCTTCACTCTTCGGGTGCCCGGTCTGGCGATGCATCGTGCGCAGACCGGAGCCGGTTTGACTGATCGGTCCAATCCGGACCCCTACTTCTTGCGCTTCGCCGCTTCCGCCACGCGCAGGGCCTTGTCCACCCACAGCGCCAGCTCCCTCTTCTTATCAATGACCCCAGGCGGCAGCTCCCAGTAGTGCATCGGCTTGGGTGAGTGGAAGGGGTAGAACGCCCCCATCCCGGCCTTCTCGAAGTCCCCCCGGTTCGTGTCGTCCGCCTTCAGGTACAGCCTGTCCTCCGCGATCAAGGCGAAGAACAGGCCCTGCGAATAGATCCCGACGCCCCCGAACATCGCCTTGCTCTGGATCGGCACCACTGCCGAAAGCCGCTCCTGGACGATCTCCCGGTATTTGGGCGAAAACCCCACTGCCTGATTATCCCCCGGAAACCAGCAGCCCGCCGCGAGCGTTTAACCCCTTGGGCAGGCCATACTTTCGGGCTGGCCGGTCGTATATCCTCACGCAAGAACCTGGAGACCCTTAGAGATGAAACGTTCCTTGATTGTGCTCGCAGCCGCTGCAGCGGTCGTCGCCTTTGCAATGCAGATCGCCCTTCCCCCCGCGCTCGCGGGGCACGCCGCCAAGCTTAAAGAGGCGCAGGGCCTCAAGGTCAAGCTGGCGGTCAGCCCGGTCGGTGGCGCGACGACCAGCGTCGAGTTCTCCTACGGCAAACCGCGCCTCATCAGGATCGACTCGCCGGACAGGCTGGTGGTCTCGGACGGGCGCATGCTCTCCGTGCTCGACAAGGCGAAGAACACCTACACCCAGGAGCCGCTCACGGCGGACAACTCGGCGCCGTACCTCGAGGCCACGGGCACTTGGGGCTGGGAGTCGTTCTTTCAGGCCGACAGCGCCAAGCTCTTCAAGGCGGCCAAGGCGGGCGCGCAGACGAAGGTCCGGGGCGTCGACGTGAGCCCGGTGGACGTCACCTCCCTGGACGGCAAGACGACCGCCACGCTCTACATCGAGGCCAAGACCGGGGTCGCGCGCGGCTACCAGTTCCACAAGGACGGAAAGGACTATATCGTGTGGGCAGAGACGGTGGTGGCGAGCGCCGAAGCGCCGGACACGGGAGCGTTCTCCTTCACTGCCCCGGCGGGCGCGACGAAGGTGGACCCGGCCGCCGTCGCGGAGGTCACCTGGGACAAGGTCTCGTCGATCTTTGACCGCGCTTGCATGCCCTGCCACAGCCCGAACGTCCAGTCGGGCCAGCTCGACCTGAGCGGCTACGACTCGACCGTGAACAGCCGGTACGTCGTTCGGGGCAAGTCGAAGGTCAGCAGCCTGGCTCTGGTGCTGCGTGCCGCGGGGAGCGGCCGCATGCCGCAGGGCCGCCCGCCCCTGCCGGACAAGGACATCAAGACCATCGAGGACTGGATCGACGGCGGCCTGAAGAAGTAGTGAGGCGCAAGCCGGGGCTCCACGACCTCGCCAGCGGTCAGAACGGCGAGACGGCCCTCCTGCTGGCCATGCTCGATTCGACGAGCGCCTTCTGGCGTCGCGAGCTGCGAGGGCTCATGCGCGACGAGCTGCGGTGGCGGGCGAAGAAAGGGGGGCACACGATCGGCATGCTCCTCCTCCACATCGCGGTCGCGGAGCACTGGTGGGTCCACATGGTGGCCATGGGGCGCAAAGAGGACAAGGCGCTCGTCAAGCTGCTCAAGGCCGACCAGACCGACCAGTACAAAGGGAAGTGGCCCGAGCCGCCCGACCGTCCCAAGGAGTGGTTCTTCAAGCAGTGCGCCCAGGTCAGGGCGTCGACCCACGAGGACCTCAAGGGCCTGGATGCGGCAAATCTCCGGGGCCGGAACGGCTCGAGGGAGTTCACCCTCCGCTGGATCCTTCACCACCTGATCGAGCACGAGGCCTACCACGGGGGCCAGATGGTTCTGCTGCGTGACCTCTACCGGCGCTCCCACTTAAAGTAGTGCGGGGCTGGCAAGCCAGCCCCGCGGTCGTGAAGCTACTTCTTGCCCTTCTTAGAGGACTTCTTCGCTTTCTTGGCCTTCTTGGCCGGTGACTTCTTGGCGGCGGCTTTCTTAGCCGCGCGCTTCCTTCGTGGGGCTGCCTTCCTGGCGCCCTTCTTTGTTGCAGCCTTTCTGGCTGTGCGCTTTTTCTTTGCCATTTTTTCTGTACCTTTCCGCTTTTCGCGGGGGATCCCGTGGTCGGAAGCCGACACCGAGAACGGCGTTTTTGGCCGGCTGATCCGACTCGAACTACAGTGAGGAGTTAAATGCCATAAATGGGATCAAAAGTGGACAGACCAAGGCAAGAATCTGACTGTTTGAACCTGGAGGAGCTCTGAATTGGGCTTCTTGGATGGCCGCTGGGCCGCTCACAAAGCCCATACCGTCGGTCCTGAGGAGACGACTACGAGCGTAAGAGGCCGCCTGCGAGGAGGGCGAAGGGGCCGCTCAGAGGACTGATGTGCTGGATCGACTTTGGGTGCTTCGCGTGGTTGGGTCGCGGGCCGTCCTGCTCGAAGCGCGGGAGGTGAGGAGTTAAATTGTACGGGGCCGGACTAGGCCGGCCCCGCGGTCGTTGAGGTTATTTCTTCTTAGCTTTCTTCTTGCCAGCCTTCTTGGGCTTGGCTGCCTTCTTAGCTTTCTTAGCTGCCATAGTCTTCCTTTCTCGCTTTCCAGCGAGGATGGCCTGTCGATCAGAATTCTTCCGATAGTGCCAGACCTGAAATACAATGACGGATGATCAGAGGGAAGAGTCGCAGGGTTTTCGCTTTTTCTCACAACTTTTTCAACTAGCTTGTGAGACGCCTCTCATGGGCGGGCCGGTGGTCTTGTTCTCCATCTGTCAGACGGTCGTCGCTATGGGAAGGGTGCGGGGGACCACCCAAGCAGGACAACTGACGAAGATGGAAGGGATTGGATCCTTGACGGAGCTACGCGCCGGGTCCGAGCGCGTGGCGTTCGGCGGGCTGGCCGGCGATACCGGTAAAGTCCGTACCGTCCTGGTCGAGCCAGTCCAACATCCCCTTGATGCTCCCCGTAGCGACGCAGATGCTGGTGTCCGCCGCGCCATAGTAGAGCCGGAGAGTGTCGCCGTCCCCTTGGATGGCGTAGCCGCACGGAAACACCGCGCAGTCGACGTCGCCGCTGATCTCATACGGCGCTTCGGGGCCGAACACCCAGCACTGCCCGCGCAGCAGGCACTTCTCAGGGGTCTCTTTGTCGAACAGCGCGAGGCCGAGCCTGTAAAGCGAGCCCGACGCGTGCCGTCGGACGCCGTGGTACATCACCAGCCAGCCTCGGTCCGTCTCGATGGGCGGCGGAGAGAGCCCGATCTTGTTCGCGTCCCACCAGGCGCCGCGACGAGAGGGAAGGAAGAGCACGTGACCGCCCCAGTTGACGAGGTCCGGCGAGAACGAGATCCACATGTTCGAGCCCATGTCGGTCGAGGGGCGATGGATCAGAGCGTAATCGCCGTGGAAGCGGCGGGGGAACAGCGCAGCGTCCTTGTCGTCCGGCTGCATGACCAGGCCGATGCGCTCGAACTTCTTGAAGTCGGTCGTGGTGGCGATCGCCACGCCCGGGCCGGCCTTGCCGAACGCCGTGTAGGCGACCAGGTAGTCGTCGCGCTCCGGCATGTAGGTGATCCGCGGGTCTTCGATCCCCCACATCTCCTCGGGGTGGTTCATCGGGTCCTGGGCGAACGTCGGCTCAGAGTCGATGACCCATCCATCGATGCCGTTCTTGGACCTTGCCGCGCACAGGTGCGAATGGCCGCGGCGGTCCTCCACTCGGCACAGCAAGAGCGTCGTGCCGTCCTTGAGCATGGTCGCGCCGGGATTGAACACCGAGTGCGCGGGGTAGGGCCAGTCGGCCGCCGTCAGGATCGGGTTGGACGGGTGCCGATCCAGGAGCGATACGAACGCGTTAGACTTCATGGATCTCCTCGGTTTCTGCCAGGGGCACAGGGTGCGCCTCCGCCTCGCGCATCTCGGCCAGAGCGCACAGGAACGAGAGCGTCGATTCAGCGCCTTGGTTGCGGTTGACCCGCTTCTCGTGCAGCCCGTCGTAGCAGCCGCCCGTCACCTTGTCGTAGAGGGGTTGGCCCAGCTGGTTCTCGCCGAGGAACCAGTCGAACGCGCGGTGCCCCTCTCGGATCCAGACAGGGCGGCCCGTCGCGCGATACGCGCTGAGGCAGGCCGACACGGTGGACGCAGCTTCGATAGGCTGCTGGTCGTAGGTGCTCCGCTCTCCGTCCCGAGTGTAAAACCCGTTTGTCCCGATCGGGGCGAACACGCCGTCCTCTGCCGTCTGCAGGTGCGTGAGCCATGTGAGCGACTCGAGCCCCGCATCGAGCATCGAGCGGTTCCCGATCGAGGATCCTGCGGCGATGAGCGCCTGAGGTAGCCGTGCGTTGGCATAGGTCAGATACTCCTCAGGCCATGGCCACTCGATACTGCGGTTGGACTTGAACTGCCTCCAAATGCGGTCCGCCAAGGTCTGCTCGAGCGACTGGACGGACGACTCGTCCGGGAACGCGAAGAGGTACTCCTCCGCAGCCAACACACCGTACGCCCATGTCCGCGGGCTCGTCGCGGCCAGCAGCGCCGGCGCGGCGCTTTCAAAGAGCGACTTCGCGACCTCGCGCCGTCCTCGGTTCCTACAGCGATGGACGATCGCGCCGAGCGCCCACAGGCTGCGGCCCTGCGCGTCTTCCGAGCCTGCCCGTTCCAGCCATTCGCGGGAATAGTTCATGAAGTTCCGGAACCGCCCGTTGTGAGGGTTGAACGCGTCGAGCACGAACCCCAGGTACCTGCCCTGGAGCATCGTGAGCTGCTCGCTGAGCGGCGCCTCGCGGTCCATGTAGGCCGTGAAGAGGAGCGCGCGGGCGTTGTCGTCCACGCAGTAGCCCTCCGAACGGTGAGGGGTGGTGAAAGTCGCGTGCTGCAGGATCCCTGTGTCGTCGCTGAGCTCGAAGAGGTGGCCGAAGCGAAGCTCGGGCAGGGCCCCGTACGAACCGGGCGACGCCGAGGGCTCTTGCACGATCTCGCGCAGGCGCTTGGCGCTGTCCTGCTTGGCGCGGGCGAAAGAGGCGAAGTACTTCTTGCCGACTTCCGGCCAGAGCATTTTCTTGCCATAGACCGCGGCCCTTCTTCCCATCTCAGCGCGCATCACCGGGTCTCTAATTATCGAGAGCGCGGCATTTGCTACGGCGTCTGGGTCGCGGAACGGAACCAGGAGGCCGCGCCCCTCACCCAGCAGCTCCTCCGCGTACCAGTAGGGCGTGGAGATGACCGGCTTGCCGGCGCCGATCGAGTAGGCGAGCGTGCCGGACGTAATCTGGTGCGGGTTGAGGTACGGCGTCACGTAGATGTCCATCGCGGCCAAGTACTCGACCAGTTCCTGCGTCGTGACGAACCGGTCTACGAAGCGGACGTTTGCGGCGACGCCGAGCCGCTTCGCCAGCGCAACGAGCCCTTCGCGGTACGCCTCTCCCGAAGAGGCGCGCACGTTGGGGTGGGTCGCGCCGACCACGACGTAGGTCGCGCCGGGGTGCGCCTCGACGATCTTCGGCATCGCCTCGATGACGTACTGGATCCCCTTGTCGGGCGAGAGCAGGCCGAAGGTCAGGATCATCGGGCCCTTGATGCCGAACTTGGCCCGCAGTTCCGTGCCCTGCGAATCCGGGATCTCCGGGATGCCGTGCGCGATCAGGTCGATCTTCTCCGGCGGGACGCCGTGGACGTCCTTTAGGAAGGAGACTGCCTTTTCGCTCATCACGACGACGCGCTCGGAAAGCTGGAGGACCTCGTCCATCACCCGCCTTTGCGCATCAGAGGGCTCGCGCAGCACCGTGTGCAGCGTTGTGACGATCGGCATCTTCGCCTCGCGCATGAGCCGCAAGAGGTACTCGCCCGCCTCGCCGCCAAAAATCCCGTACTCGTGCTGGACCGAGAGCACGTCGTAACCGAACAGGTTGATGAAGTGCGCCGCCTGCCCGTACGAAGAAAGCTCTTGTTCGCCGACCTCGTAGCAGACGCGGTCCGGATAAAGGTAGTCGTCCCGGTCGCTCATCGCGATCGCGTCGACGGTCAAGTCCTTGTCGAGGTCGGAAAGGGTGCGCGCAAGGTCCGAAGTGAACGTGGCGATCCCACACTTGCGTGGCAAGAAGCTGCCGAGGAGAGCGATCTGATGGAGCGCCCTGCGTGTAAGGACTTTTCGGTTGGGATTAACTATAGACTACTATAGCAGTGTCTACTATCGCTCCTGGGACCGATGGCACGCGGTAAAGACGCTGAAGAACTGTAAATCCCGCGCGCGGTTTGCTGAAAAATGCGGTCGTTGCTTCTCAAAGAGCGATTAACTATGAGCCCGCATCTTCTTCCATCTTCTTGAGGCGCGTGTAGTAGTCGGGAATCTCGTTGAGGTGCGCCCACGCGATCTTTCCCGTCAGGACCGGGTCGTCGCCGGTGACGTTCGTCCGCGGGTCCCCGGTGCCGTGCTCGAGCTCGATCGCGAGCCCCATGCGGAACTGCTCGAGGTCCGTCGTTCGCCAGTCGATCCCGAGTACGTCGCCGATCCCTTGCGCCTCATCTTTGGTGAACTCTTTCTTCGTTGCCATTGCAGCGATAGTACCAACGCGTGGATGGCGAGTGCTGAGGGTTGGGGCCACGACCGCGAGCGGGGTGGAAGCGGCGCCCATTCGGTGGTAGCCTGTGGGCGGATGTCGGAAGAGTAAGGCTCATGGCCCAGGTCGAACTCGAACGCGATTCTTACGCTCGTGCTCGGAATCCTTAGCCTTCTGAGCGCAAGCATCTTAACGGGGATCCCGGCCTGGATCCTAGGGCGCAACGCGCTGAAGGACATGGACGCCGAGGCCGCCAATCCAAACGACCGCACTATCGCCAAGTTCGGCCTTGTACTCGGCCAGCACTCGGTCGGACTGACCGTGCTTTGCTTGCTCTTTTTCTTCTTGGCGCTTCCCTTTATCCGAGGGGTGATGCAGCAGATAGAGGATCTATCAACGGGCGGCCCGTCCGGCACTCCCCGCCCGCCGATCGAACGCAAGAAGTAATCGCGCCGGGCTAGCTGGTGTGCTTGTGGCAGCGGGGTAGCCTTGCGCACAGGAGCAGGCCCATGACCTTCCAGGTTTATCGGGACAGAAGGGGCGAATGGCACTGGCGGCTGCTTGCCGCGAACAACCGCACGCTCGCCGACTCGGTCGAGGGGTACGTGAAGGTCTCCGACTGTCTCCACGCGATCGAGCTCGTCAAGCACGCGCGCTGGGCGGAGGTCGTCGAGACGGACCGCTAGGCGCCGCCCCACCGGCTCACGGGCTGGCGCGCCGTTCGCCAGGCGTGGTGATTGGAGTTCCTTCCCAGGGCGTTGCCCTGGGCTACCGAACTCGGCCACTTTTAGGCGCCGGGGCCGTGCGCCAGTGTTCGGAAGCACCGCAATGGAGTGTCACAATCAAACCGGGATGCGTAAGACCCAAAAGGAGGCGATGTTGGAGCACGTTGCGGCCAACCCGGGCTGCACGACGAAGCAGTTTGCCCTTGCCCACTATGGGGCTAAAGCCCAACAGCCGATGGTGAACGAGTCGGCCCGCCGACTCGAGCGGGAAGGGAAGATCGTCCGCCGAAAGGATGGTAAGGCGTACCGCCTCTATCTAGCGGGCGACGATCAGAACGCTGGGCGACAAGGAGCCAAGCCTGGTCTGGACGAACTGCTGCGGCTGGACTTTGCGCACGCGGGCTGGTGGGAGGTGTCAGGGCAGAAGCCGAAGTGCAAGTTGCACAGGCACGCGAAGGAACCCAGCGCGATCTATGCGTTCATCGTGGATCGAGAGGTCATGTATGTCGGCAAGACGAGCAGAACCGTCCACGACCGGATGATCAACTATGAGCAGACCAATTCCACCCGGAGCACGACCTTCCGCTGCAACTCACACATCGCGAGCGTTTTGGCATCTGGTGGCAGAGTCGACGTCTATGTCCTGCCCGACCGGGCTGGCCTCGAATACATGGGACACCGCGTCTGCCTTGCCGACGGGCTCGAACCCACCCTCATCGCCCACTTTCGTCCGGCGTGGAACGGCAGGATGTGACCGCAGCACGGCTGTGTGGCAAGACGCCGGGTTTGAGAGGACTTTGTCCGGCGCGTCTTGCGTCATCCTGAGCTTTTCGAAGGAAACCGTGCCACACGAGAATGAGTGGTGATGGGCGGCCACCGGCCGGGGTGATCCGATAGGTCTCATATGTAGCGTGTCGACATCTAGGCGAGGTTTAGGGCCTTCTGTAAACCACGGTGAATCTCGATGGTCTTTGCCCGATCTAGTGTTGACTCGCGGTTTCTGAAGTTAAAGGAAAACATTCGCTGGTTGCCAATCATATGGCTGTTGCCAATTGCGCCGCTCTCGAAGAGATGATCAAGTAGTCCATTGAGCGCGGCCACTTCGTTTGCTTCCCATTGGTCACGAACAACTGAGTACTCAAAGTATCGCTTGCCGTGCGAAGTGACGATTGAAAACAACCTCCTAACTTGGCTCTCTTCGAAAAACCCGTCACACTCGTCCTTTATCTCTGGAAGGAAGTACTCAATCGAATACTTCCTAATTCCCGCCAGCATCGAGTCCATGTTTCTGCCAGAAGATGCGAACGATTTCATGATGTACGCCATCAGTTGCAACATGTCTCTTGGCGTGTGGCGAGTAAAGTCGAGCAAGTATGGAATCAGTTCCGGCGAGTTTGGTTCTGGCCTGTAATAAGGTGATAAGTACTTCTCAAAGAAGTCCATGCAGTCGGGGTCAACAAGTTTTGCGCGGAGATTCACAAGGCCAACGAGCGGAGAGTCCTTTGGTGTCCTTGGATTTGAGTACCAGTCCAAAGTGATGCCGAAGTCTTGCCGAATTTTATTCTTATTCGGGTTCAACAATCTCTCATAGAGGTCTATTCGGCACAGAAGGACGACCTTGAGCGGGATCTTACGCTCAGCGAATGTGCGATTCAACTTGGAAACCTGTAGAAGAAGGCCGCCGAGAATTGCGAGCTGTGATTCCTTCGATATTAGCAAATCATCGAGTCCATCGATGAACAAGTATCCCTTCGACTCCGTATCAAGGTCTGCAAGTGCTTCAATAATTGAATTTGAGAACTGGCTAAGTCGAGAATTTGAGTCCTTCGCGAATTCTGCTTCGATGCCAACGCCAGCCGGCGCCAATGACGTCTTAAAGCTCTTTGCACGAAACGTCCTCACAAGAGACGTTAGATCCCTTGTACCAATGAGCCCAAGATCATGCAAGACGTCCTGGACTGATTGGAGCCTTGAAGTGAGTTCGAGCAGGGCCGGCTGACTGCTCGCGATCATATCGACTAGCAGTACCGAGAGGACTACCTGCCATGCAGAAGGAAACTTCGACTCATCGGCTCCCGTCATAATCTGACCAAAGTCCGAGAATGGGAAGTCCGAGAGGTGAACGTGTCGAGCAATGAGGTGTGGATCGTATTCTGTTTGGGACAGCGACTTGCACGCAATGATGGACTTTCCAGATCCCTTCTGGCCGAGGATAAGGTATTGACGTCCGGAAAGCACTGAATCTACAACGCGATTAGGATCGTAGACTCCGTGAAGAATCAGGTCTTTCTCTTGTGCGTACTCGTCTTCCGCACTCGTTAAACCAAGTTCACGAACTTCTTGCATCGTTGTGATCCTGCTCTAGCTACACCCGCTCGTCGCGCCGCAGGAGTTGCACTTCAGGCACACCCCGTTCCGCACCA
>CAMLDW010000043.1 GCA_946479035.1 uncultured Chthonomonadaceae bacterium | reverse complement strand
GCGACCCCCGGGCGACGCCCCCAAGAAACCCCAATTAATCCCCATTTAAAGCGGGGATTCGAGCCGGTGCCCCGGAACGGCACCCTCCCCCAAAACCAGCCCGAACGCTAGATCCCGTAGATCGCGCGGTACTTGGCGGTGATCCCAGCCAGGTAGTCGTCCGCGCCCATCGGCTTTCCGGTCACGCGCTTGACGAGGTCGCGAGGCGTGTACCGCTTGCCCTGGCTGTAGATGTTCTTCTGCAGCCACCCCAGCGTCGGACCGAAGTCGCTCTTGGACCAGTTCCCCTTCTGGTCGCCGATCTCGGAGTCCAGCTTGGCCAGGAACTGGTACGAGAGCAGGTTGCCCATGCTGTAGGTCGGGAAGTAGCCGAAAAGCCCCGCGGACCAGTGCACGTCCTGCAGGCACCCGTCGGAGTCGGTCGGCGGCGTAACGCCCAAGTAGTCGCGGTACTTCGCGTTCCACGCCTCTGGCAGGTCCCTGACCTTGAGCGAGCCCTCCAGCAGCGCGCACTCCAGCTCGAAACGGATGAGGATGTGCAGGTTGTACGTCACCTCGTCCGCCTCGACGCGGATCAGGCTCGGCTCGACCTTGTTGACCGCGCGATGGAAATCCTCGAGCGACACAGGGCCCAAAGAAGGAAAAGCAGCCTTGAGCTCAGGCAGGAAGTGGATCCAGAACTCCTTGCTCCTTCCGACGATGTTCTCCCAGAACCGCGACTGGCTCTCGTGGATGCCGAGCGAGACGCCGCCGGCAAGCGGAGTGCGGTCCCACTCGAGCGGCGAACCCTGCTCGTACATCCCGTGCCCCGCCTCGTGCAGCGAGCCGAACACCGCCGAGCCAAGGAAGGGCTGGAACCGCGTGGTCAGGCGCACGTCCGTGACGGACCAGCCGGTGCAGAACGGGTGCGGCGCGGTGTCCTGGCGGCCGCGGTTCATGTCGAACCCGATCGCCTTGACGATCTTCTCTGTGAACGAGCGCTGCCTCTCGACAGGCCAGTCGCCCTGCAAGAACGCGTTCTCGACCTTGCGCCCGTTCTTCTGGATGTCGGCGACCAAGTCCACGAGCGGCCTTCGCACGGTGACGAACATCTCTTCTGCGTCCTTTTTCTTCGCGCCTTCTTCGTATTGGTCGAGCAGCGCGTCGTAGATGTGGCCCTCGTAGCCGAGGAACTCGGCCTCCTGGCGGCAGATCTCGACCATCTTTTCGAGCGTGGGCGCGAAGGACTTGAAGTCGTTGCCCTTGCGCGCGGCGACCCACTCCTCGTGCGCCATCGCGGCCAGGCGCAGCTTTTCCGCGACGAGGCTCGAGGGGATCTTTGTGGCGAGGTCGTACTGCCTTTTGACGACGCGGACCAGCGCCTCCTCGACGGTCCCGGGCCTTGCCCCTTTCGCCGCCTCTTCGATCAGCCGCGCGGTCTCGTCGGCGACGAGCATCTCGTGCGCCATGCGGCCGAGGATAGACGTGTGGTGCGAGCGCGCCTCCGCCGCGCCCGGCGGCATGAAGCACTGCTGGTCCCAGTCCATCATCGCAGCGGCGGCGTGGACTGCGTCGATGTCGTAGAAGCGCGACTTGAGCGCCTCGACGGGCGCGGTCGTTTCGAGCGTGGAAGACATGGTGGAGCGAGAATACCGGGGTAGAGGGGCGCGTCACCAGGGCTCGCCTTCGCAGCAGGAGTGGAGGATTCGGCCGCACTTGGCGCACTGGTGATGGGAATGGACCCACACGACCTCACGGCTCCCGCACGGGCAGAGCGGGTTGACCGGCCGGTCGTCGCCACTTGAAGCCGTCGGTCCGTTTCGGGACGGGCCAATCTTCTTCGCGTCCTGCTTGCTCGTCAAGGCCCTACTTGGTTAATACGAGCGGAGCGGACCCGCGCGACCAAAGCTATGGCATTTGGCCGACGGGCTGGATGAGCGGCTGGACTTTGCAGAACGCCTCGACGACCTCGGGGTCGAACTGCGCGCCAGAACAGCGGCGGACCTCCTCGACCGCCTCCGCGCACCCCATCGGCGAGCGCCACGGCGTCTGCTGCGTGAGCACGTCGAACGTCTCCGCGACGGCGATGATGCGCGCACCGAGCGGGATTTCGTCGCCAGCGATGCCGTCCGGGTACCCGGTGCCGTCGAACCGCTCGTGGTGGTGGCGGACCATCGGGATCGCAGGGCGCAGCCACTCGAACTCCTCGATTACGCGCATCGAGAGCTCGGCGTGCGCCTGCAGCTGCTTCATCTCGCCGTCGGTGAGCTTGCCGAGCTTTCGCAGCAGCGCGGGGTCGACCGATATCTTTCCGACGTCGTGCAGCGCGGCGGCCCAGCGCAGGTCGACGAGGTCGTCGAGCGAGAGGCCCAGCTCGTTGCCGGTCGCGGTGGCGTAGACTGCGACGCGCTCGGCGTGCGCGCCCTCGCCTGGGCCGTGGTTTTCGAGCGCGCGCACGAGCGAGCGCACCGTGTCGTTGCGCATCTCCAGTCGGTCGTTCGCGGCCATTCAGAGTCCCGAGAGGGCCCTAGCGGCTTCGTCCACCTCGTCCGGCTCCGCAGTGCGCGGGTCGAGCCAGAACGCGCCGTCGGCGACGTAGCCGACGATCGGCCTGGCGCGCGCGCGCAGCGCGGCGGCGAGGTCTTCGGGCGAATCGCGCTTGGTCCTCACTCTATAGGTAGGGACGTTCGCGCCGGGCATCGAGCCGCCCCCGACCTCGGTCTTCCCTTCTTCGACCGTTGCTCCAGCGCCGGCAGCGAGTCGCTGGGCGAGCGCCTTGACCTCTTCCAGCGGGCGCGAGAGGTACCTCCACACCGGGACCTCGCGGTGGCGGTCCTGCACGTAGAGGCGCAGGGTCGCCTCCAGCGCCGCCAGGGTGAGCTTGTCGATGCGCACCGCGCGGGCGAGCGGGTGGCTTCTCAGCTTCTCCACCGCGCCCTTCTTTCCGACGATGATCCCTGCCTGCGGCCCGCCGAGGAGCTTGTCGCCGCTGGCTGTGACGACGTCTGCACCGTCCTTGACCGCCTCTTGCACCGTTCGCTCGTGCGGAAGGCCGAACTGCGCGGTGTCCAGGAGGCAGCCGCTGCCCACGTCGTCGATGAGCGCGAGGCCGTGCTTCTTACAGAGCTCGCTGAGGTCCCTGGGTGCCGGCTCTTCGTGGAATCCGACGATCTGGAAGTTGCTCGGGTGGCAGCGCAGGACGGCGGCGACCTCCTTGGTCAGCGCCTTTTCGTAGTCGGTGACCCGGGTCTTGTTGGTGGTACCGACCTCGACGAGCGAGCACCCGCTCTGCGCGACGATCTCCGGCATTCGGAACGAGCCGCCGATCTCGACCATCTCTCCGCGCGAGAGGAGCACGGCCTTTCCGCCGCAGAGCGCTTGCAACGAAAGGAAGACCGCCGATGCGCAGTTGTTGACTACGAGCGCGGCCTCTGCACCTGTCAGGGCCGTCAGCAGGTCGTGCACGTGGCTCTGTCTGTCCCCGCGCCTGCCGCTCTCGTCGTCGAGCTCGAGGAGCGAGTGGCCTTGCGCCGCAGCGTGGACCTGCTCGACCGCCTCCTTGGCCAGTCGTGCGCGGCCGAGCCCAGTGTGCAGCACGACCCCGCTCATGTTGATGGCGGGCCGGAGCGAGGCGGCGGAAAGGCCCGCTGCGATCTCGACCGCGCTCGCGACGACGGAGTCGAACGTCACTCTTGCGCCGCCCGCGATGGAGAGGCGCGCCTGCGCGACTGCGCCGCGCGCCGCGGTGCGGCGCACGCGCACAGGAAAGCCGGCGAGCGCCTGTGCGCCGATCACCTTGTCTGTGCCTGGGACGGAGCGAAAGTCGGGCATATTGGCCACTGGTTGCCCACAAGAATGGGAGTTTCAGTAGAATGTTGGCATGGCGGCGACACCTCCGGCCTTCAACCCGTCCCGCCAGCAGTCCGGGAACAAAGTGTGGGTCTGGCTGCTGGTGGCGGTTGGCGGGCTCTGTTTGCTCTGCATCGGTGGCCTTTTCTTCGGGGTCAAGTCCCTCTTCAACGTCGGTTTCAAGATGGCCTCCTGCATGATGGACGGCGAACTTGCGAAGAACGCGGTGCTGGCTTACGCCAAGGAGCACGATGGAAAGCTCCCTTCCGCCGAGACGTGGCAGGACGACATACGACCGAACTACGAGCGCCTCTACAACAAAGCCATCGGCGAGATGGACCCCAACAAGATGCCGAGCTGGGTGGACATCAAGATCGCCAAGCCTGGCGAAGTGCTCGAGTGCGAGATGGGCAGCAACGGCAAGACCGGGTTCGCGTTCAACGACGCGCTCGGCGGGAAGAACATCTCGGACTTCAAGGACCCGTTCTCCACGATCCTGATCTGGGAGACGACGAGCCCGGCCTACAACGCCCACGGCAACCCCGATAGCCGGAGCGCCACCGACCCCGCGCTCAAGATGTTCGGCGACAAGCGCAAGTGGATGGACTTCCCCCTCGAGGGCGAAGCCGACCCGTTCAAGTCCGGCAACACGAAAATGGACATCAAGATCACCCCCGAGGACGGGCTGCCCCCGGCAAAGGGAGGGGGCTCGACCCCGCCTACCGACGGTAAGGCGAACGGTGGGGCCTGAGGAACGTCCAGGCTGGCGTATAATGTTGCTTAAGGCATACCTGGCACAGGTCGACGAACATGACTGAACTACTCGCGCTGGGGCTCCCGCAGGGCTCCGAATGGATAATCATCTTCCTTGTCATCCTCCTGCTCTTTGGCGGGGCGAAGATCCCTCAGCTGATGCGGGGCGTGGGCAAGGGCGTCGGCGAGTTCCAGGCCGGGCTGACGCAGGGCAAGCGCGCCTTCACCAAAGCTATGGAAGAGGCCGCCAAGGAAGAGGAAGAGGCTGCCCGGAAAGAGGCCGAGACCAAGGGCGCTGAAAAGCCCGCAGGGGCGTAGGCGCGGCTTGAGTTCTTGATGGCCGTCCTGGCCAGATGGCTCGGGGGGCGCTTTGCGTTCCCGACGGCCCCCAGATTGCGACCGTTAGGAACTTACAGACGTACTGATTGGCGTCATACTTGTAACCTTGAGGCCCACGACCATGCTGAGACTCGCCAAACCGTTCGCATTCATCCTGGCCCTTTCGATCCTGGCGGTGCCGGTGCTCGCCCAAGAGCAGCAAAAGGAGCTGCAGAAGGAAGAGCAGAAAGAGGAGCCGAAAGAGGACACCGACGCCCAAAAGTACGACAAGGCGGTCAAAGACCTCAAGAAGTACGACGGCGCCTTCACGATCTACCTGCGCAAGAACGAGGTCCTGCTGGAGCTCCCCGAAGACCGCCTAGACCGGCCGTTCCTGGTCGAGGCGACGCTTTACAGCGGCTTTGCACCGATGGGAGGGCAGGCGGGCGAGCCGCTCTCCGAAGGGCCGCTCGAGATCTTCACCTGGCAGCGCAAGGACGACAAGATCATGCTCGTGCACCCTCGCACCAAGTTTAGGTGGGACGCGAACGACCCGCTGGCTCTGGCGAGCGAGCGAACGTTCCCTGACGCCGTGCTGGCGAGCTACGCCATCGAGCAGAAGAACCCCGACAAGAAGCTGCTCCTCGTAAACGTCTCAGAGTTCTTCCACGGCTCCGTGTTCGGGCTTGACGAGGTCGTATCGTCTGGCTCGGCCGGTGGATCGGCGAACCTCGACGAAGAGCTGACAGACGTCGACAACGTGAACAGCGACGCTGACGAGACTTCGGTGCGCATGAACATGCACTACCGCTCGCACGGCGACGGAGGGTTCGCGGACATGAGGTCGGTGCTGGGGATCGGGGCTCCGAGCCACTTGGAAAACGACAAGAGCATCCGTTTCAAAGTGACTTACAGCCTTTGGTACCGCAAGGACTCGGACTACGTGCCACGCGTTGCCGACCCGCGCATCGGATACTTCACACAGGACTTCTTCAGCGTCTCGCGCTTCGACCAGACCGACAGGACGGAGCGGTATATCACGCGCTTCGACCTTCGCAAGAAAAACCCGTTCGAGGCCGTCTCCGAGCCGGTAGAGCCGATCGTCTGGTACATCGACCCGAGCGTCCCGAAGAAGTTCCGTCCGGGCGTGCGCGCCGGGATCCTTGCTTGGAACAAGGCGTTCGAGGCGGTCGGTTTCAAGGACGCGATCGTGGTCAAGGACGCGCCCGAGAACGACCCGGCGTGGGACCATGCCGACGGCCGGCACAACCTCGTGCGGTGGAACATGAGCGAGAGCTCCGCGTACGCCGTCGCGTGGTCGCGCATGGACCCGATGACGGGGCAGGTGCTGAACGCGGCGGTCTCAGTCGACGCGAACTACCCGACGTACATGCTGCGCGACTACAACTTCCAGATCCAGCAGGGATCGGCCGTTGAAACGGGCGAGATGAGCCGCAAGGCGCTGCTGCGGCGGGCCAAGGGAGAGCCGGACTATAGCCGTCTGCTGGTCAGCGGCCGGACGCCCTCGCAACAGGCCGTGCTGGACGCGATGCAGCGGAACGGCTGGAACCGGGGGCGGTGCGAATACGGCGAGGAGCTGGCTGAGAACGCAGTGATGGGTTGGACGATGCTGAAGGCGAACGGCGCGAAGATCAGCGAAGACGACTTCATGTACTACTTCCTGGAGGACCTCGTGATGCACGAGATCGGCCACTGCCTGGGGCTTCGGCACAACTTCGCCGGCTCGACGCAGCTTTCGGTCGCAGACCTGCTCAACGACGCGAAGGTGCGCCAGCTCGGGCTCTCGGCCAGCGTGATGGACTACACGCCGCTCAACACCCCCGCCGTGCTGCGAGGAGACGGCGTCTTCTTCAACGACACGGTCGGCCCCTACGACATGTGGGCGATCCAGTACGGCTACACGCCGACCGGGGCGAAGGCGCCCGGCGACGATAAGGTGCAGCTCGACGCGATCGCTCGGCGCACCGGCGAGCCCGGGCACACGTTCCTGACCGACGAAGACGCCGACGGCATCAACCCGATCGGCGTGCGGTTCGACCTCGGATCGGACACGGTCGATTGGATCAAGACGGAGATGCAGGGGCACGGCTCGGTCCGTAGCTACGCGATCAACCAGCTCACGAAGAACGGCGAAGGGTACGCGGTGAGGAACAAGCTCATCTTGACCAGCTACCTGCGAGACGCGGCGTCTGCCATGATGGCGACCCGGTTCGTGGGCGGCGTGGAGATGCGACGGATGTTCAAGGGCGACGTCAACGAGAGGCCGACCTTGCAGCCGGCGAGCCCGAAGTCTCAGCGCCAGGCGATGATGATGGTCATCGACAAAGTTCTGAAGTTGGACGGAGTCGGACTGCCTGCGAGCGTACTGAACGGGCTGAGCATGGACCCGAACAGCCCCATGGGCGGCGACTGGAACGCGCCGCTGCGCGCGATGATCGGCGGGACCCAGATGGCCGTGCTCTCGGTGCTGATGAGCGCCTCGAAGGCAGACGACATCATCGAGAACGACTTTAAGATGGCGGGCCAGAAGGACCGCTATACGATCGCGGAGCATTACAACTGGCTCTTCGCGGCGGTCTTCAAGGAGGTCGGCGCGAACCAGAACGTCTCGGCGATGCGGCGCGACCTGCAGCAGTACATGATCGAGGGACTGATCATGCAGGCGCAAGCGCCAGGAGGGATGATCAGCGACGACGTGCGAGTCATCGCCTCGCAAGGGCTCAACAGGCTCAAGCTGCGGTTCGACAAGCAGATCGCGAACGCAAAGAAGCTGGACGAACTGACGGTGCTGCACCTGAAGGACATTTCGGACCGGATCGGCCGGTACCAGAAGCGGCTGGTGGTCAGCGACCGCTAGATGGGCGAGATGCCTCCGCAAACGTCGGTCGCGATCGTAGATGAACTGAAGAAGTTCATAAGCGACGGTTTGGCGGCCGCGGGCGGAGACGCGACTCCGCAAAAGCCGAGCCACCGCGTGCCGTTCCACTGGCCGCCGCACCCGGTGAGTGCCGACTACCACGTCCTGCCGAGCGACTGGACCTCGCGCGCGCAGCTCGAGGCGCACGGCGAGACTTTCGACGTGCAGGTGGCAAAGACCTCGCTCGGCGTCTTTGGCCGCTGCGAGCGGCTGTGGAACGAGGCGCGAGGCGACACGCTGGAAGAGATGCTCGAGAACCTGCTCAGCGAGTGCGAGCCCTACTTCCGGCGGCAGTTCCTCATCGGCGAGACGATCGGGCGCAGCGGCCGGTACGACGGGCTTCTGCAAGACCTCGGGCCGATCGAGCTGCTCAGGCTGCTCTATTGCACGGACCGCGACGTGGCGCACGAGGCGCACACGATTATCGAGACCCGCGCCAGCAGCGGCCTTTGCTCGGACGCCCTGGTCGAGATCCTGCGCGACAAGAGCCATCCGGCAAGGCGGATCGCGCAGTGGTGCGTGCTGGACATGTTCGAGGACCTGCCCGCGTTCTTCCGCGACACGAGCGGGCAGAACAGGGCGGTCGACGCGATCAAGGGGCTGATGTGGGACGCGGAGGACGACTACGCGCGCACGATCTACAAGGCGGGAGTGGTGCTGGGCGGGCACGTGTGCACGGGCCCCGCCGCGGACGCTCTTGTCGAGTGCGTCTCCGCCCCGAGCAAGGCCGGTCGGCGGTCGGCGATCCACGCGGTGTTCCACTTGAACGAATGGATGCCCCCGCGAAGGGGGCAGATCCTGACGAAGCTCCGCAACGCGGCGGTGACCGACCCCGAACCGTTGCTGCGCGAGTTCGCCTCGTGCATGTGCCGCGACATCGAAAGCGGAGCGAGCGAGCACGTGACCGAGCCGCTCTTCCCCGACGAGGCCTAGCATGGTGCTCGGACTTCTTGCGCTGGCGTGCTCCTACCAGTCCGCGCTGGACGACGCCCTGAACGACCCAGCGCTCGCCGGCTCACTGACGGGCGTGTGCGTGATGGACCTTGATGGCAACGTCGAGTACTCGAAGTACGCTGACGTGCGGCTGGTGCCGGCGAGCAACCAGAAGCTCCTGACCGCGGTCTTCGCGATCGAGACGCTCGGGATGGAGTTCCGGCCGAAGACAAGGTTTTGGAAGGAGAAGAAGTGGGTCTTTGTGGACGCGGTCGGCGACCCGACGGTCACGCGCGAGCAGCTCTTGAAGGCAAAGGCCGCGCTGAAGATCAAGGCAGGGACCGCGATCCGCGTGCGGCAGGCGTTCCGGCCGGACGTGCCGCCCTCTTGGGAATACGACGACCTGCCGAACCGGTACGCGTCGCGCGTGACCGCGTTCAGCTTCGACCGCGGCGGCTTTGAGATCTGGTCGAAGAACGGGCGGTTGAAGCCGCTCGACCCGGCGTACCGCATCACGCTGCGCCACGTGGCAGCACCGGGCAGCCCGCACACGAAGTTCAACCAGCAGACGCGCACTGCCGTGGTGACCGGGACGCTGCCGAAGGGCGAGCAGCTGGTCGAGGCGTTCGCTCTGCCCGATCCCGACGTGACGGCGGCGCGCACGCTGGGGGGGCCGCTCTTTGTCACGAGCGCGCCGGCGCCCAAGCGGAAGCCGGACTACGTGATCGAGGGGCAGCCGCTCGCCGAGGCGATGAAGTTTTGCCTGGAAAGAAGCGACAACAGCTACGCCGAGCACTTTCTGCTGATGTCGGCGTCGAAGGAGAAGCCGCTGGGCGAGAAGCAGTACGAGGACGCGGCAGCGCGGCTCACAGGGTTCCTGGTCGCCAAGGCCGGGCTCGAGACCGGGAGCGTCGCGCCGATCGACGGCAGCGGGATGAGCCGCCACGACCTCGTGACCCCGTCCGCCCTGTGCAAACTACTGGCCTGGGCGTACCAGAGGCCGTGGAAGGACGGGTTCCTGGCGTGCCTGGCGGCAGGGGGGGAGGGGACGCTGGAATCCAGGCTCGGTTCAAGTACCTTTGTCGGCAAGACTGGCACGCTAAGTGCAGTATCATGCCTGACAGGTTACGTAAGGTCCGGTACGGGAAAGACGCTCGTCGTGAGCATGCTGTTCAACAACACGCTAGCGACGCCGAGCCAGGTGAGAGCGATCCAGGATCGGGTGATCGATATCCTCGAAAGAGGTTGATATGAAACTAGAGTTCAGCGCAGCCCACGTGCGACAGACGGTGTTCCCCACCCGTGCGCTGATGCTGTTGCTCTCGATCGGGTTCTTCGACCTTTTCATGACGGCGCTTCTTCACTCGCGCGGCGTGGTCGTGGAGCTCAATCCCCTGATGCGCCCGCTCATCGAGCGGAGCGAGTGGCTCTTCGCCATCGTCAAGGCTGTGACGCTCGTCGGCGCTTGGTGGGTGCTGGCGTGGTACGCGAAGCAGAATCTAACTTTCGTTCGCAAGGTCTGCGTGCTGAGCGCCGCGGTCTACGTGGTGATCTGGAGCGCGTGGTTCCTCGCCTCTTCTTAGGCTGACGGGCACGTAGTCGTCACAGACCGTCAGTTCCCCCTTCTCTTCAGCCAGGACTGCCGCCTCGAGCGCTGAGATCGCGACCTCGGCGTGCCTTTGGTCCGGCTCTGCAGTCGTGATGAGCTGCGTCTTGAGGCCCGGCCAGAGCGCGATGTTCACCCACGCCTTGTTCTTGGACTTCCCTGCCAGGCGGATGATCTCGTAGCTGGCCCCAGCGACGATCGGCAACAACGCAAGCTCGATCGGCAGGCGCGTGAGCGCGATCTGCCAGCTCGGCGCGTTCGCGGAGACGATAAGGTCGCGCGGCACGAACGGAAACAGCAGGAAGCTGATTACGAACACGATGATCGCGAAGTTAGTGCCGCAGCGCGGGTGGAGCCGCGTCTGGCGCAGGCAGTTCTCGGCGGTCAGGTCCTCGCCCGCCTCCATCGCGTTGATCGCCTGGTGCTCGGCGCCGTGGTAGCGGAACACCTCGTAGATCGCCGGGTAGCGGCGGATCGCGGCGACGTATCCAATGAACAGCACGAGCTTGATCGACTCGACCAGAACGCTCGTGAACATCCCGTGCTCGTTCCCTTTAGGCTCGAACCCGAGCGAACGCCCGAACGCGGCGAAGTACTGCCCCGCGAAGTTGGGCAGGACGTTGAAGATGAGGAATCCGACGACGAGCGAGAAGACGATGGTAGCGCTCAGGATCAGCTTGTCCCAGAACGGCTGGTTCTTCTCATACGCGACCTGCATGCGGCTCGGCGGCCTTTCGAAGCGCCTCTCCGGGTGGACGGCCTCGCCCTCGGGCGGCTGATACTCGTTCTTCATCTGCACGTCGCCGGCGATCGCCATCGCGCGCATGCCGAGCGCCATGGTGTCGAGCAGCGCGAAGGTGCCGCGAAGGAACGGCTTGAGGAGCCACTTTTGCCGCCCGATCCATGTCTTCTCGATCGGCTCCGTGCGGACGACGATCCTGCCGTTGGGCGCCCGGCACGCGACGGACCAGTACTTGGGCGAGCGCATCATCACCCCTTCGACCACGGCCATACCGCCGTAGGACTTCTTCTCGTCCGGCATTTTTGGGAGTGTACCTTTGGGACTTTTCGCGTCCCGGCTTCTTGGCCCCTTGGCATTTGGGGGGCTGCGTTTGGTATCCTTGCCTTTAGCGTCCAAGGAGTTGGACAAGGAGCTGAAATGCAGGAAGGACACACGTCCGACAGGCTGCAGCTCACTGAAGAGGAAGCGCTCGCGCTGTTGTCGCTCTGTGTGATGAGCGAAGAGGCGTTGGACGCGGTCTCGGAACAAGCGATACGTAAACTGGCGGATTTTTGCCGGCAAGACCGGTCGAATCATAGCAATCATAGCGAGCCAGATGTGAGTGAGCTGAGCGAGGCGGGCTAGGGCCCGCCTCGGGCCTTTAAGCGGCGCGGTAACCTCGCACGATGGCGACCGTACGTGGCGTGCTCGATGCGATCGAAGCCGTCGCGCCCTCGCGCTTCGCCTACTCCTTCGACCGGATCGGTCTCCAGGTGGGCGACCCAGGCGCCGCGGTCACAACGGTCGTGTTCTCCCTCGATCCTTCGCTCGCCGCAGTGCGGTTCGCGCTGGCACAGAACGCGCAGATGCTCGTCTGCCACCACCCGGTGATCTGGGATCCGCTACCGAACTTGAACTACGACGGCTACCGCGCCTCCATCCTGCGCGAGATGATCGAAGGCGGCATCGCCTTTGCAGCTGCGCACACGAACTGGGACTGCGCGCCCGGCGGGATCAACGACGTGCTCGCCGAGCTGATCGGACTGCGAGACGTGCGCGCGTTCGGGTCCGCGAGCGACAAGGAGACGACGAAGATCGCCGTGACAGTGCCCCGTGGCTCAGAGGACGCCGTGGTGGACGCAATGGCAGCGGCGGGCGCGGGAGTGATCGGGCTTTACGAGCGTTGCTCTTTCGCTGCCACCGGAGTTGGAAGCTTTCGCGCGCTCGATGGCGCGCACCCTAAGGTCGGTTCCGTCGGCGGCGTGGAGAAAGTGGAAGAGTCGCGCATCGAGATGGCCTGCCCTGCCGAGCGGGTCGCTGCCGTAGTGGCCGCGCTCGTTGCCGCGCACCCTTACGAGGAGCCGGCGTACGACGTTTACGCGCTCAAGCCGAGCGGCGGCCAAAGAATCGGACGGATCGGATCGCTTTCCAGCGCGCTTACGCTGGACGGCTTCCGGAATATGCTCGACGAGCGCCTCTCGACGCGGACCCTGCTGTGCGGCCCGCAAGACAAGCGAGTCCAGACCGTGGCGGTGTGCGGCGGAGCGGCGGCGGACGAGTGGCAGAACGCGAAAGCGGACGGCGCGGACGCGTTTGTCACGGGAGAGGCGCCCCACCACTTGATGGTCGAAGCGAGCGAGTCCGGCATAGCAATGGCCGCGTGCGGCCACTACGCCACTGAACACCCCGGGGCCGTGCGCCTCGCGCACCGGATCGCCGAGCGCGCGAAGGTGCAGGTCCTCGAGTTCGCGCCAGAGGCGGGCGGTTCAGGACGTCCGCTCTGACTGGCTCGAGCCTTTCCCCTCACTCTGCCTTTAGGCCCAGTTCACAGCGTCGCAACCGAGCTCTACGTCGTCCCAGGGATTATAGAGGCACCAATGATGAAGGATCGAACGATCAACTTGACGTACTTGCTGCTGCGGGTCACGGCAGCGTTCATGTTCGTGCAGACGGGCGGAACAAAGCTCTTCGGCTGGTTTGGCGGGATGCCGCCGAACGGCAGCGTCGCACACTACCCTACTCAGGCGTGGTTCGGCGGCGTGCTGGAAGTGTTCGGCGGCGCTTTGATACTGTTCGGCCTTTTCACTCGCCCGGTGGCGTTCTTGCTCAGCGGTGAGATGGCCGTTGCGTACTGGCAGTTCCACTACAAGTCGGTAGCTCCTTGGCCGGCTCAGAACATGGGCGGCCTGGCCGTGATCTACTGCTTCCTGTTCCTGTTCATGGCTGCCTATGGCGGCGGCGAATGGAGCCTGGACTCGCTGCTGTTCCGGCGCAAGAAGACCGCTTGATTGCGCTGCGCGTGACAGAATGACTTTGCGCGGCCCCTGCACGGGGCCGAGGGCACTATGGTTCTTGGGCTTGCGGTCGCAGCGATGGTTTCTGAGCGGGACGAGGCGTTTCGAGACTGGGGGCTAGAAGCGCTGACCGTCCTGCAGGGCGAGTTCGCGTTCACCAGCGCGCCGGGCTATTGCGAATCGGTCGGTGAGGGCGCGAGCAAGCAACCGGTGTTCAACTGGGGCGTCGGCGTGCTGATGAGCACGATGAGCGCCGCCGCGCGCGTCGATCCTGCGTGGCGCACGGAGCTCAAGCGGTTCGTCGAAGCGACGAGGGCGTACTGGAACCCCGCCGGGCCGGTCGCGGGGTACGACGTGCTGCCGCTGCCGAAGGACGCGGACCGCTTCTACGACGACAACGCGTGGATGGCGCTCGCGCTGGTCGAAGCGTACGGCGTGCTCAGGGACCCGGCCGTGCTCGGCTATGCAAATCAGGCGCTAGCGTTCGCGCTGAGCGGCGAAGACTCGAAGCTCGGCGGCGGGATCTATTGGCGCGAAAGGCTCAAAGAGAGCAAGAACACCTGCTCCAACGCGCCCGTCGTTGCCGCTTGCCTCGCCGTGTTCGCCGAAACGGGCGAGAGCAGGCTGCTAGAAAAGGCGAAGGCGCTCTACGCATGGACGAAGGCGACTCTGCAGGACCCGGCCGATCTCCTCATGTGGGACTCCCTGGCGCTGAGCGGCAAGAAGGACGAGACGAAGTGGTCTTACAACACGGGCCTCATGGTCCGTTCGGCGGCAGAGCTGGCGCGCCTGACGGGCGAGAAGCACTACCGCAAAGAGGCCGACGCGATGGCGGCGGCCAGCGAAAAGCGGTGGCTCGTCGCCGGGCGCCTCGCCGACGCAGGGCGTTTCGCGCACCTGCTAGTCGAGAGCTGGAACTACGTCCCGAACGACAAGCGGCGAAAAAGGGCCCGCGCAGCGCTCCAGTGGCTCCACGACCACGGCCGGAACGATCGAGGGCTGTACGGGAACCGCTTCGACCTCTCGCCGTCTCCCTATTACAAGCGCTTCGAGCTCATCGACCAGGCTTCAGCCGCGCGCGCGTTCCTCGTTGTGAAATAAAGATGGACGGCCGACCTCCCCCGAGCGGTCGCGCCGCACACTCTGCTTATCCGTACGCTCGCCATATCCCCCAAACGTTCTTCTCTTCCCACTCCTCGCCCGGCTCGACGCCCGCGATGCGCAGCCCGAGCAAGATGAGTGCGAAGTGGTACCCGTCGTGCCACAGCATGTGCTGTAGGAACATCACCGGGCTCGTGTACGGCCCGACTTCGCCCTTTCCCTCCGCCAATTGGTCGGAGACGCACTTCCGCACCGCCGCCGCCGAAAGCCTGATCTGCCGCTTGATCTCGTCGAGGTCGTTGATCGGCACGTACTTCTCGCCCACCTTCTTGTACGTGTCTCCGAGCCCCTCGCGGTGCTCTTTGGAGACCATGCCCAGCCAGTACCAACGCACCTCATGGATGTGGGCGAGCTGTTCGTCGAGCGGCATGCCGTCCGCAGAAGGCTTTGCGTGCCGCACCTCTTCCGTGACGAGCCCGGCAAGGTTGTCGATGATCTGGCACTGCCGGTCCCACGATGTGAGGAGGAGGCTGGTTACGTCGGGTGGCATGGCACGTTTTACCACTCGGGCCACCGTGGCCAGACCTGCCTATGGCGACCACGCCGTGCCAATGGCGGTAGCCTGACAGCATCGGCACCTATCCATGAAGCTCAAACTCCCTTTCGCGCTGATAGCTGTGGCCAGTGTCGGCCTTTCACTTCCGAGCACAGCACAGCAAACCGTGACGGCAGACCCCTACATGGCCGTGCTGAGGACCGACCCCGCGACAATCCGTGCAGGCATGAAGCCAGTGACCCTCGACGTCTTCGTCATGGATTCCAAGACGATGGCCCCGAGCGAGGATCTTGCCGTCACCGCTTCCCTCTCCATGCCATCTATGGCGGGGATGACGTTTGATCCTCCTAAAGTCTCCGCCGGAACCAAGCCCGGCCATTGGTCCGTGCAGGTCACGTTCCCCCATGCGGGAGACTATGTGCTGTCACTCATCGTGAAACCCGCCACCGGGCCGAGCACGCTCCTCGCGTTCAAGATCACCCCTGGCATCGCCGGGGCAAGCTCAATGCAGGGCATGGGAGGCATGCAAGGGATGGCGATGACTGGAACGTTTGGAAAGTGGCCTGCGAGCCGTGAAGGCTCTGGAACAACATGGCAGCCGGACTCCTCGCCGATGTTGATGACGGCGCTCCATTCGACAGGTGGGCTCGAGCTCACAGCCATGGGCACGATCCAAGGCGGCTTCGTTGACGACGGTGGCAAGCGCGGCGACAGCGGCCTCTTCAGCAGCTCGATGATCATGTTGATGGGCCGCCGAGAAACGGCCGGCGGAACTTTCGGCTTGCACTTCATGGCCTCGCTCGACGCCATCATCAATAGCCGTGAGGGCGTCCCTAACCTGTTTCAGAACGGCTTCACCGTCCACGGCGTAGACGTGGCCGACCGTAAAGACCCGCACAACGTCTTTGCAGAAGTGGCAGCCAGCTTTAGCCGTGAGTTTTCCAAGGACTGGTCCGGCTTCGTGTACGGCGGTCCCGTCGGAGAGCCCGCGCTGGGCAACGTCATGTTCTTCCACCGTACCAGCGGTCTCGAGGTCCCGGAGGCGCCCATCAGCCACGATTCGTTCGACGGCACTCACATCAGCGTGGGCGTCGCGACCTTGGGCCTCGTCTATCAGGACAAGTGGAAGATCGAAGGGTCCTATTTCAACGGCCACGAGCCTACCGACCTCTACACGGTCGGCGACGTCGCGCTGAACTCTGCGTCAGGGCGGCTCAGTTTCAACCCGTCCCGCGATTGGTCGTTCAGCACTTCCTACGGATACTTGAACTCAGACGTCAACGAGCACCGCGCGACCTTCGGAGCCTCTTACAGCCACTCCCTCCCCGGCGGCGACAACCTCTCCGCGACCGCGTACCTGGGCCAGAACATCGTCCACGGATCGGCGGATTCCAGCGCGTGGCTCTTGGAAGCGACCCTATTCCACGGCGACGACGCATACTTCATGCGGTTCGAACGGGCCGACAAGGACGAGCTTGCGGACGTGCCGCTCGGGAGGTACTTGATCAGCAAGCTCCTCCTCGGCGACGTGCACAACTTCGCGCGCGATGGCCACCTAGACTTTGGTCTGGGCGCTTACGTCGGCTTCTACGGGTTCCCAAGCTCTCTCGAGCCGCTGTACGGAAAGAGCCCGATCACTCTCGGCGTCTTCCTTCGCATCCGCCCGGGCAAGTCGTAGTCCGCCTTTCGGGTTTCGTATCGAGCGTTGATACTCCGTGTTGGTTCTTTCGCGGTATCTTGAGTGCGGGCACGCACAACGCGCCGACACAGGCGCACGGCTGCTCGGACGTAAGGGTCTAGCCGGGCGAACGTGATCGACTCGGTCAGGGCTAGAAAGTCAGCAATGGTGGGGTGTTTCTACCTGAAGAGCCTTCGCTCCTGCCCCCGGGGTCTGGGGATTTGCGGCCCCGGCCCGTGTTCTTGAGGCGGCGGTCGCGGATTCTGCGACGCCGGTCTGGACTCCCGCGGCTCCGGTCTGTGTTTTCGCGACGCCGGAGCTTGTTCTTGCGGCTTGGACAAGTGTTCTCGCCGCGCCACGGCTTGTCGGAGGGGATTATGTGGACTCTTTGCACCCTCAGTTTGAGCGGCTCGTTGCGATGGCGCCAGTGACCATTCCTACTCTCCCGCGCGAAGCGCCAACACATGCGATCTATCTATTCAGCGAGGGCGTTCGGCACCTGTATGCTGGGAGGACGAAGAACTTGCGGCAACGAATGAGAAACCATTCGATCCCTGCCTCTCAGCACAACCAAGCTGTCTTCGCATTTCGGCTTGCGAGGGAAGACACGGGCAATCTCGTTGCAAGCTACTCGGGTGATGGCCGACGGGTCGCTTTAGCCGAAAACCACGAGTTTGCAACTTCATTCATCGCCGCAAAGAAACGCGTCCGAGCGATGGACTTGCGATACGTCGAAGCAGCTGATCCCCTCCGCCAGGCGTTGCTCGAAATCTACGTTTCCATTCCTCTCAGAACGCTCTACAACGACTTCAATACGCATTGACCTTTCGCAGTGTGCGTCGTCCCGTGCCCTATGATTCGTCATCGGCGATGGGGCAGGAGAGGCTCTTGTCGTACATCCCCGATCTGTCGAAGCAGCAGGGGCGGCGGTTCCCCGCCGAGAGCTTCGAAAGCGCAACCTCGATCCGCTTCACGCGCGTCTCGGCTTTCTTGCCGGAAACGATCCAGAAGATCCAGTCCCTTCGCGCGATGGCGGTGATGGCCGACCAAGTCTCGCGCGCTTTCGGGGTGGCGGCCGCGAGGGCCTTCTTGAAATCCGCCGGCACCTTGGGTTCCGGTTCCACTGCCACCGGCGCGATCTCCAGCTCGACGACGGCACCGACTTTCGCACCCGCGGCTTCGCGCAGTCCCGGCTCCACGCGAAGCCAGTGGCCGCCTTGCCCGTCCGGCTCGAGCGTTGCGGCGAAAGACACGCCGCTGAACGTGCCCTCGACCGACTGCATGCTCCGCGTGGGGAGCTTCTTGCTCGCGTCCTTTGGCAGGCTGAGAAAGGTCCACGACTCGCCCTTCGCCGCCCCCGCCGGCCGGTGGAGCTTCGCTTTGAAGCGGATCTTAGAGGCGCTCTTGGCCATTTGCGCTTGGGATTCTATCCCACCTCGATCCACGCGGCACTTGACACTCCGGATCACCGAGGCGGTTTGGAGTCGAAGAACGCTGACTCGCACCCAGGAGACCACGGCCTCGCTGCTCTGCTCCGCAACGGAGCCGGGGGACCGAAGAGACCGGACTTCACACCGCACGGTTCTTGGACAGCGCCTTTCCAACCGCCAACTGCCAACTGCCAACTGCCAACTGCCAACTGTCAACTTCCGACCCTCCACCCTTGACCGAAACCCGAAACCCGCTCCCTGCCCCGCCCAGGCCCTGGTACTCCGCCCTGCAAAGCCGCCCGAGCATTTCCGTTCCGGAAGGTAAAATGTGATGATGATAGCCTTGCTGTTGGCGCTCTCGCTATCTGGCAATCTTCCTGGCCATCTACCGAATGTGCGCATACCCGACGAATCTCCCGGGATAGATGGGATTGTCCGGACTTTGCTTTCTGCATTCGATCAGGTCGACATTGTCGCGCTGGGCGAAGCGCACCAGCGGAAACCGGATTCCGATCTGCGAATCGCCCTGGTCCGTCATCCCGACTTTCCAAAGAAAGTGCGGTCCATCGTGGTGGAGTTCGCGAGCACCACAGAGCAGGCAACCTTGGACCGTTACATTCGAGGCGAGAACGTTTCCAGAGCCCAATTGGCGCAAGTCTGGAAGACCACAACTCAAGCCGCCAACGGAGTCTGGGACGATCCGATCTACGCAGACTTTTTCGCAGCCGTCCGCGACGTCAATTCGAAACTGCCCGCTAAACTGCGAATCCGCGTTCTTGGCGGTGATCCCGGACCGGGAGACAACCGTAGCCGTGAGACTGCCGCAGTCGCAGTGCTGAAGGAGCAGGTGCTTCAAAGGCATGCTAAAGCCCTGGTCATTTATGGCGGCGCTCACTTCTATCGAGCCGCGCCAAAGGACTACCTATCCAACATGGGCCAAGACATCGGAATCGTGAGGATGCTGGAGAAGGGTTTTCCTGGCCGAACCCTCGCGGTGATCCCAGTGGGCTATCGATGGCCCTTTCCGCCCGACGTCTTTGATCCAGACTATCGAAAGTTTGACCGCGCTCTAAAGACGCACGTCCGTCCGGTCCTGGTGTCCCTCCAGCGCTTGCCATTCCGGGATTTTACTGCCGAGGAATTCGGTGGACCGTTGCTAAACGCCCGAGGGCCCGGAGGCCCCGTGAGCGTGTTCAAGGGCAGCAAGCTGACCCTTGGCCAGTTGGCTGACGCATGCGTTTTTTTTGGCAACAGCAAATGAGGAGACGGTTTCCGATCCAGAATCCCTGCACTCAGACCTGTTGACTGAGACCCTCTGCAAAGTCCGAGCTTGAAAAAACTGAATTGGGCTCTTTTCTTAGCGCTATTACCATCCTTTCCAAGACAGCTCTCAAATGCACCGGTAAGGAGGAAAGAGTGCCTACGGTCCGGTTCCCTCCCCCTTGGGGGAGTGTTAGGGAGAGGGCGTGCACCGCGACAGTCCTTTCCTCGCGTACCCTTGGCCCTAGACGCTTGACCCTTGACCGAAACCCAAAACCCGCTCCCCG
>CAMLDW010000042.1 GCA_946479035.1 uncultured Chthonomonadaceae bacterium | reverse complement strand
TGGGCGGACGACGGCGGTGACCGCGGGGTCTTCGACCACCTCGTTCGCGTACGACTACGAGGGGCGGGTGACCTCGATCACTTATCCGAACTCGACTTCGGACTCCTACGGGTACAACGGCCTGGGTGCGCGGACCTCTGCGAGCGGTACGCACGGATCGCGCAGCTACTTTAGGAACGGGCTGGGGGTGACTTCGCCAGTCGTCGCGGACGGGGTCGCCGACTACACGCCGGGGGTCTCTCGCACGGCGAGCAGCACGACGACGTTCGCGCACGCGGGGCTGAAGAACACCAACTCGCAATCTGCCGAGAACGAGACCGTCGCGGCGTCGCGCGTCTACGACGCCTTCGGCAACGTGGTCAGTTCTTCAGGTTCCTGGTCCAGCACTTTCGGATATGGAGCTGCATCGGGGTATCAGGAGGATCCAAGTGGATTGCTCCTTCTAGGGCATCGGTATCTCGACACCGTGTCTGGCAGGTTCTTGACTGCCGACCCAATGCGGTCAGGCTCTAACTGGTTTCGATATGCGCAAGGGAACCCTGTAACGGTCACTGATCCAAGTGGCCTAAAAGGGGTGGACATCCATGTCACCATTGTCTACGGCGACAGGTCAGATGGAATGATTCTCTATTCGGGTGGAATTGGCGCAAGCTGGTTAAGAACGATTCAGAATTCAAATCCCGGTGCTCACATTTCGGTGTCTGTTCTAGATGAGCCATCAGGAAGTTCTTGGGAGAGGGCATTGGACGACTCCGATATTGTGGTATTTGTCGGTCACGGCGCTGCAGGGAAGATTAGCCTTTCTTACGTTGAGTCTTGGGGTGGACTCGACGCATACACCTACGCAAACAAGCGAAGGGGTAACAGAGCAACTCAGGTCCTTGTCCTTGCAACCTGCGAGGCAATTGGCGGTGCAACAGACTGGTCGTATGTGGGAGTTAAGGTTTGGGGTGCGAGCGGCACGCTGTCGTACAGTGATCTGTCAAATCACGATGGGGGCAGCTGGCACATCTATCCTTGTGCTCCTGAAGATGCGGCGTTTGGTAGAGGGAAGCCCTGGCTGAGAGAAATCACTAGCGGGTCGGGTGAGTTGCGGTAGGTGCGAGACATGAAAATGCCTCCTCTTATGTGGCTCGCTGTGGCCGTCTTAGCATTGGGTTGCGGCGGAGCGTGGTACCTGCTAAACGAGCAAGCAGTGCGGGAGCACACTCAGGCAGCATCTCTGCTCGACATGTGCAGGGACTATACTACATTGTTCGGGCAACCTCCGATGAGCCTTCAGGATCTAGCTAGCTCAGCGGCGATCACTAATCCTTCGGGGGCATGGCAAATGGAGAGCTACTTATCGAAAGTTGATGCGCAGTTGACATGCACGAAGACGGAACTATTCGTCGAATGCCGACTGCATTACTCGGCTTGGCCGGGCAGAACCTACACGCGGAGGTATGGCGGACTGGCAAGGAGTCCTGAACGGTGATCCGATTCTGGAGAGTCTCACGTCGGTCGCGTCTCGAGGAAAGACTTCGACAGCGGCGTGTACGAGACTTTTAGTTACGACGCGCGTTCGCGGCCACGCGCAGGACGGAGCGACGCAAAAGGAGCCCCGCCAGACGAGCAGGCTGACGGGGCTCCGCTTCGAGCCAAAAGTGAGAGCTACTTCAGCTCGACCTTGCCGCCGACCTCTTCGATCTTCTTCTTGATCTCTTCGGCCTCGGCCTTGTGCGCGTTCTCCTTGATCGTGTTCGGCGCGCCGTCCACGAGGTCCTTGGCCTCCTTCAGTCCCAGGCCGGTGATCTCTCGCACTACCTTGATGACCTTGAGCTTTTCAGGGCCGGTCTCCTTGAGCACGATGTTGAATTCGGTCTTCTCCTCGACCGGCTCGGCAGCGGCGCTGGGCATCATCATGGGCATTCCCATGGGCGCGGCGGCGGTGACGTCGAACTTCTCTTCGAGCGCCTTCTTCAGGTCGCTGAGCTCAACAGCGGTGAGCTTGCTGATGTCTTCTACGATTTTCTCGATGGTTGCGGACATTGTTGGTTACTCCTGTGGGGTCTCGGGGGTCGGTGCTTCGGCTGGCGTTTCGGCCGGCTCTTCTGCGTTGGCTGTCGCTTCGGTCTGGGGCGCTGCTTCTGCAACGGGCGCTTCTGGCTCCGGCGCTGCTTCTGCAACGGGCGCTGCTTCTGCGGCGGGCGCTTCGGCCTTGGGCGCGGGCGCTGCGCTCTCGGCGGCCTTGTCGGCGACCGCGCCGATCGCGCGGATCGGTGCGGCGTAGATCTCTTGGATGGTTCCGACGAGGTTGCTGAGCGGGGCGGCGATGACGCCGATCACTTGCGCGATCAGCACGTCCTTCGGCGGGAGCTTCGACAGGATCTCCATCTGAGACCCGTCGTACAGCCTTCCCTCGAGGTATCCGCCCTTGACGACGAACTTCTTTTGTTCCTTGATAAAGTCGAAGAGGGCCCTGGTCGTCGCGGCGTCGTCCTTGTAGACGAAGGCGACGGCGGTGGGCCCGCTCGTCATGGATTCAGGGAACTTGTCGGCGTCGTCGCCCGCAGCGATCCTGAAGAGCGTGTTCTTCACGACCGCGAACTCCGCGCCCTGCTCCTTGAGGCTCCTGCGGAGCCTTTGGATCGCGGGGACGGAGAGGCCGCGGTACTCGGTGAAGATCACGCCAGAGGCGCGCTTGTAGCGCTCCTTGATCTGAGCGACCTGTTTTTCCTTTGCTGCGGTCGGCATTCTAGGTTCCTTGGGCCCCCAAAAGAGGCCCGGGCTCCCACACAGAAGCGTGGGAGCCCGACCTCGGGCCTTGCGGCCCGGAAAATCGTATTTGGCTGTCCGCCGCCCCTCGGCCGGCGGTCATTGAGGCCCCTGCGGGCCACCGGCTGTCTCTGGAGAGCGGCCAAATTATGGCACTTTCCAGCCTAGCAGGGGTCTAGGGCCCAGGTGTTTTTGCCGAATAAGAGGTCGTGGCACTCGCGCTCAATCGCAAAGCCTCGGTCCGGGCCCTGGTGGACTCGCGCATCATGTCGGTGGGCACCAAGCTCTCTCACGAGTACATCGACTCGCTGCGGGCCAAGAACGACTCCGTCTGGCGGCACAAGAAGAGCTGGTTCCTCTGCTTCTACTTCGGCCAGGGCGACGAGCGCCTGTGGGTCCCGTGCAAGCGGCACGGACAGCCGGACCCGGAGCGCCGGGTGATCAACTTCTCCCACCCGCAGGGCAGGCAGGCGGCGCAGGTGCTGATGCTCTCCTATCTGATCGGGGCGATCGGCGTCGTCGTGGTCGGCTCGCTCGTGCTCGGGTATCGCTGGTAGGGAGGTCCGGGCTTGTTCGGCTGAACCTACTTCGGCTCCGGCAGTCCCATCGCCTTCAGCCACGCTCTCAGCTTCTTGACGCGCTCGGCCCTTTCTGTCGGCAGAACGAACGGTCGGCCGCGCGTGTCGATGATGAGCCCTACGGTCCCGCCGATCAGGTTGCTGACCTGGTCGTCGCGGTTCGCGGCCGCGGTGAAACGCTTGACGTGCAGCGCGCGCCCCTTGCCCGCACCGACGTCGAAGTTGCGCGCGGGCTCGACCGTGATCTCCGGCACGTCCTCCTCTTCGAACGGCACGACGCGGATCTCGCCGTAAGGGACGCTCACGGCAATGCCGTTCCCCTTGACCGTCACGCACGGCTCGCCCTCCTTGCCAAGGCCGACTGGAGCGATGCAAGTGCCGCACTTGACGATGCAGTCGCGCTCGAACACCTCGCGCGCGGCCTTGTAGAAGTGCTCTGAGAGCACGCCAAGGTGCGGCATCATGAAGATCGAGTCCACGGTCATCATCGTCACGCCCTCCGGCTGGTAAGCGTCCATCATCATGAGTGCGGACTGCGCGCGGTGCGGCGCGTGCGAGAGCACTCCGCCCGAACCGATCACCATGTCGAGCTGCATCATCTTGATCAGGGTCTGGCCGGTCTGGGTCTGCTCGAAGATCTGCCCGACGTCGCGCTGCTGCTGCGTGCCCTTGAGTCCGCGTGCGAGCGACTTGTGGTGTGCGAAAGCAAGGCGCAGCGCCTCGCGCGCGACCGCGTGCTCGATCAGCAGGTCCTCGTAGGACTGCGGGATCGTCGTGGGGCGGATCATCTTGTTGCGCATGCGGTTGCGCACTTCGAACGGGTCGATCTCGAACGGTATCCAGCGCGCGATGTTCTCGGTCCCTGCCTCTTTGAGCACGTTGCAGATCGAATAGCTCATGCCGAGGTTTGCGGAGACTGTCCTGTTGTAGATGCGCTCGCCGCCGAACGTTTCGAAGACGGAGAAGACGTCGGTCGTCGCCCCGCCGATGTCGACGCCGAGCACGTTGATCTTCTCGTTCTCGGCGTACTCCTTGAGCAGCTTGCCGACGGCGTTCGGGGTCGCCATGATCTCCTCGCTCGTCCACTCGAGCAGCTTCGAATAGCCCGGCGCTTGTTGCATGACGTGCTCGAGAAAGAGCTCGTGGATCTCGTCGCGCGCGGGGTCCAGGTTTTCGGTCTCGAGCGTCGGGCGGATGTTGTCAACGACCTTTATCGCGATGTCGCTGCCGAGCACCTGCGCGACCTCTTCGCGCGCGTCCTTGTTGCCGGCGTAGATGACCGGCAGCTTCATGTCGCCAAATCGCGGCTTGGGGTCCGCGCGGTGGATCACTTCGGCCATTTCGGTCAGGTGCGTCTTGGTGCCGCCGTCAGTGCCGCCGGACATGAGGATGATGTCGGGCCTTAGGCGGCGCAGCGTGTCGACCCTCTCGAACTCCTTGCGCCCGTCGTCCACCGCGAGCGTGTCCATCAGGATCGCACCCGCGCCGAGCGCGGCCCTCTCCGCCGACTCGGCGGACATGGCCTTCACCACTCCCGCGACCATCATCTGTAGCCCGCCTCCAGCCGAGCTCGTCGAAACGTAGATGTCGGAGCCTTCGAGCGGCGCGGACCTCTCTCCAGTCGCCTTTCCCTGCTTTTGAAAGCGCCAGACGCGCCCGTCCTTGATCAGCGTGCGCCGTCCGGCCGGATACCCTTCCGGGATCGTCTCTTCCGTGATCTCCTCGAGCTCCGTGATCGAGTTGAGCACGCCCATGGTGACATCCTCAAAAGGCTTCTCGACCGTGGTCGGCGCCTCGCCTCGCGCGACGAGCCGGTATTCGCCTTTGGTGCTCCGCTCGATAAGGATCGCCTTGGTGGTCGTGGAGCCACAGTCGGTGGCGACGATCCTTTGGATGTCCTCGGGCATGCGGCTAATTATGCCCGAAGGCGGCGCTCGTTCCCAGGGCGGTCCGCGGGGTAGATTCTTGGCATGAGCGACCTGCACTCCTTCGTCACGACGGCCAACGGGTTCGACGGCTACAGGATCACGCGCAACTTCGGGGTCGTGCGCGGGATCACCGTGCGCAGCCGCTCGCTCTTTGGGACCATCGGGGCGGGCTTCCAGACGCTGGCCGGGGGAAGGATCAGCCTCTATGTAGAGCTCGCGGAGCAGACCCGCAAGGAGGCGTACGAACTGATGATCCAGCACGCGGCCGAGGCGGGGGCGAACGGCATCGTCGCGATGCGGTACGACGCCTCCGAGGTCGCGCAGGGGGTCACAGAGGTGATCGCGTACGGCGCGGCGGTCTGGCTCGAACCTACGGGCGCGAAATAGCTCGGTTGCGTGTAGAATGCACTAGCCCAGTCGGGCGGTCAGGAGCGACCATTGGCAGGAGTCACGTTCAAAGGCGTCACGAAGGTCTTCGGTAAGGACGTCCGTGCCGTCGATGATCTAAACCTGGAGGTCCGCGACAAAGAGTTCATGGTCCTGGTCGGACCTTCCGGCTGTGGCAAGACCACCGCGCTGCGCATGGTCGCGGGGCTGGAAGAGGCGACCTCGGGCGACATCTTCATCGGCAGCAACAAGGTCAACGACGTCCCGCCAAAGGACCGCGATATCGCGATGGTCTTTCAGAACTACGCGCTCTACCCGCACATGACCGTGTACGACAACATCGCGTTCGGCCTGCGACTGCGCGAGCTCAAGAGCTTCTTTTGGCAGGTCGCCAACATGGCCGCTGCGCGCACGATAAAGCAGGACATCGACCGGCGCGTGCACGAGACCGCCAAGATGTTGGACATCGACCACCTGATGGCGCGGCGGCCGAAGGAGCTGAGCGGCGGGCAAAGGCAGCGCGTGGCGCTCGGCCGCGCGATAGTGCGCAAGCCCAAAGTCTTCTTGATGGACGAGCCGCTCTCCAACCTCGACGCCAAACTCCGCATCCAGACCCGCGCCGAGCTGATCCGCCTGCACCGCGCACTGGGCATCACGACGATCTACGTCACGCACGACCAGGTCGAGGCGATGACGATGGGCGAGCGGATCGCCGTGATGAAGGACGGCCTGCTACAGCAGTGCGACGACCCGGAGACCGTGTACAACATGCCGGCCAATAAGTTCGTCGCCGGCTTCATCGGCGCGCCGCCGATGAACTTCATCGATGGGACCGTCCTCGGCGACAAACTCGATTTGGGAGTGATGAAGCTCGACGTTCCAGCCGGGCACCCAGTCGGGGGAATGGCGCAGAAGAAGGTAACGGTCGGCATAAGGCCCGAGGACATTTATGACGCGGCTGGCCAGACAGCGATCGTCGCGACGGAGGGGAACACCTTCACCGCAAAGGTCGACGTGCTCGAAAAGCTAGGCGCGGAGGACACGGCCTACCTCGACCTGCGCGGAACGCCGATCATAGCGTCGCTCGACCCCGCCTCGCGCATCGAGATGGGCGCGACCGCGAAGTTTGTAGTCGACGTTTCTAAGATCCACGTGTTCGACGCGCAGACAGAGCAAGCGATCCGCTAACGGCGCTGCAGCAGCACTTTCGGCAGAGTCATCCCTTCGTAGGCGCAGCGCACGCCCTCGCGCCCTATCCCGCTCCGCTTGACGCCGCCATACGGCATGTTGTCGAACCGCAGGGTGGGGAAGTCGTTGACAATGACGCCGCTGACCTCCAGCTCTTGGTACGCGCGCTCGATCCTCGCCGCGTCGTGGGTGAAGACTCCGCAATGGATGCCGAAGCGCGAAGAGTTGGCGCGCGCGAACGCCTCTTCTTCCGAATCGAACGAAGAGATCGTGAGCACAGGCCCGAAGACCTCTTCCGTCGCGAGACGGCAGCCGGAAGGCACGCTCTCCACCAGCGTCGGTTCGATGACGTTGCCGACGCGGTTTCCCCCGGTGAGCACGGTCGCTCCGGAACGCTCCGCCTCTTCCAGCCAGTCCATCACGCGGTCTGCCGCCTCGGCGTTGATCATCGGCCCGCAGATCGTCCGTTCGTCCATCGGGTCGCCGCTCACCGTGGCTTCCGTCTCGCGCACGATCGCCTCGCGCACCTTCGCATAGACCGAGGACTGCACGCGCATGTGCTGGACGGAGATGCACACCTGTCCGGCGTATCCAAAAGCGCCCAGCGCCGTGCGGCGCACAGCCAGGTCGAGGTCGGCGTCATCGAACACGAGCACGTTCGCGTCGCCTCCCATCTCCAGCACGACCGGCTTTTCTGGCACGAGCGACTTGAGGTGCCATCCCACGCGCTCCGAGCCGGTAAAACTGAGAAGCTTGATCCGCGGGTCGCGCGCGACCGCCTCGGCGTCCTCGTTCGAGCAGAGCAGCGCGTTCAAGACGCCTGGCGGGCACCCCGCTTCGTGGACGAGCGATGCGAGGCGCAGCGTCGAAAGCGGCGCAAGCGGGGAAGGCTTCAGGACGATCGCGCATCCTGCTGCCAGCGCGGGTGCGAGCTTGTGTGCCGCGAGGTTGTAGGGCCAGTTGTACGGCACGATCGCAAACACGGGCCCGACCGGCACTCGAGTGACGAAGCAGCGGAACTCCTTGCCGCGCGCGTCGAAGGCCAGGTCCAGCTCCTCGCGCTCAGGCCCTTCGAGCAGTGACGCGGCGAGCCCGAACGTCAGCCCGAGCCGCACGACCTCGGCGCGCGCCCAGGTGATCGGCTTGCCCACTTCCCGAGCTAGCAGCGCGGAAAGCTCTTCCGACTGGCGCTCTACCAGCTTGGCGACCGAGGCGACCAGAGCCTGCCTTTGGACCCGCGGCGCTCGCCCCCATGTGGAAAACGCTAGCTCTGCGGCGGCGATGGCCCGTTCGACCTCGTCAGGTCCGGAAACCGGTGCTGTGCCGACCAACGTACCATCGTAGGGAGCGTGAACCTGAACTGAGCCTGAAGAGCCCGCAGGCCGCAGTTCCCCGCCGATCAGTGATTGGGCCTCGACCATGGTCCGATTAGACCAGAAAGCGATACAATCCAGGATAGGTGTCCTTTGTTTGAACTGAAACGTAGAATAATCTGTGCGCTAGACACAGGAAGCATCGAGGAAGCGAAAGAGACTGTCAAGAGGCTCTCTCCCTATGCTGGAGCCTTCAAGATCGGCCACGCACTCACGCTCAACCACGGGCTCGAAGTGATCGACACTCTGAAGAAGGTTGGCGCAGAGCGAGTGTTTCTCGACCTGAAGTTCCACGACATCCCGAACACGGTCGGGCGAGCTGTGCGAGAGGCCGCCGGCCGCGGGGTGTGGATGATGACCCTGCACATCGCTGGCGGGCCTGCGATGGTGACCGCCGCTGTCGAAGAGGCGAAGCTGCACGGCGCGGACAAGGCGCCGATGCTCGTCGGGGTCAGCGTCCTCACTTCGCTCGACCAGCACGTGCTGACCGACCACCTAGGCGTCGCAAGGCCGATCGAAGAGCACATGGTCTACCTTTCCAAGCTCGGAGTCGACCTCGGACTGGACGGAGTCGTGTGCAGCGTTCACGAGGTCGCAGCGATCCGAGCGGCAATCGGCCACCACGTGATCGTCACGCCGGGCATCCGGCCTTCGACGGGCGACTGGCACGACCAGCACCGCGTGGGCGACGCGCGCACCGCGCTCGACGCCGGCGCGGACTACTTGGTGATCGGCCGCGCCTTGACCGGCGCGGAAGACCCGCTCGCCGCACTGCTCTCGCTAGGGCTCAAGTCGGAAGAGTGGCAGACGGTCTGAGGCGCAGGCTGCTGCGCTGGTACCGCGCCGAGAGGCGCGACCTGCCTTGGCGCAAGGACAACGACCCCTATCGCGTCTGGGTCAGCGAGACGATGCTGCAGCAAACGAGGGTCTCGGCGGTCGTGCCGTACTTCGAGCGGTGGATGGCGCGCTTTCCCGACGTGCGGGCGCTGGCTTCGACTGCGGAAGAGGACGTGCTCTCAATGTGGCAAGGGCTCGGCTACTATCGGCGCGCGCGGGACCTGCTCGCCGCCGCACGCGCCGTATCGGAGACTGGGTTTCCCACGAAGCAGCGGGGTTGGATGGCGCTTCCGGGCGTCGGTGAGTACACCGCGGGGGCAGTCGCCTCGATCGCGTTCGGCGAAAGGGTGCCCGCGGTGGACGGAAACGTACGCCGCGTCTATTCGCGCGTCCGCGGCGATGCGGGCTTGTCGCTCTCGGCCAGTTCTCGCCGATGGGCCGCGTCTTTGGCCGATTGTGAGACGCCGGGGGACGTGAACCAGGCGCTGATGGAGCTCGGCGCGACCGTCTGTCGCCCAGTCTCACCGGACTGCGCGCGGTGCCCGGTCCGACGGGACTGCAATGCGTTCGCAGAGGGCCTGCAGGAGGTCCTGCCCGCCCGGAGACCTCGAAGGGAGACGGTGCGCAGGAGGCAGACGGTGACCGTCAGCGTCTTCAACGGGCTCTTTGGCGTGCGAAAGATCACGCACGGCGACTGGTGGCAGGGAATGTGGGAGTTCGCGCCCGCGCTGGACGGGGTGAAACGCGCAAAAAAGCTCGGCACGTTCACCTACGCGGTCACGCACCACAGGGTCACGGTCGACGCGAGCTTAAAGGAGGTGAAAAGGCGATCGAACGGCGCCGAGTGGCGCACTTGGGAAGAGCTCGAGCGGCTACCGCTCCCTTCTCCGCAAAGGAAGATCGCCCGAATGGCGCATAAGGCGCTTCAGGAGACGGGCTCGAACGCGACCGGGACGGCGAGCGACCCGTCCTCGGCCAAGAAGTAGACCGTCATCTCGGGCACGGGGGCCAGGTTCCTGAATGTCTTGATCATCACGGTCGAAGCACCGCTGCTTTCGAAGGTCCCGACGTAAGGGTCCACCGCGCGTGGCACCGGCGTGTGCGTATCGTGGTACCAGAACAACTTCTTGCCGTCCACAAAGGCGATCACGCCGACCCCCGAAGCCGCGACGACGCGGTACCGCCCAGGCTTTGCGAACCGCACGTTGGCGTAAAAATAGATCGTTCCAGGCCCGGCGCCGAATAGCTTTTCGACGTCCACCTGCGTACCACCGATTCCGATCGGTGTCCATTCCACCGGCAGGTTGCTCCTCCCGTTGAAGACTTGTCCGAGCTTCACGTTCGTCTCGGCTGGATACACGCGGTCGAATCCGGTGCCCTCAGGGTTCGGCATCGGGCCGACGTAGTACCACTGCTGTGGCGCGAACACGGGGAACGCGAACTCGCCCGCGCCCGTCGAGACTGTGAGCTGCTCGGTCTGTGCGAGATCGCCCGCGGGCTTGAGCACGACTGCGAACGACGTCGTGCCACCGGCCGCCAAGCGGAACTCCGACATCTTGTGCGCGACCTCCCAGCCTTTTGGCGCGCGCAGAGCCGGCATGAACGGGGCCTCCGCCTCGCCGGAATTGTGGAACGAGACCGCGAGCTTCAGAGTCTGCTTCGTTCGCGCGACGGGAGGATCGAGGTACTGGACGGACACGATCGTCCCGTTCGCGCAGACGGACGAGCTGTTCGGCTCGGACTCCAATAGCTCCTTGACCCTCGCCGAGACAGGCGAGGGTATGCGCGCGACCTTTACGGGCGCAGCGGAATCCGTCCCCTGCGGTTGGGGCGCTGGCTCTTCAGGCGTCATCGAGAAGAGGCCGGCGTCCGAACCGATCATCGCAACGAACTGTTCGATCGTTGTCGGTGGGTCGGTGCCGCGCAGGCCGTGGCCGCACACGAACCCCTCACCGAGCGGCTTTGTCCAGGCCAGCGGCACTTCGCCCGCCACAGCCGACGTGACTGCGCCGACCACCATAGACGCGTGCGCCGAACCCCCGCACCCCGCGCAGACTTGGAGCGACGGCTCGAACGCCAGCTTTCCGTGAACGAGCCCGAGCAGCGCCCACGCCGCAGTGAGCACGGCGTCGTCCGGGTCGGTAAGCCCCAGCTTCGCAGGCAGCTCTTCGCGCATCTCTCGCGCGCCGTCCGGTCTGTCGAGCGACTTGAGCGCCGCGTTGATCGCAGTCATCACGTGGCTCTTCTTCGGCAGGCACTCGGTCACGTCGCGCACGAACTCGGCCAGCGTCTCGCCCTGGGACGCGAGCGAAAGGGCGCGCGCAAACGCGACCGCGGCCCACACTCCCTCGCCGTCATGGTCGATCGAAGCGTCGTAGTACGCGTATTCCGCCGCCTCTTCTGGCTTGCCGTGCAGAGCGAGCCCCCAATAGAGCGCGCGGCCGATCCCCCGCGACCCCCGCGAGAGGGGGTTGCCAAATGACCCGGACAATGGCGACGAAAGGCCCCGAGAAACGTTGGAGAGCCCGAACGCGCTCTCGTCGGCCGGATAGTTCCAGTGCGCGAGCAGGGAAGTGCCGAGCGCCTCCGCGCGCAGCCCGCTACGCAGGTGCCTCGACCAAACGAGCCACGCCTCCAGCGCGTCCGAGGCAGGCATGCGCGGCGGGATCGGGTCGAAGAAGTCGATGCGCCGGAACCCGCGACGTCCCGAGCACTGAGCTCCCAGCGTCCAGCCCACCATCGCACCCAAAGCCCCTGCGCGCACCAGTTCTGGCATCACTCACATTGTAACGCGAACTCAGAAGTAGAATAGGACGTGCGCGAGCTCGACCAAGCGGTCTTCCGAGCGATCAACGGCGCGCCCGACTGGCTGAGCCCGGTCATGGTCTTCTTCAGCGAGGGGAGCAAGTGGTGGTGGGTCCGCGGCCTGCTCCTGGCCCTCTTCGTGTTCTTCCTGTGGAAGAAGAGCACCCGCACACCGGCAGTCCTAGCGATGCTGGCGTGGCCGCTGGCGAACGCCGCGTGCGACCTTCTCAAGTACGGGCTTCAATTGCCGCGACCGTGCGTGGAGCTCGCGGACGTGGTCTTGCGAGTGCACAGGCTTACGAGCTTCGGCACCGCTTCGGCCCACGCTGCAACGATGATGGCTGTAGCCGTGGCGTTCCTCTTCTACCACCGCCCCATCGGTTACATCTGGCTTGGCATCGCAGTGTTGACGGGGCTATCGCGGGTGTACGTCGGGGTGCACTACCCTTCGCAGGTGCTGCTCGGGTGGGCCGTCGGCGCGGTCGTTTCGCTCGTGGTCGTTATGGCTTGGAGACTGATCCTTCGCCGCCGGACGCAGGGACGCCAGGAGAGCGCTCCACTTCCAACGGGTCCGTGAGGTCCATGTTGCCAAGAGTGTCGATCTTCTGCCCTTCGACCGTGAACTTCACGTATGAGACTTCGCTGAACTGGCCCATCACGGTCAGGATGCCGTTGATGATCGTGCTCTCGTCGAAGGTGCCGTACGTCCTGTCGAACGCCTTGTTGAAGTCGAGCGTCGCAACGCCGTTCTCCAACTTGCACGTCTTAAGCACCGCGTCCTGAGGGACAGCCTTGACCGATCGAAGGTACTTGTCGATCACAAAGACGTACTTGTCTGCGTTCTTAGGCACGTCCATCGGCTCTGACCTGAACGCCAGGTCGTCGTTCTTATAGTACGGCGTAAACGCATGGACCTTGTCGCCGCCCGTCTGTTGCTCGGTCTTCGTTTCGCGCGGCACGGTGTCGGCAGGCGCGAGCTTGACATAGGCCGCCACCCCCACCGCCACGACGATGCAGACCAGCAGGACAGAGACCATCAGCGACTTGTCAGTCTTTGCCATTGGATTCTCCTAGGAACACCTTCACGCCTTTGACGATCGCCTTCGCTACCGCGTCGTGGAACTCCGGCTGCAAGAGCCGCGCGCGGTCCGTTGCGTTGTTCAAGAAGCCGGTCTCGATCAGCACGGCCGGCATGGAAGCGAACCGCAGCACTGCGAAACCCTTGGTCCGGTAGATCCTCGAGTCGCTCCATACGCCCATGTCCGGTAGCTTGCTTACGGACACGATCTCGTTTTGGATGCACTCGGCCAGCATCATGGAGACCGGGTCCTGCATGTGATAGAACGTGATGCTCCCGCTGGCGCTGCCTGCCGTCTCGTTCGAGTTGACGTGCACGCTGAGGTAGAGGTCCGCCTTGCTCTCGTTCGCGGTCTCCGGCCGGCTCAGCAGCGGCACCGTCGAGTCGTCGTCGCGGATCATCACGATCGACGCGCCTTCGTCAGTCAGGTACTTAGCCAGCTTCTTGGCGATGCTCAGCGTGATGTTCTTCTCCTGAATCTTCTTCCAGGTCGTGCCCGTCTCGCTGCCGCCGTGCCCAGCGTCCACGACGATCACCTTGTTCGCCAGCCTTCCGTTCGCCTCCTTCGGCTTGAATAGCCGCAGCGTGATCACGCGCTCGTTGCTCTTTAGCTCGAAGGCGAACGGCTCCGTGAGCGTGAAAGTGACCTTCGCGTTTCCCCTGTCGTCCCGCGTCGCCTGGGCGAGCGTCGCGTACTTCGACTCGAACGCCTGCGAAGCGCCGTCGTGCGATGGCTCCGCCATCGACACGGAAATCTCGATCGTCGTCGGGTTGATGTACTTGACCGACGGGCTGGAAACGAGCTTGCCAGTGAAAGGCATCATAAACGTCGCGCCGTCGTCGCCCTCTCTTGCGAGGTTGGGCGCAGAGAGGGTCGCTTCGGCCTTCGGCAGCGCCGTCACAGTCACGTTCGGCGCGCCGTTCTGCCCGCTGATGCCGCCCTGCGAGGCTTCGTCCCTCGGCGGCTCGTTGTCAAATGGCTCGCTGCCGAACCGCACGAGGAAGGACCTGTCCGGTTTCATCGTCGGCACGAACTGCACGGCCATGTCCGGCGCCTCCACGACGACGCGGACGGTCGCTGGCTCGAACTGACCGGCGCGCCAACCCTTCGGCAGCCCGTCGATGCCGCTCTTGGGGACCTTTGCGCCTCTCAGGTCGATCACAAGCCTGTCCGGCCCGGTCACTTTGTTGAAGACAGGCTGCACCGGCAAGGTCAGGTCGATCCTCATCCCTTCCTCGATCGACTCGACGATCCGCAATTGCGATAGCACGACGTACGAATCGCCCTTTGCGTTCCATTGCGCGTCGGCGCCCAAGTAGCGCGCAGCCTCTGTCATCGAAACGTAGTTCTTCCTGTCGATGCGCCGCACCGGCAGGTCAAAAGTGCGCCCGGTGTAAGAGACGCCGAGCTTGTCCCCTTCGTCAACGACGGTGTATCCCCACGAAGTTAAAAGCGTGGGCGTCACCCAGCACTCGTCTTTGATACGAACGCTTTCGTCCTTGAACGTCCCGAGGAAAGTGTATTCGACCTGTACAGCTTTAGGCGCCTGGGCCAGGGCTGCCGTCGTTACCATCCATGGAACTAGGGCGGCTAGCCACTTTCTCATTCGGCTATTGTCGGCATGATTATACTTCAAGACGGTCTCGCACGGGCGAGGTTTCCCTCGTGTACACTCCCTTGCTAGGTTCATTATCGGGCGATTAGCTCAGTTGGTAGAGCGCCTCGTTTACATCGAGGATGTCGGGGGTTCGAGTCCCTCATCGCCCACCACCCAGACCGCCCGCCAAGGCTGTTTTTTCGAGCCTGTACGAGGCCGTTTCCACCCAGGCCGCGCCCCGCTTTTCCGCCATTCTTAGGTTCGCACTCCCAAGCCCCTGGTAGGTGAGGTCGATCTTCACGGGCACGTAGCTCCCCCCGTCTTTTCGCTTGCCTTCACACACCAGGCGGCCGTTCGTGCTCTTGGCAGGCCCCTCGTAGATGCCCCCGCTCCTGTCCGCGCCGGAGACGGTCCAACCGTTCTCTGGGGCGGAGAACACGAGGAACAAAGCCAGTACGCGCTCCTGCCCGACCAGCAGCTCGATCTGCCGGGCGAATCCCTTCGAACCGGTGTTCCCGGTCAACGTGCCTGTGGCCCCACCTGCGCCGCTTGCGTTCCAGAGCCCGAACAGCGCGTCAAGCCGTCGCGCGCTCTCGATGAAGTCCGTCGGCCTGCTGGCGCGATTGATCAGCTGCGTATAGCGAGGGTCGCTGTGCAGCGCGACGAGGTCTGGGTCGCCGCTCATCTGTTGGGACGCGTTGTAGCCCATGTCTACCGCCTTGTTGAGCGCCTCGAACGCTTTGTCCGTCTGCCCCAGCATTGCGAGCGCGCAACCGATGTTGTACTGGCAGACCATCCGAGCGTACTTGAGTTCGAGCGACTTCTCGAAGGCCGGAAGCGCCTCGCTATAACGCGCCGAATTGTGCAGACACAGCCCTAGGCGAAGCCAAGCTTCCGCATCGTTCGGGTCGTGCCGGACGACCTTGCGGTACGCTACGATCGCATCTTCGATCCTCTGTGAAAGGAGCGCGTCGTCGGCCTCTTTGCGGTCTTGCGATACGATCTGCGCCGGTGACGGCCCGGGCGCGAGCGTGAGCGCCAGGACAAAGAGCACCGTCGTCCCGACCGCAGTCCGCAATCTGCTCTTTCGCGCAGCCACACTATTCAGTATGCCTCCCAGAGGCAAAGAGTTTCCTGCGCGGCGCCGTTTACGCCGAACTCGGGGTTTTTGCCAGGGCCCGCAGGGCTTTGAACACCTCGAGCATCGCCAGCGTGTCCCGCTCGCAGTACGCTAGCAGGTCGCGCGCGATCCGGCGCGCCTCGCTCTCCGTCGTAGCCGGCGAGAACATCCGGCGGTACTCGGCAGCAGCCTGCTCCCCGCCCTGGATCTCCAGGTCCTTGTAGCCCGAGTCCGGCACGAGGGCGGGGTACACCGCCTTGATCGAGCTCTTGCCGCGGAACTCCTCGAGGTAGACGTGGTCGATCACGATCCGTTCCAGGTCGACGCCGCGCTGCTCGATCTGCGCAAGCGCCAGCTCGGCCAGTGGCACGCCCTGCTCGACAAGCTGCTTCAACCGCGTTTTCTCAAAGTGCGAGTAGTGCAGCACGGTCCCTGCGTCCTTGACCGCCTCCCACAGCGTCCGAACGAACTCGCCCCTCGGGTCGCCGCACTCCGTCTGTAGGAACTCCATGTGGCGAACCGTCCCGTCTGCGTCCATCACGTGGTCCGACCACTGGAACGGCACTGACATGTAGGGCGCCGCACCAGGGAAGAGCGGCACCGCTCCCGTGCTCGCCTCGAAATCAATGAAGTGCAGCGGATATGCAAGCGCCTCTAGCGCGTCGTGCAACTGTGGAGAGACGAAAGGGACGCCGTGCTGCACCACAGATGCGATCAGGCTCTGCCGAGCGGAGAGCTTGAAGCCTGCGGGGATCTGCGCGATGTCGCGCACGCCGTTCGAGTCCAACTGCAGCACGGTCTCCACGCTGATCCGTGGCAGAGACGTCACATCGTTCTTCGGCAGGCCGTCAAAGCAGTGCGGGACGAACGGGCACGCATCGCCGCGTATGCAGAAGACGTTTGGTGCGACGACCGGGGTCTGCGACGATCCCACCGCAGCTATGTGCGCGTCGATCTGCTTTGAGACCTCCGTTATGGCCGCCAACACCACGTCAGTCATCTCCTCAAGTCGAAAGAACCGTTGCACATCGACCGGCCCGTCGACGCCCAGGTAGTCGCCCGCGACCAGAAGCAGCGACGCGCGCTCCACTTCCAGCCCTGCCTCTCTCGCAGCGATGACTTGGAAAGCAAGGTCCTGCGCCTGCTCTGGCTTCGGCTCCTTCGAGGACTTAACCTCGATCACGTGCCAAGCGCCGCTCGGCAACAGCTCCAGCACGTCCACCCGCGCCTCCGCGCGCGGCCCCACAAAGGCAGCTTCGAAAAGCACGCGCGCGCCCTCTTCGATCAAGCGCTGGGTCTCCCCTGCGGCCCTCTCCATGTCCGTGGACGGCGTCTCGACCAGAGCGCCGTCGAACCTCAGCCGCGCGAGCCGTCCGACCTCCGCGCCCTGCGCCATCCGCAGGCGGACCGAGGCGTCAAGCGGCGCTGCGAGCTCCGGGGAGTGCGCACCAAGGTACGCCCGCTTGAGGCAAACGAGCCCGGACAAGAACTCTGTCTTAGTAACGCCCAAACTTTAGAACGAGGGCCTCTCACCGGCAGAAACGACCGTGAGCCGGCGCGTGTCGGGAGCGTCCCAAGTGCGCCCTCCGTCGCGGGAGTCGAACACCGAGTAGTCCACGGCTCCAGCCGAGGTGCGGATCTCCACCCGCCTCTCTGTCTGCAAGCCGTCCATCGAGGTCAGTGTGCCCGTGATCGTCGCCGACCGCCTACCTGTGCGAACGGTCCCGCGGAACACGCGGTCGAAACCGTCGACGTATGTGTAGGTCCAGTGCCCAGCTTGCGTGTCGAACACGTACATCCCGCTCGCACCAGGGTTCGTCTGTGCCCAAGATTCTGCGATCGCGAGCCCGTCGAAGAGCTTTGTAAACGTTGTGGTGCTCGAGCCGAGGCCGCCGCGCGTCAGGTCCCATGTCCCGAGCAGGAAGTCGAGCCCCCTTGGGGCCGTAAGCTCGTCATCCGAGAGCGAGCGAAGCAGCGCTTCCCATTCCGGAGTGCCGCGCAGTCGCGAGAACGCTGCCTCGCTCCGCAACCTGTCATCGTCGGAGAAACCTGCGTCGAAGGCGTCTCGCAGCCACTGTATCGCAAGCGCATTCTCTCGCTGCTTTGCATAGAGCGCGGCGATCTCGAACCGCGACTCGCCGCCTCCGTGCGCCTTGTCGTCGGCCTTCATGAACGCTTCAATCGCTTTGTCGCCCTGGTTTAGGTGCGTGTATGCGACGCCCAGGTTGTAGTAGTTCCCCCCGAGGTCGTGCGAGAGGTCGGCGCGCTCAATCAGCCGCGCAGCCCTGGCCCACTGCTGTCCGTTCACCGCAGCATCGATCTGCGCCTGCGTTGGCGGCACGAACCAGGTTCGGTAGACCCAGACGCCCAACACCGCCAGCAAGGCCGCGCCAGCAGCGCCCCCCGCCCACTTCCATAATTGCCTCCTCCGATCGACCATTACTGTCTCAGAATCTACCTCTGGCGCAGGCCGTTCCGTCCCTTCCAGGTCGCATTCGTCGCATAGGTCGAGCCAATCCCATCCCTCACCTCCGGGTGAAAGCAGTGGGTGCCCCGGTCTGGCCGCGGTGCGCGCACCGCGTTCGCGAATTCCTCTGTCGCGGCAGACCGGGAACAGCAACTCTCGATCACCCCTCATCCTTCATACTTCTGACAATGTCCAACCGCCTGAAGACCGCGCTCCCCAAGGTAGGGATCCGCCCCACGATCGACGGCCGCTTCGGCGGCGTGCGCGAGTCGCTCGAAGGCCAGGTCATGGCGATGGCCCGCAACACTGCCAAGCTCATCGAAAAGGGGGCAAGGCATGCCAGCGGCGAGAAAGTCGAGTGCGTCCTCGCCGACACTCCGATCGGCGGCCTGGCGGAGAGCGCGCAGTGCGAGGAGAAGTTCAGGAAGGAGGGCGTCGGCCTGACCCTCACCGTCACGCCCTGCTGGTGCTACGGCAGCGAGACGATGGACACCGACCCGCTGCGGCCGAAGGCGGTGTGGGGCTTCAATGGCACCGAGAGGCCAGGCGCGGTCTACCTCGCCGCAGTCTTGGCGGGCCATGCGCAAAAGGGGCTCCCGGCGTTCGGCATCTACGGCCGAGACGTACAGGACGCGGGCGACAAGACGATCCCGCAGGACGTGCAGGAAAAGATACTGCGCTTCGTGCGCGCGGGCGTCGCGGTCGCGACGATGAAGGGCACGACCTACGCGGCGATGGGCGGCACCTCGATGGGCATCGCCGGCTCGATCGTCGACACGCGGTTCTTCGAGGCGTTCCTCGGTATGAAGGTCATGCACATCGACATGTCCGAGTTCCGCGGACGCATCGAGCACGGGCTCTATGACCCGAGAGAGCTCAATAAGGCGATGAAGTGGGTCAAGGCGAACTGCAAGGAAGGGAAGGACTGGAACTCGCCCAAGAAGCAGCGCACGCGGGCACAGAAAGACCAGGACTGGGAGACGAGCATAAAGATGGCGCTGGTCGCGCGCGACCTCATGGTAGGCAACCCGCGACTGGAGGAGCTCGGCCACAAAGAACAGGCTCAGGGCCACAACGCGCTCGCGGGCGGCTTCCAGGGCCAGCGCCAGTGGACCGACCACTATCCCAACGGCGACTTTATGGAAGCGGTGCTCACGAGCAGCTTCGACTGGAACGGGGTTCGCCAGCCGTTCGCCTTCGCCACCGAGAACGACTCGCTCAACGCCGTCTCGATGCTCTTCGGCCACCTCCTCACCGGCACCGCGCAGCTCTTCTCCGACGTCCGCACCTTCTGGTCCCTCGATGCCATCAAGCGCGCGACCGGCGTCCGCGTTTCCCTCTCCCCGCAGGCGCGGAGTGGGTCAGGGGGCGGGGAAGTAGCCGACGGCCTGCTCCACCTCATCAACTCCGGCCCCTCTGCGCTCGACTGGACGGGCGAAAGCGTGGGCGAGGGCAAGGGAGGCGGTGCGATCAAACCTTGGCACCAAGTGACCGGGACTGACGCCGAGCGGTGCCTCGCCGCGACCCGCTGGTGCCCCTCCATGACCGAGTACTTCCCGGGCGGCGGTTGGTCGACCGATTTCACGACAAAAGGCGACATGCCGGTCACGATGTGCCGCCTCAACCTCGTTTCCGGCCTCGGCCCAGTGCTTCAGATCGCAGAAGGATGGACCGTCGACCTCCCGAAAAAGGTCCACGAGGACCTCGACCAAAGGACGAACCCGACGTGGCCGACGACCTGGTTCGTCCCGCGCCTCACAGGCGAGGGCGCGTTCACGTCGGTGTACGGCGTCATGAACAACTGGGGAGCGAACCACGGAGCCATTTGCTACGGCCACATCGGAGCGGACCTCATCACCCTCGCGAGCATCCTGCGAGTCCCCGTGGACATGCACAATGTCGCGAACGCCTTCCGCCCCGCCGCGTGGTCGCGCTTCGGCACCGCCGATCCGGAGTCCGCCGACTTCCGCGCCTGCGCAACCTACGGCCCGCTATACGGTTAGGCAGTCATGATCCTGGCACGGGGAGGGTGCCGCTCCGCGGCACCGAAAGTGGGCCCCGAAAATGGAGGGCCGAAAATGGAGGGCCGACCTCCCGGGCGGCCTCCGGATCG
>CAMLDW010000041.1 GCA_946479035.1 uncultured Chthonomonadaceae bacterium | reverse complement strand
CGACCTCCCGGGCGGCCTCCGGATCGCTGGCGCGGGCGCCGCTCCGCGGCACCGATCCGAGCGCTCCAGCCCGCGCCACAGCGAAGAGGTAACGTGCATCCACAATGCTCTCCCTCCTCCTCGCCGCAGCCATCGCGCAGCAGCACGGCACCGAGCCGCAGCAGGCCATGCGTGACATCGCCTGGATGCAAGGCGACTGGACGGGCAAACAAAGCTTCAACACGGGCGGCGACCCGATGGTAGGCGACGCCACGGTCTTCGTCGAAGAGGCCATCGGTGGCCGCTACCTCGAAGAGCGCCTCTCCACCACCCTCCCCGGCCGCAAGCCCACAGACACGCGCCACTACATCACCTTCGACCCCGCCTCGCAGACCTACAAGGCATGGTGGTTCAACGACACCTCCGTCGGCCCGACCGAACTAGAAGGGAAGATCGTGGACGGAAAGCTCGTTCTGCTCAGCAAGCCGAAGGGACAAGGCCCACAAAACGCCCGACTGCGCGCGACGTACGAGATTAGGTCTCAACGCGTCATCCTGAGCACTTTCGAACGGACCGCGCCAAGCGCATCAAACAGAGTCGAGGTGGCTAGGCTCAATCAGCCGCAAGCCTTCACAAGCACCCTCACTTTCACCCTCGAAATGGATCCGGGCGGCGACGCGTGGCAGCTCCTCTTCACTTCGACCTACACGAAGAAGAAGTAGTCGCAAACAGGTCCATCGTAGCAGTCTTCGAACCGCCCGCCGACAAGGGCGTCACATTATGCGAGAGAGGTCCGCAAGTATCCGCACTTTGAAAACAGAAGCAAGGGAAGACGAAGAGCAGCCCTCGTCTGCGCCAACTATGCCTCTATCTACCAGTAGCGCAGGCACAGAAAAAGCTCGGCAGCTGCACCTCGCGGTGCGGCCACCGAGCCGAACAGAATACGGCCTTAAGCGACTTTCTTGCGGCGCCGACGAGCGGCCAACGCCGCTACACCTGCGCAGAGTGCGAACACAGACGCTGGTTCCGGTACCGGCTGGCCCTGGATGATGAACGCCATGTCAGCGCCGACCGAACCGTTAAGCACTGGCGCGAATGCACCCCCAGCAACCGACTGCTGCGCGTTCAAGCCGTAAGTGGCGAGAGACGTAGGCAGCGGCGGCGAAAAGTTGCCCGGGTTCACACTAAAGCTCAGGAAGTATGTTCCTGGGCTCAGGTTGATGTTCAGGCCGGTTACAGTCGAGATCTGAATCTCGCGAAGCCCGCCAGCCGAACCAGTGTCACCCGCGCCGACGCGGTAGACGTTCTTACCACCCACGGTCCAAAACGTGCTCGAGAGCGCAGTGGCAGTTAGTCCAGACTGGATGACCGGCGCTGCGCCGATCGCCCAATTGACACCCGTCACGCCGGGAGTCGTGGCACCCGTGACGTAGCTGAAAACCGACAGCCCCGTGACATTGAATCCGCCGGCGCCGACTGTGAAGTCGTCCGCCATAACGTTCGAGGCCGGTCCTTGAACGCCATACCCAAATGTAGTCTCGCCCGATTCAATCATGCTTAAGTGCTGGCCCGCGATGGCTCCAGTGCCGCCTGCGGCCATGTTGATCAGTTGAGAATGGTCAATGTTCGCCGAGGCAATTCCTGCCACGGCCGACAAACCAATCATTGCTAGTTTCTTCACAATATCCTCTCAATAAGCTGGACAGTTCTACAGCAATTCTGCTGATCCCAATGTCCACAGTTACCACTATGAGCGGAAAGGAACTGAAATTGCCAACGGCAGCTCTAAAGCCCGTAAAAATACTTGTCATCGAGAGCCCGCGAGTGCTTCTGCAGCTACGTGCCCTTGACGATCTCCGCTAACTGCCGCACCGACCCCAGGTGGAACGCCGCGTGCGCCAGTTGCGCCATCGCGTAGTCCAGCGTAGCCTGGTTCGTCGGCCCCGTCTTCTGCATCCACCACCTCAGGGCGCTGAACTGTGTGTCCAGGTCCGCGCGGATCTTGTCCCACTGTTCCTTGTCCACCACCTGCACCGCCCAGCTCCGCGCCCAGTCCGCCTCCACCTTCTCTCCGCGCATCTGCGCGTTCATCAGCATGATGTAGTAGGCCGCGTGCCTCGTGTGCGCCGCGATCGTGCTCACGCCTGGCGCGACTCGCCTCGAGGCCTGCTCGGCCGTCAGGGACTTGATGATAGGGAAGAACGCCTCTTTCCCCTGGACGAAGTACGTACCGTCTGCGCCGTCGCGCACACCCTCAAACGCCTCGGAAAAGATCGTCAGCCACGAGGTCTTCCAGTCCATGCAATAAGAATACACGCTCGCCAGGCCCGCGCCGTGAATCCGTCGAGCTCATTCGCAGGGGCCAAGCCGCACCTTGAACGAGAGCGTTACCCGCCGACCTTGGGCGGGTCGGGCGGGATCTTCCAGCGGTACTTCTCCGGCACCGTCAGCGCCAGCGCCTGCGCGTGCAGCAGGCCGACGTCGCGCACCGTCAGGACCGAGAACGGCTTGAAGTCCGCCTTCGCGCCGATCTCCGCCAGCTTAGATTTCAACGCTTCTGGCGCGTTCGGGTGGTCGGTGGCGAACTGGCCGCACGCCTTCAGGTCCGGCAGCGCCGCGTCCTTCAGCTTGGCCAGATCGATGAACTCGGCGAACATCAGGTGCGGCGTGAGCGCAGAAAGCCTAGCGCCGGCGTCGAAGAGCGCGGAGCCCCGGTCGTCCTTCTTCGAGTACTGCTTGATCAGGTCGACGTAAGCTAGCTGGATGTCGGACTGCAGCACGCTCGGCATCTCTGTGTCGAGGTTCTGAACGATCGCGGTGAGCGCGAACTCGCGGACCTTGGAGCCCAGATCGCCGTCCCAAAGCTTGATCATCGTGCCGCACACCAGCGTCTCGTGCACGAAGTAGCTCCCGCGGAAGTCCTTGACCACCTGCAGCCGCCCGATCCAGTAAGCAAGCCCGAACGGGCGAACGGTGTCGAGGAACTTCGGGTCGGCGATCGAGGCCCTCTGCAAAGCCGTTGCAAAGTCGGCCGAACCGTCGTAGCAGGGCGTGGGGCTCGGGGGGGTCTGCTGCGCGGCCATGAGCAAGAGCGCGACCATCGTTCAGTTAAACGCCCGGGAAGCTCAAAGGGTCACCGGCAGGTGTACCCGCCGTCGATCACGAGCTCGCTGCCGGTCACGAACTTAGCCTCGTCCGAGGCCAGGTAGACGATCCCGAAGGCGATGTCCATCGGGTCGCCGATGTGCCCAACGGGGGTGCTGGCGACGATCATCTTCATCACCTCTTTGGGCTTGCCTAAGTTCTTAATCCCGTGCTCGAGCATCGGCGTCATGATGAAGCCGGGGTGGACCGAGTTGACGCGGATGCCGTTCTTGGCATAAAGCATGGCGTCGGTCTTGGCCATGAGCCGCACGGCGCCCTTGCTCGCGTGGTAGGGCGGTGCGTCCGGCGCACCGATCAGCCCGTAGATCGAAGAGATATTGATGATCGAGCCTCCGCCGGCCTCGAGCATGTAAGGCACGGCGTGCTTGGTGCAGAAGAAGACGCCCTTGACGTTCACGGCCTGCACCTGGTCCCATTCGGCCTCTGTCGTCTCGTGCGTCGGGTGGCTAGAGCCGGCGATTCCCGCGTTGTTGACGAGCACGTCGATCCTGCCGTACTGCTTGGCGATCTTGGCGAACGTGGACTTGACCTCGGACTCCTTGGCGACGTCCATGTGCCAATAGCTCGCCTCGCCGCCCAGCTTCTTGACGAACGCCCTGCCCTCTCTGTCCAGCACGTCCGTGACCGCGACCCTCGCGCCCTCCTTGGCCATCAGCTCGCACGTGGCGTGGCCGATGCCGAGAGAGCCGCCCGTGACGACGCAGACCTTTCTGCTGAGCCTCTTCATGGCTCCTTTATGGCACCGATCCCGCCTAGGCCACCGGCAGCGTGCTAACGAAGGACGGGCCGGGCATCTCTGCCCGGCCCGTCAAGCCTGTGAAAGGGACTGAGTCTTACCAGTCGCGGTCGCGGTCTCGGCCGCCTCTCCCGCCGCCGCGGCCACCGCCGCCGCCGCCGCCACTGCGATACCCGCCGCCGCCGCCGCCGCCGCCGCCGCCGCTGCCGCGCGATTCGCGCGGCCTCGCCTCGTTGACGATGATCTTGCGACCGTCGAGCTCGGTCTCGTTCATTTCGTTGATCGCTGCGGCCGCTTGGTCGTCAGCGACGTCGACGAAGCCGAAACCTCGGCCCTCGACGATGCGCGCACCGGTCGCGCCGTACTTGGCGAACGCGTTCTTTAGCGTGTCCTCCCTGGTGCTGTAGGAGAGGTTGCCGATGAATAGGGACTTTGCCATTGTCTGTCCTGTCTTTAGATGTCTCGCTGTCTGGCCACGATCCGGATCGGACAGGGAACATCCAAGCGGACAACCTTGACCGTGCGATCTTGCGCCTAGGCGTGGAACGCCCACATTGTAGCAGATTCGGGCCTGGAGGGCCCTTTTGTGGGTCCAGGTAGCATCCGTTCTGCCTGGAGACGGACTCAAAAGAGATGGAAATCAAGAAGGCCCTGGACTCAGTAGTCGCCCGCTACGACCTGCTCAAGCACCCCTTCTACGAGGCTTGGAGCGCCGGGACCCTGCCTGTAGGGGCCCTCAAGACCTACGCCGAGGAGTACGGGGCGTTCGTCCAGACCGTCCCCGCCGGCTGGGCCTCGCACGGCGACTCCCGCACGGCCAACGAGGAGGTCATGCACGCCGTGCTCTGGGAGCAGTTCGCGAACGGGCTCGGCACCACCTCGGTCAACGGCGCGCAGATCGAGCTGACGAAGCGCCTGGTCGCAACGTGCACTGAGCTCTTCCAGGACCCAGTGACCGCGCTCGGAGGGCTCTACGCGTTCGAGGCGCAGCAGCCGCGCACTTCGACGAGCAAGCTCAAGGGCCTGCGCGAGCACTATCCGCAGCTGCCGAAGTCGGTCGAGCCGTACTTCGAGGCGCACTGTGACGACGTGCTGGAGATGGGTTGGATCGTCGAGCGGCTGGAGGCGCGCTCCGTCGAGGACCAGCAGCGCGCGGTCGTGGCGTGTGAAAGGGTCGCCAAGGGCCTCTGGGACGCTCTCAGCGGCATCCACGAAAAGCACTGCGCCACGGCGTGAACCCTGGAAAGACAGGCTGAAGCCCGCCGTTCCGAAACCCAACGGCGCTTCGTGCGAGTAATGGAAGGCATGCGTCGCCTTCTGCTTGCCTTCCTCGTTTGCGCATCGGCCCCCGCCCTTGCGCAAGAGCCGGACAAGGCGCTCGAGTACTACAAGGCCGTCCAGGAGTTCTCGAAGGCGATCGGGGACGGTAGGTGGCACGACGCGGAAGAGCCCGGGCGCAAGGCGCTCGCGATCAGCGGAGTGGACGGCGACCTCTGGATGCAGTTCGGCAACGCGCTGATGCGCCAGCAGAAGTTCGAGCAGGCGATCCCTGCGTTCGAAGAGGCGCTCGCAAAGGGCGCGTTCGAGAACAAACAGCCGGCGGTCGCGTGCTTCGACCTCGCCTCTTGCAACGCGCACCTCGGGCGCAAGGACGAAGCTCTCAAGTGGCTCAATGCGGCGTACTCCAAGGGGTTCCGCGACATCCGCACCTTCCGCAACGACGAGTTCAAGATCCTCAAGGGGTACGGCAACTACGACGACATGGCAGCGGCCAAGGACCTCACGGGGCTTTCGCGCAACGAGGGGCTCGCGTACGACCTCTGGTTCCTCGACCGCGAGCTGCGGCGGATCCACTACGACCCGTACCGCGTGACGCCCAAGTCCGAGCTGGACGCCGACCTTGCCAAGCTGCAGGCGGACATTCCGAACATCACGGACGAGCAGTTCTATGTTCGCGCGAGGGCCTACGTCGTCAAGTTCGGCGACGGACACACGGCGCTGCGCCTCAACGACTGGAAGTCCCCGGACTTGCGCACGACACCGATCGCGTTCACGCGCTTCACCGACGGCGTTTTCGTGACGAGCGCAACGGAGGAGTACAAGCAGCTCCTCGGCCGCCGACTGCTGGCGATCAACGACGCGCGCACAGACGTCCTAATGGCAAAGCTCGCGCCGCTCGTCAGCCAGGACAACATCTACGGCGTGTACGCGCAGGCGCCGGTCTTGGCCGGTTACGCGTCGGTCTTGAAAGGCCTAGGGATCGCCAAAGGCGACGGGGCGAAGCTCACGCTGATGGACTCGGCCGGCTCCGCGACGCAGATCGACGTGCCGTTCGTCGATGCGCCGAAAACCGTTCCGTTCTTCCAAGGCCTGGCAGAGAAGCCGCTCTACCTCCAGCACACGGGCAAGACCTATTGGTACACGTACCTCGAAGGCGAGAAGACCGTGTACATGCAGTACAACGCCGTGCGCAGCGACGCCGACGAGCCGATCCCGGCCTTCATGGAGAGGATGTTCAAGGAGCTGGAAGGGAAGCCGATCGACAAGTTCGTGGTGGACGTGCGATTCAACGGCGGTGGCAACAGCTTTCTCAACTCGGGCATCCAGCGGCCGTTGATGCGAAACCCGGAGATCAACAAGAAGGGGAGGCTCTTCATCATCACGGGCCGCAACACGTTTAGCGCTGCGCAAAACTTCACGACCGACTTCGTGCGCGACTCGGAGGCGATCTTCGTTGGCGAGCCGACCGGCTCCCGCCCGAACTTCGTCGGCGAGACCGTGCCGGTCGTGCTCCCCTACACCAAGATGCGCGCGACGGTCAGCGACCTGTACTGGGAGCGGTCTTGGCCCATGGACCACCGGACGTGGATCCCGCCCGACCTGCCGACCGAGATGTCCTCTGCCGACTACTTCGCCGGCCGCGACCCGGCCATGGAGGCGGTCCTGGCCTTCGGCAAGGGCGGCTAGTTCAGGCGAGAGGGCGCCAATTCGCGCCGGCCAACGTTGATACTATTGACATGGCCACCACCACCAAGACCGGGCTCTGCGCGGTGTGCGGGCGGACTCTGCCCGTGACCGAGCTCTATCCGATTCACCTGCTGCCCTCGGATGCGCTCTTAATGATCCAAAAAGACCACGCGACCGTGACAGCAGAGGGGATGATCTGCAGGGACGACCGCGCACGGCTGCGCGCGGACTACGTCGGACGGATGATCGAAGAAGAGCGCAAAGAAGTGACCGCGCTCGACAAGGAGGTGATCGAGAGCCTGCACGAGAACGAACTGCTGACTGAGAACCTCAACAGGGTCCATGACTCCAGCCTGACCTTCGGTCAGCGCGTCGCGGACAAGGTCGCCGAGTTCGGCGGCAGTTGGGCGTTCATCGGCACGTTCGGAGCGATTATCTTCGTCTGGATCACGATCAACGCGATCGCGCTGCTCCAAAAGCCGTTCGATCCGTTCCCGTTCATCCTGCTCAACCTGATCCTCTCCTGCGTAGCCGCGATGCAGGCGCCCGTGATCATGATGAGCCAGAACCGGCAGGAGGCGCGCGACCGCCTCAGGGCGGAAGAGGACTACAAGGTCAACCTCAAGGCAGAGGTCGAGATCAGGACGATCAGCCTGAAGCTGGACGAGATGATGCTGCACCAGTGGCAGCGGCTGCTGGAGCTCCAACAGATGCAGATCGAGCTCTTGGAGGGCCTGCACGGGAAGAAGGGCGGCTAGGCGGATAATCGGCGGAGAACGCCCCGGAACTTGGGCGGGAACGCCAGGGCGATAGAGGGTAGATTGAAGTCCCGGTCGCCCTCGGGGCGGGTGGTGTCCATGCTACTCAAGAGCAAGAAAGAACACAGCCTCTACGCTCTGCTCGAGCGCCAGGCGAACGTCGCGGTCAGATCCGCAGAGGAGTTCCTCGCCATGTGCCGTGACATGGGGAACGTCGCAAAGCACGCCCAGCGGCTCGACGACCTCGAGCACGAAGGCGACGTCGCGACCCACGAGCTCCAAAACAGCATCGCTGCGACCTTCATCACCCCGCTCGACAAAGAGGACCTGCGCGAACTGAGCCAGGCGCTCGACGACATTACGGACCTCATCGAAGCGGCCGCGGCGAGGGCCGAGCTCTACCGCCTTAGCAAAGCCCGACCCGACCTCGAGCACAGCGCAAAGCTCCTTCACAGATTGACCGTGCTGACTGAAGAGGCGGTCACGGACCTCCGCAACGGGTTTAGAAAGTCAAAGAAGCTGCAGGAGACGTTGAGGGAGATCCACACCGTCGAGAACGAGAGCGACCAGGCGTTCCGCCAGGCGCTCAAGGCCTTGTTCGACGAGCCGGGCATAGACGCGCTGTCGGTCATCAAGTGGAAGGAGATGTACGACAGGATCGAAAACGCATCCGACAAGTGCGAGCAGGTCGCTGCGATCGTGGGCACGATCATCGTCAAGTATGCCTGAGGTCTCGCTGCTTCTCGTCCTCGTGGTCGTCGCCGCGCTATCGTTCGACTACATCAACGGCTTTCACGACACCGCCAACGCGATCGCGACCGTCGTTTCCACTCGCGTGCTCTCGCCGACCGTCGCGATCCTGATGGCGGCGGTGCTGAACTTCGGCGGCGCGCTCATCGCCACCAACGTGGCCAAGACGATCGCGAGCGGCATCGTCGTGACCGGCATGGCGACCGAGGCTGTCGTCCTCGCAGCGGTCCTCGGGGCGATCGTTTGGAACATCGTCACGTGGGTCTACGGGATCCCGTCCAGCTCCTCGCACGCGCTGGTCGGCGGACTGGTCGGTGCAGGGCTCGCAAAGGGAGGGGTCGCAATGATCACGTGGAAGGGGCTCCTCGACAAGGTCGTGTACCCCCTGGTCGGATCCCCGGTCGCGGGCTTCATCCTTGCGTTCCTCTTGATGTCGCTGATCGCTCGGCTCCTCGGCCACATGAGCGCGAGCAAGGTAGGCCGGTCGTTCCGCTCCATCCAAGTCCTGTCGTCGGCGCTCATGGCCTTTTCGCACGGGCAGAACGACGCGCAAAAGTCTATGGGCATCATCACGCTGGCGCTCGTCGCGAGCGGATGGATCGCAAAGCCAGAGGTTCCCCTCTGGGTGAAGCTCGCCTGCGCGATCGCCATGGCGCTCGGGACCGCGGCGGGCGGATGGCGGATCATCCGCACGATGGGGCAAAAGATCATCAGGCTCGACCCCGTGAACGGCTTTGCCGCAGAGACCGCCAGTGCGACCGTCATCCTCGCCGCCAGCCACTACGGCATGCCGATCTCGACGACCCACGCGATCACCGCGTCCATCTTCGGCGTCGGCGCGTCGAAGCGCGCCTCCGCAGTCCGCTGGAAAGTGGCCAAAGGGGTGGTCGCAGCGTGGGTGATCACGATCCCGGCGTCCGCCGCTGTCGGCGCACTGAGCTACTGGCTCCTCCACTTCGCCTGGCAATAGACTGAACCATCCCCGCTCGGCGCAACACTAAAGGGCATGAAGCGAGCGCTTTTCATTGCCGCCGCCCTGATCGGGCTGGCCGTTTTCGTCGGGATCGGGTGCCTCAAGGCCAGGGCCAAGGAGCTCGAGCGCGTGCAGAGCGAGAGAAAGATCGAGCTCGTCGTCTACTCGCAGGACTTCGCGCAGGTGAACGAGGTGCGCGACGTCGGGCTGCAGGGCGGCACTACGCGGCTCGCGCTGACCGACGTCAGCCACCACCTCGACCAGAGCTCCCTCATGTACTCCTGGCCGGCGGAGAGCGCCGCGCAGGTCACGTCCACCACCTACGACCTCGGGACCGACTCCGGCGAGACGCTCCTGCAGCAGCTCGTCGGGCGCAAGGTGACGCTCGTCTATCGCGGCGACAACGGTCGCGAGGCAGCGCGCCAAGACGGGATCCTCGAAGTCGCCGCTCCCGGCAACATCGTGGTCCGCGTGGGAGACTCGCTCGTCGTCAACCCCCAGGCCACGATCGAGACGCAGGCCGGCGAGGTCGCGACGATGCCGCGCCTGACCGCGACCGTCGAGGACAAAAAAGAGGAGAAGGTGCCGCTCACCGTCTCCTACATGACGCGCGGCCTCTCCTGGGCCGCCGACTACGTCATGACGCTCGACCCGGGCTCGGACCCGGCCTCTCTCGAGTGCTGGGCAACGGTCACGAACAACACGGGCATCGACTTCCCAGCGGCATCGATAAAGTTCATCGCCGGATCGCCGAACCGAGCCGTCATCGACACGCTGGCGAAACGCCAGGGCCTTGGGCACCTGGATGAAGACAACGAGCGGGCGCGCCCGGCATCAATGGCGATGGGCGGCGCCGGTGCGCAGTTCCAAGCGCCCGAGGCGATGGGAGAGATGATCTCCTACCCCTACGAGTCGCAGGCCACGCTCCGCAACAACCAGACGAACCGCGTGCTGATGATGAAGGCGCCGAAGGTGACCGTCGTGCGAGACTACGCGATCAACCTGAACAACTATTACTACAGCGACCCCCAGCAGCGCCTCAAGGCCACGTTGAGCCTTGCCTTCAAGAACGAGGACGCCGCAGGGCTCGGGCAGCCGCTGCCGCTCGGGCGCGTGCGAGTCTACGAGCCGGCCAAGGGCGGCCCTCCGGTCTTCATCGGCGCGGCGCAGATCGGCAACGTGCCAAAGGACGACCGGATCGACCTCACCCTGACCGAGGTGTTCAACCTGTACGCCCGGCAAAAGACCACCGAGACCAAGCGCCTGGACAAGAGGCACGTGCAGACAAGCTACGAGGTCACGGTGTACAACGAGAAGGACAAGCAGATCGACGTGCGGCTCGTCCGCGACTTCTACGGCGCCTGGTCCGTGGTGCACGAATCGACCAAGAGCAGCAGGCCAAACGCCGCGCAGGCGCAGTGGGTGCTGAGCGTGCCGGCCGGCGGCTCGACCAAGCTGAGCTACACGGTCGTCACCGGCTAGCAGAAGGGAAGGGGGCCCCCAGGGCCCCCTTCTTGGCCAAGGCTCACACCGTCCCGTCCAGCTGTGCCATGATGTGGAAAGTTAGCCTTGGCTAACTTTTATGCCAGCGGACGCAGCTCGCAGGGCCCAAGGCGGCTTCCGGTCACTCCCGGAGGTCTTCCACAGCATCGGTACCCTGCAAGGGCGCCCCTGGTGGCGTCGCTTCCTCGCGTTCGCCGGCCCGGGGTTCCTGGTCAGCGTCGGTTATATGGACCCGGGCAACTGGGGGACGGACCTCGCGGGCGGCTCGCGGTTCGGCTACGCGCTCCTGTGGGTCGTGTTCCTCTCCAACCTTATGGCGCAGTTCCTCCAAGTGCTCTGCGCGAAGCTCGGGCTCGTGACGGGCAAGGACCTGGCGATGGCTTGCCGCGACTATTACAAGCGACCTGCGGCCATAGCGATGTGGGTCCTCTGCGAGCTGGCGATCATCGCGTGCGACCTTGCAGAGGTCGTCGGGTCCGCCGTCGCGCTCAACCTCCTCTTCGGGCTGCATCTCGAGGTCGGCGTGCTCGTGACGGGCTTCGACGTGCTCTTGCTGCTCGGCTTCATGCGGTTCGGTTTCCGCAAGCTGGAGGCGATCGTGCTGACGCTCGTCGCGACGGTCTCCGGCTGCTTCGTCTACGAGCTTGCGCTTGCGCGCCCCGATTGGGGAGCCGCTCTGCACGGCACGTTCGTGCCTTCGATGCCCGGGCCGACGGCCCTACTGATAGCGGTCGGCATCCTCGGCGCCACCGTCATGCCGCACAACCTCTACCTGCACTCCAGCATCGTCCAGACGCGGCGGACCGGCGAGGGCGAGGAGGAGACGAGGCGCGCGATCGGCTTCAACCGCGCCGACACCGTCGTCGCGCTGAGCTTCGCGTTCTTTGTGAACGCCGCGATCCTCATCCTGGCGGCGTCGGTCTTCGGCTCCAAGGGCGTCATCGTGGAAGAGCTGCAGCACGGACAGGACCTGCTGCGCGCTGCGCTAGGCGGCGCGTCGGCGACCGTCTTCGCGGTCGCCCTCCTCGCTTCGGGGCAGTCCTCGACCTTGACGGGCACCCTCGCCGGCCAGATCGTGATGGAAGGGTTCCTGCGGATCAAAGTCGCACCGTGGCTCAGGAGGCTGATTACGCGCGTGCTCGCGATCATCCCGGCGGTGTTCATCATCCACGCGAGCGGCGGCAAGGACACCGTGCAGCTCCTGGTCGTCTCGCAGGTCGTGCTCTCGATGCAGCTCCCGTTCGCGATCGTGCCCTTGGTCGCGGTGACGAGCGACAAGAAGAGGATGGGGCCCTTCGTCAACTCTCCGTTTGTGAAGTGGTTGGGGTTCACCGTCGCCGCGCTCATCGTCGGCCTCAACACCTACCTGCTCTACACCACCCTCGGGCCCGCTTGGGTCGCGGCCGCGCTCGCGGCGTTCATGGGCTTTGCAGCTTACGTGCGGTTCGGCTATCGAGAAAGTGCCGCTTGATGGTGGGCAAGGAGGGACTCGAACCCACACCCCTTTCGGGACTGGAACCTAAATCCAGCGCGTCTGCCAATTCCGCCACTCGCCCGGAGACGCAAAAAGGATACCTGCGCACCCGAACGCGGGCCGGCACCTTGCGCAAAAGGTAAAAAGCGAGAATGGTCTTGGTCACCGGAGGCGCGGGCTACATCGGGTCCCACATGTGCAAAGTCCTGCGGGACGCGCGGATCGAGCACGTCGTGTTCGACAACCTCGAGCGCGGGCACGAAAGGGCGACCGGGCGCAGCCCCATCTTCTTCGGCGACCTGCGCGACCGCGTGAGCGTCGACCGCCTCTTCACAGAGTTCGAGATCGACGCCGTGCTCCACTTCGCCGCGTACAGCGAGGTCGGAGAGAGCGTCAAGAAGCCCAGCCAGTACTACCGCAACAACGTCGGCGGCACGCAAAACCTCCTCGAGGCGATGGCGCGCGCCAACGCCAACCGCATCGTCTTCAGCTCGAGCGCGTCGGTCTATGGCGAGCCCAAAAAGGTCCCGATCACCGAGGACCACCCCACCCTTCCGACGAACCCGTACGGGCGCACCAAGCTCATCGTCGAACAAATGCTCGCCGACTTTGCCGCTGCGTCCGACCTGCGCTACGTCTCGCTCCGATATTTCAACGCGGCGGGCGCGGACCCCGACGGCAGGATCGGAGAGGACCACAGGCCCGAGACGCACCTCGTCCCCAACGTGCTGATCGCGATCGCCGGCAAGCGCGACACCCTCAAGGTCTTCGGCACCGACTACGACACACCGGACGGGACCTGCGTGCGCGACTATGTGCACGTGATGGACCTTTGCGAAGCGCACCTGCTCGCGCTCAAGCACATGCAAGGAGGCGGAGCGTCGGAGACTTTCAACTTGGGCACGGGCAAAGGGCACAGCGTCCGCGAGATCATCAAGGCGACCGAAAAAGTGGTGGGGAAGAAGTGCGTCGTGCAGGAGGTCGCGCGCCGTCCGGGCGACCCTGCGAAGCTCGTCGCCTCTTCGGAAAAGATCACGAAGGGCCTCGGATGGAAGCCGAAGTTTACAAAGTTAGAGGACACGATCGGACACGCCTGGCAGTGGATGCGCGAGTTCCCCGCCGGCTACGACCACTAGCCGACGTGGCCCGTCAGCGTCACCCACCCGTCCGCGACCTGCACCCGCTCGATCGTCAGGTCCACAGGCAGGGAAGTGAGGTCGACGATCGGGTTGATCTGGTTGAGCTGCCGCTCGACGATCGCGCGTCCCCCTGCCGGCTCGACGGACTCCAAAGCAATTCGCACCCGCTTCCCCTCGTCTAGCACAAGCGCGCAAAGAGCGACCGCGGGGATCGGCACGATCACACGCACGACCGCGGCCACCTTCAGCTTGTCTCCTTCCGTCGAGACCGTTATGTCAGAAATGCTCGAGAGCAAGAGCCCCTGCAGCAACCGCTCGATCGCCTCGGCCGAGACCCGCACGCTCGCAGGCGACTTGCCGTGCGCCACCGCGGAAAAAGGCTCGGACCCGACCTCCACCTCGCACCCGTGCACCAGCACCTCGTCGAGCTCCAGGCCGAAGGGCAGCACCAGGCCCGTGATCCGCAGTTCTAGCTCTTTTGCTGTCCAGTTCTTCGCCAAGCCGCTGCCTCGGGGAGCATCCTACACGTTTAAGGTAGTAGGGTAGTGTGACATTATGCTGGCGACGGTCCTGACCATGGCGCTCTCCCAGAATGCGGAGCCTGCGAGCCCGGCGATGCGCGAGTTCCGCGCGGCCTGGGTCGCGACGGTCGCCAACATCGACTGGCCGAGCAAGCCGGGGCTCTCGAACGACCAGATGCGCGCCGAGATGGTCACGATCCTCGACAGCTGCGAAAAGGCCAACCTCAACGCCGTCATCTTCCAGGTCCGCCCGCACGCCGACGCGATGTACGACTCGCCCTACGAGCCGTGGTCCTACTACTTGACCGGCGAGCAGGGCAAAGCCCCCGCCGACGGCTGGGACCCGCTCGAGTTCCTCGTCGAACAGGCGCACGACCGCGGCCTGGAGGTCCACTGCTGGTTCAACCCCTACCGCGCTAAGCACCCAGCGCAGCGCGGCCCGCTCTCTTCTCGCAGCGTGCCGAGGTCGCACCCGAAGCTCGTCAAGCAGTACGGCGACTATATGTGGATGGACCCGGGCGAGAAGGCCGTGCAGGACTGGTCCTTCAAGGTCTTTATGGACGTCGTCGAGCGCTACGACATCGACGGGGTCCACATCGACGACTACTTCTATCCGTACCCCGAGTACGGCAAGGGCGCGGACTTCCCCGACGGCCCCAGTTGGAAGAAGTACCAAGACGGAGGTGGAGACCTGAACCGCGGAGACTGGCGCAGGCAGAACGTCAACGACTTTGTGCAGCGCGTCTACAAGGGGATCAAGGCGCGCAAGCCGTGGGTGAAGTTCGGCGTCTCGCCCTTCGGCATCTATCGCCCAGGCGAACCGGGCGGCGTCAAGTCCACCTTCGACCAGTACGAGAAGCTCTACGCCGACTGCCTACTCTGGTTCCAAAAAGGGTGGATGGACTATTTCTCGCCGCAGCTCTACTGGAAGTTGGACGGCGACCAGAGCTATCGCCTGCTGCTCGACTATTGGAAGAGCAAGGACACGATGGGCCGCCACCTCTGGCCCGGCAACTTCTCAGGAAAGCTCTCCGCGGGCGAGGGCGACTGGCCGACGACCGAGCTCGTCAATCAGATCGAGTACACGCGCAAGCTCGGCGTCACCGGCAACGTCTTCTACAGCGCCAAGACCTTCACGCAGGACTTCAAAGGGATCGACGGCGTGCTAAGAAACGGCGTGTACAAGGAGAAGGCGATCGTGCCGTCCTGCCCTTGGCTCAGCGACAAGTCCCCCGCGCCGCCCGAGTGCGCGCTCGATGATTCGACCAGTCTGCTTTCATTGGGCGGGGCAGGCAAGGGCGCGCGCTTCTACGCGGTCTATGCCGACACCGGCAGCGGGCTCCGTCTGCTGCGCATGACCTCCGCCTCGCGCACGACGCTCTCTGACCCCGCTTTGAGCAAAGCAACCACGGTCGCCGTCTCCGTTATCGACCACTTTAGCAACGAAAGCAAGCTCCAAATCGTCAAGGGCCAATAGCGCCGTGGGGGGTGGACCCCGCTCTGCGGCACCAAAGATGGAGGGCCGACCTCCTGGGCGGCCTCTGCACCGCAGACTTCAGTTGCGCCGCCGGGCAGGGCGCCGCTCCGCGGCACCAAAGATGGAGGGCCGACCTCCTGGGCGGCCTCTGCCTCGCTCAGACTTCAGTTGCGCCGCCGGGCAGGGCGCCGCAATTGTGGTGCGGGCCTCCTGGCCTGCGCCCGGCCGCGCAGTTCCCTCCCCCTTGGGGAAGGGTTAGGGTGGGGGTCACGCCGCGCCTTCTATCGCCGGGGAGGGTGCGCATCGGCGAGGGTTCCGAGCGTGGGGAAAAATGACGCTCCCAACCTGCCGCCACTAAAATAAATGGCAAAAAAACGGCCACCCCCTTAACATCCGCCCCCACGATTCGCCGCTCGCCATCCCTCCCCCTTGGGATTTGCCGCGCGAAGTCTCCAGCGGAGACTTCGTCAGCGCCAAGGTTAGGGTGGGCGTCGCAACTAGGAGAGACGCTCGCGCGGGAGAGGGCTGGGGTGGGCGCATCCACTCAAACCCCGCGCGCCGCGCCTGCACCGCGCGGCGCGTGGTCGGGTTCGTGTGGCTCCGCCTCGCACCGAGCCCCGAGACCCGAGCCCCAAACGCCGCCCTACCTCTTCAACGGCAGCACGACCGTAAACGTCGAACCCTTGTTCAGCTCGCTCTCCACGCCCACCGTCCCCTCGTGCGACTCGACGATGTGCCGCACGATGCTCAGCCCCAGCCCCGTGCCGCCCGTCGCGCGCGAACGCCCCTTGTCCACGCGATAAAAACGCTCGAAGATCCGCGGCTGCTGCTCCTGCGCGATCCCAATCCCCGTGTCCGCGACGCTCAGCACGGCGCTCTCGCCCCGCGTCGCGAGTTGCACGTCGACGGTCCCCTGCGGCGTGTAGTTGATCGCGTTGTCCACGAGGTTCAGCACGACCTGCGTCATCTCCGAGGCCGAGCCCATCACCGGAGCGCTGTCGGGCGTCGTGCAGCGCACCGTGATCCCCTTCGCGCGCGCCTTGTCCTCGAGCTGTGCGACCGTCACGCGCACCACCTCTGCCAGATTGAACGGCTTTTGCAGCGGGCGCTCGTTCTCCACCTTGCTCAGCGTCAACAGGTCGTCGGTCATCGCAGTCAGGCGGTCGACCTCGCGGATGATCTTCTCCAGGTAGCGCGCGGAGATCTCCTTGTCCTCCGGATCGCCGTCCAGCATCGTCTCCGCCATCGCGCGGATCGTCGTCATCGGCGTTCGAAGCTCGTGCGAGACGTTCGCGACGAAGTCGCGCCGCACGGTCTCGAGGCGGCGCAGGTTGGTGACGTCGAGCAGCGAAAGGAAAACCTGACCCGGCACGGCGCTGTTGCGCCATGCATACACGCGCACGCGCGCCTCGACCGGATGGCCGATCGTCAGTTCGTCGCGCAGGCGCGATGAGCTCTTTCCCGCGAGTCGCGCCAGTTCTTCAAGCTCGTGCGCCTGCGTGACCGCGACGAGCCCGTGCCCCACCGGGTCCGGAAACTCGAACGCCTTGCGCGCCGCCTTGTTCGCGGCCACGACCTGGAACCGGTCGTCGACCACGAACAGCATCACCCGCAGCCCCTGGGTCAGGTCGTGGAACGTCTTGCGCTCCCGTTCTGCCTCCTGCTTGGCCGCCAGTGCGCGCCGCTTGTTCCGCGCCACGCGCAAAGTTTCGCGCAAGTGCATCCACGAGAGCCCGCGGACCGCCCACCCGGCGGCCAGGAGCGCGCCGACGAACGCGAGGAACGCCGCAATGCGAAGCGGCTGGCCGAACACGGCCACAGATCCGGCGGCCAGCGCGACTGCCAGGAACAAGAAGGCCAGCCTTGCAGGCAGCGGGGCCCGGTCGCGACTCATCTCTGCGGACAAGTTACCCCGCAGGGTAAACACGCCCCGTGAAGCGGATCGAGGCTTTCGTGCGCGTTAACAAGCTTGAGGCCGTCAAGCAGGCCCTCGAGGACGCCGGCGTGTTCGGCATGAGCGTCGAGCAGACGCGCGGCTTTGGGCGCCAGCAAGGGCAGCACGACCAGTTCCGCGGCTCGACCTACGCCCTCAACCTGGTCCCTAAGACGAAGATCGAGGTCGTCACGACCGACGACCTGCTCGAACCCGCGATCGCCGCGATCATGGGGTCTGCCCAGACGGGCGAGCTCGGAGACGGAAAGATCTTCGTCAGCGAGGTGCTCGAGGCGGTCCGCATCCGGACCGGCGAGCGCGGGGAGTCCGCGCTTGGCTAGGTGGTCAAACTTCCAGATCTGGCGGGGCCGCCTCCCGCACTGGCGGGCCGACGACGTCACCTATTACGTCACCTTCCGACACAGGCGCCCGCTGGACGAGCACGAGCAGAACCTCCTCCTCAAGAGGCTGCTCGGCTCCGAAGGACGCCGCCTCGAGTTCGCCGTGCTCTGCGTGCTTCCCGAAGCGACCGAAATGATGTTCTCCGTCTACGACGCCCCGAAAGGGGGGAAGTACGAGCTCAGCGACGTGGTCGAAAAGGCAAAGACCAAGGCCGGCAGGGAGATCATCAAGAAAAGCGGCGAGCGCTGGCCCCCCTTCTACAGCGAGAGCTACGACCGCATCGTCCGCGACGACGCAGAATACGAGGAGACCTTCCTCCGCATCCTCGCCTCCCCCGTCTCCGCCGGCCTTTGCGCCGAACCCGAGTCCTGGGACAACCTCTTCGTCCCCAACGCCCCGCCTGAACGTCCCATTTCCCTCCCTCTCCCGGAACCCAAAAGGTAGAATCCCCGTTGTATTGAGTGTATAGGACTCAGGTCGCGTGCGTGAAGGGCCATAAGGTAAGAAGGTAAGGAAGAAAAATGGGCAGAGTAGTAGGGATCGATTTAGGCACGACCAACTCGGTCGTGGCGGTGATGGAAGGCGGGGAGCCGAAGGTCATTACGACCTCGGAGGGGAACCGGACGCTTCCGAGCGTCGTGGGGTTTAAGGCGAACGGGGAGAGGATGGTCGGTGTCACGGCCAAGCGACAGGCGGTCACGAACCCCGGCAACACCGTTTACAGCATCAAGCGGTTCATGGGGCACAAGCTGAGCGAGGTCAAGGCCGAGGCGGGGCGCGTGAGCTACCAGGCGAAGGCCGACGGCAAGGGGAACGCGGTCGTGCACATCCCGGCGCTGGACAAGGACTTCACGCCGGAAGAGATCAGCGCGATGATCCTGCAAAAGCTCAAGGCCGACGCGGAGGCGTATTTGGGCGAGCCGGTCGACCAGGCCGTCATCACGGTCCCTGCCTATTTCAACGACAGCCAGCGCAAGGCGACCAAGGACGCGGGCGAGATCGCGGGCCTCAAGGTCCTGCGCATCATCAACGAGCCGACCGCTGCATCGCTGGCGTACGGGCTCGACAAGAAGGCTAACGAGACGATCCTGGTGTTCGACCTGGGCGGCGGCACGTTCGACGTTTCGATCCTGGACGTGGGCGAGGGCGTGTTCGAGGTCAAGGCGACGGCGGGCGACAGCCACCTGGGAGGCGACGACTTCGACCAGAAGATCATCGACTGGCTCGCCAACGAGTTCATGAAGGAGCACGGCACGGACCTTCGCAAGGACAGCAAGGCGCTGCAGCGGCTGAGGCTGGCGGCGGAGAAGGCGAAGATCGAGCTCTCGAGCAACGTCAGCACGGACATCAACGAGCCTTACGTCACGGCAAAGGACAACGAGCCGGTGCACCTCGAGGCCGTTTTGACGCGCGCGAAGTTCGAGGACATGTGCGCGGACCTCTTGGAGCGGGTCCGCAAGCCGGTCGAGCAGGCGCTGAAGGACGCGAAGCTCTCGCTCGAGAAGATCAACGAAGTGATCCTCGTCGGCGGTTCGACGCGGATGCCGATGGTGCAGGAGCTGGTCAAGAAGATGACCAAGAAGGAGCCGAACCGCTCGGTGAACCCGGACGAGGTGGTGGCGATCGGCGCTGCGATCCAGGCGGGCGTGCTGGGCGGCGACGTGCGCGACATCCTGCTGCTCGACGTGACGCCTCTTTCGCTGGGAGTCGAGACGCAGGGCGGCGTGACGGACAAGCTGATCGAGCGCAACACGACGATCCCGACGAAGAAGAGCCGCACGTACACGACCGCTTCGGACAACCAGACGGAAGTGACGATCCACATCTTGCAGGGCGAGCGCTCTCTGGCCAAGGACAACAAGAGCCTGGGGCAGTTCAACCTGAGCGGCATCCCGCCGGCGCCGGCGCGCGTGCCGCAGGTCGAGGTGACGTTCGACATCGACGCGAACGGGATCCTGAACGTTACCGCGCACGACAAGGCGACGGGGAACGAGCAGAAGATCACGATCACCGGCTCGGGCAACCTGAACAAGGACGAGATCGAGCAGAAGGTGAAGGAGGCCGAGGCGAACGCCGAGCAGGACGCGAAGATGCGCGAGGTCGCGGACCTCAAGAACAACGCGGACCGCTTGGCCAGCAGCACCGAGAAGATGGTGCGCGACCTTGGCTCGCAGCTCGACGAGTCGGAGAAGTCATCGATCGAGGAGAAGGTGAAGTCGCTCAAGGACGCGGTGGAGGCGGACAACTACGACCGGATGAAGGCGGCTTACGCGGACTTGGAGAGCGAGAGCCACCGGCTGGCGGAGAAGGCGTACCAGACGAAAGGCGGCGCGCCTGGCGCTGAGGAAGAGACGGTGGGTGCGGGGGTCGGTTCTGGGAAGCCGGACGAGGACGTGATCGACGCGGAGTTCAAGGAAGAGAAGTAGGGGCGGGGGGCGGGTTTCGGGTTACGCAGGACGGGGCTCGGGATCTCAGATTTGAGATTTGAGATTTGAGACATCGGGCTCCTTGGCAGGCCGGGGCGACCGGCTTCTTCGGCAGGGCGCGGGCCAGGAGGCCTGCACCACAATTGCGGCGGCACCCTCTCCCTAGCCCTCTCCCAAGGGAGAGGGGACGGACCATCGGCGCCTTGTTACTAGGGAGAGAGGACGGTGCTCGGGATCTCAGATTTGAGATTTGAGACATCGGGCTCCTTGGCAGGCCGGGGCGACCGGCTTCTT
>CAMLDW010000040.1 GCA_946479035.1 uncultured Chthonomonadaceae bacterium | reverse complement strand
GGCGCGAGGCGGGTCCAGGTTCACCTGGAGGAGGCCGGGCGCAGGCTCATCCAGGTCGCCGACGACGGGTGCGGCATGGACGCCGGTTCGGCCCTGCTGGCCCTGCAGCGCCACGCCACGAGCAAGATCTCGAGCGCGGACGACCTGCTCGGGGTCGCGACGCTGGGCTTTCGTGGCGAGGCGCTCCCTTCGATAGCCTCGGTCTGTCGGATGGTGCTCTCCACGGGGACGGGGGACGGGCTGCGGTGCTTACTGCACGTCGAGGGGGGGGCGGTGGAGGAGCCAGGGGCGGAGCCGGGGCCGCGCGGCACGACGGTGACGGTCGAGGACCTCTTCTTCAACACCCCGGCGCGGCTGAAGTTCTTGAAGACCGATGCGACCGAGGTGGCGGCGGTGGTGGAGGTCGTCTCGAAGTACGCGGTCTCGCAACCGGAGGTGGTGTTCCGCCTGACGCACGGGACCGCGGTGCTGGTGGAGACGACCGGCTCCGGTGACGCGCTGACCGTGCTGGCCGAGGTGTGGGGAAGGGAGGCCGCGCGGGCGCTCGCGCCCGTCGACGGCTTCAACGGCACGGCGCGCGCGATCGGCTTCGTCAGCCCGCCGCACTACACGAAGCCGAACAGGAACTGGTACTGGCTGTTCGTCAACGGGCGGCCGGTGCGCTCGAAGACCCTGACCGCCGCGCTCGACCAGGCTTTTCGGTCGCTGACGCCGGAAAAGAGGTTCCCGCTGGCGCTAATCGACGTGCGGATCGACCCGTCGAAGGTGGACGTGAACGTCTCGCCGACCAAGAGCGAAGTGAAGTTCCACCAGGACGGCGCCGTGTTCGACGCGGTGCGCCGCGCCGTGACGGGCGCGCTGCTGGAGCACGGGATGGTGCCGGACGCGGAGTCGGTCGCGCGCGCGAACGAGGCGCTGCGGGCCGCGGGCGGAGACTTCGGCCACGCCGCCGTGCAACTGGCGATGATGGCGCAGGCGCCACTGGACGCTCGCCCGGAGACCGAGAGCCGCGCGATGCCGGACATGATGCAGGGCCTGCGCGTGCTCGGGCAGGTCGCGGACACGTTCATCGTCGCGGAGAACGACACGGCGCTCTTGATCGTGGACCAGCACGTGGCGCACGAGCGCGTGCTCTACGAGCGTTTGAAGGGCTCGCGCGGCGCGGTGCCGATCGAGGTGCAGACGCTCTTGACGCCGGAGACCCTGCACCTGGACCGGCGGACGACGGAGCTGCTGGCAGAAAAGCTCGACGAGCTGCGCCTGGTCGGGTTCGAGCTGGAGCGCTTCGGCGGCGACAGCTTTCTCGTGAGGTCTGTTCCGGCGGCGATCCGCGGGCGCACCGCGATGCAGCTATTGCGCGACCTTTCGGAAGAGCTGGCCGACGGGACCGCCTCGGGCTGCATTGCACCTGCGCGCGACGAGGTCCTGATCTTGTGCTCTTGCAAGATGGCGGTGAAGGCGGGCGACAAGCTCGGCATGGCCGAGATGGAGCGGCTGCTGGCGGACCTCGCTGAGACGGAGAACCCGTACCTCTGCCCCCACGGCCGACCGATCACAGTCGTGATGCCGAAGTCGGACCTGATGCGGAGGTTCAAGCGGTGACCGTGCTCGGCATCGACCCTGGGCTCGAGCGGATCGGCTATGGAGTGGTGGAGAAGAGCGGCTCGCGGCTCGCAGCGCTCGAGCACGGGCTGATCAAGACCGAACGAAAAGAGACTCCGCTACGGCTTCTGGACCTTTTTGAAGAGGTGACGGCGCTGATCGCGCGAGCCAAGCCGGACTGCGTAGCGACGGAGCGGCTCTTCTTTTCCAAGAACCAGACCAGCGCGATCGACGTGGCCAAGGCGCTGGGCGTGATCCACCTTGCCGCGGCGCAGTGGGGCCTAACTTGCACGGAGTACTCGCCGCCGGAGGTCAAGCTGAGCGTCGTGGGAAACGGCGCGGCGGAAAAGCGTCAGGTGCAGTTCATGGTAGCGAAGCTGCTGGGGCTCGCCGAGCCGCCGAGCCCCGACGACGTCGCCGACGCGCTCGCGGTCGCGGTGACGCACGCGCTGCGCGCCGGCACCCTGCTCGCGCGCTAGGCGGAGCGCGCGCCGTAAATCGGGGCACCAGAGCGGACGCAAGAAGCGCCGAAGAGGTCGGGCTGCGCGGGTGCAGGAAGGCGCTCGAGGAGCGCGGGGAGGTCTCCGAGCGAGGCGCAAGGGATCGCGCCCAGGCGCACGAGCACGGCAGAGGGCTCGTCGGCGCCCGCGCGCACGATGACGTCGCCGAGCCGTCGGCGCAGCGCGTCGACCGCGCCGTGCCACGCGCCGCCCTGCCGCAGGCGCGGGCGCAGCACCAGCGCGCGGCGGCCATAGGAGTAGATGAGTGCGTTGCGCTCCATCGCCCCGCCGGTCGTGAACTCGGCCGAGGGCTCGCAGACGGAGATGAGGCAGACGCCCGGGGAAGGTGCGGCGCGGTCGATCCCGCTGGGGAGCAGGACCACGCAGCGGCCTGCTCCGCCGCAGGCGAGCGCGGACTCCACGGCGACGGAGTCGGTGCCGACCGCGCCGCCGCTGACGAGCGTGCGGCAATGGCGCATGAGAAGGCGCGCCGCGCCGCTGCAAAAAGAGCGGTCGCCCGGCCCCAGCAAGCGCGAGCCGACGATCGCCACGGCAGGCGCGACGGGGACCTCGCCGCGCACCCACGCGCACGGCGGCGCTCCCGCGCCGAGCGCGGCGGTCCATCCGAGCGGGTAGCTGGGCGAGAGGAACGTGAGCGCGCGGCCAGCAAGGCAGGCGTCCAGCGCCCACGACAGCGATCCGGGAGCGGCGAGCGCGGCCGACTCGTCGTAGAGCCCGCGCGAGCGCAGCGCCTCACCGACGCTCGATAGGTCCGGGGCCAGAGAGCGCAGCGCGTCCGCGACGAGCGGCCACCTGCGGCGCGAGACGCGCGAAGGAACGGGCGCGCCGCGCAAGTACAGCGCGCAGAGAGCGGCCTCGCTCGCGAGTCGTTCTCCCTTTGTCACAGCGCCGTGATTTTACCTTGGTAGAATCACGGCCCTCGCGCCCGCCATGCTCAAGCACCCCAAGACGACGTTCGACCGCGCCAAGCAGTTCATCGAGAGGGAACTGCGTGAAAAGCTCGTGTACGAGAGCGCGCCGCTCGCGACTCAGTTCTGCCCTGGAGCGTTCAGCGACGACCGCGGCGCAAAGCGCGACGGATCCTGGAGCGAAGTGCATCCGGGCTTCAAGTGGGGGCCCGCGTACAAGCAAGGTTGGTACCGCGTGACCGGCAAGGTCCCTGCAGCGTGGCAAGGGCGCGAGGTCGCGATCGCGTACGGCGAGGCGGTCGTCCAGTTCGAGCGGGGCGAGATGGTGGAGGGTACGTTTTGGCGCGACGGCGCGGCGCTGGGCGGGCTCGACCACGGCCACCACCTGTTTCGGTTGCCGACGGCCAAGGGCGGGGAGGCCGTCGACTACGCGGTGCAGACGTGGGCGCACAACACGGAGACGCGCGTCCATGGCACCGAGCCACCGCGCGCGAAGAAGCCCGAGGAGTTCCGCGGGTTCCTGCTGGTCTGCGTGGACATGGACCTCTGGCCGCTCTACTTCGACTGCGAGTTCGCGCTCAACCTCGTCGGTGCGCTCCCCGAGGACGGCCAGCCGCACCACGCGCTGCTGCGCGCGCTCAACGACGTGTGCAACGCCTACGACGCGTCCAAGCCGGGCTCGGTGCCCGCGTGCCGCAAGGCCCTGCGCGACGCGATGGCTTCGGTGCCCGAGACGGTCGCGCACACCGTGACGCCGGTCGGACACGCGCACCTGGACACAGCCTGGCTGTGGCCCCTCGCCGTGACGGAGCAGAAGATGGTCCACACGACGGCGGTGCAGCTCGAGCTGATGGACCGCTACCCTGAGCACGTGTTCGTGCACTCGCAGGCCTCGCAGTACGAATGGCTGGAACTACGGTCCCCGGAGCTCTTCGAGCGTTTGAAGGCGGCGGTGAAGTCGGGGCAGTGGGAGGTGACCGGAAGCATGTGGGTGGAGGCGGACTGCAACCTGACGGGCGCGGAGTCGCTCGTGCGGCAGTTCCTCTACGGTCGCCGCTACTTCCGCAAGCATTTCGGCGTGACCACGGAGGACATGTGGCTGCCGGACGTGTTCGGGTACTCCGCCGCGATCCCGCAGATCCTGAGCGGCTTTGGCATCAAGTACTTCCTCACGCAGAAGCTGAGCTGGAACCAGTACAACAAGATCCCGCACGACACTTTCTGGTGGCAAGGGATCGACGGGACCAAGGTGTGGTCGCACTTTCCTCCCGCGCACACTTACTGCGCGGACTGCACCCCGCGAGAGATCCTGCAGAGCCTGAAGAACTACAAGGACCACGCGCGCTGCGACCGGACGCTGCTACTTTACGGGTTCGGCGACGGCGGCGGCGGACCGACGGAGTTCCACCTCGAGCGGCTGCGCCGCGCGAGGAACGCGCCGTGCCTGCCGAGCGTCGAGCGCAAGAAGCAGGCCGCGGACTTCTTCCGCGCCGCGTACGAAGGGAGCCGCGACCTGATGACCTGGTGCGGCGAGCTCTACTTCGAGCTGCACCGAGGCACCTACACCAGCCAGGCCGCGAACAAGAAGGGGAACCGCGAGTGCGAGTTCCTGCTGCGGGACGCGGAGTGGCTCGCCTGCTTTACGGACGGCCTTGGAAAGTCGTACCCCGCGAAGGATCTCGAGAGGCTGTGGAAGGTCGTGCTGCTCAACCAGTTCCACGACATCATTCCAGGTTCTTCCGTGCGCGAAGTCTACGAGGAGAGCGCGCGCGACTACGACAGGGTGCGCGAGGAGGGCGGAGCGATCGTCGAGAGGTCGCTCAAGGCAATCGCCGCGCGGCTCGACACGACCGGCATGCAACAGCCGCTCGCCGTGTTCCACAACAGCTCGGTGCCCTCGCAGGTAGAAGTGGCGTGGCCGCAAGGGCGCGCGCCGAAGAGCCTGCAAATCGGCGAAGAGCGCCTGCCCGTGCAGCTCGTCGAGGAGTTCGGCGAGAGGAAGCTGCTTTTCCGCACGCCGGAGCCCGCGCTCGGCGCGGTCGCCATCGGCGACCTGGGCACCAAGTCGCCCACGCTGCACCCGCGCATCAAGGCTGCGCCGCGCCGGCTGGAGAACGCGGAGTTCTCCGTGCGGTTCGACGCGAACGGGAACGTGACGAGCGTGCGCACGCTGGACGACGGCCCGGTGGAGTTCGTCGCGCGCGGCGAGGCAGCGAACGTCTTCCAGCTGTTTGAAGACCACCCGCTCTTTTGGGACGCGTGGGACGTCGAGGTGTTCAACCTGGAGGCCGGCGAGGATCAGACGAAGTGCGAGAGCATCGAGCTGGTGGAGGAAGGGCCGGTGCGCGCCGCGATCGAGGTCGTGCGCAAGATCGGCAGTTCGCTGCTGAAGCAACGGATCAGCGTGGGACCGACGCCGGGGGTCCGGTTCGACACGTGGGTCGACTGGCGCGAGGAGAACAAGATGCTCAAGGTCGCGTTCCCGGTCGCGGTCAACGCGGGCCGTGCGACGTACGAGATCCAGTTCGGTCACGTCGAGCGGCCCACGCACAACAACACGAGCTGGGACATAGCGCAGTTCGAGGTGTGCGCCCAGAAGTGGGTAGACCTGAGCGAGGGCGGGCACGGCGTCGCGCTGCTCAACGACTGCAAGTACGGCCACGACGTGAAGGGGAACGTGCTTCGTCAGACCCTGCTGCGCGCGCCGAAGTCGCCGGACCCGGTCTGCGACATCGGCGTGCACCGCTTCACGTACGTGCTGCTGCCGCACTACGACCAGATCCAGCACTCGGACGTCGTGGCTGCGGCGTACGCGCTCAACGCGAAGGCGCGCACCGCGCTCGTCGGCCCGGGGAAGGGGCGCGCATCGCACACTGCGCAGTTCGTCGCGGCGGACGCGCGCAGCGTGGTGGTCGAGGCGGTCAAGAAGGCCGAGGACTCGGAGCGGATCGTGGTGCGGGCCTACGAGTGCCACAACACGCGCGGCAGCGCGCAGCTGATCTGCGCGAAGAAGGTGCGCAGGGCCTGGCTCGCCGACCTGGAGGAGAGCCCGCTCAAGGAGCTCGAGGTGCGCGAGGGCGCGGTCAAGTTCGAGTACCGGCCGTTCGAGGTGCTGACATTCGTGCTGCAAGTCTAATGTCGCCGCCAGGTGTTCGCCTGGCTGCGCCGTCGCCGGGTGGTCACCCGGCTGGGCGCCCATTTGGCGACGTACACGATTTGCGACGCATCCCAGGGGCCTAGTCTGCGGCCCCGGTATCCTGGGCCGAGGCGCTCCTGCGCCGCTGGAGAAACGACATGGGCGAAAACATGGAGAAGTTCCGTCACATCGACGGCAGCGAAGCGCAGATCAACACCAAGCACATCGCGATCACCTTCCAGCACGGGCACCCTGGCGAGGTGGGCGTGAACGGCTGCCGCGTCGAGGACGTGATCGACGTGCTGGTGGACAAGCTGCTCGACTTCCAGGGCCGCGACCTGTCGTGCGAGGAGAACGCGACCGCGCTGTACCATCTCGACCTCGCGCGCGAGGCGCTGCTGCTGCGCAGGCGCAGAAGGGAACAGCAGGGCGTGCTCGGCTCGCCGCAGAAGCACAAGAGCGAGTAGCAGATTGCGGCGCGGGTCTGGATAGCCGAGCGACGCTTACGCCACGAACTTGTAGCCCACGCCGCGGACGGTGAGCAGGCGGACGGGCTTCGAGGGCTCGGGCTCCAAGTGCTCGCGCAGCCAGCGCACGTGCACATCCACGGTCCGCGCGCTCACATAGGCGTCGTGCCCCCACACGCGGTCGAGCAGCGTGTCGCGGCTGAAGACCTGCCCTGGGTGCGAGGCCAAGAAGTGCAGAAGCGCGAACTCCTTGGGCGAGAGCGAGACGTCGCGCCCGGAGAGGGTCGTCGTGTGCGTGCGCGGGTCGACGCGCAGGTCCCCCGACTCCACCACGTCGACCGGCGGCCCGCCGGACTTCGTGCGGCGCAGCACGCTCTTCACCCGCGCGGCGAGCTCGGCCAGCGAGAACGGCTTGACGATATAGTCGTCGCCCCCCATCTCCAGTCCTTCGACGCGGTCATTCTCCGCCGAGCGCGCGGTGAGAAAGATGATCGGGACCTGGCTGTCGCGCCGCACCGACTGCGCGAAGTCGAAGCCGCTGCGGCCGGGCAGCATCACATCGAGCAGGAGCAGGTCTGGTTTGACCAGGCGGTACACGCGCATCCCCTCTTCGGCGCTCTCGGACGTAAAGACGGTGTGGCCGTCCTTGCGGAGCTTGTGCTCCACCGTTTCCAGTATCGTGGTCTCGTCGTCTACGACAAGGATCTTCATTTAGCCCGCGATGATCTCGACGTTCGCCCTGGGGACCGTGACCTCTTGGCCGTCCTCGAGCTTCGCTTGCAGCACGCGCACGCGCGCGCCGCTGTCCACCGTCTGTAGCTGCGAAGGCAGGGCGGTGACTGCACCGAGCCGCCCGAAGTACGGCTCGCGGATCACGCGCACGGGCGTGCCGACCGTGAGCGCGGTGCCCTCTCCCGCCGAAGCGACCGGGCCGGTGTTCTCCGTGAGCGGCACGATCACCTCCGGGCGGATCACGCCCGCGCGGATCTGCGTCGCGCCGTTAAGGCTCGCCTGCCTTCCATCGAGCGTCTTGAGCAGGTCGAACGTGCGCTGCGCCATGCGGAGCTTGCCGAAGCCCTCTGTCGCCACCAGGGCCAGCGAGATCGCCTCCTGTCCCGTGATCGCGACCCCGATGTCGTACCCGAGGAACTTCGTAAGGTCGACGTCGCGCACCGCGCCGACGACGAGCCCGACCGCGCCCACCTGCGTGGCGCGCACGATCGCCTCGTACGTCACGCCCGAGCCGCCGACGAGGACCTTGCCCTTGTCGTCGTCCTTGACGTGCGAGGCCTCGAGCGCCTCGTCCGGCGAGGAGACCGCGACGCGGATCGGCCCGTTGTGCTCGCCGCCGACGCCGAAGATGCCCTGGACCATGCCGCCGCGCGCCTCAATCACCGCGCCGTCCCCTTCCATCACTTCAACGACCTTGCCGCGGATGTAGCTTTTGATCTCGACCGGCACGGACGCCTCGCGCACGAGCGCGTGGCCCGTCACTTTCGAGATCGACTCGACCTTACCGGCGTAGTCGCTGAAGACCTCCTGCTTGAACAGCCCCCACACGCCCTTGGTCTGCGCGACGAGCTGCCCTTTCTCGATCGTGTCGCCGACCTTGAACATGAAGAAGCCTTCGACCTCGCCCGCCTCCACGCCGAGCTTTTCGGCGAGCTTGATCGCCTGTTGCGGGCCCGGGAGCATCGCGCGGGCCACGACGTCGTCCGGCCCGACGGAGTCACCGACCTTGACCAGCACCTCGCCCTTGATGGGGAGGCGCCGTGTGCGCTGCACGACGATGTCGCCGCTGACAGTCAGACCGGGTGTGTATGCGCTGCCCAAACCTGTGGTTCCTCCGCCGTTAGGGGCCAGTTTAGCATGCGCCTTGACACGCGCCGGACTGGCGCCCCACGACGGCTCGGAGCCGCTCGCAGGCTACGTCCTCGCCGTTAAGGGAACGTAAAGACGTGCGTCCTGCGGGCCAAAACCCCGCAGGTACTATCGGACGCGTGAAAGCCATCGCCAAGACCGCGCCGCAACCGGGCGTCGAGGTCGTTGACGTCCCGGAACCGCAGGTCCGGCCAGGCACGGTCAAGATCAAGGTGGAGAAAGCTTCGGTCTGCGGCACCGACCTGCACATCTACAGCTGGGACGCCTGGAGCGCGGGCCGAATCAAGCCGCCGCGGATCATCGGGCACGAGTTCTGCGGCACCGTGATCGAAGTGGGCGAGGGCGTGACGGACCGCAAGGTCGGCGACTTCGTGGCGACGGAGTCGCACATCGTGGACGGCACCTGCCGCATGTGCCGGCTCGGGCTCGGGCACCTTTGCGAGAACACGCAGATCCTCGGCGTCGACGTGGACGGCGGGTTCTCCCCTTTCGCAGTGATCCCCGCCGCGAACGCGCGCCCGACCTCCGACGTCGTGCCGCGCAGCGTCGCTTGTATGCAGGATGCGGTCGGGAACGCCGTGCACACTGTCATGGAGGGGCCGATCGAGGGCCAGTCCATACTGGTGACCGGGCTCGGCCCGATCGGCCTTTTCGGCGTCGCGATCTGCAAGGCGCTCGGCGCTGCGACGGTGTACGGGACGGAGGTCAGCGACTACCGCATCGCGCTGGCCAAGAAGCTCGGGGCGGACCGCGTGCTGAACCCGACGAAGGACGACGTTCACGCGGTCTTGGAGAAAGAGGTCCCGCACGGCTTTGACGCGACGCTCGAGATGTCCGGGCACCCCGGCTCGCTCGAGCTCGCGATCGAGCGCACGCGGCCGGGCGGCCGGGTCGCGTTGCTCGGGCTCTACGCCGACCGCCTGCGCTTTATGGACATGAACAAGGTGATCTTCAAGGGGCTGCACCTGCAAGGGATCATCGGGCGCAAGATTTGGCAGACGTGGGAGCAGATGGACTGGCTCTTCACGGAGAAGAGGCTTGATTTGACGCCAGTCGTGACGCACGAGATGCACTTCACCGAGATCGACTGCGCCATGAGGATCCTGAAGGAAGGAAAGGCGGGGAAGATCGTGCTGACGTTCGACTCATGACTCACGGCTCACGACTTTGAGCCCATAGGTACACTCCTCTATCCATGAAGATCGCCGTTCTGCCGTTCAACGCAGGCCCGGACACCGAGCCCGCGTTCGCGCGCCAGGCGGCAGGTTTCGTCGGCGAGATCGGTAGGCAAGTGAGCGGCCACGAGGTCAACCCGGTCTCCTACATGGGCCGCGCCGATGAGGCGGGCGTGCCGCGTTTTGCGCACATCAACCCCTCGGAGTCCTTGAACGACGAGAAGATGATCGAGGAGTTCTTCTCGCAGTCGGACACGGACAAGGTCGTGGACGGCCTGCTGACGGAGACGAGCGCGGGCGGCGGCACGATGACCGTGCGCTGGCACGCGCGCGGAGACGGAGCCGCCACTAAGAAAGAGTACACGTACCTGCCCGGCGGGATGCTGAACGCGCTGCGGAGCCTGGTCAACGACTTTGTAGCGGAGCTAGGCTCTGAACTGCCTCAGGAGCTCAAGACCGACGAAGGGCTCTTCGGCACCGAGGACTCCCAGGCCTTTCGCAACTTCCTGCTCGGCTACGACGCCACGCAGTACGTCGAGCGCGCGCAGGGCATGGTGCTGCGCACGTTCGATCCGGACCCGGCGATGGAGGCGCTCACGAAGGCGGTCGAGGCGGACAACGACTGGGAAGGCCCCTATCTCACCCTCGTCGAGCTGGGCCGCCTCTGCACGCAGTACCGGCTAGGCAACGTCGTCACGATTGAGAAGCACCTCAAGCGCGCGACGGAGCTGCAGCCGAACGACGCGCGCGCGTGGTTCGCGCTCGGAAGCCTTTACTCCGCCGCTGACCGGCACGACAAGGCGGCAGAGTCTTTCGAAAAGGCGCACGCGATCGAGCCGGAAGAGCCCGCGATCCTCACTCGCCTCGGGCACGAGCAGCTCGCGCTCAAGATGCCGGTCAACGCCGAGCGCAACTACCGCAAGGCAGTGGAGCTCGAGGGCGAAGACAAGCCGTCGATGGACTTCCTCTCGAACGTGCTCGTCATGACGGGCCGCGGGCACGAGGTCCCCGAACTCTGGCGCGAAGTGATCGCCAAAGCGCCGCAAAACGCGCAAGCGCACGCCAAGCTCGCGATCGCCCTCGCGGGGCTGGGCAAGGAGGCAGAGGCGCGACAGACGTTCGAGAGAGCGATCGAGAGCCTCGAAGAGCCGACGGTCGTCAAGCGCTACTTCGCGCCGTTCCTCGCACAGAAGGAAGAGTACGACAAGGCGATGGACCTTTACGAAGAGGTCCTCGACGCCGCTCCGACCGACGTGCCCGTGCTCAGCGAGTACGCGCAGACGCTCAGCGCCGCTGGGCGGGAGTTCGAGATCCCCAAGGTCCTGAAGGACATCCTCGCAGCCAACCCCGACGAGAACACGCGCGCCAAGACCCTCGCCTGGCTCATCGAGCTGGAGCAGCCCAAGCGCGCCGAGGCGGTCGAGTCCGCGACCAAACGAGCCGAAGGCGGCGACTATGAGGGCGCGCTCAACGAGCTCGCGCCGCTCAAGACCTGGCTCGCGGACTATTGGAAGCTCTGGGCGGTGATGGCCTCGGTGCTCAACCAGACGAACCGCTTCCAAGAGGCGGAGGGCGCGGCGCGCAGGACGCTCGAGATGTTCCCGGCGTGCGAGCCGGTCTACGGCGAGCTTTGCACCGCGCTCTCCGGCCAAGGAAGGGAAGGAGAGGCCTACGACCTGATGAAGGTCGCGCTGGCGAACATGCCCCAGTCGCTGCTGATCGCGATCAACTACGCGCTCGCGGCCAAGCGCGCGGGCGACCGTGAAGAGGCGCTCAAGATCGCCCGACAGATCAGGGAGGCCACGAGGGATGCGGAAAACCTCCGGCCGGTCCTGGCCGAGATCGAGTCTTGAGCCTGCGGGTAGGCCCGAATCCTAGCTTGGCCGGAACCTGCGCCCCCTAGCCTACAGATAGGCCCTCTCTCCTGCCGACAATTTGACTGTGTGGGCAGGTCCACCCTATGTGGCATCTGCCCCGCGGAGCACGGCGCTATGCCATTTTATGCCTACACAGCAGTAGACGCTTCCGGTCGGATGATCAAGTCCGTCATGGAGGCCGACAACGAGGCGCTCGTCCTCAGCAAGCTTCGCGAGCAGTCGATGCAGATCGTCGACGTGCAGCAGACAAGGGCGAAGAAGGCGTCGACCCGGCGTCCGGGAAAGATGAAGCTCAAGAGCCTCGTCGTGTTCTCGCGGCAGTTCGCGACCATGATCGACGCAGGCATCCCGATCCTTCGCTGCCTCGAGATCCTGGCGAGCCAGACCAAGGACCTCACGCTCAAGCAGGCGCTCGATGCGGTGACGCTGGACGTCAAGTCGGGCCAGACGCTGCACGACGCGATGGCCAAGCACCCGCACGTCTTTAACAAGCTCTACGTCAACATGATCCGCGCCGCCGAGCTAGGTGGCATCCTCGACACGATCCTCGACAGGCTCTCGGGCTTCCTCGAGTACGAGAACGAGACGCGAGCCAAGATCAAGGGCGCGATGATGTACCCGGTGCTCGTGCTGTGCTTCTCGCAGATCATGCTCTTCGTGCTGTTCAGCTTTGTGCTTCCGAAGTTCAAGGAGATCTTCGACGGTATGAACGCAGAGATGCCGCCCGTCACGAAGTTCCTCTTCGCCATCGGCGACTTCATGCAGAGCAAGTGGTGGGTCATCATCGTGCTCGCGGTCGGCGCGTTCATCGGCCTCAAGATGTACGCCAAGACGACGCGCGGCCGCTACCAGCTCGACTACTTCAAGCTCAAGTTCCCGGTCGTCGGCGAACTGACGCTCAAGATGAGCATCGCGCGCTTCTGCCGCACGTTCGGCACGCTGCTCAACAGCGGCGTACCGATGATGCGCGGACTGGAGATCACCGGCGAGACCCTGAACAACAGGATCCTCAGCGAGGCGATCGACGAGACGCGCGCGAGCATCCGCGAAGGACAAAAGCTCAGCGCGCCGCTCGCCGCATCCGGCCTTTTCCCGACGATGGTCACTCACATGATCGACGTCGGCGAAGAGTCGGGCCGCCTCTCCGAGATGCTCGTCAAGGTCGGCGACTTTTATGACAGCGAGGTCGAGTCGACCGTCAAGGGACTCACTTCGATGATCGAGCCGCTGCTGATCATCTTCCTAGGCGTCGTGGTCGGCTTCATCGCGATCTCGGTCATGACACCGATCTTCAAGCTGGTCAACAGCGTACAGAACTAGAACGCTCCCCTCGCGGCCGCGCTGGAGCGCGGCCGCGAGAGCGGAGGGCCGGCCAAGGAACGGCGGGCTGGAGGCGACTCAGTCGCCCCGAACAGTGTGACAACGGACTGGATATGTCGGAAGGTTTGGCAAAACAAACGGTGGACGGGGAGCTCCTGGTCTCCCAGTACCTGGCGGACCCGCGCCCGGACCTCAAGGACATGATCATCGTCCATTACGGGCCGATGGTCGAGCGCATCGCGCGCAGGTTCCGAGGGATCGAGCAGCAGGACGACCTCACGCAGGTCGGCTACATCGGGCTCCTCAACGCCCTCAGCAAGTTCGACGCTGCGGCGGGCGTGCGATTTAACACCTACGCGACGCACCTCGTCGCGGGCGAGATCAAGCACTTCCTGCGAGACCGCTCCCAGACCATCCGCCAGCCCGCCTGGCTCCAAGAGCTCCGCCACAAGGTCCAAAAGACCGCGTCGATGCTGCAGGCCAAGGACGGAGGGCTTCCCACCGAGCGGCAGATCGCCGAGCACCTGGGCGTCAGCGAGGCCGCCGTCCGAGAGGTCTATGCGACGCAGGACCTGCTCAAGGTCGGTTCGCTCGACGTCTCGCCGATGGACGACCCGGACAGCGAGACGGACGTCGACCGGCTGGACGCCGCCGACTTCTGCCCGGGGCAGATGTCGGTCGAGGACCGCGTCGTGCTCGAGACCGCGATGCAGCAGCTCCGCGACCTGGAGCGCGAAGTGCTGGTGATGTTCCACTTCGACGCCCTCAACCAGACCGAGATCGCCCACCGGCTGGGGATCTCCTGCAACTACGTCTCCCACATCCTGCGACAGTCGCTCGCAAAGCTGCGCAGGATCCTGACCGAAGAAGACGCCATGGACGCGGTGCTGCGCCGCGACGAGACCAAAATGTCGAAAGAAGTCATCGACCCCGCCACCGGAGTCTACAACGAGGAGTACTTCCACTCGCGACTGACCGAAGAGGTCCACCGCCTCTCGGGCTCGGGAGGAGTGCTTTCCGTCCTGCTCGTGGAGTTCAACGGAATGCGCTCTCTCGCGGGGTTCTACGGCGACGCGAGCGTCGCCGACTTCCTCACAGACGCCGCCGCGTTCCTCAAGGAGTGCGTCCGCTCCCTCGACGTGGTCTGCCGCTACGGCACGGCGGGTTTCGGAGTCGTGCTCCCTTCGACCGGGCCGAACGCCAAGCTACTCCGCGACCGTCTGGAAGAGAAGGGCCGCAAGTGGCTCGTCACGCGCATCGCCCCCAACGGCCCCGTCACGATCCAGATCGGATACGCGATCGCGCCGGACGACGCCAACTCCGTCGCCGACCTCCTCAAGATCGCGGACCCGCGGTTCAAACGGACCGAAGCGGCCTAGCGCGCTTCGACAAACCCGGGCCGTGTGGGACTCCTGGCTCGACTCACTGTTGACTAGGCCACAATCTTCGCATGGGCTCTCCCGAGGGGATCTACCCGCGCCTGGAGTTCGCCGCCGCGCCTGAGGGCCGCCCGTACGTCTTCATCAACATGGTCGCCACGATCGACGGCAAGACCGTGAGCGGGGGCCGCGACGAGCCCGTGCAGGACATCGGCTCCGCGACCGACCACGCGACGATGCGACAGATCGAGCGAGCGGCGGACGCCGTGCTCGTCGGCGCCGGATCTCTCAGGGCCAGCAGGCAGATGCACTACCCGCCAGGCGTGCTGCGCTTCGTCGCCACGGCCAGCGGTCAGCTCCCCGAGGGGCGCAGGTTCTTCACCGACGACCCGGCAAAGGCGTTCGTCGCCACGACGCAGACCGGCGCGGCGCGCCTGCCACAAGGCCTTAAAGCCATCGTTTGTGGCGGTTCGGAGATCGACTGGCGCGAACTACTGCGGATCATGGCTTCTGTCCACGGCGTCAAGACTCTCCTGGTTGAAGGCGGGAGCGAGATCAACGCGTCCTTGCTAAAGGAAGACCTTGTGGACGAGCTCTTCCTCACGATGGCGCCAAAGGTCAAGCTCGGGCGCGAGACGCCGACGTACGCCGGTGGCGAGCCCCTGGCTCGGGAAGCGATGCTGGCATTCAGGATCAAGTCGGTGCAGACGGTCGCCGACGAGATCTTTGTGAGGTACCGGCGCGATCGCTAGGCGCACCTTAAGGCCGCTCTCGCCGGTGACCTACCTCTGGAGGAACCCGGGAAAGACGCTGCCGCTCCTGCTCGTGATCACCCTGGCGGTGATGCTCATCGCGGGCATCGTCGCGCTTATGAACTCCATCCCGCTCAGCGTGCGCACGATCTACTCGTATTCCCGCTATTCGCTCGGGGTGAGCCCGCGCGGCGATCCGACCCAGCTCGACGAGATCCGTAAACGGCTGCAGACCAAGGCGCCGGTGCCGATCGAGCGCGTCGTCGTTTGCCGTGCGAACACCGCCATGGTCGATAGCATCGTCGGCAAGTGGCCGTTCGTCGTGTTCGGGCTCGAGCAGGCGGACATGCGCTACTACGTGCAAAAACTGGGCGGGCGCCTGGCAGAGGGCCGATATCCTGCGCCGGGCACGCCGCAGGCCGTCGTCAGCCGCCCCGTCGCCACGAACCTCGGGCTCTCGATCGGTTCTGAGCTCCTCGGCCCGGAACAGCAGGACTCCTACTCGCCGTTCCCCGTCAGGGTCGTCGGAATCGTCGACTCGCCCGAGTGGATCATGTTCCTCCCGATCGAATACCACCGCCGGTACCACTTCCCGCCCGTGGACGTACTGATGGTCTTCACCAAGAACCTCGTGGACCAAAGCCGCCTCGACACCTGGGCGCTAGAGGAGTTCAAGGGCGAGCGAGCGCGCCTCTATGCGTTCCAAGACCTGGAGAAGCAGACCGACGAGGCGTTCAAGACCCTCTATACGATCCTCAACGTCGTCGTCGGCAGCCTCGTGGTCGTGCTCACCGTGATGATGGGGATGCTCATGAACATCTACCAGTCCCAGCGCACGCAGGAGTTCGGGCTCCTGCAGGCGCTCGGATACAGCAAGCGCGCGATCCTCAGCCGCGTCCTTTCCGAGATACTGGTGGTGCTGAGCGGCAGCTGGCTGCTCGGAGTTGCAGTGGCGCTCGGGCTGCTCATGCTCGTCAAGGTCCAGATCTTCGACCCTCGCGCCTACGCGCTCGACCCGCTAGATCCGCGCACCTACCTTTACTCGACCCCCGTGCCAGTCATGATCTTCTTCGTCGCCGCGCTCGACTTCGTCGTCCGGCTCAAGCGGTTCGACCCCGTCGGGGTCGTCGAAAGGAGGCTCGTGTGATCGAACTGCGCGGCACCTCGCTCGTCTACAGCGACCACGGCCGCACCGTGTACGCCTGCCGCGACATCGACATGACGGTCCAGCAGGGCGAGTTCGTCGGCATCCTCGGCCCCTCGGGCTCAGGCAAGTCGTCGCTGCTCTACCTCATGTGCGGCCTGAAGGTGCCGACCACCGGCACGGTCGAGTACAAGGGGCGGTCGCTCATGTCCATGCCTGCCCGCGAGCGCGACGACCTCCGGCTCAGCGAGTTCGGCTTCGTTTTCCAATACCCGTACCTCATCGGCTACCTTTCAGCTCTTGAGAACGTCATGGTCGCGCAGCCCGACCCCGCCCTGCGCGAGGAGGCGCTCGACCTGTTCAAGAGGCTGGACGTCGCCGACAAGGCGAACCGCCTGCCCCACGAGCTCAGCGGCGGCGAGAGGCAGCGCGTGTGCGTCGCGCGCGCGCTCGTCGGCGGCAGCCACGTCATCTTTGCGGACGAGCCCACCGCGGCGCTCGACCACGCATCCGGCCGGCACGTCATGGACCTGCTGGCCGAGCACCGGGGCGGCGGCGCGCTCGTGGTGGTCACTCACGACCCATCGATGATCGAAAAGGCCGACCGCGTCGTCACGATCCGCGACGGCTCCCTGCAATGAGAGCCCTCTCGCCCTTCGCCGAAGGGAGAGAGGGCAGGGGGCGAGGGGTCCGACTATCTCTTGACCAGCTTCGCCATCAGAACGTCGATCGCCTTGTCCAGCTGCGGGTCCTTCCCGGCCAGCGCCTCCTCGCGCGTGACGTCCACCAGCACGTCCGGCACCTGCCCCATGTCCTCCATGGGAGAGCCGTCCAGCCGGTACGAGGCCGAGTTCGGCATCCGAGCGGTCGTGCCGTCCACCAGCCGGAACCCGCTCGTCCAGATCACATAGCCGGGAGTCGGTACCCCAACGAGAGTGGCCAGGCCGCGCGCCTTCATCGCGGCTGGGAACATCTCGGCGTTCGAATAGCTCGTCTCCGCCTGTAGCACGACCATCGGCACGTCGATGTCGCGGCCGGGAGCCGAGCTTGCGACGCCGTCACGGCTCTGGTAGAAGGCGTGCGGCTTGCGCTCGAGCATGTCCACCAGTTGGTCAGCGATGCTCCCGCCGCCGTTGTCGCGCACGTCGATGATCACGCCCTCCTTGCCGAGCGCGTACTCCCACAGCTGCAGGTTGAACGTCGCCAGGTTGCCGCCCCCCATCCCGGCGATGTGCACGTAGGTCAGGCGCCCGCCGGACTTCTCCTCGACGTACTTGCGCCGCGCGCGGATCTCGTTGTCGTAGTAGATCGCGCGGAAAGCGCCAGCGCTCAGGGCGCGGTACTTCACCTCGCGCGCCTTCTCCTTCGTGCCGTCCGGGCTCACCGTCAGCGTCAGGTCGCGGCCGCTCTGCCCGTTCAGCACGTCCCGGAAGAGCGACATGTCCGGCCCGACCGGCTTGCCGTTCACCGCCAGTACGATCTCGCCTGGCTCGATTTTCGTCTTCTCAAAGCTGCCTGGCGCGTTGAACGGCACCTCCTTCACCTTGATCCCCGGCCCGTCGTAGGACCAGTCGATCGTGAACCCGAGGTGCGCCGCCGAGTCCCCGCTGGGCCCGGGAGTGCTCGCTGCGCGGATCTCGGAGTGGGACGATTCGAGCTCGCCCGTCATCATGTTGAGCAGGCGGGCGAACTCCTCGTTGTGCCCCACCGAGGGGAGAAGCGGCTCATACCGCCTGCGGATCGCCGCCCAGTCGCGGCCGTGCATGTTCGGGTCGTAGAACCCCGAGTTGAACCCGCGCCAGAACTGCGCGAACGCTGCCTTGCGCTCGCCCTCGATGTCGTGTACCCAGTCCGCCCTGAAATCGACCGTCGTGACCGGGAACTGCGGCGACTTCAGGTTCATCGTCGCCAGCTTTCCGCCCAAGACCAGGAAAAGGCTCGACCAGTCGCCGCTGGGCGCCATCGAGCGCACGTTCGCCGTCGCCGTCAGCTTGCGCGCGCCCTCGCCGCTGTAGCCGACCTTCCACACGTCGCCGGCCGAGAGGAAGTAGACGTCGCCGGTCTCCGGGTTGAACGCCGCCTGTCCGCTGACCGGTTGGTTGAGGAACGAGCGGACGCGCGCGTCCGTGTCGGTGAAGTCGATCTCGACCGTGACCGGCCCTTCTGGCTTCGTATACTTCAGCTCGAGCTCGGTCGGGCGCGCGGCCTCCCGCTTCAGCGGCAGCACGAACAGCCCGCTGCCCACGGCCGCTCCGCCGCCGAAACCGCCCGGCCCGCCTCCGCCCGCGCCTTCGCGGTTGCTGACGAAGTAGAGGTACTTCCCGTCGACCGACCAAACGGGGCCCGTGTGCTGCGCGTTCAGGCGGGTTAACTGTGTGCTCTTGCGCCCGACCGTGTCGTACACGAACACGTTGACGTTCGGCGCCTGGTTGATGAGCGTCCCCGCGTCGTTGTAGGAGTACGCGATGTAGCGCCCGTCAGGCGAGACGTCGAACGCCGTGTCGAACTCGTTGGGCAGGTTCAAGACCAGCGTCGACGCCGTGCCGTCCACAGGCAGGCTGTAGAGCCCGCCGATCACGCTGTCCTGCATCCAGTAGTAGAGCGACTTCTTGTCGGGCGAGAGCCGCAGGCCGCTCACGTCCCTGCCTGGCACGCTCAGCGCCTTTGCATCCTTTGTGGCGACGTCCATCACGTACAGCCGCTCCGCGCCGTCGCGGTCGCTCGTGAAGTAGAGCCGCTTGCCGTCGGGCGCCCAAAGCGGCGATCGGTCGAGCCCCGGCCAGTCGCTCAGCTGCGTGGCGTCGTCCTTGTTCGGCCCTTCGCCCTTCTTCGTCGGGACGAGCCAGAGCTCGTCGTGCGCGGCGAACGCGATCTGCGATCCGTCCGGGCTGAGCGAGCCCTCCGTCGCCCCGTCGACCAGGATCAACCTTTCGGTGTAATCGGTCTTGTCGTCGCTGCTGGCGATGATCTCGAGCGGCTTCGGGCCGCGGCCGTTCTGCATCGTATACACCTGCCCCTCGTACGTAAACGCCGCCCACCCGTTCTTGCGCGAGACGGTCAGGTCGCGCACCGCGCCGCCGACGAACGCCGTCACCTGCCGTTCCTTTCCGTCCGCACCGAACTCGTACACGTTCGGGGTCCGCTTGGCGTTGTCGGTGTTCTTGCCGATCGTCTTGCCCTTTGGGCTCGAACTAGGGGTCAGCTCGCTCACCGTGACCGCCATGGCCCGCCCGTTGGCCGCGTCGAGCGCGGGCCAGAGCTGCTGGAAGTCCGACTCGAACCACCGCTTCGTCGCGCCCGTCGTCCGGTCGAGGCTCCACGTCTCTGCCGCGCCCGAACCGTGGTAGCGCGGGCGGTACCAGGGGAACCCCTGGCGCTCGTACACGATCTGCTTGCCGTCCGCTGAGTAGCGCGGTTGGTTGACCGCGCGGTTGTCCAGCATGGCCTCACGGATCCTGCCTCCCACCACGTCGACCTCGTACAGCCCGTTGAAGCGCTTGTCGATCGAGGTGTCGATCACGATCCGCTTGCCGTCCGGGGACCAGTCGCCCGGCCTCATCCCGCCCATGTAGGTCAGCCGGTCGGGGCGCCCCCCTTCCGCCGGCACGACGTACACGTCCGTGCCGCCGTTCCGATCCGAGGAGAAGGCGATCCACTTGCCGTCCGGCGACCACACCGGGTTGTCGTCCATCGCTACGTGCGTCGTCACAGGGAAAGCCCGCCCGCCCTTGGCGTCGACCACCCAGACGTCGCCGCGGTACACCAAAGCCAGCCTAGAACCGTCGCTGTTGAGCGCCAGCGAGTGCGCGCCGACGATCGGAGAGACCACTGGGTCGGGCAACTGGGCCCCGCAAAGCGCGGCGGAAGAGAGAGCGGCGAGGAGGCCAAACGTGCGAGCAGTCATGCCAGCGATATTACTGACTCGCTCCACCGCTCGCCACACGAACGGCGCCTCCAAACCCAGAATTGCCTCCAAATCCCCTGCAATTCCTGGCAACGGCCTCATATTCCGGCCTTGGATCGTCATAATATCCATGCGACCTGACAGCGGGGCCCCTGGGGCCGGGACTGTCGATCGGTCGGGTTTCTCACGCCCACAGCGGGCGGAAAAAACTGAAGTGAGGGAAACTTGATTGACGATCTACCTGGGATTACTGGTCTTGCTGTTCGGAGCAGCGGTTGTGCCGCTTTCCGAAGGGCGAGTTGTCACTTGGCTCAAGCGGTTGTTTAGGCTCGAGCCCAGAATCACCGCGAGCGCTGCGCCGCCTTCCATCGAGAACGACGCCGGCTGGCAGCTCATCCACTCTGAGAACGCCGACTCCTTCCGCAAGTGGCTCGGCAACGACCCAGAAGGGCTCCCCTTTGGGCCCGACGAGGAGCCGTCGCTGGGCTCCCACCTCCTGATCGAGCTCTTCGACTGCGACGCCGCGACCCTCAAGCAGGAG
>CAMLDW010000039.1 GCA_946479035.1 uncultured Chthonomonadaceae bacterium | reverse complement strand
CTTGCGCTCGACATCATCAACCAGGGAGCGCGGGCGCTGAGCAACGTGAACAACACCTACAACACGGTGCAGGCGGCCGCTGGGCGCATCTACGGCCAGATCCTGGACGCTCCGGAGGAGGTCGTGGACGACCCGGGCCAGAGGGTGCTAGAGCGCTCGCTCGGTCGCGTCGAGTTCCAGAACGTGAGCTTCACGTACCCGGACGGGACGGTCGCACTGAGAAACGTGAGCTTTGTGATCGAGCCCGGCAGTTCGCTCGCGCTAGTGGGGCCGAGCGGCGCGGGCAAGTCCACGATGGCGGACCTGCTGCTGCGGTTCTACGACCCGACGGAGGGGCGGATCCTTTACGACGGCGTGGACATACGCGAGCTGAAGGGGCTGTGGTACCGCGCTCAGATCGGCGTGGTGCCGCAGCAGACGTTCCTCTTCGCAGGGACGATCGCGGACAACCTTCGGTTGGGGGCGCCGGACGCCACGGACGAGCAGATCCGCGCTGCGGCGAAGGCGGCGCACGCGGACGTTTTCATCGAGCAGACGCCGGGCGGGTACGAGACGGAGATGGGCGAGCGGGGCGTGCGGCTGAGCGGCGGCGAGGGCCAGCGGCTGGCTATCGCGCGCGCGCTGGTGCGGGAGCCGAAGGTGCTGCTTTTGGACGAGGCGACGAGCAACCTGGACGCGCACAGCGAAAGGATCGTAACGGAGGCGCTGGCGGAGATCATGCAGACCCGCACGACGCTCTTCATCGCTCACCGGCTGACGACGGCCTCGCGCGCGACGAAGATCCTGGTGGTACGGCGCGGCGAGGCGCTAGAGTACGGCTCGCACGAGGAACTGACGGCCAAGGGCGGAGCGTACGCCGGGATGTACAAGGCTTTCACAAGCGGGGTGCTGGATGAAAACCTCGGTTAGCGCTGGCGTCTCGCTGAGCGGTGTCTCGTGCGGCTACGGGGGCCACGCGGTGCTGACGGGCGTGGACTTTTCGGCCAGGACGGGCGAGATCGTGGCGCTGATCGGCGCAAACGGGAGCGGCAAGTCGACGCTGCTCAAGACGCTGGCGGGCGCAATCCCACCATTGGGTGGGACCGTCACGGTGTGCGGAGACGACGTGCGGACGCTCTCAAAGCGCGAGACCGCGCTGAGGATCGGGTACGTGCCGCAGATCGAGTCTCCCGCGTTCGACTTCACGGCGGAGGAGGTCGTGCTGATGGGGCGCATGCCGCACTCGGACGGGCTGTTCGAGACGCGCGAGGACCGGGAGGCGGCGCTGCGCGCGATGGAGCGGGCGGACTGTCTCTCGCTGTCCGCACGCCCCGTCAGCGAGCTGAGCGGCGGCGAGGGCCAAAGGGTGCGGCTGGCGCGGGCGCTGGCGCAAGAGGCCCCGGTGCTGCTGATGGACGAGCCGACGACGCACTTGGACGTGAGGCACCAGATCGACATCGGGTTGCTAGTGCGCGAGCTTGCCGCGGGCGGGAAGGCCGCGGTGGTGGCGGTGCACGACCTGAACTGGGCGGCTGCTTTCGCGACGCGGGCCGTGCTGCTGCACGAGGGGAGGGCGGTGCTGGACGGGCCGGTGGAGCAGACGCTGGAAAGCCCGGTCGTCGACCGGGCTTTCCAGGTGGGTTTCTGGAGGGTCAGGGAGCGTGGACTCAGGCTACTGGCCGATACGGACGGTCACTTACCGTCGCTGTAACCGGCCGCTCTCTTCTTCGCAATCACCTGCTGGTAGGAGTCGTCGTTGTACCAATGGCCGGTCGTGGCGTTGGCGTTGAATCCCGGCTTGTACATCTGCGTTGTGGGAAGCAGGATGCTGGGGACTTCCGGCACCTCAGTCTTCGCCGCCGCCGCGACGCCGCCGCTCATCGGGCGCAGTGCAGAGGCCCGTGCAAGGCTCTCACCGCCGGGGCCAGTGCCCTGTCCTGCGCGTTCTTGTAGCTGCTTGATGGCTGCGCTGTCCGGGGCCCGTTGTCGGTCAAGCGCGTCTGCGTTTCGGATGTACTGGCTCAGGTTGATCAAGAGCAGGACGAAAACGAGAGTGCCTGCTACAGATAACAGTAGGACGCTTGTCTTCTTCGGTTTCATGTTGTTCCACGTTCCTTTGCGGGGCCAAGGCGACTAAACTTGCTCGTGCAGTCCCTTAAGCAGATTCTACGCCATTCGAGCCCGATTTACCGCTATGCCTGAGCCTCTGGTCGCCCTGGACGCCCGCCTCTTGACGGAGCGGAGCACCGGCGATACGACTTACTGGCGGGGCCTTGTGCAGGGTCTTTCCGAGCTCCAGCCTGGCTTGCGGTTCCTGCTCTGTTCCAACGTTCCCCGGCCCGGATGGATTCCCGATCGGACGTTTTTCGAGTGGGCGGAGGTGCCGGGCGGGGGCCGTTGGTGGAGCTTTGTGAGCTTTCCGCTGGAGGCAAGGCGCCGTGGGGCCGGGGCGGTGCACGTGCAGTACAACCTGAGCCCCCTGGTCGATCGGGGCGGGGTGACGACGATCCACGACGTCTCGTTCTTCATCGGTCCGCAGTGGTTCGGCCTTCGGGACCGGCTGGTACTGAGGGGGATGGTGCCGCGGTCGGTGCAGCGCGCCGCGCGGGTCATCGCGGTCTCGGAGACGAGCAAGGCGGAGATCGAGCGGACCATCCCGGCGGCGAGGGGGAAGGTGCGCGTGACATACAACGCGCTCGGGGACGGGATCCGCCCTACCTCGCGCGAGGAGGCTGAAAAGACCGTGCGCGGGAGGCTCGGGGTGCAGGGGCCGTACCTGCTCACGGTCGGCATGCGCTGGCCGCGGAAGAACATGGCGCTGGCGGTCGCGGCGACCGGGATGTTGCCGTCCGGCCTGCCGCACAAGCTCGTAATCACGGGAAAGCCCGGTTGGGGCGAAGAGCGGCTGCACGATCGCTGTGTGGCGACGGGGTTCGTCTCGGACGAGGAGCTGACGGCGCTCTACCAGTGTGCGGACCTGTATCTGGCGCCCAGCTTTCACGAAGGGTTTGGGATACCGCTGTTGGAGGCGTGGGCGTGCGGCTGCCCGGTGGTGTGCAGCCAGGGAGGAGCGCTCCCGGAGGTCGCGGGGGACGCGGCGATGGTGATGGGATCGTGGGAAGCGCGGGACTGGGCCACGGCGGTGGCCGGCCTATTAGCGGATTCGAGTAAATTAGCGCAGTTGCGCCAGCGGGGCCGCGAACGGCTGAAGCTCTTTTCTTGGAAGGAGACGGCACGAAAGACGGTCGAGGTCTACCGCGAAGCGATCGGCTGATGGACAAAGAGCTGCTCGATATCCTTGCCTGCCCGAGGTGCGATTCGCGACCGCCGCTCGTGGAGAAGGGAGAGCGGCTCGTTTGCACCGAGTGCGGCTGGTCCTACCCCGTGGTGGACGGAATCCCGCACTTGCTGGTCGAAGAGGCGACGCCGCCCGAGGGTCACGATGAGCGATCGAAACCTTAACGTCCTAGTCCTGCACGGCCCAAACCTGAACCTGACCGGCTTTAGGGAGCCGGAGCTTTACGGCAAGAAGCCCCTGAGCGACATCGACGAAGGGCTGCAGAAGGCCGCGAGCGAGATGAAGATGGACGTGCGGATCCTCCAATCGAACCACGAGGGGGTGCTGATCGACACGATCCAGGAGCACAGGACCTGGGCGAACGCGATCATCATCAACCCTGGGGCGCTGACGCACTACTCTTATGCGCTGCGGGACGCGCTGGTCAGTGTGCGCGTGCCGGTGATCGAAGTGCACCTGACGAACGTCCAGGGCCGCGAGGAGTTCAGGCGTCGGAGCGTGATCGCGCCTGTTTGCCAGGGGACGATCGCGGGGTTCGGGCCCGAGAGCTACCTGCTTGCGCTCAGGGCGATCCGGACGATGGAGGAGTGGACGATTTGAACCCCTACCTAGTGCGGCTGCGGGCGAAGATGGCGGAGGAGCGGGTCGGAGCGCTGCTCGTCAGCGACATCTTGAACGTGCACTGGCTCACGGGGTTTTCGGGTTCGTCGGGATACGCGCTGGTGACGCAGGACGCGGCGGTGTTCCTTACCGACAGCCGCTACACGATCCAGGCGAACCAGGAGGTGAAGGGTTTCGAGGTCGTGTGGTTCCAACGGCCAAAGACGTTCGAGGAGTTCCTCTCCGAGCAAGCCGCGCGAGTGGGAACCGCATCACTGGCTTTCGAGACCTCGATCACGTATGCGACTTGGCAGAGCTGGAGCGAGAAGGTGAAGGGGGTCGAGTGGCGTCCGTCGCCCGAGGTGCTCAAGCCGTTGCGGATGATTAAGACGGCGGAGGAGGTTGCGAAGATCAGACAGGCGTGCGGCATCACCGACGCGTGCCTCGAGCACCTTTCGCGCATGATGCAGGAGGGCGTGAGCGAGTACGACATCCAGCTCGACCTGGAGTTCTTCATCCGGCGGCATGGCGCGGAGGTGGCGTTCGACCCGATCGTAGTGAGCGGGCAGAACAGCGCGCGGCCGCACGGCAAAGCGACGGAGAAGAAGCTGGAGGTCGGCGACTTCGTGACGATCGACTTGGGCGCGAAGAGAGACGGCTATTGCAGCGACGTGACGCGCACGTTCGTGATCGGCAAGGCGGACGAGCGGCACAAGGAGATCTACAACCAGGTGCTGAAGGCGCAGGTCGCGGCAGTCGAGTCGCTGCAGGCGGGGAAAGCGGCGAGCGAGCCGGACCGGCTCACGCGCGAGATATTGGACGAGAAGGGCCTCGCCAAGCACTTCGGGCACGGTCTCGGACACGGGCTCGGGCGCGCGGTTCACGACTACGGCGGACTCGGGCCGAACTCGAAGGACACGATCGAAACGGGACAGGTGTGGACGGTCGAGCCCGGCGTTTACATCGAGGGGTTCGGCGGCGTGCGGATCGAGGACGACGTGCTGGTCACGGAGAGCGGCCCCGAGGTCCTGACTCACTTTCCGAAAGAGCTGATGGTGCTGGGATAGTGGCAAAAAGCTCACCGGTGCTGGTCCTCGACAAGTTCGCCCTCTCGCAAGAGGGAGAGCTGCTGAACCTCGAGCTGCACGGCGGGGACGTCTATGCGGTCGTGGGTCGTTCGGGCTCGGGCAAGACGCTCTTCTTCGACACGATCGTGGGCGAAGAGAAGCCGATCTGCGGCGAGGTGGTAGTGGAGGGCACGGTGCTGGCGGCGCAGTACAGCACGGGCAAGTCGCGCCAGACGCCGTTCGGCGTGGCGAAGGCAAGCGCGAGCAAGGACAACGCGCGGCGGATCGCGGACGTGCTCGCGGCGCTCGGTCTGTGGGACGCGCGCAACGTCGCGCTGAACAAGCTGACGACTGGGATGGTGGTGGCGTGCGACCTGCTGCCGGTGCTGCTCTCTGACGCGGACGTGGTGCTGATCGACGGGCACCTCGACCTGATCGACCCGTGGGCGCTGGACGGCGCGTTCGAAGAGATGTTCCGGCTGGCGGAGGAGAAGACGGCCTTCCTGGTGGCGACGAACAGGCCAGAGCTGGCGGAGCGGCTGGGAAACATCATCGTGCTGGTCGAGGGGCAGCCGCGCTACGCGGGCCCGGTGGACAAGCTCGTGCGCTCGGTCGAACCGACCGAGATCGTGGTCGAGGCGGACGACCTGAGCACGGTGACGACGATGGTCGAGCCTTTCGTGACCAGCGCGCGCGTGTCTGGTCGGCGGCTGGTGCTGCAGGCCGAGGACGGGCAGGAGCTCGCGGCTCGGCTGCTGACGAACGGCTATGGCGTCGTGCGGTCGGTCGTGGTGAAGGAGCCGTCGCTGGAAGAAGCGCTGATCCAGTTGCGCTAGCCTTCGACGACCACGCGCTGGTCTCCGATCCTTTTCGTCACGCCCTTTGCGTCGAGGTGCTCGAGGACTGGGATCGCGTACTTTCTCGTCGTCTGTAGCGCCTCGCGGAACTCTGAGGCTGAGAACTGGCGGCCTTTGAACGCGGTTCTGGTCTTTTTGATCACGTCTTGCAGTAGCGCAGCCGGCAGGAAGAGCCCGTCTTTGACGCGGACGACCTCGCCTGAGGCAAGGCCGAGCTTGATCGTCGCTTCGACGGCCTGCGGCGGGACCTTGAGCGCCCTTGTGACCTCGTCCGGAGACGGGACGGACAGGCCGTGCTTGCTCAGCTCGGCGATGACGCGGTCGAGCAGCGCGCGCTGCTTTTCGCTGAACTTGACACGGAACTCTGCCAGCGCGACGCTCGTGCCTTGAGCGCGGAGCCTTCCCTCTTCGGCCAAGCGCGCGACTATCCGGTCGAACGGTTTGCCGGACCACTTGAGCCCCGCGCCTTTTAGCGGCGCCTCGCGCGGCTGAAAGAGCGAAGTCGGGTCCATCTCGTGCAACGCGCCAAGGGCACTCAGGAAACGCTTCGTCGTTTGCTCGTATTGCGCTTGCGTCATCCAGAGGCCCGCAAACCCGAGCAGCGCTCCGCTGGACTTCAACTTTTCCAGAGTGTCGCCGAGCGCCTGCGGCGACTTGCCGACACCCCGGCAGAGCTCGTCGCTCATGATCCCTTCCTCGTTCATGGCAACGGTTTGAAGAACAGTCTGCGCATCGTCTCCAAGCGGCGCTACGCTCGTTGGGCGGTCGGACTTGCGCCAATGCCTTGCCTCCGGGACGGTCACACGGCCGCCGCCGAGGAGCGTAGGAGGCGAATACTGCCGCACGATCAGCGGCTGTCCTTTGGCGGCAGCGACCGTCCGCTCGAAACGGAACTGGGCCAGCGCGGGATCGTGGTCGTTCAGGAATAGCTTTGCGATCGCCTCTTCCGCTCCGATGGAGACGCGGACCCGCGCGCCGTGCTTGGGTGCGAGCAGCCAACGGACGCTCGCGTCCAGGGTGAGGGTCGCAAAGACGACGCCGGGCGAACCGACGATCTGCCCGCGGTGCGCCTCCGCGCTCTTGATTCCCGTGAGGTTGAGCGCGGTGCGCTTGCCCTTTTCGCTCGAGGGCTTGGGCTCGTCGTGGCTCTCGATCGAGCGGACGCGCACCTCTGCGCCTTCCGGCATCAGGACGGCGCGGTCGCCCTCGCGCGCTGCGCCCTGGGCCATGGTGCCCGTGACGACGGCGCCGTGCCCTTTCACCGCGAAGGCGCGGTCGACGGGCATGTACCAGTCGCCCTCCGCCGCGCCGCTCTGCGAGGCGACGGCTTCAGCGAGGCGCGCCTTTAGCTCGTCGAGCCCTTGTCCGGTTGTGGCCGAGACCTCGACGATCGGCGAGCCTTTGAACCTCGTCGGAGCGATCAGATCTCGCACCGCTTCCCTTGAAAGCGCGATCACCTCGCTCTCTGCGAGGTCGCAGCGCGTCAAGGCGACGACCATGCGCTCGACGGGGAGCAGTTCGATGATCTGGAAGTGCTCGACGGTCTGCGGCATGACAGAACCGTCCGCCGCGACGCAGAGGAGAGCGACGTCCATGCCGAGCGCGCCGACCAGCATGTTGGTGACGAAGCGCTCGTGGCCCGGCACGTCGACGATGGAGGCGCGCCCGACGCCGGGGAGGTCGAGGTAGGCGAAGCCGATGTCGATCGTGAGCCCGCGCCTCTTTTCTTCCGGCAGCCTGTCCGTGTCGATGCCTGTGAGCGCGCGGATCAGGGTCGTCTTACCGTGGTCGACGTGGCCGGCTGTGCCGATGAGGTTGGCCATCCGCCCTTAGTGTGGCTCGTAGGTCTCGCGCCTTGTCTCGCCGTCCTGGTAGGTCCAGAGGTCGAACTTGCGCCCGACGACGCCGACCCCGTGCCCGCCGTTGCGGTCGATGGCGAAGACGATGGAGTGACGGTCCTTGGTCTCGGGCCGGCGGCGGACCATTTCCTTGATGACGTGCTCGCAGGCTTCCTGCGCGGACATTCCTGCGCGCATCGCGTCCACGGCGCGTACGGACACGCACGACTTCCAGAGGTCCTCGCCCCATCCGGTCGCGCCCGCCGCACCGGCTTCGTCATCGGCGTAGATGCCCGCGCCGATGATCGGCGAGTCGCCGACGCGCCCAGGGAGCTTGTAGCCGAGCCCGCTGGTGGAACTTGCGGCGACGAAGTGCGGCCCATCTTCCATGCCGAGCATGGTGACGGTGTCCGGCGGATTGTCGTCGATCGTGTGGATGTAGGCCCTGGCGCGCTCGGGCGACTGGAGGTACATCTCGTAGTGCTCGATCGCCTTTGCGGTCATAAGGTTCTGCGGCATCATGCCGCACTGGATGGCAAAGCGGCGCGCCTGGTCGCCGGCGAGCATGTTGTGGGGCGTGTTCTCCATGACGAGGCGCGCGACCTTGATGGCGGGGACGATCCCACGCAGCGCACAGACTGCGCCGCAGTTGAGGTCGCGGCCGTCCATAATGCTCGCGTCGAGCTCGATCTCGCCGTCGGAGTTGGGGAGCGCGCCGCGCCCGATGGCGACGAACTCAGGGTCCTCCTCCGCGGCAGAGAGGCCGTCTTCGAGCGATCGGGCGAGGGACTTCCCTTTTTTGAAGGAATCGACTGCGACGCGGAGGGACTTTTCGCCGGGCTTTTCCCACGTAGAAAGGAACTTCGTCACCGGGGGAATTTACCCGCCGCCGTGCTGGTCGGCTCACTCGCGGCGTTTTGGAGGCTGGCGCTCGAACCACTTCGCGTTGTTGGACGGATGGATCTCTTCTTGGAACTTGGCCAGGAGCTCGCGCGCGTGGGACTCGAAGTGGAAGGAGCCTTGGACCTCGCCCTGCCAGACCGACTCGATCACCCACTCGGGGACAGGCAGGTGGACGATGCGCTCGGGCGGAACGACCTCGACCGGGAAGACTGCGGTCTGGCCTTCGGCAAGGCTGAAGATGAACTCGAAGACGATGAGGCCCGGCTTGAGGACGGCGGTGCCGATCTGGGGCGACCCCTTGGCCTGGAGGTCTCGGAGGAGCGCCTGGTCGTACGAACCGAGCGACGGGATTTGCCCTGAGGAGATCTGCGCGAGCATCTCGTTCTTGCGCTGGGCGAGAAACTCGTTGAGGGTCATCCTGACAAATATACCGGTGGTCTGTAACTTATGCGGGAGCGAAATACCCGCATTGTTGCTGGTCTCTTTGAACCCCGGTATGTCTCACAGGATAAGCACCTATACAGTGTTCCGATTAGGTAGTCAGGACGGAAGTCAGGAAGACATTGGCGCCCGGCGCCCCGGCCAAATCTAGAGAACGTTCAAGGAAGAAAATGTCGTTTCGAATCAACACCAACGTTTCCGCGATGAACGCGATGCGCAACCTGTCTATGACAGGCGACATGCTCGCGACATCCGTCACTCGGCTCTCGACCGGTCTCCGCATTAACAACGCGGGCGACGACCCGTCGGGGCTCATTGCCTCTGAGAAGTTCCGCGCGCAGATCGCCGGTATGGACCAGGCCCTGAAGAACAACCAGGACGCCTTGAACTATGCCAAGACGGCTGAAGGCGCGCTCGACGAAGTCAACCGGCTGCTGCGCGACGCACGTTCGCTCGCGGTCGCCTATTCCGGCTCGCTCGACGGCGCACAGCTGCAGGCGAACCAGGACCAGCTCAACTCGATCCTCGCATCGATCGACCGCGTCGCGACGAACACGCAGTTCGGGACCAAGAAGCTGCTTGACGGCAGCTCGGGCGTGCAGGCGACGGTCGTCGACGGCACGAACCTCAAGAGCATCTACCTCGGCGGCACGGTCGGCACGCAGTCGATCACCGCTGACAGCTCAGTGGACGTCGACGTGACGACCGCTGCGACGCAAGCGACCATGACGGGCACGAACGCCGTCGCTTCGGCGGACCTTGCGACCTATCTCGCCACCGCAGTCGGCACCGACGGATCGTTCGCCGTAAACGGCATCGCGATCAGCGTCGCATCGACTGACACTTGGGGCGACGTGGTCAACAAGATCAACGCTCTGAGCGGCCAGACGGGCGTGCGAGCCGAGGGCGTGTACGCCGGCGGCAACGGTGCGGTCCAGCTGACGCAGAACACGTACGGCGCGAGCTACAAGATCAACCTGACCGACAGCGCTGGAATCATCCAGTCAGCCGCCGGTTCGGCGACCGCCTCAGGCGTGAACGCCGTCGCTTCGGTGACGGTCGGCGCCCTGACCGCAGTGACCTTCACGGGCGGCCAGAACGGCAACAACGGTCTGACGATGACGGACAGCGCGGGCAACCGCGTCGTACTCACCGAGGCCGGCAACGCCGTCGCGACGCTCACGGGCGCCGCAGCGGTGACCGCAGGTTCCGCCTCGTTCCAGATCGGTGCGTTTGCGGGCCAGACGACCAGCCTCTCGCTGAACAGCGTCTCCTCGTCCTCGCTGAGCCTCTCCGGCCTCGACGTCACGTCCACCGCGGGCGCGACGGCGGCGCAGACGGCGCTCGACACGGCGATCGACCAGATCAGCCGCCTCCGCGGCAACATCGGGTCGTTCATGAGCAACACGATCCAGTCGAACATCCGATCTCTCGGTGTCGCCAGGGAGAACCTGACGGCGACCGAGTCATCGATCCGCGACGTGGACATCGCAGAAGAGATGACGACCTTCACGAAGCTGCAGATCCTGCAGCAGTCGGGTCTGGCCGTGCTCGCACAGGCGAACTCCTCACCGCAGTCGGTGCTCGGACTGCTCCGCTAAGAAACGACACCTTAGCACGACACGGAAGGGCCCCCGGCGCGAGCCGGGGGCCCTTCTCCTTTCCAGACCAGGATCCGGTCGCGCAGCTTTTTCGAGAACAGAAGGTTGCCGAGCAGGGTCGCCTTCTCGCGCGGCTCGATCAGCATCCTGACCGGCTTTTCGTCGACGACCGCCTCGATGCTGACCCACCGCCCCAGTCCGACGATGGAGTGGGTGTTGGGACGGAACCGCACACCTGTGACGCAGCGCCGATCCAGTGAGACGCGGTGCTCGCCGCCCCAGAACTCAAGGCGATCTTCGTGCAGGACGAGGAAGCCGACGTCCTCGTGCGGATCGAGCGCGCTCTTGTAGCTCGGCCGTGAGAAGCCGACGAAGTAGCGCTCGGTCTTGTCAAACGGGCGCTCATTGTGCATGCGCTGGCCCATCGCCCGTTTCATGGCCCCGTTGCCGAAGAGCCCGAGCACGACGAGGAAGAGCCACGCGCATGCGAGGAACAGCAGCAGCCACAGCATGAGCGCGCGCGAAGGGCCGTGGCGGGCGAACTCCAGGACCGCGAACACGAGCGCCGGTGACGCAAGGATCAAGGGCAAGAGGTTGCCCATGATCTTCTTTGTCGTCGTCCAGACCTTGGTCTCGGTCGGCGGCATAATGTTGCTACAACTATGGCAGAAGGGCGACTGCGGGTGATCGGAGTGCCGCCTTCGGGGCGCGGACTCCGCAAGGCGCTCGCCCGGCTCGTCAAGGACGACACGGTCGTCACCGCGCTGGACGAAGGAAAGCTGCACGCGATCAAGGGGCTGTTGCCTGAAGGGCCGGAGGTGGAGATCGCGGCGATCGGCGACCTCGTCGGGCGGTACCTCACGATGGTGGGCGAGCCGGTGGCGCGGCTCTGCCCGAAAGGGCAACTGGCAGCGACCGTCGGGCTCGCGAGCAAGAGGCTACCGAGCGACTCTCCTCTCGCCGATTCCGCGCGGTTCCCCGGCACAGCGGACGTGATCGTCGAGCGATTGGGCGAGCTTCGCGATTGGGGGATCGAGCCGGAGGACGTCTTGGCCGTGCTCGACCAGGCGACGCCGACCTTGGCGGCGAAGCTCGGCTCTCTCGTGCAAGTGATGGACTGGGTGCGCGAGGTGATGGAGGAGACGAACCGGCAGTTCGCGAGCGACCGCGTGCGGCGCTGCCTTACCATCCCGCCCGACCGCGAAGTCCCGATCCGACGGCTGGTGGTCGCTTTGGGCGGCGCCGAGAAACCAGTGTACGAGTCTTGGTTGCGGTGGGCGCTCGGTTTTGGGACGGAGGTCGTCGTGCTCGTGGACGACGTGCCAGGCGCGCAGCAGGTCTTCGCGCTGTCGCGGCGGTGCGCAGAGCGGATCGGCGTCAAGGCCGAGCATGCGGCAAAGGAGCGCCCTTGGTACGCGGCGCTGTTCAGCGAAGAGACGACGAACGCGGCGCCGGAGATCGAGATCGTGAACGCGGCCGACCCGCTGAGCGAGTCGGAGTGGGCTGTGCGCGGCTGCCTAAGGGAGATGGAGTCGGGCGCCCTGCCGCACAGGATCGGGATCTTCGCGAGGGACTCGGAGAGCTACGCGCCGCTCTTACAATCGGCCGCGGAGAGGCTTGGCGTTCCACTCTCTGCAAACATCACGACGCCGCTGCTGACAAACGGGTTTGCAGCGCTCACGCTCCGTTGCCTCAGGGTGCTCGTGGGCGAGGACGTGCGCGCGCTCGGCCGCTTGGCGCAGTCGAGCTACCTGCGGACCGGGCTGGAGCGGAGCGAGGAGCTGCGCGACGCCGTGCGCGCGGCGTATGCGAAGGGCCCAGAGCAGTGGACCGCGATCGCGGACTGGGCGACGGGGCAGGGGGAAGAGTTCGCATGGCTGCGGCACGTGCTGCAGTGGCGCGAGTCGGCGATGCACACGAAGGCGAGCCTGGGAGGGTGGCTCCACCGGCTGCGCGAACTGATCGGCGGGACGCAGATGGTGGACTTCGCTGTTTCGGCGGACGCAAAGACGCGGAGCCGGGACACGCGCGCGCAGACGGTGTTGCAAAGGTCGGTCAGCGACTTGGCGTACGTTTTCGACCGGAGCGACAAGTCGGAGCTCGGACTGCGGGGCTTTGTGCGCATTGCGGAGTCGCTGTGGGAGAACGAGACGATGGTGGTGGAGGGAGGCCCGAACGGGGTCAAGTTGGTCACGAGCACCTCGGGGCTGACCGAGTACGACACGCTTTTCGTCGTCGGTATGCTCGAAGGGACCCTGCCGCGCCGGCGGACGGAGGACCCGCTGCTCTTCGACTCCGAACGCGAGGAGCTCTCAAGGCTGATCGGGCGCGGAGTGCGGCTGACAGACTCTTTCGACCGAGCTGCGGCCGAGCGGGACGAGTTCGTCCGCATCTGCGCGTCGGCCGAGAAGCGGATCGTGTTCAGCTTTCCGGAGACGGACGACTCGCGGGACAACGTGCCTGCGTTCTATCTCGAGGAGGTCAAGAGGGCGTGCCCCGGGCGAGTGTCTGAGAAGGTCCGTCCCCGCTCGCAGTTCGTGCCGTTAAAGGAGGAGTGCCTGTCGGACGCGGACTTGCGGGTGCGCACGGCGCTCGAGGGCCCGCGCGTGCCGAGCGAGCGCCCGGTCCTCACGACGGCGCCCGCGATGGAGAAGGTCCGCCCGGACTTCGCGGCAGGCGTCTCGCCGGAAGAGCTCGCGCTCTCGCTCGTGTGCCCGTTCCAGTCGGCGATGCGTTACCGGCTGCGCCTGATCGCGCCGGCACGCCGAAGGCTGATGCGCAGCCTGCGCGACCTGCCCGCGACCGCGCGCCTTGCGACCACGCACGATGAAGACACTGCTTCGAGCGAGGTTTCGCGCGCTATAGACGCTTACGTTCAGGACGTGTACCCGGAGTTCGAGCCGTGGGAGCTCGCGATGCTCGAGGCGGCGGCGCGGCGACTGGCGGAAGAGTGGGTGGACCGCGAGTTCCGTTCGCGCAGAATCTGGTCCGAAGCGAAGGAGAAGACGTGGGCCGACGTGCGCCTTGACGAGCACGGTCTGAAGAACGAGCTTAAGGTCGGCGGGCGGACGGTGCGGCTCACCGGGAGCGCGGCCTCTCTCACCGCGCGCGACGGTTATACGGTGATGCGGTTCTTCGACAGCAGCGCTCCGAACTTGACCGAGGTCTCGGAGGTCCCGGAGGACAACGCCGACGCGTTCCGCTACGGGCTCTACCTGATGACCCAGTTGCACATGCCGCAGCGCAACCCGGCGGTCGAGGTGGACGGGATGGACGGCAGGCGCGTGCTCGCAGGGTTCAAGAACATCCGTGGCGCCGTGAAGCACGACCCTAGCGGCGGGCTGGAGGTGGCGCGGATCGCAGACAGCCGCGACGTGTTCTTCCAAAACGTCGTGAACCGATTGAAGCAGGCGATGGAGGCGATGGAGCGCGCCGACATGCAGGCAAGGCCCGGAAAGCAGTGCGAGCCGTGCCCATACGGGGAGCTCTGCCGCGTCTCCAGCGTGTTCGGCGAGAGCAACGATCCTTTCGCCGAGGAGGCCGAATGAACAGGGTGGACCCGACCGCGGAGCAGCGCGAAGCGATCGCCGCCGCGCTCGACAGCTTCACCGTCCGCGCCTCCGCGGGCTCCGGCAAGACGACCGTGCTCGTGCAGCGCTATCTGCGCCTGGTGGCGGAGGAGGGTCTGCGGCCCGAGCAGATCCTGACGATCACGTTCACGCGAAAGGCGGCGGCTGAGATGAAAGGGCGGATCGTGCGCGAGCTGCGCGCGCTGAAGCGGCCGCTCGACGCGCAATCGGCGGAGACGGGCCCGATCCAGACGATCCACAGCCTTTGCGAGCGGATCCTGCGCGAGAACTCGCTCGCCGCCGGGATCGATCCTGTGTTCGAAGTGATGCCGGAGTCGTCGGTCGTCGGCCTGATCGAAGAGGGGGTGCGCTGGTGCCTGACTTCCGAGCTCAGCCGCTACCCCGCCGCCGAACAGCTCGTGAGCGACCTGGCCGGAAAGCAGATCTACAACGCGACGCACGCGGTTCACGCCAAGCTTGGCGAGTCCGTGCGCGAGGTGATGCGGCAGTTGCGCGGATCCGGTTTCACGACCGCGGAGCTGCGCGAGATGTATGCGAGCCCGCAAGCGGTCACGGAGCTTTGGAAGCGCGAGCTATTCACCAACTTCCCCGCAGAAGTCGCGGAAGCGGCATTGGGCGCGACGCCGGAGGAGGCGGCCAAAGTGCTGCTCGGCGAAATGAAGAAGCAAGGGTACAAGGCGCCAGAGTGGCTCAAGCCGAGCCGCAGGCTCTACGACGAGGTCTCGGCGCGCCACACGTGCGGGCTCGTGCAGCTCGCGGTGCTGGCGTGGGACTGGATCGAGACGCAGATGACCGACCGACAGGAGTTCGACTTCACGATGCTTGAGGACCGCGCGGTGCGGCTGGTGCAGGAGTCGCCCGCGGTGGCCGAGCGCCTGCGCAAGCAGTACCGCGCGATGCTGATCGACGAGGCGCAGGACGTCAACCCCGTGCAGTACCGGCTGATGGCCGCGCTGCAGACCGGGTCCGAGATGATGGTGGGCGACCCACAGCAGAGCATCTACGGCTTTCGGCTAGCGGACCGCGAGCTCTTCATCGAGCGAACGACGAAGAAGCCGAACCTGAAGCTGACGAAGAACCAGCGGTCCGTGCCCGGGATCCTGCGCTTCATCGATACTCTTTTTTCGCGCATCTGGGGCGAGGACTACCAGCCGATGCTCACCGCCGCGCCGACGGATGACGACCCGTTTGGCAGCACGGAGCCGACGGAGTACTCGGGGGTCGAGGTGTGGCCGCAGGAATCGAAGGACACGGAGGCGACCGCCGCAGGGATCGCCGCGCTGATCACCGAGGGCGCTTCGGCCCGCGAGATCGCGGTGCTCTCGCGCAACAACAAGAGCTCGCACGAGATCGCGGACCGCTTGACCGCGCGAGGGATCGCGGTGAGGGTGATCGGCGGATCAGAGAGGTTCTACACGCGCCTTGAAGTGAGGGACATCGCCAACGCGCTCGACGCGCTCGCGTATCCGTATGCGGACTTCCAGCTCCTCGCGCTACTGCGGAGCCCGTTCGTCGGCCTGAGCCTCGATTCCGTCGTTATGCTCGCGAAAGAGAGGCCCGTGATCGAGGCTCTGCCTGCGTTTTCGCCGCCGGTCGCGGAGGATAGTAAGAAGATCGCGGAGTTCCTGGCCTGGTTCCAAAGCGTCTCTGCGCTCGCGGACCGCGTCCCAGCGTGGGAGGTGCTCTCCGAGCTGTTCCGACAGACGAGCTACCTGGAGCGGATCGCGACAAAGCCGAGCGCCGACCAGACGCTGGCCAACGTCCGCAAGCTCTTCGCGCTAGCCGCGGCCGAGCCGCTGCTGGGCGCACAGCAGTTCGCCGAAAAGATCCGCCAAGTGCAGGAACTCAAGCACCGCGAGGGCGACGCGCCGAGCATCGACGAGGACGCGGACGCAGTGACGCTCATGACGATCCACCGCGCTAAAGGGCTCGAGTTCGACGTGGTCGTGCTGCCAGAGACGCACAGGAAGTTTGGAAGGCGCGGAGGAGAGGTGATGGTCGACGCGCGATCGGGCATCGCGATGACCCGGTTCAGCAAGCACGACACGGTGTGTTGGCGCTGGCTCTTCTGGCGCCTCGACGAGATCGAGCGGAGCGAAGAGGTGCGCGTGCTCTACGTCGGCATGACGCGCGCGAAGAAGAAGCTGTGCGTCGTGGTCTCGCCGAGCCCGAGCGACGCGACCGCCGCCGGGATGATCACCCAGCGCATGGGGCTCTTCGACGCCGAACTTCCTGGGCTCGTCGTGCGCAGGCCGCTAGAGGCGAAGCCCTCCTGACCGTCCCGCCGGGCCGCTGCCCATAGGTACACTTTTTTCATGGGCTTTCGCGCCGCGTGCGTGCAGTTCCACCCTCAGATGGGGCGCATCGCGCACAACCTCGACCGCATCGCCGAGACCGTGCGGCAGGCGGCGATGGAGGAAGGCGCGGACCTCGTCGTGTTCCCCGAGACGGCCGTCAGCGGGTACTACGTGCAGGGCGGAGTGAACGAGAACGCGCTGGGCGCAGACGAAGTTCGGTGCGAGCTCGAGGCGCGGCTGAAGGCGATCAAGAAGCCGGTCGACGTGCTCGTCGGGTTCTATGAAAAGACAGAGGGCCAGCCTTACAACAGCGCGGGGTACTTCGAGTTCAACAAGGGGTCTTCGCGCACTGTCGGCGTGTACCACAAGTTCTTCCTGCCGACGTACACGGTGTTCGACGAGGACCGTTACGTCGCGCGCGGGACGCAGCTCGGCGTTTTCGACTCGCGCCTTGCCCGCATCGGTGTTCTGATCTGTGAGGACGTGTGGCACTCGGTGCTCGGGACGCTGCTCGCGCTGCACGGCGCGCAGGTCGTGTGCACGCTGGTCGCCTCGCCAGCGCGCAACTTCCAGGGCGAAGTGCCGGCGAACGTGGACCGCTATGCGCGGATGGTGCGCGCTGTGAGCGAGGAGCACGGCGTGTTTGCGCTGAGCGCGATGCTCACGGGTTTCGAGGGCGGCAAGGGGCTCGTCGGCGGGAGCGTGATATACGATCCGTTTGGCGAGCGGCTGGCGAAGGGGGACATCCTGGACGAGCACATGATCGTCGCTGAGGTCGACCTCGACATGATCGAGGTCGCGCGTGCGAAGGCGCCGTTGCTCGCTGACCTGCAGGGCTCATTCGGCATAATCAAGGATCTCATGGACTCTTGAGGGGCCACGATGGAACCAAAGCAAGTCAAGGCCGATAGCTTCTATCGCTCGATCGCGGTCGCCTACAGCCGCGAGGAGTATCTAGATTACAGCTTGGTCGTTCAACGCGCCATCTATCGTGATGTCACGATACTCATGTTGGTGACGGGAGTTGCCATACTTGCGTTTGCAGCCCTATGGCCCCGAGAAGTGACTGTTCCCGGCAGCTTCGTGTTCGGTGTTCTGGGAGCGGCGCTCCTCCTTCGCGGGCTCGCAATGCGGGTTGCGCTTGAGCGCCGTATCTCGAAGCTGTTCCAGTCTGGATCGCCGCTCATCACCGCCCGGAAGTCCACTGAACTCACGCCACAGGGCGTACACGTCGTCAGCCAGGACGGATCAAACTCGTTCACTCCGTGGACGTCCGTGACGGGCTTGAAAGACGGAAAGCGCGGACTTTTCCTGATGATCAATCCAGCACAAGGGATACTCGTACCGAGGCGAGGGTTTTCAGACGACCAAAGCTACTCGCGCTTTCGCGAGTACGCGCTCGTCATGCTGACGGAAGCGAAGCACAGTCTCGCTCCCGCTCAACCGCAGCCCTAGTGCCCGGCGAACTTGCTCGCGGCGGTCGGGTCGATCTTGATCCCTGGCCCCATCGTGCTGCTGATCACGACGTTTTGCAAGAACCGCCCCTTCGCGCTCGCGGGGCGCGCGCGCAAAACGGCGTCCAGCGCGGCGCGCAGGTTGTCCTTGAGCTGGTCCTCGGTGAAGCTCGACTTTCCGACGCTCAGGTGTACGTTCGCGGCCTTGTCGATGCGGTACTCGATGCGGCTCGCGCCCTTGATCTCTTTGACCGCCTTCGTCACGTCGTTCGTCACGGTGCCGTTGCGCTTGTTGGGCGTGCGCGGGCCGAGGAACCGGCCGATCTTGCCGATCTGCGGCGCCATCGCCTCGGTCGCGATCATGACGTCGAAGTCCTTCCACCCTTCTTGCACCTTCTTGATGATCTCGTCGTCGCCAGCGAAGTCCGCGCCGGCCGCGAGCGCGGTCTTGATGTCGTCGCCGCTGGCGAGCACAGCGACGGACATGTTCTTGCCCGTGCCGTGCGGAAGGTTGGTCGTGCCGCGCACGTTCTGGTCGCTCTTCTTGGGGTCGATGCCGAGGCGCAGTGCGAGGTCGATGCTCTCGTTGAACTTGGCGCTGGCGCTCTTTTTGAGAAGCGCGATCGCCTCTTCGACGGGATAGAGCTTGTTGCGGTCGACCGCTTTGGAGAGTGCAGCGAAGCGCTGCGAGTTGAGGTTCTTCTTCTTCTTTCGGGCCATTTTGACCTCCGTGGTCCCAGCGGCCGGGTTCAGCCCGGCCTCCCACAGGAGCCCTATGATACCAGCGAGGGACCGGAACTGCCGGACACCGGGCCGCAGGTACTAGAATGCAGCCATGCCGCTGACCTCGCTCGTCGCCCTCCTCGCCCTGGCCCAGCAGCCTCAACAGCAGGCGGACGACTTCGCCGACGTCTGGAGGCGGACCGAGGCCGCCGTGCGCGGGCGCTACTACGCGCGGACCGAGCGCAAGGATCAGATGGAGGCGCTGCTGGCCAAGTACGGGCCGATCGCCAGCGGCGCCAAGAGCCGGAACGAGTTCCGCGACGACGTCGTCAGGATGATCGAGGAGTTCGGCGACTCGCACTTCGACTTTCTCACGCCATCGGACCAGGGCTTTTATACGCTGCACGAGCTCGTGCCCGGCGGCAGCGCGGTCAAGATGCCGGAGATCGGCGCGTGGTTCGCGTCGACGCCGGACGGATACAAGGTCCAGATGGTGCTGGAGGGGATGGCTGCGGAGAAGGCCGGGGTCAAGGTCGGCGACCTGGTCAAGTCCGTAGACGGGCAGCCGTTCACGCCGGTGGACTCTTTGCGTCCGCGTATCGGGAAGGAGGCGGAGTTCACGGTCGTGCGCGAAGGTAAGGAGTCTAGCGTCAAGATGACGGTCGAAGAGAGCGCAGGGATGGAGATGTTCCTACAGGCGAGCCGCAACAGCGGTCGCATCATCGAGCGAGACGGCAAGAAGTACGGCTACTTCCACCTGTGGACGATGGCGGCGGACAGCTTCAAGAACGCGCTGAGCAGCTTCGTGTACGGCCGCTGCATGCAGACCGACGGTTTCATCTTGGACATCCGCGACGGATTCGGCGGACGGCCCGAAGGGTACGCGGACCCGTTCTTCCGGCCAGAAGCGAAGATGGAGTGGTCCGTCGGCACGACTTCCGTGCCGAACTACTTCGGATATCAGCGCCCGCTCGCCCTCATCATCGACAACGGCAGCCGCAGCGCAAAGGAGGTGCTCGCGTTCATCCTCAAGAAGTCCAAGCGCGCGACGCTCGTGGGGCGCCCGACCGGCGGCCGCGTGCTCGGCACCAGCCCGTTCATGATCGGCGACTGGGCGGTGTTCGAGATCCCGATCGTGGACGTCATCGTGGACGGAGTGAGGCTGGAGGGGCGCGGGGTCGACCCGGACTTCCTCGTACTCGACCCCGCCGACAAGGACGGAAAAGACCTCGACGTCGAAAAGGCGCTCGAAGTGCTGAAGATGGCGGGCTAGGCAGGCCGTCAGGGCCGCCCCGACGCGCCTGGGTAACCTTTCGCGGCTGGCGACGAGGCCAGTGTGTGAGAGAGAATGCAGAACACGTTCGCGATCCTTGGCGCCGGCATGCAAGGCACCGCCGCCGCCTATGACCTCGCCAAGTTCGCGGAGATCGAGCGCGTGCTGGTCGGCGACCTCAACATGCAGCAGGCGCGCCTTTCCGCCCAGCGCGTGAACAAGCTGCTCGGCAAGGACGTGTGCGAGCCGCACGAGGTGAACGCGCTGCACGCCGAGAACCTCGCGGACTTCTTGCGCGAAGTGGACGTGGTCGTGAGCTGCGTGCCGTACTGGATGCACCCGCGCATCGCCGAGGTCGCGATCGAGACGATGACCGACATGGTGGACCTCGGCGGCAACACCGACGTCACGATGCAGACGCTCTCGCTCGACGCGGCGGCCAAGGCGGCCGACGTCACGCTCGTGCCGGACACAGGACTTGCGCCGGGCCTCGTGAACAACCTCGGGCTCTACATGGTCGAGAACATGGACGAGTGCGACACGGTGAAGCTCTACTGCGGCGTGCTGCCGCAGAACCCGGTGCCGCCGTTCAACTACAAGCTGACCTTCAACATGGAAGGGCTCGTCACGGAGTACGACTACGAGGCGACCGCGCTGCGCGAGGGCGAGATCGTGAAGATCCCGACGCTCGACGAGCTCGAGGTGCTCTACATAGACCAGCTCGGCGAGATGGAGGCGTTCACGACCTCGGGCGGCACATCGACTGCGCCTTACACGTTGCAGGACCGCGTGCGCAACTACGAGTACAAGACGATCCGCTTCCCCGGGCACTGCGCGCTGATGCACATCTTCAAGGACTTCGGGTTTTGGCGCGAGCAGCCGATCGAGGTGGGCGGCTGCGAGGTCTCGCCGAAGAAGGTGTTCTGCGCGGTGTTCGGCCCGGAGCTGGAGAAGTTCGTGGACAAGGACCAGTGCGCCGTGCGCGGCGTCGGCATCGGGATCAAGGACGGGAGGCCGACCGCGGTGCAGATCGACATCTTCGACATGCAGGACGACGAGACGGGGTTCACATCGATGGAGCGGCTCACCGGCTTTTCGACCTCGATCATCGCGCAGGAGGTCGCGCTCGGCAAAGTGCAGAAGGGCGCGGTGCGGTATGAGAACGCGATGACCGGCACGGCGTTCATCCAGCAGCTCCTGCGTCGCGACATCGACGTCGCGATCAAGATGACGCACGAGATGAACCCGACGGCGTAG
>CAMLDW010000038.1 GCA_946479035.1 uncultured Chthonomonadaceae bacterium | reverse complement strand
GCTTGCCCATCAGCACGAGGTCGAACCCTTTGGCCACGACCGCGAGCTCTTTGGCGATCACGCTCGAATCGAGCGGAGCGGAGTTCTCGATGAGCAGCGCCTCGTCGGCGCCCATCGCGAGCGCCTTTCGCAACTGCTCCTCGACCTCGGGCCCTCCGATCGAGACGGCGGTGATCGTGACGGAGGGGTCTTTCTCCTTCATGCGCACGGCCTCTTCGACCGCGATCTCGTCGAAGGGGTTGATGTCGAACTTGATCGCGGCGGTGTCGAGGCCGGATCCGTCTGCCAGGGGCTTGACTTTCGCGTACGGGTCTACGACGCGCTTGACGGGGCACAGGATCTTCATGTCTCAGTTGCGCAGCGGCTTGCCGTTCTCGATCATGTGGCGGATGCGCGTCTGGGTGAGGCCGTCCTTCATCAGTTCGACAAAACCGAGCCTCTCCTTTGCGAGGGAGTCCTCGAACGAATCGGCCTTCGCGATCGCCGCTTTGATTCTGTCACCGATCGTGCAGTCGTGCTGGGTCAGTTCGCCCGCCTTGACGAGCTCGTCCTGCATCCGCTCGATCATGCCGGCGACAGGGCCCGCGACCTGCGCCCACTGCGGGGTCCCGCCGGGCCTGGCCAGCAGCGCGAGGCGCTTTGCCTCTGTGTAAAGGCGGTCGGGGTGGTAAACGGTGAGGTCCTCGCGGCGAAGGAACCCGCGCTTGCGCGCCTCGTCCGCGCTGCGCGCGACGGTGCCGAGGACCATCAGCTTGGCTGCCTCGACGAGCGACTTGGCGTTGTCCTGGTTGCGCAGGCGCATCATCGCGATGCCTCCGCCGGAGGGGATGAGGCCGACGCGCGACTCGGGAAAACCGATCTGCACCTCTGCGGCGGCGGCGATGAGCGAGCAGCTCGCGGCCATTTCAAACCCGCCGCCGAGGCAGATGCCGAAGACCGCGGCGCACGAGGGGACCTTTCGCAAGAGCTGCCCGAGGCCTTGAAACTCTTTGAGCGCGCTGTCGATGCCGTCCCAGTCCTCGGCGTCCATCTTTTCGAGCAGAAACTTGAGGTCGAAGCCGGCCGAGAAGGCGCGCGACTCGCTCGCGAGCACGATCCTCTTGGACTTTCCGCTCTGTAGGTATGCGCTCATCGCGCGGATCAGCACGGGGTTGTAGACGCCGAGCTTCGTGGTGACGGCGATCGCGTGGACGTCGTCGCCCATGTCTCGGACGTGGAACCCCTCATGCTCGCTGACGACGGGGAAGTCCGAGAGCGCGGCGTACTGCGGCTCGTGCCTGCGCGGCACGTGGTTGCCGTTGAAGTCGAGGACCGTGTCGCGCTCGTAGAACGGCATGCTGCCCGCACCGACCTTCTCGGCGCCGACCATGTCGATCATCTCGAACGGGCCGGCCTCCCATCCGAAGCCCCACTTCATTACGCGGTCGAAGTCCTCGACGGAGTGGCTGATCTCCTCCTTCAAGTAGTTCGCATAGCGGAGGGTGGGGAGGAGGTACTCGCGCAGGAACACGCCGACCTGGTCGCGCGTCTCGAGCCCTTTTTGCAGCCTTTCCGCGAGCGGGAGCTTGCCGAGCTGGCTGATGGTCTCGAACTTCGCCTCGATGCGCATGCGGTAGGCGAAGGTTGTGAGGTCGAGCGCGAAGAACTCCTTTCCTTCGCGCATGTAATAGCCCTTGCCGGCCTTTTCGCCGATCCAGCCCTTTTCCAGCAGGAACGCCATGCTGCGCGGCGTAGCGAGCTGCGCGGTGTGCGGGTCCTGCGGGCACCGCTTGATGAGGTTGTCGGCGATGTCCTGCATGATGTCGATGCCAACGAGGTCGTTGAGGCGGAAGCTGCCGCTGTTGGGGCGCCCCATGAAGGGGCCGGAGATGGCGTCGACATCTTCGGCGCTGAGGCCGAGGCGCTCTGCGACGTGGACGGAGTAGATCATGGACCACATGCCGAACCGGTTTGCGATGAAGCCGGGAGTGTCCTTTGCGAGCACGACGCGGCGCGCGCACTTGTCTTCGAGGAACCTGGTCATCGCGGCGACGGACTCCGGCGATGTCTCCTGCGTCGGGATGAGCTCGAGCAGCTTGAGATAGCGCGGAGGGTTGAAGAAGTGGGTGCCCATGAAGACGCGGCGGAACGCGGGCCCGCGGTCGGCGTCGAGGAGGGAGATCTGCAGGCCGCTCGTGTTGGTGGTGACGATCGAGCCGGGCTTGAGGAGCGGTTCGATCCGCGCGAAGAGTGCGGACTTGGCGTCGAGCTTTTCGACGATCGCCTCGCAGACCCAGTCGGCCTCGCGGACCCACTCGAGGTTCTCCTCGATCGACCCGACCCGGACAGTGTCTGCGGTGCCCGGCAGATAGAAGTGCGGCGGGCGCGCCTGCTTGGCGCGTTCGAACGCGTCGCGCGCGGACTGCGAGGTGAGATCGAGGAGCGTGACGTCGAAGCCGAGGTTGGCGAGGTGGGCGGCGATTGCGCTGCCCATCGTGCCTGCACCGATCACGCACACGTTGCGAGGGTTGTCCAACATAGCCGACTTGAACCAAAGACAGGAGGGGCCGCGCGTCCGGAGCGGAGGATACCCACGGGTGCTCGACTCGGCCTTCGGGGCCCCTTTTTCCGAGATATAATAGGGGAGAACCTATGAACCGAGCCCAGACGTCAGGAGTCCGACGATAAAGGGACGAGCACGAAGACCGAGGCGCGAACCGCCTCCGATGATCAACGAGCGTCTGCTGCGCCTAGACCAGGTGCGCCTCTTGGGCCCCACGAGCGAACAGTTCGGCGTGATGTCGTCGCGGGAAGCGCTGCACAAGGCGCAAGAGATGGAGCTCGACCTCGTTCTCGTCGCACCGAACGCGGACCCGCCGGTGTGCAAGGTCGTCGACTACGGCAAGCACAAATACGATCAGGCGAAGGCCAAAAAGGACCATAAGCGCAAGGTTCAGGAAGTTAAAGGTGTAAAATTACGGCCTGGCACCGACGTGCACGACATTGGCGTGCTCGTCAGGAAAGCCAAGCGGTTCCTCGAGGAGGGGCACAAGGTGCGCGTCACCTGCGTGTTCCGACACAGGGAACTGGCCCACCCGGAGGTCGGAAGGGAGAAGCTTGCGAAGATCGCAGTGCAGCTCGAGGCCCTCGGAAAGGTAGACAGGGACCCGGTTTTGAACGGTCGAGAGATGGTGATCGTTGTGAACCCGATCCCTGGGAAGAAGAAAGATGCCAAAGCTGAAGACAAAGAAGACGGCAGCCAAGCGGTTTAAGATAACCGGCACCGGGAAGATCATGCGCCGCAAGGCATACAACAACCACATGTTCTTCCACAAGAGCGGCGCGCAAAAGCGCCGCTTGGACCAGGATGCAGAGCTGAGCAGGACGGAGGCCAAGCGCGTCCGGCGCATGCTGGGCATCTGACGTCCGAAAGTCGGACCTCTGCCGCTACCGCCCTCTGGGGGCTGGGAAGCGGCCCGACACAAGAGAGAACGAGGAAACAAGATGGCAAGAGTTAAACGCGGCCTGATGCGCCACAAGCGCCACCGCAAGACGCTAGAACAAGCGTCCGGTTATTTCCAGCGCAAGAGCGGGAACTACAAACAGGCGCACGAACAGGTCATGAAGTCGGGGCAGTACGCCTTCCGTGACCGGCGTGCGAAGAAGCGGGTCTTCCGCCGACTGTGGATCACGCGCATCAGCGCGGCGTGCACGATGTGCGGAGTCCGCTATAGCGACCTGATCCACGGCATGTCCGACAAGGGCATGCAGGTGGACCGCAAGATGCTGAGCGAGCTCGCGATCCAGGACATGGAGTCCTTCAAGAGGCTCGTCCAGCAGGCGACGACGTAAGAAGCCGCGGTTTCGGGCCTTCGGGCTGTGCCGGCGCGGCACGGCCCGAAGGCGCTTTTAGGGCCTGCCCAAACAAGTAAAATAGGGCCTACATGAGCCAGACGACGATCGGCAAAGGCGCCTCGATCTGCGAAGTCACCCCCCTGGACGCGCGCGAGCGCGCTTTCTTGGAAGGAGTGCAGGAGTTCGTCGCCTCGTACGTCCTCCCGAACACTCGCAAGTGGGAGGAAGAAAAGGCGTTTCCCGACGAGATCTGGCACAGGCTCGCGAAGTGCGAACTGCTCTCCATGACGCTGCCCAAGGAGCTGGGCGGGAGCGGCCTTTCGTGCCGCGCCTACGTCGAGGCCTGCCGCGAACTGGCCAAGGGGGACCCCGCTCTCTCGATGAACATCGCGGCGATCAACGCGCTTTGCGTCGGGCACTTCGTGAAGTACGCGAGCGACGAGCAAAGGAAGAAGTACCTGCCGGGAGTCGTGAAAGGCGACATCAAGCTCGCGTGGGGGCTGACGGAGCCGGACGCCGGGTCCGACGCGCGTCGCGTCAAGAGCTCCGCCAAGCCGATCGAGGACCGGCCGGGCTACTACCATATCAACGGGGAAAAGATGTTCATCACGAACGGCGGCAAGGCTGAGCTTATAATCTTGATCGCGCGCACTTCGGAGACCGAGCTCTCTGCCTTCTTCATGGAGACGGACCAGAAAGGGTTCGAGCTGACGGAGCGGATCCAGACGGTGGGCGTGTGCGCCTCGAACACGGTGCGGTTCAGGATGAAGGACGCGGTGGGGTGGCACACGCCGTGCACGTTCAACGACGCGATCTCGCTGCTCTATCGGGGGCGGCTGGGGATCGCTGGGATGGCGCTGGGGATCGCAGAAAAAGCTTTCGAGCTCATGGTCGAGTACAGCAAGCAGCGCGAGCAGTTCAACCGCAAGCTGGCGGACATGCAGTCGGTGCAAAACATGATCGCAGACAGCGCGATGGAGATCGAGGCAGCGCGCGGGCTGCTTCACCGTGGCGCGTCGATGTACGACCGTGGCGAGGACGTTGTGCTCATCAGCTCGATGGCCAAGCTCATGGCGAGCGAGACCGCGAACCACGTCACGAACCGGGCGATCCAGGTCCACGGCGGGCGCGGGATGACGTTCGACCACCTCGTAGAAAAGCTGTGGCGGGACGCAAAACTGACCGAGATCGGCGAAGGGTGCAGCGAAATCCAGCGTCTCGTCATATCCAAGCAGGTTCTGCGATAAAATAGGCGTAGGACTGTAAGGGACCCCCATGTTGACCGCTTTCCTGCTTGCCTCCGCCCTGGCCCGACCGGACTCCATTGAGCTCTACCGCCAGTGGAAGCCGAGCTCCAAGCTGACCTACGAGGTCAATTCGGCGCTCCAGGTCGAGATGCGCCACTATATGACTTCGGTGTTCATTCCGGAGGACCTTTCGAACAAGTACCAGTACACGTTCGACGTGGGGGAGGTGACTGGAGAGGGGTTCGCCACGGTCGACTACAAGCGCCCGAAGCTGGAAACGACCGAGGGTGAGACCGTGGACCATCCGCCGATCACGAAGACCGAGGACTTGAACGAGCACCTGATCCTGACGCTCTCGCCGGTCAACGCGATCACGAACGTGAAGGACCTGACGCCCAAGAAGCCGGACAAGCCGGGCGGTGGTGGCGGAGGCGGCGGGCTGAGGGAGATGCTCGCAATGGCTCGCGCCAACGGTCTCTCGAACCAGGTCGCCAACCCGGTGACGAGTTTCATCCAGGACCTCTATCGACTAGCGATGTTCATCGGCTCGCCGGAGACGTCGCTCGACTTCGGCCCCACTCTTCCGCTCTTGGAGGTCGAGCCGGGCGACACCTGGAACGCGACCGCCTCCTACCAGCCGCAGAAGCTGCAGGGGAAGAAAGGGAAGATGGCGCCGCAGCGGCTCGACTACCAGTACAAGTACGTCGGCGTCGTGGACGACAACGGCAAGAAGATCCATCGCGTGACGGCGACGCTGCACTTCGATAACGACATCGCGCCCTACATCAACGACCTGATGGGAACGCTGCCGAGCGAGAGCGGGCTTCGCGGCCTGAAGCTCAAGCTCGACGCGGTGATGGAGTTCGACCTCGACTACGCGACGAAGAACACGCTCGCCGCGCGCGCGACGTCGACCGGCTCGATCGTCATCGAAGTGACGGAGCTGCCGGAGACCCCGCTGATCGAGGAGAACCTCAAGGGCCGGACCCGATTGAAGCTGGTCTCTCTAAAGTAGACCGATGCTCGACCCGAAACGACGGACGCTCCTGCTCGGTCTGGGCGTGTTCGTCGTCGCGCTCGCCGTTCGGCTGGTCGGCATCGGGTGGGGCCTGCCGAACGACATCCGGAACCAGTCGCTGCACCCGGACGAGCCCGTCGTTTTCGCCGCGTCGCAAAGGATCGAGCCTTCGCACTTGCAGTTCGTTCCGGGCTTCTACAGCTACGGAACGCTCTATCTGACGCTCTTGCACGTGACGACGGACGTCGTGACGGCATATGGCGGCGGGCCGAAGGACAGTTCGGAGAAGGCGATGTGGCGGGCGGTCGGGCGGTACCACCTCGCGGGCCGTGTGTTGAGTGCGCTGGCGGGCGCAGCGACCGCGTGGATCGTGTTCTTGGTGCTCTGGCCGCGCACCGGGCTGCTCGGATCGCTCTTCGGCTCGATGGCGATGGCCTTCGCGCCGGGGCACGTCGTGCACTCGCGGTTCCAGACCGTAGACGTGCTGGCGACGTTCCTGCTCGTTGTTTCGCTTTACTTTGCGCTTAGGATGCTAAGTCCGCCGGACGGCGATGCGCCCTCAGACCGCAACTACTTGAAGTGGGCGGCGTGGGCCGGGCTCTTTGCGGGCTTGAGCGCAGGGACGAAGTACACGGGGATCCTCGCGCTCGTGGCGCTGGCTGCGGTCGTGATCGCAGAGCGGCGCAAGGGCGGATGGAAGGCGCTCGCGCTCGGTGCGGTCGCGTCGGTCGCCGTGTTCCTGCTGACGACGCCGGGCGCGGTGCTGGATTCGGCGAACTTCATGCGCGACTTCAGTTACGAGATGTCCCATACGCAGGGCGGCCACGGGCTGGTGTTCGTGGAGACGCCGAGCGGGTTCCTGTTCCACCTGTGGAACCTGTTTGCCGCGATGGGGTCTATGACGGTCATCCTTGGGGTTGCGGGCATTGCGCGCGCCGGGTTCCGCCGGCACGCGTGGGCGATCGCTCTGCTTGCGTTCGCAGTCGTGTACTACATCGTGATCGGGCGCGCAGAGGTCAAGTTCATGCGCTATGTGTTCCCGCTGCTGCCTGTGCTTGCCGTGGGGTACGGCTGGCTGCTCTCGCGCGCGCACGCAAGCCCGAACGTCTGGCTGAGGGGGGCGTTGATGTTTACGGGAATCCTAAGCTTAGGCGGCTTTTTTGGCGGCGGGATCGCGAAGACGGCGGAGGTGACAGAGTGGATGGCGAAAGAGGACCCGCGCGACGCGGTCGCGCGCGAGATCAAGCGGGCCTCTGACGATCTCACGGTGGTCGGGCTCGCTTCCGACCCGTGGTTCTATACGCCGCCGCTGTATCCGGACGCGGGGGTGATGCGCTCGGTGCCCATCGCGGTGCGAGACGAAGAGATGGCGAAGGCCGTGCGTCCGCGCGTGGTGCAGTACGTGCCAGCCCCGCCAGAAGAGAGGTTTCCCTTCGACGTAAGGCTCTTGACGGAAATCGAGCCGGAATACGTGGTGTTCAGCAGCTTCGAGATCGGCGATCTGAACCGACTGAACAAACTCCCCAGCCCACCGAGCGAATACAAGATTCAGATCGAGCGAGCCGGGGAGTTCATGGACACCCTCAAGACGCGGTACGAACTGTGGAAAGTTCGCGGCGGGGACTCGCAGACGGGACCCAACGGACTCAGCGGCACGGGACTGCCGCACGACATGGCGTACATACTCCCTGAAATCCAGGTTTGGAAGCGAAAGACAGATTCTCAGACGCAATCGAGTGGTTCATCGACCACCTCCGCGCCGAGCGGGGGGCGAGCGCCCACACGATAGCGGCGTACCGGAACGACCTGCAAGGTGCCGCGGCGTACTTTGCGGGCCTCGGCCTGCGCGAATGGAGCAGTCTGGAGCCCGAGCACCTTGTGCGCTTCCACTCGTCGCTCGCGAAAGTGAAGCCGGCGACGATGATGCGCCGCACGAGCAGCCTGCGGTCGCTCCTCAAGTTCCTCAAGAAGAACGGCGAGGGGCCGAAGGCGGAGCTGCCCTCGGCCAAAGGCGTGCGCCGGCCAAAGCGCCTGCCGAAGGCGCTCTCGCTGGAGGACCTCTCGGCGCTGCTCGAGGCTCCGGACCTCTCCAAGCCGGAGGGGCTGCGCGACAGGGCGCTGATGGAGCTGGTCTACGGCGCTGGCCTGCGGGTCTCCGAGGCAGTGGGCCTTCGCATGGAAGAGCTCGACCTCGACACGGCCGCGTTCCGCGTGACGGGAAAGCGCGGCAAGACGCGGTGGCTGCCGATCCCGCGCTACACGCTCCCGTGGCTGGAAAAGTACCTGAACGAAGCGCGACCGAAGCTGGTGAAGAAGGCGATGGCGCAGGTCTTCGTCGGAGCGAGGGGAGGGAAGCTCTCGAGGCAGAGCGCCTACATGGTCCTGCAAAAGCACGCGCGAGCGGCGGGGATCAAGCGCACAGTCAGCCCGCACGTCCTGCGCCACACCTACGCGGTGCACCTATTGCAAGGGGGCGCGGACCTGCGCGCCGTGCAGGAGCTCCTGGGCCACGCATCGATCAGCACGACGCAGGTCTATACGCAGCTCGAGATGGACGAGGTGCGGCGCAAGTACCACAAGGCGCACCCGCGCGGTCAGCGGTCCGTCTCGACGAAGAGATAGCCTAGCGTGCTGTCGCCGAGCTTGATGGGCGAAGCGGCGGTGATACCGGCCTGGTTCCTGCCGAGCAAGACGCCGGCGCTTGGCAGGTCCTTGACGACGGCGGCACTTTCCAACGGGCCCTTGGTCGTTGCCAGCACATTGCCGTTCACGTCAGTGATCACGACTGCTTTGAAGTCGCCGGCCTTGCCGATCTCCACCGCCATCGGTTGCAGCCGCTCTCGCCCGGCGGCTGTGCGCATCGAGTTTGCCTCCAACAGCGGGTACTTTAGCGCGACCGCGAGCGCAGCGACGTCCGCGGCGAGCCCCTTTTTCTTGGCTGCCTCGGTGCGCGCAGATCCCGACCACGCCATCACGGTCAGCAGGATGACCACGGCCGCAGTCGCGACGATCAGATTGCGCGTCTGGGACGACATGAGCACGACCGGCTTGTGCTCTTCCTTTTGGGGCTGCTGGACTGGGTCCGGAGTGGACATGGCTCGATTCTACGCGATGCCCGGCAGGTCCGCGTTGGCCGCGGCGTCTGTCCAGGCGTCGTCGCGCTGGCCGCCGGCTAGCCGCAAAGATCCCGCGATGGCGATCATTGCGGCGTTGTCGGTGCAGTAGTCCGGTTCGGGGGCGAAGAACCGTGCGCCGCTCCTTTCGCACTCAGCCCTGAGCTTCTCGCGCAGGGACTCGTTGGCCGCGACGCCGCCGACGAGCGTCAGCGCGCCGCACCTGGCGCCATCGAGCGCTTTGACCGCCTTTTCAGCCAGCGAGTCGACGATGGCCGCCTGTAGGCTCGCGGCGGCGTCGCTCACATTGATCTCGTCGCCTTCCGTCTCAGTCAGTCGTAGCACGGCGGTCTTGAGACCGCTGAACGAGAAGCTGTGCGGGTCGCGGCGCAGGGCGCGCGGGAGCGGGTAGCGGCCTGGATCGCCCTTGCGCGCGGCCTCCTGGACCTCCCGCCCTCCGGGATATCCGAGCCCGAGCAGGCGCGCGCCCTTGTCGAACGCCTCGCCTGCGGCGTCGTCGATCGTCTGGCCGAGGATGCGGTACTCGCCAAGCGCTCGTACAAGAACGAGCTCGGTGTGGCCGCCGGAGACGATCAGGCAAAGGTGAGGGAAAGGCGGCCCCCCGCCGTTCAAGAACGTGCTGAAGACGTGCCCCTCGAGGTGGTGCACGCCGACCATCGGCACGGACCAGCATAGCGCCAGCGCCTTGGCGGCGCACACGCCGACGCTCAGCGCGCCGACGAGCCCCGGCCTGTTCGTGACGGCGACCGCGCCCGGCCTTTCGACGCCTGCGCGCGCCAGCGCCGTCTCGACGGCCGGGATGATCGCCTCGACGTGCGCCCGCGCCGCCGCCTCAGGGACGATGCCGCCCCACTTCCTGTGAAGCTCTGCTTGCGAAGAGACGACGTTCGAGAGAACTCGCGTGCCCTCGAGAACGGCCGCGCTCGTCTCGTCGCAGCTCGTCTCGATCCCCAGCACGGGGCCGGGAAAGAACGTCAGGCCGTCCATGTGTCGAGCCCGTGGAGCCACATGATCACCGCGTCCTCGCGGTTGTTGGGGTAGTACGCCTTGCGCAGTCCGGCCGAGACGAAGCCGAGCCCTTCATAGAGCCGGATCGCCGCGATGTTGCTCGCCCGCACCTCGAGCGTCGCGCAGAGCGCGCCGCGCTGGCGCGACCGCTCCAAGAGGTCGATCATCAGGCTGCGCCCGATCCCGTGTCGGCGCATCGAGGGCACGACCGCGATGGTCGTGACGTGGCACTCGTCGGCGACGATCCATCCGCCGGCATAGCCGACGATCTCTCCCTGCGACTTGGCGACGATGAACTCGGAAGGGCCGTGGCCGATCTCCTGCTCAAAGGACCTTTCCGACCAAGGGGACGCGTTCGACTCCGCCTCGATCTTGAGGATCGGCGCGATGTGCTCTTTGGCGAGCGGGACGAAGCTCGCGGCCTTCACGCCTAGCCTCCGAGGTAAGCCTCTTTGACCTTGTGGTTCGTGAGGAGGGCGGCGCCCGTGTCGGCGAGCACGACGTTCCCGGTCTCCAGCACGTAGGCGCGGTGGGCGACGTCGAGGGCGCGGTGCGCGTTCTGCTCGACCAACAGAATCGTCGTGCCGTCCTTGTTCAGCTCCTCGATGATCGCAAAGATCTCGGTGACGAGGTTGGGCGCGAGCCCCATGCTCGGCTCGTCGAGCAGGAGCAGCTTTGGGCGCGACATGAGCGCACGGCAGATCGCGAGCATCTGCTGTTCGCCTCCCGAGAGGGTGCCGGCGCTCTGCTTGAGCCGCTCCTTGATGCGCGGAAAGCGCTTCATCACCCTTTCCATGTCGCTCGCGATCGAGTCGTCCGAACGGCAGAAGGCGCCTAGCTGCATGTTCTCGTAGACCGACATGTTGGTGAAGATGCGGCGCCCTTCCGGCGACTGGCTGATCCCCATCTGGACGATCCGGTCCGGGCTGACGCAGGTCAGGTCGCAGGGCCCGAACATGATCGTGCCCGAGCGCGGGCGCAGGAGGCCGCTGATCGTGCGAAGGAGCGTGCTCTTGCCGGCCCCGTTCGACCCAATGATGGCGACGACCTCTCCCTCGTTGACCTCCAGGCTGACGTCGTTGAGGGCCTGGATGGCGCCGTAGTACACCTTGATGTGGTCGATCCGGAGCATGAGGCAACATTTTAGCTGATGCCAGCCTCATTGCCGGGGCCCTCCTGCAACCCGCCGGAGCCGCGCAAAGTAGCATCCGTAAGGTTCGGCCCAAGAGCCTTTGGTCGGTGTGGGTAGAACCTCTGCGTGGCGCGCCGTGGGAGGCGCGTAATTAAGCCTGTGGGTCGCTCCAAATGAAGAAGATCGGGATAGGAATCCTAGCCATCGTGCTGCTCATCGTCGTCGTCATGCTGCTCAAGCGCAGCGGCGGGACCAGCGCCGACGCGGCATCGTCCACGGCGACGGTGAAGAAGGGGCAGCTCCTCTCGCAGGTGGTCGAGACCGGCTCGCTTGACGCCGAAAAGACCGTCGAGGTCAAGAGCAAGGTCAGCGGCCGGATCGCAAAGCTGATGGTGGACGAGGGAGACATCGTGAAGGTCGGGCAGCTGATCGCAGAGATCGACCCCGAAGAGACCCAGCTCCAGGTCAACCAAAACCAGGCGCGGCTCAAGGCGGGGCAGGCGCAGGTCGCCCAGATCAGGGTGCAGATCGCGCAGCGCAAGGTCACGTCGAAGACCAACCTCGAGCGCGCGAACTCGCAGGTCGAGCAGCTCAAGCTCGAGCTGGCCGCTCAGCCGACGCTCACCCGCACGGACGTCGACGCCGCCGAGACCGCCTACAACAACGCGGTGAAAGGCCGCGACCTGCTCGTCAAGGTCACTCAGCCCAACAGCACCACGAACCTGAACAACCAGCTTAATGAGGCGACCTCGAACTACCAGAACGCACTGGCCGAGCACGAGCGCTCGAAGCGGCTGCTCGATCTCGGCTATATCTCGCAGCGCGCGTATGACACGGCCAAGAACCAGCTCGACCTGGCCGCGACACGGCTCTCGTCGATCAAGGACCAGCTCGGCAGGCAGGCGAACGAGCAGTCGCTCGAGCGCGACCAGGCGGAGCAGAGCGTGCGGCAGGCGAAGGCCGTGCTCGATCGCGCGGTCGCCAACACTTTCCACGACACGACCAAGCGCGAGGAGTACGAGCGCGCGCTGACGAGCAAGCTGGACGCCGAGGCCGCGCTGATGGACGTGCAGGCGCTCGAGGCCAGCCTGCAGCAGCAGCAGGCCAACGTGCAGCAGATCCAAGACTCGCTGAACGACACGCTCCGGCTCTTGCGCGAGACGGAGATCCGCTCTCCAATCGCCGGAATCGTGACGCGCAGGATGGTGCAGGAGGGCGAGCTGGTGGCCAGCCTGAGCAGCTTTTCCTCTGGAACGCCGATCGTGCGGGTCGAGGACCGCTCCAAGATGCTCGTCAAGCTCGAGATCAACGAAATCGACGTGGCGAAGCTCAAGATCGGCATGGACGCGAAGATCAACGTGGACGCTTTCCCGGACGCGCAGTTCGAAGGCAAGGTGACGAAGATCGCTCCGACCGACCTCACGACAGGCGCGAGCACGCCGGGCGCCGCTAGCGGCGCGAGCAGCTCGGCGGTGGTGAAGTACCAGGTCGAGGTCTCGATCGAAAAGCCCGCGCCAGACCTGAAGTCCGGGATGTCGGCCAAGTGCACGATGACCGTGCTGGACCGGAGAGACGTGCTCACCCTGCCAAGGCAGTTCGTGGGCAAGGAGAAGGACGGCACGTACTTCGTGATGCTGCCTCCGAAGGACAAGCGCGACCAGAACTCCAAGCCGACGAAGGTCAAAGTCACGGTCGGCGCCACCTCTGCGACCGACATGGAGATTCTGAGCGGCGTGAAGGACGGCGACGTCGTGCAGAAGCCCGAGTACACGGGGCCCGACCGGAAGGGGATGATGTCCTTCGGGTCGGACGACTCTAACTCGAGCGACAGCGGATCGAGCGACAACAAGTCCTCGAGCAGCAGTTCAAACAGCAAATGAGTGCGTTTTTCGAGTCGCTCAAAGTCGCGCTGGACATGCTCCGGCTGTACAAGCTGAGGGCGTTCCTGACGATGCTGGGCGTGATCATCGGCGTCATGAGCGTGACGATGATCGTGATGGTCAAGAACGGCTTCCAGCACTACATGACGGGGCAGATCGAAAAGATGGGCACGCGGACGCTCATGATCATGTACGACCCCGGCGGACGGATGCGTGGGCAGTCGGTCGGCGCGATCGGCGGGCTCAAGACGGAAGACGTCGAGTACCTTCGCGACAGGGTCCCCTCGATCGCGATCTTCTCGCCGATCCTGCAGGTCCCAACCGAAAAGATCGTCTACCTCGACCGCTCCGTGGACGGGCCGAGGGTCTACGCGACCGACGACCAGCAATCGCAGCTCAGCAAGATCGACATGAAGAGCGGGCGGTTCCTTTCGAGCGCAGACATCGACGCGCGAGCGAACGTGTGCCTGGTCGGCGAGGAGATCTCGGACAAGCTCTTCGGCAAGCAGGACCCGATCGGCAAGCTCGTCACCTTCAAGGGGATCACCCTCGAGGTCGTCGGCGTGATGGCAAAGGTCGAGATCATGGGCCAGAGCAACGGCAAGGACGTCTGGATGCCGATCACGACAGCCCAGGCCAAATGGATCGGTGGCGACAGCGTCAGCTTCATTACTGCGCTTCCACAGGACAATGTGACTGTAGACGCCGCGATGGACGACGTGTGGCAAGCGCTGATGCTGAAGAGCAACAACCGCCCAGTCTACAGAGTGGACTCGCGCGAGTCCATCATCAAGATCTTCGGCGGTATCTTTGACGTGGCGGGAGGCGTCCTCGCTTCGATCGCGGCGCTCTCGCTGCTCGTGGGCGGGATCGGCATTATGAACATCATGCTCGTCAGCGTGACGGAGCGCACGCGCGAGATCGGCCTGCGCAAGGCGGTCGGAGCGAAAAAGTCGATCATCATGATCCAGTTCCTCGTGGAGTCCGCGATGCTCTCGTTCGTCGGCGGGCTCATAGGGATGGGCACGGCGTATCTCTTCGGCATGCTCATCACGGGCCTGACGAAGGCGGCGCAGTGGCCGGACGCGGGCGGCATCCTCACGCCGTTTCCGCTCATGGCAGCGCTCTTGGCGTCCGCTTTTTCAGCGGGCATCGGCGTCGTGTTCGGGCTCTATCCCGCAGCGCGCGCCTCCCAGCTCAGCCCGATCGAGGCGCTGCGCGCCGAATAAGCAAAATTGCCCCGCCGTATTCGGCGGGGCAAACGATATATGGCATTGATCGGATGAGTATCAGTCTCTCTGGTAGCGGAGGTCAGACTTGAACTGACGACCTAACGGGTATGAACCGTTTGCTCTAACCAACTGAGCTACTCCGCCGTCCGCCCCTATTTTGCCCTAGCTGGGGCCGGGTTGCAAGGCGTCCCGGAACGGCGAGGGCCCACAAAGCCGTAAAATGACCGGGATGCTCCCGCTCTTCCTCCTTCTCTCCGGCCCGAGGGCCGATGTCGCACAGCTCGACGCCCTGGCGCGCGGGCGCGACGCGCGCGGCCTCCTAACCTATTCCGGCCCCGCGCTGCAGGACGCCAAGGACTTCGTGTTCCTCGTGCGCAACGGCGCCTACGGCACGGGACGGAAGGGGTGGCACGCTTACCAGCTCGATGACCCGGCGGGAGGCAAGAGCTACGTCGTGTTCGGCACGCCGCTCACCACTGAAGACTACGGCGAGTACGTCTTCGAGTATGCAGGGGGAAAGCTGACGAGGCTCGAAGACGAAAGGGACGCGCGGGGCTACAAGGTCCTGCACTACGACTTCGACCTGAGCTTCGCGCCAAAGGAGAAGCGGGCGACTGTCATGGCATCGGTGAAGCTTCGCAGGAGCGCCGACGCGGCGGCGTGCGTGCACTTCCGGCTCTCGCCCAACTACACGGTCTCCAAGGTGACCGATGGGCAGGGCGCGCCGCTTCTGTTCGCTCAGGCCTCTGGCGTCGTGAGCGTCGCCTCACCTGCCGCGGCCGAAAGCACCGTCAAGATGGAGTACTCCGGGGTTGTCGACCAGCCCCAGTTCGCTGGCGCGATCGTGGACGATGAAGTGATGCTCACGAACGACTACTGGTGGCCCAACGTCGCCCGCGGGCCCGCGACGGTCACGACGACCGCGCACGTGCCAGCGGACTGGCTGGTCGTGACGCACGGCAACAAGCTGCAGGACGCGGTGGAGGGAGGCGGGAGGACCGTGAAGTACCAGATGGACGTGCCTATCTGTTACTTGAGCTTCTCGGCGGGGAAGTTCTTGCACGAAGAGAAGAAGGTGGGGAAGGTCACGTACCACGTGTGGTCTCGCTCGATGACTGCGGACAAGATGAAGCTCCAGCTCGAGCTCATGCCCCCGATCATCGAGTTCTACTCCCGCTTTTCTCCGTTCCCGTTCGACGGGTTCGGCGCCATGGTGACGGACCTGTACGGCGGCGGCGCGCTGGAGGCGTACTCCTTTGCTACCTATGGCACGGGCTGGCTGCCTGACGAGGACGCCCACGAGCCGGCCCACACCTGGTTTGGCGGCATCATCGCCAACACCTACCTCAACAGCTATTGGAACGAGAGCTTCGCCGACTTCTGCGACGCGTTCTTTGAGCGAGAGGTCTCGATCGGCAACACGACTGAGCGAAGGCGCGCGTTCGTCGCGCAGACTTCCGTCGGTCGCGAATACGCGCAGGCGACTGTCGAGGGCACAGGCGCGGCGGACGGCAGCCCGGCCTCCTCGATGGGATACGGCAAGGGCGCCGCAGTGCTCCAGCAGCTCGAGCGCGAGATCGGTACCGAGAAGATGGTCGAGTCGATGCGCAAGTGGATCCGGACCAACCCCAAGGGCGAGCCTGGAGAATGGAAGGGGTTCGAGGCCGCAGTCGGCGCGACGACCGGCAAGGACATGAAGTGGTTCTTCGACGAGTGGAACCGCAAGCCCGGCGCGCCGAGCTTCGAAGTGCGCGAGATCGGCTACTACGGTGGCGAGGTCCACGGGCTCGTGGACTTTCACGGCGACGCCTACCGCCTCACGTGCGAGGTCTATGCCGAGTTCGCCGACGGGACCTCGACGAACGTGGACGTCGTGCTGAACCCCGGCCTTAAGCCGGACGTCTCGAGCTTCAGCTTCAAACTGCCCAAGAAGCCGCGGTTCCTCTCCTTCGACCCGTACGACCGAATCCTGCGAGAAAGGACCAACACGCCGACCATGCGCTTCACTGAGCGGGTGCAGAACATGGCCGCGGTGATGGATCCGCGGCACCCGGAGTACGGGCAGGTCTTCGGCAGCATGGCGGACAAGGCGGTCAACACCGTTCCCGCGGACCACGCCAACGTCCTCTTCGTCGGCCACCCGGACACGATGCCGGTCATGCGCAGCCTGTGCAAGCAGGTCGGGTTTGTCGTCAACGGCGACAAGCTGACGTACGACGGCACGACGATAGACCTGCGCGAAGGCGCGGCGATGGCGCTAGTGGACCTGGGGAGCGGAAAGGTTTGCGGCATCGCGCTCGGAAAGGTGCTGCGCAGTCCGAACTGCGGTCTCGCCAGCCTGTGCCTAACCGACAAGTACGGGCGGTTCCTGCGAGGGAGGACCGAGCCGAGGCGCGACGGGCCGTTGACCTTCCGACTGCCCTAGAGCTCGATACCGAGGAGTTCGAGGATGCGCTGGAGGTCTTCGTCCGAGTAGAACGGCACGACCATCTTGCCGCCGCTCGCCCCCTTTTGGATCGCGACAGGTGTGCCGAAGAGCTCGCTCAGCTCTTTCTCCAATGCAGCGAGGTTGGGGTCGCGCTGGGGCGCAGGAGACTTCTCGACCGACACGTGCCCGTTCGTGGCCTCCTCGATCGAAGGGCCCCGGGCAAGCCGCTCGGTCTCTCGCACGGAGAGCCCCTCCGCCATGACCTTGAGGAAGAGCTGATGCATCCGTCCGGGCTCTTCGACCATCAGGAGGGCGCGCGCGTGCCCCTCAGTGATCTGGCCCTGGCCGAGCGCCCTTTGGATCGGGTCGGGCAGCTTGAGCAGCCTCAGGGTGTTGGCTACGGAGACGCGCGATTTTCCGACCTTTTGCGCGATCTCCTCCTGGCTGAGCCCGAACTCTCCGGAAAGCCTTCGATAGGCTGTCGCGCACTCGACGGGCGAGATGTCCTCTCGCTGCACGTTCTCGATGAGCGCCATTTCGAGCGCGTCCTGCGCGCTCGCCGCGCGCACGATCACCGGCACCTCTGCCAGACCTGCGATCTTGGCGGCGCGCCACCTGCGCTCTCCGGCGATGATCTCGTACTCGTCTTCGGCGATCGGCCGCACGATCAGAGGCAGGAGCACGCCGACTTCGGTGATGGACTGCGCTAGCTCATTGAGCGACTCTTCGTCGAAGTGCCTGCGCGGCTGGTGTGAGCTGGGACGGATCGAGGCGACCAGGATCGAGGTCGGTGCGGCCTCGCCCTGCTCGCCGAGGAGCTGGGTCAGGCCCTTTCCTAGAGCGCGACGCATTCCTGCAAGACCTCGTCGACGAGCTCACGGTAGGCGACTGCGCCCTTGGAGTCGGGGTATCGGGTGACGGCCGGCTCGCCGAAGCTCGGCGCTTCGCCCAGCCGCACGTTCCTCGGGATGATCACGCGCGAGACTTTGGTGCCGAAGTAGCCCTGGACCTCTTGCGCCACGCTCTGCGCCAGGTTGTTGCGGCTGTCGTACATCGTGAGGAGGACCTTGGCGACTTCGAGCCGAGGGTTGATCCTGCGCCGCACGACGTCGATCGTGGTCAGCAGGTGCGAGATCCCCTCCATCGCGTAAAACTCGGTCTGCAGCGGCACGATAACCTTCTCGCACGCCGCCAGGATGTTGACGGTCAGCAGCCCCAGGCTGGGCGGGGCGTCGATGATGATCCACTCGTAGTCCTTGTAGACCGACATCACCGCCTCGCGCAGGATCTGCTCCTTGCCGACGGCGTTCATCAGCACCGGCTCGACGCCGGCCAGGTCGAGGGTCGCAGGCAAAATGTCGAGGTTGGCCGAATAATGGAGCACGGTGTCGCGGATCGCCTCGCAGCCCGGGTCGGCCACGGTCCTTTGGATGACGTCGAACAGCGTCCCCTTGACGAGGTGCTTGTCGATGCCGAGCCCGGTCGTCGCGTTCCCCTGCGGGTCGGCGTCGATGAGCAGAGTCTTGTGCCCTTTGTCCGCCAGGCCGGCGGCCAGGTTCACTGCGGTCGTCGTTTTGCCGACGCCGCCCTTCTGATTGACGATTCCCCAGACCGGCACAGGGCCATTATGGCGAGGGGGCTGAGGCCGGTTTCCCCAATCTCCCACGAGTTATCCAGAGGGTAATCCACAACGCGCCCCTTCCGCGTCTGTGGAAGGGGCGCGTTGCTAGAACCGCTCAATCGGCTGCCGTTACTTTCCTAGGAGGCTAAGCACGCTCTGCGCGGACTGGTTGGCCTGTGCCAGCACAGCCATGCCGCTCTGCCGCAGGATCTGGATCCTCGTGAAGTCGGTCATTTCCTTGGCGATGTCCGCGTCGCGGATCGAGCTCTCGGAGGCCGTCATGTTCTCCTGGGCGACAGAGAGCGATCGGGTGGTCGACTCGAGGAAGTTCTTCTGGAACGAGCCGAGGTCGCCGCGCAGGAGCGCGAGGTGGCTGACCGCGTCATCGATGATGGTGATGGCCTCCTGGGAGCCCTGGGCCGTGGTGAGGTCGAGGTCGGCGAGCGACTTGCCAGGCACCGCGTTGGTGCCCATGTCCCTGGAGAAGAAGCTGGGAATCGCGAAGTCGACGTTCTGGCCCGCCAGCGCGCCGATCTGGAAGCGCATCGTGCCGACCGTGAGCTGGCCGACGACGGTCGCCGCGGCCGTATTGTTGCCAGCGGCGGAGATCACCATCTTGTTGCCGCTGCTAGAGGTCAGCGTCAGGCCGTCGACGCCTGCGCCCTTTCCGCCCGTGAAGGTCTCGGTCTGCGTGCCGCTAGGCTCGACGTTGACCTGCACGGTGTAGACGGCGTCCAAGCCCGCTGCGGGGTTGGACGCGGCGTTGCCGTTGAGGATGTCCGAGGTCTCGAGGTAGTTGATCGGGAAGTTCGAGCCGTACTTGTTCGAGGTGAGCTGGATCGAGACGCCGCCGCCGTTGGCGACGATCGAAGCCTGCACTCCCGTGCTGCTCGACTGCTGGTTGATCTTTGCCGCGACGTCGGAGACCGACTCGCCCGGATTGACCGTGAAGGTCGTGCCGTTCAGCACGAACGTACCAGCGTTGACGACCGCGGCGGAGTCCGCGTAGACGGTCGCGAGCGGGCCGGTAGTGGTCTGGGTCGCCTGTGTGACGCGAGTGATCGTGATCGGGCCGTCCGCGACGGTCTGGCCGTTGAACTCGCCGCCGATATAGAGGCTGTTGACGAGGTCGGTGCGCGTGATGCCCGCAGTCGTGCCGGCGCTGCCGTTGAGAAGCTTCTTGGTGCCCCACGTCGTGTGGGTGGCGATGCGGTCGATGGACTGCAGCACCGAGCGAACCTGTGACTGGTCGGCTTCGAGCTGGTTGGAGTCCACGACTGCGGTGTTGGCGGCGTGGATGGCAAGGCCGCGAAGGCTCAGAATGAGGCGCGAGACCTCGCTGAGTGCGCCCTCGGCCGTCTTGGCCATGTTGATGGCGTCCTGGGTGTTGCGGAGAGCCTGGTCGAGGCCGGCGATGTGCGCCCGCAGGCCTTCGCTGATGATCAGGCCGGCAGGGTCGTCTCCAGCCTGGTTGATCCGCAGGCCGGTGGCGAGCCGGGTCGTGACGCCCTGAAGCTGGTCGTCCGTCTCGTTCAGGTGCCGAAGCGCCGTCATCGCCGGGATATTGGTATTGATCCTGAGGCTCACTTTCGTCTCCAAGCCGGTTCAAACACGGCTTTTTGCCAGGTTTTTGCGGTCTCCGTGTGAAATCTTCGGCGGAACGTGGAAAAACTGTAGGCTCGCACCCCGGGGCCAACAAGAGAAGGCCCGGCGGGGAACCCGCCGGGCCTTCAGCTTCAGTTGAGCCTAGCTCCTAGTTGCCGCCGCCGTAGCCGCCGTTGTCCCGGTCGTAGCTCCGATCGCGGTCTACCCGGAAGTACGCGATCTCGTACCCTTCGCGGTCCCGCTCCATGACGATCGTGTGGAACTTGCGCTCGATGCGCCCCCACGGGTCGCGGTAGGTGTGCTCGGCGTAGACCACGTACTGTCCCCTGCCGTAGCGGACGTCCGTGATGCGGTAGCTGACCGTGTCCGTGCCTTCAACGATGTCTGCGAGCATGTCGAAGAAGTCGTTGCTGTACATCCGGTAGCTGGGCTGGTCTTCGAGCTCGACAGTGATCGTGCCGTCGCGCGGGATCATGCGCTCCATGTAGCTGATTCGCCCGTTCTGGAACGCGTCGACCAGGTTGTCGATCTGATAGTCGATCAGGTCGCTGTCGTTGCGCGAATAGCCGCCGCCGTATCCGCCATAGCCGCCGTAGTTGCCGCGGTGGTAGCTGTAGTTGTAGCGGTCCTGCGCCAGGATCACGAACGCGAAGTTGCCTGTGATCACTCGGATCGAGGCGATGTAGCCCGGCACGTTCGGATAGTAGTAGAACGGGGAAGCGTAGCAGTACCCCGGGTTGTACTCGAACACGTAGTGCGGATAGTAGAACCAGTCGTCTACCCAGAACGGGTTGTACTGGCAGTACCCGCGCCGAAACGAGCGGTTGACGATCGTGCGATCCTCGCGGAGGACGTCATGTCCCAGCCCGTTGCTGCCAAATCGGATCGTCGGCGCCTCGGGGATCCGGATCGGTCCGCCCCGCCGAGAACTCGTGTTGAGGTTGCTCTCCGTGCCGTAGTGGGTCGTGCCGCTGCGGGAAGGCTGAGTCTTCCTGAACACGTCTTTGTCGAGCGTCCCGCGACCGTCCTGGCCGGAAGTCCGGCTCGGTCCGCCGTTCTGGTATCCGCCGCCGCCGGAAGTTCGGCTCGGCCCGCCGCTCTGATATCCGCCGCCGCCGGAAGTTCGGCTCGGCCCGCCGCTCTGAAAGCCGCCTCTGTCGCCGGACTGTGATCCGCCGCCCGAATTGCCGCCGCCGCCCTTTCCTAGGCCCCCGGACTGGCCGCCGCCGGACTGGCCGCCGCCGCCGCCGTTGCCCTTGCTGGGGCCGCCGGACTGGCCGCCGCCGCCGCCGTTGCCCTTGCTGGGGCCGCCGGACTGGC
>CAMLDW010000037.1 GCA_946479035.1 uncultured Chthonomonadaceae bacterium | reverse complement strand
GGGCTGAGCCGCAGAGAACTGGGGCTGAGCCGCAGAGAACCAGGGCTGAGCCGCAGAGAACTGGGGCTGAGCCGCAGAGAACTAGGGCTGCGCCGCAGAGAACTGGGGCTGAGCCGCAGAGAACTGGGGCTGAGCGGCTGAGAACCAGGGCTGCGAGCCGGAGAACTGGGGCTAAGCCGCTGAGAACCAAGGGAGGGAGGCGGAAACCCGGGGCTGGGCCGCTGAGAGCTGCGGCTGCGCCGCAGAGAACGCGTTCTGGACGGCGCGCAAGCGCGGCGGCAGGCTGCGCGGGCCAGCCGGAAGTGCGGCGATACCGGCTTCGGTACGTCGTGAACGACGAGCCGGTGGGCAACTACTCGGCCGTCGGCACCGCCACGACCGTGCCGTAGGGGTCTGATGCCGGGGCGATCCAGTTGGTCGCCCAGGCGCGAAGCGCAAGACAAAGCGGCGATAATTCGCCGCACTCCCAAAGGCTAGAGCTTCTTCTTCAGCTCTTCGAGCATGACGAGCGCCTGGACGGGGGTGAGGGAGTCGAGGTCGAGGCGCTTGATCTCCTCTTCGACCTGCGAAGGCGCGGAATCGAAGAGGGTCATCTGCACGCCCTCGAGCCCGGGGCCGACCGAGGGGGTCGCGGGGTCGCGCTCGAGCTCGGCGAGGATCTCGGCGGCTCGCCGCAGGACGATCGAGGGCACGCCCGCCATGCGCGCGACCTGCACGCCGTAGGAGCGGTCCGTGCCGCCGGGCAGCACGCGGTGGGTCCACACGACGCGGTCGCCGACCTCCTCGACGGAGACGCGGAAGTTCGCCACGCCCTGCACCTGCTCGGCCAGCGCGTTGAGCTGGTGGTAGTGCGTGGCGAAGAGGACCTTGGCGCGCGCGCGGGCCAGGTGCTCGACCATCGCCCACGCGATCGCCAGGCCGTCGTAGGTCGAGGTGCCGCGGCCGACCTCGTCGAGGATGACGAGCGAGCGCGCGGTCGCGTTGTTGAGGATGTTGGCGCTCTCGACCATCTCGACCATGAAGGTGGACTGTCCGGTGGCGAGCTCGTCCTTGGCGCCGACGCGCGTGAAGATGCGGTCGCACAAGCCGATGCGGCACTTGCTGGCCGGCACGAACGACCCGATCTGCGCCATCAGCACGATGAGCGCGGTCTGGCGCAGGTAGGTGGACTTGCCGCTCATGTTCGGGCCGGTGAGCACGACGAGCCTCGTGGGGCCGAGCGCGAGGCCGTTGCTGACGAAGAGCGGGGTGTGCGCCTCGACCACCGGGTGGCGCGCCTCTTCGAGCTCGAGCACGTCCTCGTCGGTGATCTCGGGCTTTGTGTACTGGCGGCGCACGGCGCTCTCGGCGAGCGAGATGAGTGCGTCCGTCTCTGCGATCGCGCGGGCCGTCTGCAGGAGCGCGGAGGCGTTCTCTGCGACGCGCGAGCGGAGCCTCGTGAAGATGTCGGACTCAAGGGCGACGGCCTTTTCCTCCGCGCCGAGGACCGCGCTCTCGTGCTCCTTGAGCTCGGCGGTGATGAAGCGCTCGGCGCTGGCGAGGGTCTGCTTGCGGATGTAGTGCGCGGGGACCTTGTGCTTGTTCGCGTTGCCGACCTCGAGGTAGTAGCCGAACACGGAGTTGTATCCGACCTTGAGCTTTTCGATTCCAGTGGCTTCCCTCTCGGTCTTTTCCAGTGCTGCGATGTACGACTTGCCGGACTTGCCGAGCTCGCGCAGGGCGTCGAGCTCGGGCTCGAAGCCGGGCTTTATGACGCCGCCCTCGCGCAGGACGTGCGGCGGGTCCTTGACCAGCGCCTTCTCGAGGTGGCGAGCGAGGTCGCCGTGGTCGCTCGTCAGCGCTCGCAGGTCGTGCAGCCGTCCGAGCGCGACCTTTCGCAGCGCGTCGTCGAGTTCCGGCAGCGCGAGAAGCGAGTCGCGCAGCGCGGCGAGGTCGCGCGGGGAGGCGAGCCCGGTGGAGGCGCGGGAGACGAGCCGCTCGACGTCGCGCACCTTCTGCAGCGCGTCGCGCAGGTCGCCGCGCACGAGCGCGTGCTCGATCAGGCGCCCGACCGCCTCGTGGCGCTTCTCGATGACTCCACGGTCGAGGAGCGGCTGCTCGACCCAGCGCCGCAGGAGCCGCGCTCCCATCGCGGTGACGGTCTCGTCGAGGACGTCGATCAGCGTGTAGCGGCGCGAGCCGTCGAGGATGTTCTGCGTCAGCTCGAGCGAACGCCGCGTCGCGGGGTCGAGGCGCATGAGCCCTTCGAGCGAGTAGGTGGCGATCGTATCGACGTGGCGCAGGTCGAGCCCGTGCGAGCGGGCGTACTCAAGGACCATCGAGGCGGCGGTCACCGCTCCGCTGCGGCCTTCGATGCCGAAGCCCTGCAGGTTGACGGTGTGGAAGTGGCGCAGGAGCGCGCGCTCGGCGCGGTCGGGGCTCTGGCGCTTTTCCTGCGTCCCCGTGAGGCCGAGGCTGCGCGAGGCGGCCTCGCCGATCTCCTTCTCCTCTTCTGAATAGAGCAGCTCCGTCGGGCGCCAGCGCGCGATCTCCTGCAGCAGGCGGTCGGCGACGGAGTCGCCCTCGATCTCGGTGACCAGGAACTCGCCGGTCGTGGGGTCGAGCATCGCGAGCCCGGCGCGGCCCTCGAGCATGCATACGGCCGCGAGGAAGTTGTTGGCGGACGAGTCGAGCATCGCGTCGTCCATCACTGTGCCGGCGGAGAGGACGCGGGTCACCTCCCTCTTGACCAGCCCTTTGGCGAGCTTCGGGTCCTCGACCTGGTCGCATAGCGCGACCTTGAAGCCCTGCTGCACGAGCCTTGCGAGGTACTTCTCGACCGAGTGGTACGGGACGCCGGCCATGGGGACGCGGCCGTTCTCGCCGTCCTCGCGCCCGGTGAGGGTGATCTCTAGGGCGGACGCAGCGGTCTCGGCGTCCTCTCCGTAGAACTCGTAGAAGTCCCCGACCCTCATGGCGACCAAGACGCCGGGATAGGCGTCCTTAGTCTGGAAGTACTGCCTGAGGAGCGGGGTCTGGGCGTTCAATCTAGGAGCTGAGTATGGCGGATAGCGGGGTTGCAGGGCATTGAGACGGCTGTTGCTGAGATGGATCTTGTTCGCGGTGGCGCTGGTGCTCGCCGCGAAGCTGACGAACGTCTTCGTCAAGGGGTTCGACGTGGCCCCCTACGACACGTTCGGCGGGGCGATGAACGTGCTGCTGGGCGCCGGGGTGCTGGGTCTGATCAACGCGACCCTGGGCAGGATCGTCAAGTTCCTCACCCTGCCTCTGACCTGCCTGACGCTGGGCCTGTTCTCGCTGGTGGTGAACGCCGCGATGCTGATGCTCGCGGGTAGTCTTGAGATTGGATTCCGAGTGGAGAACTTCATGGCCGCGCTGGTCGGGAGCGTCGTCCTGTCCGTCGTGTACGGCCTGCTCGGGATCCTGATCCCGGATGAAGACAAGAAGGACTAGGCGCCACAGGTTCCGCCGTCTGCTTGCGCCGACCGCAGGGCTATACCGCTACGTCGCCGCCGCCGTCGCGGGCCTGCTCGTGTTCCTGATCGGCACGATCATCATCTTCCGGACCCTGCTCGAGCCTTTCTACGAGCGCTCTTCCTCCTCTTGGAACGGGTTCTTGCAGGGCATGGGGCTCGGCGACCAGGCGGACACGGTGACGCACGTCCTGGGGCTCGTGCTGGTGCTGCTCGGGTTCTACGTCGTCGTTTGGGGGGTCAAGAGCTTCGACAAGCGCGTGGCGGAGGCGATGGACCCGAACTCGCGGCGCGGCGTGATGGACACGTACGCGCGCAAGCAGCAGCTGGCGCTCGGCCCGCGCATCGTCGCGCTGGGCGGCGGGACGGGGCTCAGCACCCTGTTGCGCGGGCTGAAGCAGTACACGTCGAACATCACGGCGATCGTGACGGTGACCGACGACGGCGGCAGCAGCGGGCGGCTCGTGGACGAGATGGGGATCATCCCGCCCGGGGACATCCGCAACTGCCTGGTCGCGCTCGCCGACGCGGAGAAGAGGATGACGGACCTCTTCCAGTTCCGCTTTAAGAAGTCGAGCGGCGTCTTTTCCGGGCACTCGATCGGGAACTTCTTGATCGCGGGGTTCTACGAGCAGACCGGGGACGTGGACGCGGCGCTGCAGATGGCGAGCGAGGTGCTGGCGATCCGCGGGCGCGTCATCCCCTCGACGCGCAACCACGTACGGCTGCGCGCGCTGATGGCGGACGGCGCGGAGATCTGCGGCGAGACTTCGATCGTCGAGTCGGGCAAGGCGATCCGGCGGATCTACCTCGACCCGGAGGAGGTCGAGCCGCACCCTGAGGCGTTGGAGGCGATCCTCGCCGCGGACATGATCGTCATCGGCCCAGGCAGCGTGTTTACGAGCGTGATCCCTACCCTTCTCGTGCCGGGGATCGCAAAGGCGATCGAGTCGTCGAGGGCGACCAAGGCATATGTGTGCAACGTCATGACGCAGCGCGGCGAGAGCGAGGCGTTCACCGCGGCGGAGCACGTCGTCGCGCTCGAGGCCAACGTCGACGGGCGCGTGTGCGACTACGTGCTGGTGAACGTCGTCTCTCCGAGCGCCGAGACGGCGACGCGCTACCACCGGCACAGGCAGGACGCGGTCGTGCCGGACATCGACCGACTGAGGCAGATGGGGTACAAGCCGGTCACGGGCGACCTGATGTCCGAGACCGACTACGTGCGCCACGACCCGGCGCGGCTCGCCAACGCCCTGATGGACCTGCTCTACCGGTGACACAATGATCGTCGTGCTGAGCGGGCCCAGCGGAGTGGGCAAGGACACGGTGCTCGACGCGTGGCTCCTCGCCGACCCGCGCGTGGCGCGCGTCGTCACCTACACGACGCGGCCTCCGCGCGAGGGGGAGGAGGACGGGCGGGACTACAACTTCCTGGACCTTGAGACTTTTATGATGTTCGAGCGGGAGGGGCAGTTCTTGGAGCACAAGATGGTGCACGGCCACTACTACGCGTCGCCGCGCAAAGAGACCGAAGAGCTTGAGCGCGAAGGGCGGATCCCGGTGCTGAAGATCGACGTGCAGGGCGCGGCGGAGGTGCTGCGCCAGCGGCCGGACGCGCTCACGGTGTTCCTGCTGCCTCCTTCGGACGAAGACCTGGAGCGGCGCATCCGCGGTCGCGGCACCGACGACGAGGCGATGATCCAGCGCAGGCTCAGCGACGCCCGCGGCGAGATCGCCCAGGCAGGGACGTACAAACTGCAGATCGTGAACGACGAGGTCGGGTCGGTGGTGAGGAAGCTGGTGGAGGCGACCGCGTGAAGACCTTGGTGCTCGGGGTCTCGGGGTCCGTCGCCGCTTACCGCGCGTGCGACCTCGCGCGCTCCCTGATGCGCGAGGGCTTCACGGTGCGCGCTTGCCTCACCGACGGCGCGCAGCGGTTCGTCACTGCGGCGCTCTTTGAGGCATTGACCGGGCAGCCGTGCCTGCAGGACGCTTTCGAAGAGCCCGAGCGCGGGCGGATGGCGCACATCGACTGGGCGCGCTCTGCCTCCGTGCTCGTGGTCGCGCCAGCCACGGCGAACGCACTCAACAAGCTCGCGAACGGCTACGCCGACGACATGCTCACGACGCTCGCGCTCGCCTACGAGGGGCCGATCGTGCTCGCGCCCGCGATGAACCCGAGCATGTTCGCGCACGACGCGGTGCGCGAGTCGCTCGAAAAGCTGCGCGCGCGCGCCGCGGTGGTCGTCGAGCCGGAAGAGGGCGAGGTCGCGTGCGGCGAGCAGGGCCAGGGCAAGCTTGCGAGCGTCGAACAGATCGTGAGGGCCGTGCTGGCGGTCGCTAGCGTCGCGCAGTCGCTCAAAGGAAAGAAGGTGCTCGTGACCAGCGGCCCGACGGAAGAGCCGCTCGACGACGTGCGCGTGCTCACGAACCGATCGAGCGGAAAGATGGGCGCAGCGGTCGCGCGCGCCGCGCTGATGATGGGCGCGGAGGTCACCGTCGTGGCCGGGCCGCAGCGCGAGCCGGTGCCGTTGAGGGCGACGGTCGTGCAAGTGCGCACGGCGCAGGAGATGCTGGAGGCGGCGAGGCCCCACGCCAAGGGCGCGGATCTGATCGTAGGCGTCGCCGCCGTCGCCGACTACCGTCCCGCGGACAGGGCGAAAGGAAAGGTGCGCTCTGGAGAGCCGAAGAGCGTGGAGCTCGAGCCGACCCCGGACGTTCTTGCGGAGCTCTCCAAGCTCACGAAAGGTCGGACCATCGCGTTCGCGGCTGAGCCGGGCGGTGGGCTCGACGCCGCGAAGCAGAAGATCGAGAGAAAGGGAGCGTTCGCAGTGGCCGTCAACGACGTCAGCCGGAGCGACATCGCGTTCGACTCCGACTACAACGAGCTAACGCTGCTCTTCGCGGACGGAAGGGAGGAAAAGAGCGGAAGGCGTTCCAAGCTTGAGTGCGCGCTCTGGCTGCTCACTTCGGTTTGCGCAGAGTGAGGCGCAGTTCGGTCTCTGCGCCCTCCGATCCCACGAAGTTCTTGACCTTCGCCTCGAACTTCAGCGCGAGCCCGGTCCTCGCGTCGATCCACCACGTGCCCGTCGCGCTCTGTGGGAACGCGCCGGACGACTCCGTCGAGACGAAGCCCACTTCTGCCACGCCGTCCGTGACGGACTTGAACGTGTAGGTGACGGAGGACGCGGAGAGGCCGGCGGGCCGGTCCTTTTCGCGCTCGCTCTTCCATGAGTCGCTCGGCACCACGGCCTTAGGGGGCGCGACGAAGCTCGTCAAGATCGCAAAGCGGTACTTTGCGAGGCCCGCGATGCCGCCGGTGATCGCGACCAGGTGCCCCGAGGGGTCGAAGGTTGCGGTCGAGGCGTTCGGGCGGTCGTCGCGCACTTCGCTCGCGCCGGTTCGCACCAGCGCGCCGAGAGATCGGCTCTCGATCTCGAAGGAGCCGTCCTTCTTGACGCCCTTGACCGCGCGCTTGATCGCGGCCTCGACCGAGGTCTCCTTGTCCTTGAGGAAGTAGTCGTAGACGAAGGACTCGCCCTTCTTCGGCTCCCAGCGCAGCGGGTAGACGAGCTGGTGGAGCGCGAACGCAAACGCCAAGGCCGTCAGGGGCATGTCAATAGCTTAGACGGGCGGCGCTCCCGGTCGTTCTCGCCCGCTGGGTCTGTTATGATAGGGGCATGCGGAGATCCACGCTCCTTGCCCTGGCCCTGGCAGTCCCGCTTGCCGTCGCCGGGCAGCCGAACAAAGAGAACGGCACCGTGCTGACCGCCAAGCGCGCGCTGATGCTCGCCGACCCGCAGATCGTGGTCGGGCAGAACGTGCAGACCGTGGAGGTCTCGCCGGACGGGCGATACCTGGTCGCGGTGCGCTTTACGCCCAACCCCGCGCCGCCCGAGATCGGCGGCCCGCAGCCCGAGCCGCTGCGAAAGGACATCGTCGTCTGGGACAGCGCGACCGGGACGACGAAGGAGATCCCGCTCTCGAAGGACACGAACGTTTTTCCACGCTTCCAGTGGTTCGTCGGCACCGACCGCGCGATCGTCTCTGTGGCGTACATGGTCCCGGTAAGTGTGAACGGCGCCCAGAGAGGCGCGCCTCCACCGGCTACGATCACCAACGAGACGTTCGTGCTCGACGCTTCCGACGCCAAGCTGCAGAGCATTCGCAAGGCTTCGGACCATGGCATGACGCTCGCGCAGTTCGACGTCTCTCCTGTCTCTCCACTCGCCGTTGAGATTGACCAACCGATGTTTTCGCTCGGTGACCAGACGCCCCCGGTGACGATCCGCACGACCAACGCCGACGGCAGCTTTGGCAAGTCTGCAACCCTGCCAAACAAGTACAGCCGTGCGGGCAGAACCGAGTGGTCAGCCGACGCGAGGGAGCTCTTGATCGAGATCGAGCGGCCGCCGGACTCGGGCGGCGCACCCATTAAGGTCGTGGTCCACTATGACCCGGTCTCAGGCGACTACAGCGAGACGATCGGGCCGGTCGCGAGCTACGAACCAAAGAAGCCCGAGAGCGACGTGCGGCTGGACTATAAGTTCACAGACGCGACCGAGGGGAGCGCAACCGCGCGCGTGCTCTCCTGGTGGATCAGCTCGACCACCGACAGCGAAAGGCCGGTCGCGCTCGTCAGCGAGCACGCGGAGTACGCGGTGCTGCCCGCCGGGGAGAGATACGTGGCGTTCATGGTCAAGGGCGCGCTCTTCGTCCGGCGCACGATCGAGATCTCGGTCCAGCAGTACAAGGAGATGATGCTCGCGGCGAAGAGGGCCGCCGCGATGAGCAAGGCAAAGCAGGTCGCGCTCGGGCTCATCATGTACTCGGCGGACAACGACGATGCGATCCCTGGCGACCTCGACCTGCGCAAAGACGTCAGTCCATATGTCCGGAACGACTCGGTGTTCGACGGGTTCGTGTACACGTTCCAGGGCGGAAAGCTGAGCGATCTCAAGGATCCGGCGAACACGGTGCTCGGCTACACCGACACGCCCGACGGTCGGGCGGTCGCGTACGCGGACGGGCACGTCGTGTGGAAGAACCCGGGGGCGTAGCCCTGGCGCGAGGACTGCGCTTGTGCGCGGCAGGCCGCCCAGGAGGTCGGCCCTCCGTCCGAGCTACATCCGCACGCCGACGTAGTCCGCCAGTCCCTTGAGCTGCGCCATCAGCGCGTCGAACTCCTCGGGGTTGAGCGCCTGCGAGGCGTCGCTCAGCGCCTGCTTCGGGTTCGGGTGCATCTCCACCATGACACCGTGCGCGCCAGCGACCATCGCGGCCTTGGCCATCGGCGCGACGTACTTGGCGACCCCCGTGCCGTGCGAGGGGTCGACGATCACCGGCAGGTGCGTGTGCTCGATCAGCACCGGCACCGCCGCGAGGTCGAGCGTGTTGCGCGTGTACTGGCGGTCGTGCGGCAGGATCCCGCGCTCGCACAGGATCACCTGCGCGTTCCCCTCGTTCAGCACGTACTCCGCCGCGAGGAGGAACTCGTCGATCGTCGCCGACGGGCCGCGCTTGAGGAAGACGGGCTTGCCGCTCTTGCCGGCCTCGATGAGCAGGGGAAAGTTCTGCATGCTGCGCGCGCCGATCTGTAGGATGTCGACGTGGTCTGCGACCGCGCCGACCATCTCCGAAGTCATCACCTCCGTGATCGTCGCGAGCCCGGTCTCGTCGCCTACGCGCTTGATGATCTCCAGGCCCTCTTGCTGCAGCCCTTGGAACGAGTAGGGCGAGGTGCGCGGCTTGAACGCGCCGCCGCGCAGCACTTTCGCGCCGCTCGCCTTTACGATCTCCGCGCTCTTCTTGTACTGCTCGTACGACTCGACGCTACAGGGGCCGCCCATCACGACGAACGAGCCTGGGCCGATCCTTGCGCCCTTCACCTCGACGACGGTCGGCTCGCGGTGGTACTCGATGCTCGCCAGCTTGTAGGGGCGGCTCGTCTCGGTGACCTGGCTCACGCCTTCGAGTCGCGAGACGACGCCTTCGAGCGCCGAGCGCTGTCCCGAGTCGAGCGCGGCGGGAACGCCGATCGCCCAACGGTCCTCGCCAGGCATGACCAGGGGCTCGTGCCCCAGCTCGCGGATCGCTTCGGCGACCGCGTCGATCTGGACGCGGCTCGCCCCGACCTGCATGACGATGATCATTGGAGGAAGAGGTTACCTTTTGGTTCCCCGCTCCTCCCCTCGTCCAGTTACCGGACAAAGCTCGCGCGAATCAACGCGCGTCAACGCCCAGGACCCACGACAGGAGCCTTGCGGTCCCGCGCTTGCTCAGGTTCTCGTTCATCGACTCGCAGTTCGCGCTGAGCAGGCACGCCGGGCAGCCGTGCTCGCACTTGCAGGAGGCGACGAGAGAGAGAGCCATCTCCGCCCACTCGCGCCGCTTGGCGAAGAGCGCCTCGCACAGGCCCATCCCGCCAGGCATCGCGTCGAAGGCGTAGACCGACGGCGCGAGGTCCGTCGGGTCGACCGAGAACCACGCGCTCCCCAGGTCGCGCCGGTCGCACGAGGCAAGCACGGGCGCGACCGCCATGAGCGCGTGCTCCATCCCGTGCAGCGCGCCGATCGTCTCCCCGGTCTCGTCCGGTGACCAGTCATGGCCGAGCGAGAATCGCACGCCGACCGTGTCGTAGCTCTGCGGCGGGAGGTCGAGCGGCTCTTCTGCCAGCACCTGCCTCCCGTCCTGGGCCATCTTGCGGAAGCCGACGACCGACGACGTCACCTTCATGCCGCTGAGCACGACGGCGCACGACTGGCCTTCTGGACTTCGCACGAGCTCGACGGTCGGCTGCACGAGCGACTGCACGACCGGCTGCGTGAAGTATCCAGGCTCGTGCTGCTCCATCAGCGCCTCGTTCCGGTCGAGGTCGAGCCGGCGCACGACGTAGGTCTTGGTGCGGTGGAGATAGACGGCGCCCTCGTGCGCGAACTGCATCGCGCGCCAGCGCTCCATCTGCCCGACTTCTTCCGCGTCGCACACGAGCACGATGCTCCCGCCGCCGATGCCGCGGATGTCGACCTTGCTCGCGGGCGCCTCGTGGCTCGGGTAGAAGTAGCGTCCGGCACTGAGCGCCAGGTCGCCGGAGTCTTCCAGCCCGTCGGCCACCCGCGCCGCGCCCGGCCCGAAGAGCGCAAGGTCCTCTTGCGAGAGGGGGCGCTCGTACGCCGCGCACCGCAACTGCGCGCCGAGCACGTACGGGTTTTCCGGGCTCAGGCACACGCGCTCGTTCGCACCGTTGAGGAGCACGCCTGGGCTTCGCGCGAGGAACTGCTCGAGCGGGTCCTCATGGGCGATCATCGCGGCGAACCCGCGCTCCTCTCCGCGGCCCGCGCGCCCGACCTGCTGCCAAAAGCTCGAGAGGCTGCCAGGGTAGCCGTTCAGCACGACCGCGTCCAGCCCGCCGACGTCCACGCCCAGCTCCATCGCGTTGGTGGTGGCGAGTCCGGTGAGGCCGCCGGTGAAGAGCCGCTTTTCAATGTCGCGCCGCTCTTTGGGCGTGTAGCCACCGCGGTAGGACTCCACCTGCCCTAGGTCGTCTCCCGCGTCCTCGAGCGACTTTCTCGCGTAGCGCACGACCAGCTCGGTCGAGACGCGCGCGCGGCAGAACGCGAGCGTTCGCACGCCGCAGCGCACGAAGTCCGCGAGGAGGAGGGCCGTCTCCTTGTTCGGGCTGAACGCATCGTCGTCTTCCGGCACGGGCGGCTCGATCAGCACGACGTTGCGCTCGCTTTGGGGCGAGCCGTCCTCTTTGACCAGTTGCGGCCTGCGCCCCGTCAGCTTTTCGAACACCTCCTCCGGGTTGCCGACCGTCGCGCTGCACGCGACCACGACGGGCGAGGAGCGGTACCACGCGCAGAGGCGCAGCAGTCGCCGCAGTACGCCGCCGACGTGCGAGCCGAACACCCCGCGGTACGTGTGCGCCTCGTCCACCACGATGAACCGAAGCGTACGGAAGAAGCGCGACCAGTTCTCGTGCTGCGGCAGGATCCCGACGTGCAGCATGTCCGGGTTCGTCAGCACGACCTGTGCGCTGCGCCGGACGGCGGTGCGCTGCTGACGCTCTGTGTCACCGTCGTATACGCCCGCGCGCACCTGGCCTCCCGGCACGAGCGCGAGGAGCTTGCCCGCCTGGTCCTGCGCGAGCGCCTTGGTCGGATAGATGTAGAGCGCGGTCGCGACGGGCTCGCTCAGGCACGTCTGCACGACCGGCACGTTGTAGCAGATGGTCTTTCCGCTGCCGGTGCCCGTGACGACCATGGTGTCGCGCCCAGCGAGCGCGGACTCGATCGCGCGCGCCTGGTGCGTGAAGAGCCTTTGCACGCCGTTGCGCGCTAGAGCCTCGGCCAAGTGCGGGTGCAACGGCGTTTGGAGAGGGGCGAAGGCGGCCGCGCGCCCAGGGACCGTCAGGACGTTCGCGATGCGCTCCCGCAGTTGGGGCTGCGAGGCGTACCGCTCGAAGACCCCGAGCGCGTCCATGCCCTAGTCTAGATCGTCGAGGTCTTCGTCGTTCGCTTCACGCTTCTTCCTGATCGTCCAGCGCGCCGCGAACACGCTCGCGAAGAACAGGAGGATGAGCGGCACAGCCATGACGGTGAGCGAAAGCGGGTCGCCGGAGGGAGTAATGACGGCCGCAGCGACCACGACGCCCGCAACAGCGTGGCGCCAGTACTTCATCATCGCCTTCGGCGTGACGATCTCCAGGCTGGCGAGGAAGTACACGACGATCGGCATCTGGAACCCGACGCCGAAGGAGAGGATCATGTTGATGAGGAAGAAGACCATCTGGCCGGCTTCCAGCATCAGCTTAGTGTCGCGCATGTCGGTCATGAACGTACCGAACCAATAGACCGTTGCGGGCAGGATGTACCAGCAGGCCCACGCGCCGAAAAAGAAGAGCCCGGTGCTGACGGGAGCGAGGATCCTGATCGGCCTTCTCTCGTTCGGGCGCAATCCCGGCGAAACGAAGCCCCAGACCTGGTGGATGGTGAAGGGGAGAGTAATGAAGACGCCGATGTAGGCGGCCATCTTGAGTTGGAGCATGAAGGCGCCGGCAATGGTCGTGATCATCGCCGTGTAGGAGACGCCCTTTGGCATGTTCGCCTTGACGATTCCCTCAAGGGCCCAATACACGGGCATCGCGAAGAACCAGCCGACGACCATCCCGCCGACGAGCAGCCCCAAGACCCGCACGATGCGGACGCGGAGCTCTTCGAGGTGCTCGATTAAAGTAGCGCGCAGCTCCTCGTCAGACGAGGAGCTGCGAAACCATGAACCGAACAGGCCCAGACCCTTACTTCTCCAGTTCTGACAGGAGCTTGAGCCGAACGCGGAGGATCATCCGCTGCGTGCCGCCGCTGCCGCCGCCGGTGCGGTTTCCGAACCCGCCTTGCTGGCCGGTGGCACCACCAACTCCGCCCGGGGCTCCGCCGACTCCGCCTGGGGCTCCACCGACTCCGCCCGGGCCACCGCCCTGTTGGCCGCCGCGGCGGTTTTGGAAGAAGTGGAGGTAGCCGCTGGCGTCAACAAAAGGCGCGTACACGAAGTTGCTTGGCTGATAGAAGTTGATGCCGCCGGTCGCGCCGCCTCCGCCGGTTGTGCCGCCCACTTGTGGACCGCCCGTGCTGCCGACACCTGCGCCGCCTGTTCCATTGCCAGCGCCCGCGGCCTGCTGTGTGCCGACCGTGATGAGCGACTCTTGGAGCATGTCGATCTCGGACTTCACGATGATCCCGCGGTCAAGTGCGAACCAGACTGTTCCGTTCAAGGAGACCTTGGTGGCCTCGCCGGGCTGGTTGTTCAGGTTGACCGCGCTTGTAATCTCGCGCGGTCCTGCGTCGACCGCGATATTGAACTTGGCGCAAGGGATCCCGTTCTCCCACTCGACGCCTATGAACGTTCCGCGAGAGGCAAGGCCCGTAGTCAGCTTATAGGTCTCTTCGAGCTTGTCTAGGTCCAGTTCGCCAAAGAGGTGCTGCGCCTGCCACGTGTCGCCCGGGAACAGTTTCTTGGAAGGAAGCACCGGAAGGGGCAGGATTGCGAACAGGTCGAGGTGAGAGGACTCGCCTGCAGTTCCTTCCAATGGGAAGTAGGGCGGAGCGGCGCCCCAGACTTCGCGGCCCGTGTTCGTGATCCGCATGTAGAGCGGGTGCATTTCGTAGTCGTAAAACTTCTTGGGCTCCGACTCGCCTGCGGCCGTCACGAAAATGTAGTTCTTGCCCTTGTCCGGCAGCGCCTGCATGCGAAGCAGTGCCTCCGGCCCTGTGTCGCCCGCGTAGACGTTGTCGAACGAGTAGAGCATGCTGAACTTCTCCTCGGCGACCGGGAGCTCGCTTGCACGGCTGCCAAGAGCCGCCTGCGACTGGCTGACTGTGCCCGCGCTCTGCGTGGACGTGTTGAGGTAGTGCAGCTCGGTGCCCTTGTTGAAAATGTACCGAAGCTCGTACCCGCCTTCTGGCACCTTGATCGACGAATAGTTGTCCAGCTTCACGCGCACGGAAGAGCGGTTGATGATGTCAGCGCGGTCGCCGCCGTCCATGTACAGCACGACTTCGAGGTCGGTATCGCCGTCGGGGAGCTTGCGCGCCTTCGTGTCCAGCTTGTAGACGTAGTTCTCACCGACGAGGTCCGGCATCGCCGCTTCGAGGAACTTGCCGTTGACCAGGACGCCGATGTAGCCGCCGTTCGGGATGCTCCCTTTCGGGATCAGGACCGAAACGGTCTCGCGGACCGTCGCCCCCTCGGAAGGTCGGACGATCGTAAAGGACTGCGCGAACGCCGCCCCGGCGAACGACGCCGCAAGCACTGCACTGAGGACTCTCTTCATCTGATTCACCGTGCCGATCCGCACGCATGGGCGCGACCGGCCTCTTGTACCCGTACTGACGCTGGATTCAAGCTCCATGTTACACCGCGCCGGGGCCCTCCCGCGACCCTGGGACGGGCTTTTCCCGCTGGATTGACAGGTTCCCGGAGCCGGCCCCCGGCTTGGGGTACCAACGGGATGGCCCATGCCCGCCCGATTCGACCCGTCCGGACTCAACGACGACCAGCGCGAGGCCGTGCTCCACCCGGGCGGCCCCTTGATGGTCTTTGCCGGCGCGGGCTCGGGAAAGACCCGCGTCATTACCAGCCGCATCGCGCGGCTCGTCTCCGAAGGCGTCCCCCCCTATCGGATCCTCGCCGTCACCTTCACCAACAAGGCCGCAGCCGAGATGCGCGGCCGCATCGAAAAGATGGTGGGGCCAGACGCCAAACAGATCTGGATGGGGACGTTCCATGCCGTTTGCGCGAAGCTCCTGCGCATCGAGGGGCGCGCGATCGGCCTGCCGTCCAACTTCGTCATTTACGACGACGCCGACCAGGTCTCGCTGGTCAAGGACCTGCTCAAGCGCAAAGGGGTGGACGACAAGTCCGTGCAGCCGCGCGGAGTACTGGCAGAGATCAGCCGCGCCAAGGAGCGGCTGGTCGGGCCTAAGGATTTTGAAGCGCAGGCCGCGGGCTACTTCGAGCGCATCGTCGCCTCCGTGTACCCCGAGTACAACAAGGCGCTCGCCGCGGCAAACGCGCTCGACTTCGACGACATCCTCCTCAAGTCCGTCCGCCTGCTCGAGCAGGCCAAGGAGGTGCGCGAGAAGTACCAGGAGCGTTTCCTCCACCTGCTCGTGGACGAGTACCAGGACGTCAACTTCGCGCAGTACCGGCTCGTTCAGATCCTCTCGGAGAGCCACAAGAACGTCACTGTCGTCGGCGACGACGACCAGTCGATCTACGCGTGGCGCGGCGCGGACGTCTCGCTCATGCTGCGCTTCAACGACGACTTCCCCGGCGCCAGGGTCGTCAAGCTCGTGCAGAACTACCGCTCGACCCAGCGCATCCTGGGCGCGGCTCACGAGGTCATCCGCCACAACCGCGGCAGGGCGGAAAAGAAGCTCTGGACCGAGAACAGGGAGGGCGCCGCAGTCACGGTCTCCGAGGCCGGGAGCGAGCGCGATGAGGCGATGCTCGTCGTAGACTCCATCCTTCGGGAGGTCCGCAACGGGCGACGCAGCTACCGCGACTTCGCGGTCCTCTACCGCGCCAACGCGCAGAGCCGCGTGCTGGAAGAGGCGATGCTAACTATGCGCGTACCGCACGTTCTCGTCGGCGGCCAGCGGTTCTACGAGCGCAAGGAGATCAAGGACATGGTCTCCTATCTCCGCCTCGCACTGAACACGGACGACGAGGTCTCGCTCAAGAGGATCATCAACCTCCCGGCGCGCGGCATCGGCCCTGGCGCGCTCGAAAAGCTCGATGCCCGCGCGACCGCGCTCGGCAAGCCGCTTTGGGAAGGGCTAAAGGACGAACAGTGGCTCGGCTCGGTCCCGTCCAAGACGCAAGCGGGGGCCAGGTCTCTCGTCGCCTGCGTCGAATCCGCCGCGCTGCTCACCGAGGGCGGCCCGGTGACGCCCGTGCTCAAGCACCTGATGAACAAGTCGGAGTACCTCGACGCTCTGCGGTCCGAGCGCACCGAGGAAGCGCAGAGCCGGCTCGAGAACCTGCAAGAGCTCATCAACGTGACCATCGAGTACGACGAGGGCCCGGAGACCTCGCTCAGCGATTTCTTGGAGACGGTCGCGCTCGTTTCCGACATCGACAGCTACCAGGACGGCTCGGACGCTGTTGCGCTGATGACCCTGCACTCTTCCAAGGGCCTGGAGTTCCCGGTCGTGTTCCTCGTCGGGATGGAGGAAGGGGTCTTCCCTCACTCGCGCTCGCTCGGCGAGGAGGCGGAGCTGGAGGAGGAGAGGCGGCTGTGCTACGTCGGCATGACGCGCGCCAAGGAGGAGCTGCACCTCACGCACTCGCAGCGCCGCACGCTTTTCGGCCAACCGAGCTTCAACCCGCGCTCGCGGTTCCTGGACGACATCCGCGGCGAGGCCACGGCGGTCCTTCCCGGTTCTTCCGGCACGACGCTTCCCCGCGGGCTGCGCTCCGTTCGTCTGGAGAGAGACGGCCGCTACAGCACGCACGAGCCGGAGGTCGACGAGTACGAGGAGGCCGAGGCAGAAAAGCCAAAGCCCGCGTGGGCACCGCCGTTCAACGTCGGCCAGAGGGTCTCGCACAAGACGTTCGGCATCGGGGTCGTGGTCGCGTGCAGCCCGCTCAAGAACGACGCCGAGGTCACGGTCGCTTTCCCCGGCGCGGTGGGAGTGAAGAAACTCGTGCAGAGCTTCGCCAAACTGGAGGCGCTGTGAGAACCCTGCTGCTGATCCTGGTCGCGTGCGCCGCCGGGTGCGGCGGTGGGACGACCAGCTACATGCCTCTGGCGAAAGGGAACCACTGGGTCTACCTGGTCACGATCGACCCGGAGTCCACGTACCAAGACCTCCGCGTCGTGCGCGAGGCCTCGGTCGGCAGTACGCGAGGCTGGCTGCTCGAGAGCGAGATGGGAGACTGCCGCCTCGGCTGGCAGGGGGGGATCCTCCTCGCCGCAGAGCTCGGGGGCACGGCCTACTCGCCGCCGGTCCCTCTCTTCGCCGAGGACGGCGCCAAGTGGCAGGGCGTGCTCGCGACCGCGACTGTGAGCACGGCGGCAACTGCGACGATGAGGCGGACGAACGAGAGCCTGGACGTGGCCGGGCGCAAGTACCGCACCGTCAAGTGCGTGCTCGACCTACAGTCGTCACAAGGCCCGTTGCAGCTGACGACCTGGTTCTTTCCAGGGATGGGGATTCTTCGCCAGGAACAACGAAGCGGCCCCGCACTGGTGCGAGACCGCCGCATCGATTTCGTCAGCGGGCCCTAGAAGGCCATCCCTTCGTAGTCGCGGAGCAGTCCGACGATCCTTCCCAGCACGCGCGGGTTGTCCTCGGAGGTCACCACGATTGGGTCGTAGGCGGGGTTGCTCGGCATGAGCCGGATGCTGCCCTTGTCGTAATGGATCCTCTTGACGGTCGCCTCGTCGCCGAGCAGCACCGCGACCAGGTCGCCGTGGTTGGCGGTCTCCTGCGGCCGCACGACAACCAGGTCGCGCGGGTTGATCCCCTCGCCGGACATGGAGTCGCCGCGGACTCGCAGGACGTAGGCGCCCGCGATGCTGCGAACCATCTCGCTGGGTACGGGCACGAGGTCCTCGATGTGTTCCTCAGCCAGGATCGGCGCGCCCGCAGCGATGTTGCCGAGGAGCGGCAGCATCGTCACGCGCTGCGACGACTGGTAGGCCGGGTGGACGATCCTGATCGAGCGCGGGGTGTTGCTGCGCTCGATGTACCCCTTCTTCTCGAGGGCGTCGAGGTGCACGGTCACGCCGCGCAGGGACCCGATCTTGAACTTGTCACCGATCTCCCGGATCGAAGGCGGATATCCGATTTCCTGGATGTACTCCACCACGAACTGTAGGATCGACTCCTGTCGCGCTGTAAGACCTTTTGCCATCTGGTGCACCCTCTGCGGTAGTAGACCGCACTACGTCCACTATCATAGCATCATTTTGTCTACTAGTCAACCCCTGCCCACTCGGGCGGGAACCCGGGTGCCATAATCTGCGGTTACCTTAGTCCGTCAGGAGCCTGAGATTTGTCCGTTTCCAAGCTAAGAGAAGCCACCGAAAAGAAGGGGTGCCAGGTCGCTGTCTGGCTCGTCATGGTCGTCTGCCTGATCGGGCTGACCTGGACAGGCATCTCCTGCTTCTTCCACCCGGCGGGCATGTTACAGACCGATCCGTCCCTCGAAAGGGTCGTTTTCACCGTCAACGGCAAGGAGGTCAAGCTCGCCTCGCTGCAGCGCCAGATGGATGACGCGCGCGGCGCGGTCGGCGCCGCGGTCGACCCGCAAAGAGAGTTCGCCGTGTATGCCATCGGCATCGCCGGCATCGTGCGGAGCCAGGTCGCGAACAGCGTCGCCGTCGCGCGCGGGATCTCGATCGACGACTCCCGGATCCTCTCCATGGCCTCGTCCCAGTTCGACGACTCGGTCAGGCGGGGCAAGGAGCAGGCGATCGCCGACAAGAAGCTCGTCGCCAACGCCACAGACCAGCAGTTCCAGCAGTACGTGGAAAAGCAGAGCGGCCATACCATTGCGGAGAACAAGGAGGCCGCGATGCAGAAGCTCAAGGACGCCCTGGCCGACCCTAGCCTGCGCGACGGAGTCGTCGGCGACTTCGTCAGGCAGGCGCTGCTCGAGAGCCTCTATTCCTCGATCACGGTCACCGAGGAGGAGGTCAGGCGCTCCTACGACGGCCTCAGCTTCAAGTACGTCTCGTTCGACAAGCAGGAGATGACGGACGCGCAGCGCAAGGCGCAGGCCGAGCAGGCGCTGGCCGAGATCAAGGGCGGCGCGGACTTCGACGCCGTCACCAAGAAGTACATGGCGCTGCCGCCCAAAGAGCCGATGAAGCTCCGCAGGTCGACCCTCGACCTCATGGGCTACCTCAAGCCGCTCGGCGACCTCAAGGTCGGGGACGTTAGCGGCGTGATCGTCGAGCCCGGGTCCGTGTACAAGATCTACAAGCTCGTACAGTTCAAGTCCGAGCTGCCCGAAGACTTCGAGACCGGCAAAGCGCTCTACATCAACACCTCCCGCCAGGAAAGGGCGCAGCGCGCGTTCTCCGAAGCGATCGAGGCTGGCGTGAAGGTCGCCAAGATCGAGTGGAAGAGCAAGGGGCTCGAGGCCGTGTACAAGGTCTATTCGACCCTTACAGACTCGACGCTGAGCGAAGACGGGGCGATCGCCAAGCTCCTGGACGTGCTCGACAACACAGTGGTCGCCCAGGACGACCCCGCCGGGCCGCAGGCGGCCAAGTATGCCAGGTTCGGCGCGGTCCAACAGCTCGAGACGCGCCTCCCGGCCGACAAGCTGAGCGCGCTGACCAAGAAGAAGATCGACGTCATCAACGACCTCCTCCTGGACGTCGAGAGCGTCGGGCTGCGGCTCGTGCTCGTCGACGCCTACCTACAGACCGGCGACAACGTCGGCGCGGTCGCCTCGCTCAAGCTCGCGGCACAGAACAACACCGGCTTTGAAAAGGAGAACGAGGACAACTTCAGCACGATTAACCAAAAGCTCAACCAGCTCGAGACCGAGAAGAAGATCTCGGACGTGGACGCCGCTGAAATCCGCAACACTCTCCTCGATTGGAGCAAGTCCCAAGCGGAGAACGCGAAGCTACAGAACCAGCAGGGGGACACCCTCGACCAGTTCGCCATCGATCCGAAGACAGGAAAGACCTACGGCGAAGAGGCGAAGGAAAAGGCAGCGGGCGCAACGACGGGCGGCACGGCGACAACGACCGGAACTGCGTCCGGCGGCGCGGCCGCGACGACGGGCGGCAAGACGACATCGGGCAAGGGCAAGTGATTGTCCGCCGGTAAAGGCTCGCTGACGATCGTCGCCACGCCCATCGGTAACCTGGGCGACCTCTCGCCCCGCGCCTCGCGCGCGCTCGCCGACGCGGACTTTTGGGTCGTCGAGGACACCCGCGTCAGCGGCAAGCTCCAGTCCTACCTCGGCCTCAAGAAGCCGATGCGCGTGCTGAACGACCACACCTCCGCCGACAAGGTCGCTCACTATGCCAACGAGATCGCTCAGGAGAAGGCGGCCGTGCTCCTCACCGACGCGGGCACGCCCGTGGTCAGCGACCCAGGCACCGAGCTGGTGCACGCCTGCCTGGTCCTGGGGGTCGAGGTGGACTCCGTGCCCGGCCCGAGCGCAGTCACCGCCGCGCTGGCACTGAGCGGGTTCTACGCACAGCGCTTCGTGTTCCTCGGCTACCCGCCGCGCAAGCCTGGGCCAGCCAGGTCCCTGATCGAGCCCTACCGCGGCTCGCCGATGACGCTCGTCTTTTTCGAGTCCCCGCACCGGGTCGGCAAGCTTCTTGCAGCCTGCTCAGAGGCGCTGGGTGAGCGGCGCTACGCGGTCTGCCGAGAATTGACGAAGTCCCACCAGCAGGTCTGGAGGGGGACCCTGCCTGCGGTACCGAGCGAGGGCGAGGTCCCGTATAAAGGCGAGGTTACGCTCGTGGTGGAGGGTCTGCGGGGCGGGGCTTGAGCCTGGCCGCGAGTATAATCGGGCCCGAAAGGCGGCCCGAACCGCGTAGAACGTTAGGAGCGCTGGATTTGAAGTTGCTGAAGTCCGTCTTGGTCTCTGGTCTGTTGGCCTTGTGCGCTTGCGCCTGGGCCCAGCAGGAGACTTACCGGATCCAGTCGGAGGACATCCTCCATATCCTCGTCTACAACCAGTCCGACCTCGTCGCCCAGGTCATCGTCTCGCCGGACGGCAACATCACTGCGCCCTTCGTCGGGATGGTGCATGCAGAGGGCAAGACGACCACTGAGCTCGAGGCCGAGCTCACAGAGCTTTACAAGGCCAAGCTAGGCATCAAAGACCCGATCGTCTCCGTCGTCATCGACGCGTACCGCCGCATTCACGCGACGATCACGGGGCAGATGACCCTGCCTGGCAGCTATGAGATGCGCCCGGGCGACTCGATCCTTACCCTCTACACGCGCGGAGGCGGACAGCTCCGCGACAACAGCGCCGACCTGCGCCGCGCCTTCCTGCGCAGAAAGGGCTCGAACGAACTGATCCCGGTGGACCTCTTTGCGATGCTCACCAAGGGCGACATGTCGCAGAACTACGAGGTGAAGGACGGCGACGAGCTCGTCGTGCCGGAAGGGACCGTCAACCGGGTGCTCATCCTCGGCCGCGTCCCCAACCCTGGCGTGTACCCTTACAAGGAGCCGATGACGCTCATGGACGCGATCGCGCTCGGCAGAGGAGAGATCGAGTTCCGGTCCAAGCTGAGCGCCGTCCGCGTGATCCGCCAGGTGCCCGGCCGGCCCGGCGAGTTCATGCAGATCGAGGCGAACCTCGTCCGCTACATCAAGAACGGAGACTCGGCGCAGAACGTGAAGCTGCAGGCCGGCGACCTCGTGTACGTCCCTGACAGCGGAAACATCAACTTCAACCAGGTCTCGTCGATCGCCAACATCCTGTTCATCCTCGACAGGTTCGGCTTCAAGCTGACGCCGCTCGGCGGCTTCTAGTCCTCGACGGCCGACTCGGTGACCAGCTCCGGGC
>CAMLDW010000036.1 GCA_946479035.1 uncultured Chthonomonadaceae bacterium | reverse complement strand
AAGTTGCGGAAGCTGAGGAACGCGAGGTACTTGCCGTCGGTGCTGAACGCGGGCGCGATGTCGTTCGACCTCTGCCCGCCGAGCGGCGTCTTCTTCCCCGTCGCGATCTCGTAGAGCACGACCTGCCCGTACTGCGTGATCGCGTCCACCTGGCTGTAAGCGAGCCACTTGCTGTCCGGCGAAAAGTCGAACTGCGTGCCGGTCCAGGTGAAGTAGGTCCGGTTGATCTTCGTCTCGCTGCCGTCGGCGACCTTGATCAGCCGCAGCCAGTCGTTGCTGTCGTTGAGCGCGATCCACTGGCTGTCCGGCGACCACGCGTAGTTGACGAGCCGCCGCTTGGCGTCCTTGGTCACCTGGCGCGGGTTCTTGCCGTCGGCTTCAGCGACGTAGAGCTGCTGCTCGCCCGTCTCGTCGCTGAAATAGGCGACGCTCTTGCCGTCCGGAGACGTGCGCGGGGTGCGCAGGCGCGCGCCTGGCTTGGCCATCCAGAGCTCGGCCGCGCCCTCGCCGGCTGGGAGGGAAACGATCTGCCCGCGCGCCTCGATCAGCGCGCGCTTTCCTGTCTTGGTGAGGCTCGCGTCGCCCAGGCGCAGCATCGCGGGCGTGCGGAACGGGCGCAAGTGGATCGTGTCGCTCTGCATCTCGAAGCTGACGGGCATCACCTTGCCGGTCGCGATGTCGTACGCCTCGACCCCTTGGCCCTTCTGGTAGATCACGCGCTTGCCGTCGCTGTTCAGGTCGCGCACTTCATAGCTGTAGGGCCCGGCGACCCTTGTCGCCTGCCCGCCCTTGGCCGGGGCGCGCATGACGGTAAAGCTGTTCCCCTGCATGTTCGCGAAATAGACGTCGTCGCCGGCCCAGCACGGGTACTCGTCGGTCCCCGGCGTGTCGGTGATCTGCTTGAAGCTCTTGGTCGCCAGGTCGCCGGTCCAGATCTGGTTGAGCATGCCGCCGGTGTAGTAGAACCACGCGGTAGTCGCGCGGTTGAAGCGCGTGAACGCGAACTGCGGGCCCTTCTTGCTGAACGAGAGGTTCTCCGCGAACTCGAGCGGGATATCCTCCGGCGCGCCGCCCGCCGCCGGCACCATCTTCATGTCGTAGGGCTCCGGCTGTTGCGTGGTGCGATAGACGACCTTCGTGCCGGTGTTGTCCCACCCCTGCACGGTCGCGTAGACGTAGTGGTAAGTCAGGCGCTTGGGCACTCCGCCGGTGGCGGGCATGACGTACGCCTCGCGCACGCCGTCGTACTCGCCCATGAACGCGATCTGCTTGCCGTCGGGCGAAAAGCGCGGGAAGATCTCGGCGCCCGGGTCGCTGGTGAGCCTTCTCGCCTTTCCGGTGGCGAGGTCGCCGAGCCAGAGGTCTCCCTCGCTGGTGAAGACGACCGTGTCGCCGTGGATGTCCGCGTAGCGCATGAACGGCGCTGCGTCGGGCTGTGACGAGAGGGCGAGTGCGATGAGTGCCGAAACCAACATATCCCTACCTGCCCCGGTTTTACCTTGGGGAGTGCGCGGCCGATTTGGGAGTGCGCGGGCGCACCGACCTGAGGCTTCCTCCTGAGGACAAATCAGCCCGCGCTTTTCTATCACGCACCACCTAGCCCCTAGAAGTCGTCGTAGACCTTCACCTTATCCGTCTTGAAAGACATCACGCTCTGCACGAACGGCCTGTCGCCGTTCTTCATGAACCACTTTGCCGAACACCACTCGTAATCCTCTGGCCGGGCGACGATGCCGTGGTGCACCGGGTTGTTGGTGACGTAAGCGAGCCGTGCCATCACCGACTTCTCAAACGTTAGCCGCACGTCCCAGCACCGATACCAGACTCGCCGTCCGCGCTCGCCCTCGAGCGCGTTTAGCCAGTTCGCCGTCACAGTGTGGACACGACTGCAGAGTTCTGTGGCCGCGCGCTCATGGTCCGGACTGACCCCGACGAAGTGGTAGTGATTGGCGAAAACCGCCCACGCCATCATTTCCCAGCCGTGCTTTTCGGCGGTCTCGAGCAGCGTGTCGTGCAACATCTCGATCCGGGGCTCGTCGGTGAATAGTCTTTTCTTCCGGTAAGTTGCCGCTGTGACGAAGTAGAGCCCAGGAGCGGTCACGCGCTTCGAAGGAGCGTGGGGCCAATTTCGCATTTTCGCAATCGTACCGAAGGATCACTGCCGGTCATGCAAAAGCGCGGCCTGACTCGACGCCGGACGACACGTTTCGACCAAGCGTCCGCGCACTCCCAAACCTGCCCCGGTTTTACTCGATCAGGCGCGTGAGTGGTTCCGTCTGGGAGTGTGCGGACGCGTCGGTGCTGTCCTGTCGGACCAGGGCAATGCGGTGGCCTGCCCTCGCCACCCCCCGCCCACAGGGCACCTCCTTGCGGCCCTTCCTTATTGCTCGACTCTTCACCACACGACATAAGGCGCCCATCTGTTGTCCGCGTGTTGCACCTGCACTTCTCTTGGGTTGCGCCGTGCGGGCCGGAGGCCTGCACCACAAGTCGGGCCGCGGCATCCACGCGGCCAAGACTGCCCCTTCCGCCTTCATCTTTGGGCCGTCAAAACGCCCATCCCAAACGTCCCCGAAATGAGCCTGCGAGAGGGGTAAAATCGGGCCTGTCGGGAGGGCTCGAAGAGAGCCGAAAACCAGCCCCGGAACGTCCAGGACTTAGCCGTGCCAGAAGAAGGAATCAACATCCAGGTCGTCGACATCGAAGAGGAGCTTTCGCGCTCCTACGTCAACTACGCGATGTCGGTCATCATCGCGCGCGCGCTGCCGGACGTGCGCGACGGCCTGAAGCCGGTGCAGCGCCGCATCCTCTATGCGATGCACCGGCTCAACCTGACGCCGCAGAACCCGACCACCAAGTGCGCGAAGGTCACGGGCGACACCACCGCCGACTTCCACCCGCACGGCAACGAGGTCGTGTACCCCACGCTCGTGCGCATGGCGCAGCCGTTCTCGCTCCGCTACCCGCTCGTGGACGGGCAGGGGAACTTCGGGAGCATCGACGGCGACTCGCCAGCTGCGATGCGCTACACGGAGTGCCGCCTGACTCCGATCGCGATGGAGATGCTCGAGGACCTCGACCGCGAGACGGTCGACTGGATGCCGAACTACCTGCAGACGATCAACGAGCCGACGGTCATGCCGAGCAAGTTCCCGAACCTGCTGTGCAACGGCGGGCAGGGGATCGCGGTGGGCATGGCGACGTGCCTGCCGCCGCACAACCTCACCGAGGTCTGCAACGCGATCCTCCACCGCATCGACCACCCCAAGTGCACGCTCGACGACGTGATGGAGCACATGCCCGGCCCCGACTTCCCCACCTACGGCCTGATCATGGGCAAGATGGGGATCCGCGACGCCTATGAGACGGGCCGCGGGTCCATCGTCATGCAGGCCAAGACCGCGATCGAGCCGATCGAGAGCGGCAAGAGCGCGATCGTCATCACCGAGATCCCGTACCAGGTCAACAAGACCAACCTCGTCAAGATGATCGCCGACATCGCCAAGACCAAGAGGTTTGAGGGGATCACGGACGTGCAGGACTACAGCGACAAGCTGGGCATGCGGGTGCAGGTCGACCTGCGCCGCGACGTCAACCCGAACAAGGCGCTCAACTACCTGCTCAAGAAGACGCAGCTTCGCACGACCTTCGGCGCGATCATGCTCTCGCTGGTGGACGGCGCGCCGCGCGTCTCCCCGCTACTCACCGTGCTCGACGAGTACGTCCGCCACCGCACCGAGGTGATCGAGCGGCGCACGTGGTACGAGCTGATGCGCTCGCTGGAAGAGGTGCACCTCAACGAGGGGTACCAGATCGCACGGCGCAACTTGGACGAGGTCATCAAGACGATTCGCGCGAGCAAGGATCCGGGCGAGGCGCGCGTGCAGCTCGTGCGCAAGTTCGAGATGTCGCCCATGCAGGCCGGAGCAGTGCTCGCTATGCCGCTGCGCCGACTCACGCAGCTTCTGCAAGCCGAGCTCGAGGCGACCTACAAGGAGGCGCTGCGCCGCGCGCAGGACCTGATGGACATCCTGAGCAGCGCCGCGCGCCTCAAGACTGTGCTGAAGGACGAGATTACGGCGCTGCGCGACAAGCACGGCGACGAGCGCCGCACAAAGATCATCCCGCGCGAGGCGGGCGAGTTCAGCGAAGAGGACCTGATCCCCGAAGAGGAAGCGATCATCTCGATCAGCCGCGACGGGTACATCAAGCGGATCAGCACCGACGCCTATCGCCAGCAGAAGCGCGGCGGCAAGGGGATGAAGAACGTGATGAAGTCCGAGGACGAGCCGGAGAACGTCTTCCAGGTCAACACCCACGACTACGTGCTCTTCTTCACGAACAAGGGGAAGGCCTACAAGCTGCGCGCATACGACATCCCTGAGTCCTCGCGCTACGCCAAAGGGCTGCCGGTAATCAACTACATAGCAATCGACGGCGACGAGCGCGTTACGGCGACCGTCAACGTCAAGGAGCACAAGGGCAAGGGGTTCCTCACGATGATCACGAAGCTCGGCGAGATAAAGCGCACGGCGCTAGACCTCTACCAGAACCTGCGGAGCAACGGCCTCAAGACGTTCGACATCGAGAAGGGCGACGAGCTCGGGTGGGTCCTGCGCAGCGAGGGCAAGAACGACATCATCATCGTGACACACAACGGTCAGTCCATCCGGTTCAAGGAGACCGACGTCAAGGACCGCTCGCGCACGGCGGGCGGCGTGCGCGCGATCAAGCTCAAGAACAGGAACGACTTCATCGTCAGCGCCGACATCGCCGATGACGAGGCGACTCTGCTCGTCGTGGGCGAGCACGGCTTCGGCAAGCGGACCAAGATCGTCGAGTACCGAAGACAGGGGCGCGGCGGGAGCGGCATCCTCACGATGAACTGCACCGCCAAGACGGGCAAGATCGTGGGCTCGCGCATGGTGCACGACAAGGACAAGCTGCTGGTGCTCACCGCGAACGGCAAGGGGATCCGCATGAAGGTGAAGGACATCCGGCTCGTCGGTCGCGTCGCGCAGGGCGTCAAGCTGATCGACCTGCAAGACGGCGACAAGGTCGCCTCGATCGCCGTGCTGGTGGACGAGGACGAGATCCAGAAGCAGGCGCCGGCGCCGAGCGGCAAGGCGAAACAAAACCTGTTCGACGACGACTAGCGCGTGGTATCGTGCGGCCTGAGGACTGACCGATGGCCGCCGCTCCCCCGCCCTTCACGCCCAACTCGTCGCCCCGGCGCGATATCGACTTCGGCGTCATCAGCGAGGCGTTCAGCCTGCTGACCGCCAACTGGCAGACGTACGTCACCGCCGGCGGCATCTCCATGCTCGCGCTCTTGCCGAGCGTGGTGGTCGCGTACCTCCCCATGATCCAGCAAGCGATGGGAGGCAAGCCGGACCCTACCGCCGTGTTCGCGACGTTGGGACTACAGCTCGTTCTTGAGTTCGCGGGCGTCCTCGTCGCAATGTTTATCAGCGTCGGAGTCGTGAAGCACACGCTAAACCTGACGCGCGGGCTTCCCGCATCGACAGGCGACATCTTCGAAGGCTTCCGCGATCCGCTGGGATACTTTGCCGTAATGTTTCTTGCTGGCCTCGTGGGAGCATTGGGAGTGATAGCGTGCTGTATAGGAGCGCTTTTTACGGCCGGACTGGTGATGTTCGCTCTTCCGCACAAGGTCGCGACCGGCGAGACGGCGACTCAATCGATCAGCAAGAGCTGGGAGATGCTCAAGTCGAACTGGCCAATGGCAGGAATCTTTCTTCTTGTCGTTTCCATGATCGCGCAGGCTGGCGCGATCGCCTGTTACATCGGGCTCGTCTTCACGATGCCGTTCCAGTACATCGCAACGACGCTGCTCTACAACCGGTTCGTAGGCTGGGCGCCGCAGGTCATGTACAACCCCGCCTCCCCTTACCCGCGCGGCCAAGGGCCGGGATACGACATCGGAGCGGGCGCGCCGCCTTCAGAGAAGCCGCACGAGCCGCCGAAGCCCTCCGATATGGGCTAGCTCACTGCGCCGTCAGTTCGCCCAGCATCCGGTCGAGCACGCGCGCGCCGTCCACTGAGCGCAGCGTCCCCTGCTTGTCCACGATGAAGAGCGTCGGCAGGCGCGTCACGCCGTAAGAGTCGCCAAAGGTGTGGACGCCTTTCAGATAGTACTGCGGCCACGGAACTTCGTGCTCGATGAGGAACTTTCGCACGGTCTTTTCGTCTCCGCCGTTCACCGGCTCGTCCAGGCTCACGCCGATAAACTGCACTCCCTTCGGTTTGTACTTCTCATACTCCTGCTTGAGCATCGGCAGCGACTCGATGCAGGGGCCGCACCACGTCGCCCAGAAGTCCACGACCACGACCTTCCCTTTGAGGGTCGCGCTGGAATAGCGGGTTCCTGTGACCAAGTCCTTGAAGTCGAAGTCGAACGGCTGGCCCAGGTGCGTGAGCATCGGCAGCATCCCAGAGGCGAACTGTCCGTCCTGCGTCTCAGGGTATCGCGTAGCGAGCTCGTTGTACGCGCGCTTCACATCGGCGACGCTCGCGCCCTCGCTCACGGCCGCGAAGCTGTAGAACACCGTGCCGCGCGGGTCGTGCGGGAACATCGCCGCGTACGCGTCCGCCAGGGCGAGCACCTTCGGCGCGTCCTTTCGCACGAGGTAGGACCGGTAGAACGTCGCCCAGAACGAAGCATGCTGCTTGAGCTCTTTGTTCGAGGATTTCGCCGCATCTCCCTCGATCTCATCGATCGCCTTTTGCGTGTCGGCGTCTGCCATGCTGTCGCGCATCAAGCTCTGCCAATACTCGTTCATCAGTGCGGGCGAGCGCGCATCGTCCGGGTGGTTTTCGAAGAACGCGACGATCATCGGCCCTTTCTTCTCCCAAACGCGGAGGACCGTCTGGCGGTACTGCTCGAGCGAGGCCGCGTCGCGCGGGCCGGAGTACACCGGCGTCTTCAGCGCGTCGATCGCCGCGAACTCCTGGTCCGCGCCCGCAGACGCCGCCTGCGCGTCCTGCTTGCCGCAGCCCAGCGCGGCGAGCGCTACCGCCGCTATCGTCAGGGGAATGATGTTCCGCATGGCCTCACAAGGTTAAGAATACAGTGCGAGGGGGATCGGTTCACGGGCCTCAGCTTTTCGGCCTCAAAAACAGCCCCCACAGGACGAGCGCCCCTCCGAGCCCGACTCCAGCGCACCCCGCGACAACCACCTGGGTAACGCGCCCCTGGCGCGCATCGTTCCCGCGCTGGTCGAGCGCCTTCGCATCCATGTGCCGCGCCGCCGGGACCGCGAAGAGCACTAGCACGCCTAGCATGAGGACCACGGCGCCGACCGAGGCGAGGAACGCCTTCCGCCCTTCCATCCCTCGCCTCGCCATGGGGCCGAGTATACGTCGCGACTCGGTATCCTCACGGCGCGATGCTCGCTACCCTCGCCTTTTTCGCCGCCGCACAGAACGGCCACCTGATGGACTGGTGGCACGAAGCCAAGTTCGGAATGTTCATCCATTGGGGCGTCTACTCGGTCCCGGCCGGCGAGTGGCAGGGCCAGAAGATCCCCGGCATCGGCGAGTGGATCTACTACTCCGCCAAGGCGAAGATGAGCGACTACGAAAAGCTGCAGCAGCAGTTCGACCCGGAGAAGTTCGACGCAGCAAAGATCGTCGGAACTGCGAAGGCTGCGGGGATGAAGTACATCGTTATCACGAGCAAGCACCACGACGGCTTTTGCATGTTCGATGCCGCGCAGACGGACTGGAAGATCACGAACACGCCGTTCAAGCGCGACCCGCTGCTAGAGCTTTCGAGAGAGTGCACAAAGCAGGGCCTCAGGATGTGCTTTTACTATTCGATCATGGACTGGCACCACCCGGACTACTCCGTGCGCCGCCCGTGGGACCTGCGGCCGGAGCTCGGCGAGCCGGACATGGACCAGTACGTCGCTTACATGAAGGCGGAGCTGAAAGAGCTGCTTGGCGGCAAGTACGGCAAGGTCGGCATCCTGTGGTTCGACGGCGAGTGGGAGCAGGCTTGGACGCACGAGCGCGGCGCAGACCTCTACAACTACGTCAAGAAGCTCGACCCCGACGTGATCGTCAACAACCGCGTGGACAAAGGGCGCGGCGGCATGGGCGGGCTAAGCGACGCGGGGTTCAAGGGCGACTACGGAACGCCCGAGCAGGAGATCCCCGCGACCGGACTGCCAGGCGTGAACTGGGAGTCGTGCATGACGATGAACGACACCTGGGGGTACAAGAAGGACGACAATAACTGGAAGTCCACCGAGCAGCTGCTGTTCAACCTCGTCGACTGCGTGAGCAAGGGCGGGAACTTCCTGCTCAACGTCGGCCCAAGCTCCCTGGGCGAGATCCCCGAGGCCAGCGTACAGCGGCTGCGCGAGATGGGCGGCTACGTGCGCGTGAACAAAGAGGCGATCTACGGGGCAGGTCCCTCGCCGTTCGCAAAGCTCCCCTACCGCGTGACGACGAAGCCCGGGAAGCTGTACGTGCACCTCTTTCGCGCCGAGCCGGGCACGGACATCGCACTGACTGGAATGCGAAATCGTGTAATCCGCGCCTACGCGTTGGACGATCGAAGCACGTCCCTCGAAGTGACGAAGGACAATGACTCGATGAAGTCGCCGCTGGTGTCTCTTGCAGGAATCAAGGACAACAAGATCATGACGACCGTGTGCGTCGAGTACGAGGGCCCGATCGACGTCGTGGTTCCACCGCTTATGCCGGGCAGGGACGGCGTGCTGACGCTCAATGCGATGGACGCAAGCGTTCACGGCGAGACCGCGCGGATCGAAGGACGAGGCTCCGACTGGAACGTCGGCTACTGGACGAACAAGGACGACTACGTGAGTTGGGAGTTCGAGCTGCCGGGCGGCGGCGCGTATGACGTCGAACTGACCTACGCCAGCCCTGTCGAGGCAGACAAAGCGCGCGTCAAGGTCCAGCTCAAGGACGCATGGGTCGACTACGAGCTCCCCGCTACAGGAGGGTGGAACTCCTATAAGACGATCAGGATCGGCTCGTTCACTGTGCCGGCAGGGGGCAAGTACACGCTCTCCGCCCATCCGGCAGAGCTCAAGAACGGCGTCATCATGAACCTCCGCCGAATCGTGCTGCGGCCAAAGCGTTAGCCCCGGGAGATCGAACGAGCGTGTGCGACGGCGCGATCTTCAGCAAACGTGTGCCTGCGGCAGTGCGAAGACGACCTTGAGGAACTGGGAGAGCTTTTCCACGCGCCCCCGCTCGCCGTACATCGCGTCGTTCAAGCGCAGGTCCGACGCGAACCCTGCGAGCGCCGAGCGCTGTTCTTCTCCAATGCGCACGTCGATCAGGTCCAAAAGCCGGTCTGTGAGCTGCGCGTCTGCGCCGGGCCCCGGCTCGACCGCGATCTCCGGCACCGTCCAATCGATCATCGGCTCGATCAGCCGCCTGTTGCCAAAGAGCTGTCGCGCGAGGTCAATGCGGTAGAGCATGCTCTCCGTGTTGATCCACTCCTCGCCCCAATGCCACCCTTCCACCGAGGGCGGATAGAGCAGGTCGAGCCCTTGCTTGCGCATTTGGCCGTCCACGACGCGCGCGAACTGTGCGATCTCCTGCACGATCGGCTTGAACGGGTCTTTCTCGCCCACGCCGCGCTTCTCCATTACGGCCACTGCGCCGAACTGGCGCGCCAGTGCGACGGTAAAGTCCACTGGGCTCTTGACCTTGGTGCGCAAGGACCTTTCCGACCAGAACTCCGGCGAGGTCGCGATCGCCCGCAGCACCGGCTTGATCTCAAAGTTGTTCTTGGTGAACACTGCGACCAACCGGTCGACGATTTCCTTTTCCGGGTCCGGATAGGCGAAGCAGTCCCAGAGCTTGGAACAGACCAATCGCGACGTCTCCGGCTTTTCGAGCAACAAGCGCACGACGTCATCGCCGACGAACTCCCCGGTCTGGCCGAAGATCGTCTTTGGCCCTTCCTGGTGCCGGTTGGGGAAATAGGCGAACTCGAACGTGTCCTGACCCGCCGCGACCTTCGCCTTGATCTGGTCCTCGACCGGGCTCGTCTGCCTGTTGCGATAGTCGATCGTGTCGCGGAAGGCCCAGCCGGTGAGCGCCTTTGCGGCCTCTTGGATGTCAGTCTCCGTGTAACCGTTGTCGACTCCGAGCGTGAAGAGCTCCATCACTTCTCGCGCGAAGTTCTCGTTCGGCCTTCCCTTCACGTTTTGAAAGGTGTCGAGGTACACCTCCATCGCCGGCGTCTTGCTCACTTCCATGAACATTTCGGCAAAGTTGCCGGAAGCGTGCTTGCGCAGGACTTGCAGGTACTGTAGCATCTTACGTCCGTCCTGGACCTTTTCATCGCTCACAGCAAAGTGGTCGTGCCAGAAGAGCGCGAGCTTCTCCTGCAGCGGGCGCGAGGTGACGCACATTTCGAGCGTCCACCACACCGCCATCGTGCGGCCGTTCGTGTTTAGCTGGGCGTTCTGGGAGTTGGTCGTGAACTCCCACGGCGAAACGGAGTAAGCGTCTTGGACGCCCTCGAAATTGAGCACGCGGTCGATCGCGTCGTCCATGCTCAGCCCCTCGAGGCTGCGCACTTCCTTGGGGCTGGCGCCCAGCCCGAACCTACGCAACAGGTGCCTGGTCTTTTCCTGCCGTTGCACGTCAGCCTGATTATACAAAACATGGCGGCGGGCCGTCCTATGTTCGGCCCACGACTCACAGCTCTCTCCTCGTTACTGCCAAACTGTCCCCCGGTGCAAAAGACTGCGCTCTATGTCCCGACCCGGAGTGACAAGCTCGGCCTTCAGGTCGAAGTGCGGGACGTGCTGCTGGACCGCGAGACCGAGTTCCAGCGCGTCCAAGTGCTGGACACCCTCGCGCTCGGGCGCGTGCTGCTGCTCGACGGGCACGTGCAACTGAGTGAAATCGACGAGCGCGCCTACCATGAGTCGCTCGTGCAGATACCGCTTCTCTCGATCGAGGGCCCGAAGAGCGCGCTCGTTGTCGGCGGCGGCGACGGAGGGGTCGCGCGCGAGCTTTGCAGCCACAAGGGGATCGGGCGCATCGACCTGGTCGAGATCGACGCAGGCGTGATCGAAGCGTGCAAGTCCGCTGTCCCGTTCGTCAGCGAGGGCGCATTCGACGATCCGCGCGTGCAGATCCACGTCGCCGACGCCTTCGAGTTCGTCAAAGAGGCGGACTCGCCGTACGACCTCATCGTGGTCGACTGCACCGACGTTTACGAAGAAGAGGGCCAGGCGCTCAGCCAAGACCTATTCACGCGCGGGTTCTACGAGGACTTGAAGAGGCTGCTCTCGCCGCAGGGGTTTGTCGTCTCGCAGGCGGACAACCTCGTGTTCTGTCCCTACTCCACCGAGGCAGCGATGGAAAAGTTCCGCGCTGTCTTCCCCGCTACCGGCTGCTACTGGTGCATCGTACCGTCGTTCGGCGGGTTCTCCGGCTTTGTCTGGGGCAGCCATGGCGCACAAATCGCAACGGTCTTCGACGCAGAAAAAGCGCCCCGAGGACTCAGCTATCTCGATGCTGCGACCTATGCGCTCGCGATGCGGCCGGTCCCGTTCACTTCCGGTTTCTGAGCCGTCTACTTCTCCTTTGTCCAGGGCTCCGGGTCTTTCTTGAAGAGCTTCGGGCAGTCGTCGCAACAGAAGTAGTAGCGGACGCCCTTATAGTCTTGGTAGCCGGTCGCTTTGTCTTCCGATCCGATGACAGTGCCCATCACCGGGCAGACGAGATCGCCCTTGGCGTTGCGGTACGCGACAACGGTCGTCCCTGTCTTCTTTACAGGCGCAGAAGTCTTTTCCTTCGCACCACTGTCTGTCGAAGAGGCCGTGCCCGACGCGCTAGGCGTCGCCGAGTCCTGCGGAAGTGCTTCCTTCGTTATCGGCGGTGCGGACTTGTCGTTCGATATGTCCGAGCTGTCTCTGCCATTCGTCGCTCCAGAATCCGGGGCCGCATCCTTGGGTTTACAGCCGACCAGGCAAAGCGCAACGACAGCGAGCCCCAGTACCAGTGTGCGTCTCATGGCCTAAATGTACCAGCCTTCGGTCCGGCTGGTTACTGCGTGCCTAGTAGAATCAGTCTCCGTGCTGCTCAGCGTCAGCGGCCTCTCCAAACAGTTCGGCGTCGATATCGTGCTCGACGCCGTCTCCTTTCGTCTGGACCCCCGGGAGAAGGTCGCGCTAGTCGGCCGCAACGGAACCGGCAAGACCACGCTCATCAAGATCCTGACCGGCGAAATGCAGCAGGACAAGGGCACTGTGCAGCTCTCGCGCGGAGCGAAAGTCGGATACCTGCGACAAGAAGCACCCGTAGGCGAAGGGCGCACCGTGCTGCAAGAGGTAGAGTCCGCGCTCGAGATCCGTCTGCGCCTCAAGAAACGGCTCCAGGAGCTAGAAGCGCGGCTCGAGCAGGGCCCGACCGACGACGACCTCGATGAGTACGCGCTTGTGCACGAGCACTTCATCGAAGCGGAAGGGTACAGCGCTGAGAGCGACATCAAGACCGTGCTCCTGCGCATGGGGTTTGAGGAGCAGGAGTTCGACCGGCCGACCGCAGCGCTGAGCGGCGGAGAACGCACGCGCCTCGCCATCGCGCGGCTGTTGCTCGAGGAGCCGGACCTTCTCGTGCTCGACGAGCCGACCAACCACCTCGACCTCCAAGCGACGGAGTGGCTCGAAGGCTGGATCACGAAGTACCACGGCGCGGTGCTGCTCGTCAGCCACGACCGCGAGTTCCTCCGCAACACCGCCCAGCGCACGATCGAGCTGCGCGACCACAAGGCCGAGTCGTTCCCCGGGGGGTTCGACCAGTACCTCAAGCTTAGAAAAGAGCGCGATGAGCACCTCGCCGACCTCGCCAAGAAGCAGCAAGACCAGATCGCAAAGCTCGACGAGTACGTGCGGCGGTTCATGAACAGCCAGCGCACCGCGCAGGCGCGCGGGCGGCTCAAGCAGATGCAAAAGCTCGAGTCGAAAAAAGTAAGTGCACCGAAGGACCAGCGCGCGATGAAGGGCGCGATCAAGGCTTCAAAGCGTTCTGGCGAGATCGTCTTCGAGTGCCAGGGGCTCTCCATCGGCTATGGAGAGACGCCACTGTTGCAAGGGCTCGACTGGACCGTGCGCTGGGGCGAGCGCTGGGGCGTCATCGGCGAGAACGGCGCGGGCAAGTCCACCCTAGTCAGGACGCTGCTTGGAATGCAGCCCCCGCTCCTCGGCCTTGTGCGCGCCGGCAAGAGCGTCGAGGTCGGATACTTCGCGCAAGAGGCGCAGGGGCTCGACCAGGACCTCTCGCCGCTGCAGTTCCTCTGTTACGAGTGCGGCATGGACTCCGGCCCGGCGCGCGACCTGCTCGGGCGGTTCCTAATCGAGGGCGACGATGTGTTCCGACCGATCGGCACGCTCAGCGGCGGCGAAAAGAACAAGCTCGCTGTCGCGAGGCTCTGCCAGCTCTCACCGAACGCGCTTGTGCTCGATGAGCCCACGAACCACCTAGACATGGCCTCACGCGAGGCGCTCGCAGAGCTGCTGCACGACTACAAGGGCACGCTCGTGCTCGTTTCGCACGACCGCTGGCTGCTCGGCCAACTGACCGAGAGCATCTTGGATCTGCGGCGGTCCGGCCCAGTCGTTTATCCGGGCTCGTACGACGAGTACAAGCGCCGCGGGTCAATGTCGCTCGCTGTTCGTAAGACTATCGCGAGGGTGCAAGCTCCGCAGCGCCCAGCTTCGCAGCGTGAAACGAGCAAAGAGATCGAACGGCTTCGGCGGACGATCGCGGAGAACGAACAAACTGTGACGGAACTCGAGCGCAGCGTGGCGGTGACGGAGTCCCAGCTTGCCTCGCCAGAGGCAGGCGCGGATCTCGTTGCGCTCGCCGCCCTGCACAGCGGGCTCCGCACGAAGCTAGAAGCCGCGCTCACAGAGTGGGAGTCGTCTGCGCGCAGGCTCGAGCTCCTTACGACCGGGCGCTAAGCCATCACAGACGCGCAGCGCATCAGCTGAGACTTCGTCCCATCGTGGACCGCGTACTGCGACCCGGCGTGGATGCACGCGCCGCCGTGCTGCCCGGCCTTGTTGATCGCATAGAACTGCAACTGGAAGTCGGGCACGCCCTGCGATCGAAGCAGCCGCTTGTCCACCGTGCGGGCGCACACGCGCTTAAGGACATCGACGCACGCATCTTCCGGCACCATTCCGCGCTTCATGTTCTCGACCACGATGCGCGAGCCACCTTCGAGGATGTTCGCCTCTCCTCGCCCGGTCGAGCCCGCCGCGCCCACGTCGTTCTGCACGTAGACGCCGCATCCGATGATCGGCGAGTCGCCGAGCCGCCCCGGAATCTTGAAAGCAAGGCCGCTCGTCGTCGTCACGCCGCTGATGTCGCCCTTCTCGTTCATGCACAGGCAAGTGATCGTGCCAGTCGGTCGCGCGGGAGGCTTCCCCGCCTCATCGGGCGCGATGTAGTCGTCGTCGTGGCTCAGCCCTTCCTTCCACTTCAGCCACGCTTCGCGCGCGCGGTCCGTCAGGATGTTCTCTTCGACGAACCCGTGCATCTTCGCAAAAGCAAGCGCGCCGGGGCCGACCAGCAGGCAGTGGTCCGTCCGCTCTAGCACGAGCTTTGCGACCTTGCTCGGAGTCTTGATGTTCTGCAGGGCGCCGACCGCCCCGCCGCGATAGGTCGGCCCGTGCATGCAGCTCGAGTCCAGCTCGACGACGCCGTCCGCGTTCGGCAGGCCGCCAAAACCGACCGACATGTCGTTCGGATCCAGCTCGACGATGTTCACTCCTGCGATCGCCGCGTCCAGCGTGTCCTCGCCGGCCTTCATCCGCTCCATCGCCTTGTCCACTGCCCGCATTCCGTTCGCGCTGCTCACGGCGAGCAGCCCCGCTTGTCGAGGGTAGTGCGCCATCGCCGGCAGCCCGACGACCCCTGCGCCGACCGCCGCCGCCCCGGCCAATAGGTCCCGTCTCGAAATCTTCGGTCGTCCGTCCATGCAGCCATCTTATCCCCTGGCGCGTAGATGCTGTATCCTCGTTTGAAAGGTACCGACGATGAACCTGAGCCTCAGCCTGTTCGCCCTTGCCGCTCTCGCCCCGCCCGCCCCGCAGACCGCAGTCGAGTTCAAGCTCAAGTTGCGCGAGGACGAGACGGTCCACTACCGCAACGTCTTTAGCGTGGTCACTTACTCGCCCGACAAGATCGACGAGCGCGTGCAGAACTCGCTCATGTCGTTCACTTTCGCCGCAGAGAAGGACGGGAAGATCCCGGTCAAAGCGGTCGTGGAGGAGTACGAGGGCATGGACCCCGGCAGCAACGGCGCAGGCGCCGCCATGAAGATGGTCAACCTGAGCTTTTCGCTCAGCCGCAAGGGCATAGCCGGCGCAGTCACTCACTCGGTCTCGAACCCAGCGCTCGAACCGGTCGGCGTGCTGCTCCAAAAGACCCTCGACGGGATGAACTGCCTCGGCTTCCTCGGGCTCATGATGCCGGAAAAGGCGATGACCCTCGGCGAGAAGTGGACCCAGAAGGTGGACGCAACTCAGTTTCTGGCCCCAGCGCTCGCACCGGCCGGCGACGCGTTCAAAGTGGACGGCGTGTATGACGTGACTTACACTCTGCTCGACGTGACGAACGTCAACGGCAAGCGCAGCGCGCGCGTATCCATCGACGTGACCGGAAAGTCGAACCTCGAAATCTCATCGCCCGACTTCAGCGCGAGCGGATCGCTCAAGCTCGCCTCCGCCACGAGCATGCTCGTCGACCTCGAGACCGGCCTGATCTCAAGCGCGATCACCGACACGTCGGCCGACATCACGATCGGTGAGGCGAACGTGCAGCTCGTGCTCACGAACATGCTCTACCGGAAGACGTGAGGGGTCAGCGCTTGCGCTTGATGACGACCTTCAGCGCCGAGTAGCCGTCGAGCTCGAAGTGCTCCACGCGCAGGGTGTGCTTGCCGCCGAGCCGCACCGCGACGGTCTGCGTCTTCGGCGGGTGCCAGGTCCAGTCCTCGAGCACGACCTTGCCGTCCAAATAGACGCGCACGCCATCGTCGCTCGTCACCTCGAGGTCGTACTCCCCCTGAGAGATCTCGAACGACCCCTCGGCAAGAGTCAAGAAGTGGTCTCCAGGCACGTTCGTGGCCGGTGAGCCGCCCCAGGCGTAGTTCAGTTCCGCAGTCTTCGTCGAGTTGAGCGGGAGCTGCGTCATGATCCGCTTCCACGCGTCGTTGTTCCGCGGGTCTTCCGTCGCGGAGTCGTATCCGAACCACTTGATGCTCCAAGATATCGGCGCGAAGAACTTCGAATAAGAGAACTTGACCGGCTTGCCGGCAGGAGTCGTCACGCCGCGGACGTCGGTCGTCTCCGGCCCTGTGTAGATCAGCTCGATATAGACGTCGGTCGCCTTCCCCGCCTCCATGCGCGCGACGAAAGTGCCAGGCACAGTGCCGCTGTTCGCTGAAACGCTGCTCACGCCGCGCGTCGATCCTAGCCGCCAAGTCCCTTTCGGCCCCAAGAGGTCGAAGTGCTGTTCCAGGACCTGCCCTTCGCGCAGTTCGATCCCCTGTGCGTTCAGAGTGACGTTCCCTTGCTTGACGTACGTCGCAGTCGGCCACATCAGCGGCGAGCGGAAGTCGTACGGCCCCCACTCGTCGATAAGGATCGTCTTGCGCCCGCGTGGCGCGTCCGGCTTGAGGAACGGGTTCTTTCCTCCCTCCAGAGGCTCAGGGCGGTACACCATCGCGACGTCGTGCGCCGCTGACTGGTCGCTTGCGTTATTCAAGAACGGGTCCCAATCGGTCTGGAACTGCTTCAAGTACTCGGCGCCCTCCTTCTCCTGCGTGCGCACCAGGTTTCCACTGTCCGTCATCGCGGTCAGCGCCGGCATCGCCGAGGCGTCGATCTCCATCTGGTTCTCGCCTTCGACCGGCAGCGGGATCCGGAACGGCACCGTGAACTTGTTCCCCGCGATGGTGAGGCCGTCGGTCTCCTTCTCCGTGTTGATGAGAAACGTCGTTCGCTGGACCTGGTTGTTGAGGAAGCGGAAGTTGAGCGACCGGCTCAGTCGCACGACCGGGCCGACGGTGTCTCGGAACACGTTATAGGAGACCGTGTTATCGCGGCTGCGGGTGTCCCGCTGCTTGGCGTAGCCCCAGTTTGGGTCCTCGCTGTCTTTCTGCCAGATGTCTATCGCGGTCCGGTTCTTGTCGAACGTGTTGTAAAGGATCTGGTTGTCCTGGCCGTGCTCCCAAGCGATCCCTTCGGCGTTCAGGCCGAACGTGTTGGCGATCACCTTCGTCTCCCACGAGTACCCGGCCCAGATACCGTGCCAGCACTCGAGCACCAGGTTGTTGACGAACGTGTTCTTGCTGAACGTCGCCTCGATCCCGTTCGTCGGCGCGTGCGAAAAGTCGTTGCCGAAGAGCAGGTTGCCGTTGCAGCCCCCCTTCCCAGTGTCCATCGTCGTCTGCCCGGCCCACAGGAAGAACCCGTCGCCGCCATGCGTCACGGAGTTGTAGGCGAACACGTTGTCGTTCGACTGCTCATAGATCAAGATCCCCGCCGAGTCCTGCCCTCGGTTGTACACGCCGTGCGAATAGCCGCGCACGCACCAGTCGACGTTGTTGTGCATCACTCGGTTCTTGCTCGAGCGGTACATCCCGATCCCGATGCCGCTGAGGAACGAAAAGTCGTTGTTCCACACCAGACCCTCGTTGCACTCGGTCATCATCAGGCCGCACTGCCCGCCCGTCGCGCTGCACCCCTTGACTTCGAACCCGTCGCAACCGCGCAGGTAGATCGCCGCGCCGTAGCCCACCCACTCGTCCTTTTCGTTCGTGTGGTACGACATCCAGTCGCTGCCGTCTTCTCGGTCGAGCGTGCTCAGCAAGTGCTGCTTCCAGTTGTAAGAGGCGTCGCAGTTGATCACCTTGAGGCCGGGCGAGTTGCGCGCGACGATGCCGAGCTTGTAACCGTGCACGCTCAGGTTCTTGACCGTGACGTTCTTCCCTTCTATGTAGAGCCCCGTGCCTGAGCGCTCGTCCGGTTGCGTCTCGGGGCCGCTCCCGCGCAAGGTCGCGCCGTTGAAGTCCACCGTGATGCCGTCCCCTTTGATCGACACCGCGCCCGACTTCCCGCTCTCGTCGCGCCCAGCGAAAATATAGTCGCGGCGCGAGATCGCCGCCGAGCTCGTAATCACGTCCCCCGGCTTCATGACGTATTGCTGAGTGCCTTGTCCTTCGACGACCATGGCGACTATCGCAGGGAGCATCATCTGCCCAGGATTGTACTTGAGGCCGCCGTCGCTGAACCTTCAGGCTCTACTTGATGCTCCCCATCGTGATCCCCTTCACAAAGTGACGCTGTAACGAGAGGAACACGACCAGGATCGGGACCATCACGACGACCGCCGCCGTCATCTGCAGCGGCCAGTTCGTGCCGCCGTAGCTGTTCTTGAAGATGCTCAGGCCCACCTCTAATGTGCGCATGTGCAGCGAGTCGGTCGCTAGCAACGGCCAGAAGAAGTCCGTCCACACGCCGATGAATGTGAAGACCCCTGCCGTCGCGAGCGCCGCGCGCGACATCGGCAGCACGAGCTTCCAATAGATCGTGAACTCACCGGCCCCATCGAGCCGCGCGGCCTCGTCCAGCTCCAGCGGGATCTGCGCGAAGAACTGCCGCAACAAAAAGATCGAGAACGCGCTGCTCACTCCAGGCACGATCAGCGCGAGATAAGTGTCCAGCCACCCAAAGCTGCGCATCATCAGATAGACGGGTATCTGAGTGACGGGGCCCGCGAACATCATGCTCAGCAGAAACCCGATGAACACTCCGTCCCGCCCCCAGAACCTCAGCCGCGCAAAGCCGTACGCCGCAAGGCTGCACACAAAGAGCTGCCCCACCACCACGCACGCCGCGACGAAGAGCGAATTGAAGAAGAACCGCCCTACCGGGACCTCGCTCTGCGTCAGCACCGTCGCGTAGTTCTCCCAGTGCGCCTGCTTCGGCCACATGTCGCGCAGTTCCGGGATCGGTGAGCGGTTCGGCTGAAGGCTCACCAGCAGCATCCACACGAATGGCGCCATCAGGAACGCCGCAAGCAATGCCATCGACGCGTAGCTGAACAAAGGCTTCCACAGCCTGTTTCCCAAAGAAGCGCGAGCGCCGACGGCCACGGAACCGATTATGGCCTCAGGTCTGTGACCTTAGCCGCGTCTGGAGCTTAGCCTGCTCGTGTGCGGCGTCCGATTCCGCCGCTAGCTCAGGGTGCGTCGCATACAGCATCCGCGCCGCGCGGTTGGACTGTAGCTCGAACGCCTTCTCCGCCCTCGCCACCGTGCGTCGGCAAGCGATTCCTACCGTCAAGAGCGACAACAAATAGGCAAAGGCTGAGAATATCAAAAGCGGGATGAACACCCACGGCCCTCCAGTTGTATGCGAACTGGTCCACACGTACATCGTGAACATGAACCCGACGATCTGCCACACGATGTGAACGACACGTGCGAGCCGTCCAAAGTCCAGGCGGAACTCAATGGAGGAGTACTTCGGACCGACCTCTACGAACACCGTCGCGTCCGCATCATAGAACGTGCCCTCGACGATCAGCTCGTCCGGCCGGCGCTCCAGCCGCTTTAGCTTCGTAAAGCTCCTCCGCGCGTCCTCCGCGACGTCATCGAGCGCGTGCTCCGGCAGCGCTCCCCTCATCCGGCGGCGGAAGTGCAGTCCTTTCGGTGCTCCTACGCCCGGAAACCGGCCCGGAATGAGCTCGGTTGTTCCGCCAGCGGGCTCGACGGCCGGACGAGAGCGCACCATCTCGGCGCGGACGCTCTCCGGGTCGATCCCGAGCTCTGCGGCCATCGCGAGCACTTGGTCGGAGGTCCACCCCTCCTTGCCTCCTCCTTCCTCCCGCTGCGCCGCAGCAGAGAGGATCTCCGCCACCTCCGCGTCCGAAAACCGCCGATCCATGCCTTATCTTACGGCATTCGTCGAACGGCGTTGACCCAAAAAGCAAAACGCGCGATGGTAACCTCGCCGCCAGCCTTGTCAAAGACCCAAGACGAAACCAACACCGGACAAAACGGCTCAGGCGGCTTTGCCGAGTGGCTCGCCGACGTCGGCGCGCACGGCGTCTCTAAGCGCTGGATCCGCTTCGTCGCCAAGCACAGGCCGATGGTGCTCGTGCGCGCGCTCGACACCGGAAGGTTCACGTTCGAGACCGCCAAGTTCCCCGCCGAGCAGCCGAAGCGTTTCGAGGACTGCGCCTGGCTCTTCCACTGCAACCCGACGAACCGCGGGGTCCTGCGTATGGACCTCGACGAGGCCGCGCAGCTCTTCAAGCTTGCCAGCGCAAGGCCGAGACCGCGGGTCCTTGAGATCGGCCGGCTCGTCGGCGGTTCCACCGTCCTTCTCGCGATCGCTGGCGGCGAAGGCGCCCGCGTCACATCCATAGACATCGCGCCCAAGGACGACGCGTCGCTCCGTCGCGCACTGGAACGGCTCGGCGTCTCCGATCGCGTCGAGCTGGTCGTCGCTGACGCGAACACCATCAAGCCCGACCCCGAAGGCTACGACCTGCTCTTCATCGACGGCGACCACAGCTACGAGGGGGTCAAGAAGGACTACGACCACTGGTGCGCGTCGCTCAAGCCCAGTGGCGCGATGGTGTTCCACGACGCCGTCGCCAACAGGCCGAACTCCACCGACATAGCGGACGTGGGCCGCCTCATCGCCGAGATCGAGAAGAGCGATTCAGCGCGCTTCCGCCGGATCCCCGGCGCAGGCTCACTCGCTGTCTTCGTGCGCAACTGAGTAGGGAGTTCCTAAAATCGCACGGGGCTGACTCCCCATGTTCGACCTTTGGCCCGTCATGGGCGCCAAGAACCGGTAACGTCCGGTTCGGTGACCCCATGACCCACCTCCTCATCCGGCACAAGGTCCGCGACTACGACAAGTGGAAGAAGCACTTCGACGCGCACGCTTCCGAAAGGTCCGGGCACGGCTGCCTCGGTGGCACCATCTACCGCACGGTCTCGGACCCGAACGACATCGCGATCATCTTTGCCTGGAGCGACGCCGACGGAGCAAGGAGCTTTGTGGAGTCCTCCGAGCTGCGACAGACCATGCGCGACGCCGGAGTGATCAATCCACCAGAGCTCCGGTTCATGACCGTCGTCGAGGACTTCGCCTAGAACGTCAGACGTTCTGCCATTGGATCGCGCGGAAGTCGGCGCTGCAGTCTTCCCTCGCTGGGTCGGGCCGGCGGATCCGGCCGATCACCCACCCGTAGCGCGACTCGCGGTTCCCATAGTCGTCGTGCAGGATCGGGGACCCGAAAGCGTCGGTGCGCCAGGTCGAACCGTCGTAACCGTAGACCTTCTGGGCACGGTTCCAGATCTCTTCGATGGTAGTTGCCGATAGGCTCATGCATGCTCCATACGCAATCCGCGCGGTCCACACTGGACTTGCCCTTTGGGGAGTCCGCCTACCGAAGGGAGAGGCTCCCATGCTACCTCGTTTCAGGTTCAAAGCAGACCTTTGGCGGATGTTCCGGGCCACAACTGCCACAATACACAACGTAACGCGCGCTGCGCACGAGTGAACGGCTCAGAAGCCAACGACAGTTCGTCCTTGATTTCTCTCCCCTCTTTTCTCAAGTCCCTGCGGGCGTTCAAGGACAAAATGGCTAAAAACCTATTCATCGGAAACCTCTCCTACGGCACAACGGAGCAAAAGCTCCGCGACGCCTTCGCCAAGTACGGCGCATCGCAGGTGCGCGTCATGGACGGCCGCGGCTTCGGCTTTGTCGAAGTCAGCGACGACCAGGCGTCTACCGCGATCTCTGAAATGAACGACACCGAGATCGAAGGTCGCAAGATCATCGTCAACGAAGCGCGCCCGCGCGAAGAGCGGACGGGCGGCGGCGGTGGCGGTTATGGCGGCGGCGGTGGCGGCGGTCGCAGCGGCGGCAGCGGCGGCGGATACGGCGGCGGCAGCGGCAATCGCAAGAGCGGCGGCCGCGGCAACCGCTGGTAAGCGCGGCTCTCTCTCCACTTCACGCGGGCCGGGCTCTTTAGAGCCCGGCCCGCCTCCATTCAAGTTCACTCCCTGTGGGATT